>JBJKYX010000015.1:0-117487 GCA_045560825.1 Candidatus Azotimanducaceae bacterium
TCAAATGTTTCTTTTAGCACCTTGGTGCTGTCAACGTTCAACCAATCTTCAATCGCTGTAGCATAAACCTGACGGAAGTCAGTCGTATAGGCCAAGTTTCCGCTATCGATCAAGTTCACTAGACTTGGCAAAACACCATAATGACCGCCATTAATCTTATTGCCTATGAAAAACATATTATTGGCACTTCCATGATCAGTACCCAGATTTGCATTTTCTGGCACGCGTCTACCAAATTCAGAATAGACCATGACCACCACTCGATCCCCGTGCCCTAACCGTTGCAGATCATTGACAAACCCGAATATGGCGTCGCTCGCATAGCTCAGCAATCGTCTGTGAAGATTAGGTTGCTGCACATGGGTATCAAACGCGTTGTTTCGAAAAGATACGTGATATAACTGAGTTTCCAGGCCAGCATCAATACAGGATGCAACCTTTGGTAAATCCATCGGAACAATTCCGTAATCGACGTTCGTTTCGTAATCAGACCAGGCTTTTCTAATACGTTTGGCTGAGGTTTTTGCGCTGACATCCACCGCCTTTAGAAACCCGCGATTTGAATTTTTATAGCTCGGTTCTACTGAAGACGAGAAATCAATCTGGTTCATCCAATAACTTCGCTGAAACCTCATGGGATCGTCAAAAACAAGCGGCGTATGTATGGCACTTTTTACTGCGAGCGATTGAGTCGAGCCAACATTAATCAAAATATCCTCGGCCTGTTTGGAGCGCATGACATCGGCGGTTCTTCCCATCCAGCCAAATTCATCGCCACCATTAGGAGTACCTGTATGCCAATAGGCCATGGAGGTGAAATGCGAATATGAGGGTCTCTCATAGCCACAACCATGAATGATCGCTAACTGATCGTTCTGCCAGAGTTTTTCAAATCCAGACATACCGGGATTCAAACCAAAATGATCATCAATCTTGAGCACTTGCGATTCCGGTAGGCCAATCGTTGGTCGGTGCCGATAATATGCATCATCAGCAAAGGGAACCACCGTGTTCAAGCCGTCGTTACCCCCAGACAGCTCGACTACCACAAGAACAGGCAAATCTCGAGAGAATGGCCTGGCAGCTATAGGTGGCATTAGACTTGTTAACCCTAAAGCAACTGTTCCCTTCAGCAGATCTCGACGACGAATCATATCTAAGCCCTCCTCTTAACCCAGCTGGTATTCAGGCAAACTCAGCATACTGTGCAATAACTTCCTGAGCGGTTCCTCCAGAAAACCGGTGGACGATCTTAGATCAGACCCTCCGATCTCCTGCTCTAGGAAGTCGACCAACTGGTCTAGCACTTCTTGCTCTAGCGACACTTCAAAAAATAAATCGTGAAAAAGAGCGATGACCTCTTCTGGAGTCTCGGCCTCTGCCGACAAGACCAAGTCAGTCAAGCTAGCCCCAAAAGTTGAGCGCTCGATTGGCTTGACTCTTTGAATAGCCATCTGCCAGCCCCGCATGCTACCCAGGCGCGTGTTGAAAGCTTCGTCTCTGTCAGCCATCATATTTGAATCGGACATCATACCCGCCTCTTGATCCACCCCTGTCGGCTTGGTCGCCATCGTTATTGTCATGCCTTGGCGCAGTCTGTCTTGGACATTAACCACCTCTGGCGTAAAAACGGGATAACGATCTGGAGGCACGAATCCAATATCCGGGAAGAGAGAGTCCAAAACAAAATTTCCTCTTTCAAACAACAAACTCGGAGTGATCCAGCTCCTGCCCTCCGACCACCCAGCTACCGTTGGGGGGTGCATCAACCTCTGGCCAAGCGAACCTGTCACCACATTGAAGTCAGGTATACCAGGCACTTGATTCATGCCGAGCTTTTTATAAGTTGAGATAACCAACTCAACCGGGCTCTTTATATGGGTACCCCTATTTTTATCAGAATAAAAATCTTGCGAGAGAAAGAGTGTCGTCATAAATTCGCCCAGATCAAAGTCTTGTTCTCTTAGTAGGGCTCCAAGCTCTTTAACCTCAGATTCCGAAAGCTGATCATTAACAAAATACCGATATATCTTCGCAGCGATGAATTCGGCAGTGACAGGCTGCTCCAAGATCAAATCAATAATATCCGTACCCGAAAAATTATCTTCTTTCCCTAGAAAGCGTTTCACTCCCGAATCATGTTGCTCCTCGTCTATAAAAAAGACCAAATTTCGAGAATTCCATCCGGTAAACGCCCTCGCCGCTTCTTGCACATCCTCCTCTGAATAGTGACCAACGCCCATCGTGAATAATTCCATGATTTCACGGGCAAAGTTTTCATTTGGTGAATCTTTCGTATTAACGCCCGCATCAAGAAAGGCGAGCATGGCGGGGTCCTGTGAAACCGCAATCAGTAGCTCCCTGAAATTCGATAGACCTTTTTCCTGGAACAATTCAAGCTGCTTCAACATCTTGCGATAGTCTCTGACTTTGTCCTCATTCGTCGCAAAATGCCCATGCCAAAACAAAGCCATTTTTTCCTGTAACGGGTGATTCGTCGTTAACATTCGGTTCGCCCACCAGTAACTGACCCGATCAGTTTCCAGCCGGCTTGCCCGTAACCAATAAAAGAACTTATTAACAATGGGCTGAATAGGCCGGTTGCCACCCGGCTTCACATTAATACCCAATGCGTGTCCTTGCTCCTTGGCAAGGCGAGTTGTAGCTGGTCTACTAGGCGGGAAAGGATCAAGGCCTTCATCAAAGATGCCGGAGTGTTCAAACGCGCTGACGTTCGGTTTTCCTGCACCATCGACGAAATAAGCAACCGCTTTTTTTGGCTCTTCAGCAGCTAGCGCCGCAATTTCACCGGGCAATAATCCAAAGCCCGCCCTTGACGCAAGGTGGGCCGCATGATTTTCGTCCCAGTGATCAGCGCTGATTGGGTTCAAATTCAACGAATAAACAACAGGAGAGCCAAACAGCATAACTACTAAATACAGAAAGGTAAGGATTCGCTTTTGTTTGGCAGGCATTGTTTAATTCGTTATCTTATAAAATTGGCGGTCTTAGCCATTGCATTCTGACTAAGCCTAAAATCTTTAGAACAACCTGTAAACGGGAGTCGACATGAAAAACCCAACGACCAACAAATCACTTTTATCAGGTACTAGAAGAAAGTTCCTGCAATATGGGACTGCTATCGGAGTTGGTGCTCAGTCTTTCTTGAATTCGGGTAACGTCAAAGCCGCGGTAGTCGAAGGCAAAGAAGCTGCGGGGCTAGGTGAGGAATGGCCTAAAATGCAATACCGCACGCTCGGAAGAACCGGACATAACTCAAGTCGCCTCGTCTTTGGGTGTGGTGCAACACTTTCAAGAGAGCCTCATGACGACCTACTGCATGCGGCATTCGATGCTGGAGTAAATACCTTCGACGTGGGTTTCAAGCACTACTATGGCAATGCTGAGAAAAACATGGTCGATTTTCTGCGAAAAAAACGAGACGAGATTTTCTTGATCTCTAAAGGGTTTGTTGCATCAGATACTGACTGGGATGAAACAATCTCCGTGGAGCAGGCCAAAAAGGCAGCAGAAGGCTGGACCGCTTACCTAGATGAAAGTCTTCGCGAAATGAAGACCGATCATGTCGACGCCTATTATTACATGGGTCAAAATAACGTATCCGTAATCAAGAGCGAGGAAATCTATAAAGCCTTCGAAACCGCCAAAGCCAAGGGCAAGGTATCTTATCTGGGAATTTCTACACATCAAAATGCCGCCAATGTTCTCGATGCGGCCGCCGATACAGGCTGGTTCGATTTAGCCATGATCGCCATCACACCTGGCGGCTGGTATGACTGGGAAGACAAATCAATTCTCCCAGGGTCTCCTTCTCTTAAGGAATTACAGCCAGTACTCAACAAAGCCAAGGAAGCAGGTATCGGGCTCGTTGGAATGAAAGCTGGTCGTTTTATCGCAGGTAGAGCCTGGCTGGGGTGGGGAAATCCTGACGCTTTTGACCAATACTATGACGAGAAGCTACTCAAAGCTAAACTCAGTGCCTTCCAAAGAAGTTACGCCTTCGTTCTAGAAAATGGCCTCGACGTAGTGAATGCCGACATGCAGAATCTCCTGCACTTAAAAGAAAATTTTGTAGCGGCTGCGACTTCGTCAGACTATTTTAATGTAGCGTAGAACACTGAAAGCATTATTTTTTCAACCCTCTTGCGGTATTGCAGGTGACCTTAACCTGGCCGCAATGATTGATTTAGGCGTACCAGAGTCTCACCTTCAATCTGAGCTTGGGAAGCTCGCGGTCAATCATGAGTTTCAGCTGATCGTTGAACCCTCCAGCAAACAAGGCATCCACGGCACAAAAGCATCGGTCAATGCCCAAGAAGGGCAAGTTCATCGTCATCTGTCCGATGTGACAGAAATCATAAAACAAGCCAAATTTTCGCAATCGATAGAAGACAGGTCATTAGCAGTCTTTCAATCGATCGCAGTTGCCGAGGGCAAAATTCATTCAATCAGCCCAGACAAAGTACACTTTCACGAAGTTGGCGCAATTGATTCAATTGTGGACATAGTGGGAGCAGCCATATGCATAGAATACCTGGCGGTCGATACGATTCTAAGTAATGCGGTAGAAGTAGGAAGTGGGTTTGTCGATTGTGCCCATGGACGATTTCCCGTGCCAGCGCCAGCAACACAGGAATTGCTTAAAAATGCGCCCTGTCGTTATGGCAGCGTCAGCGGCGAAAGCACCACCCCGACAGGCGCTGCGATACTGAACACCTTCGTCAAGGAATTCGAACCCAAAGGCGTGTTTATACCCAAAGATATTGGATACGGAATTGGTCATAAAGACTTTGAGTTACCGAACGTATTACGCGTTGCCATCGGAGAATATGCGTCCCCTAATACCGCGCCTATAAAACACGTCAAGATCGAGGCCAATATTGACGACATGAACCCTGAGGCCTTTGATCCGCTAATAAAAACTCTATTTAAAACAGGAGCTTCGGACGTTTACCTTAATCCGATTATGATGAAAAAGAACCGCCCCGCTCAATGCTTGGTGGTGTTATGCGAGACCTCCAAATCAGAAAAAATCTCAGAAACCATTCTAAACAACTCTTCGACCATCGGACTAAGAGTCATTCCTTTCGACAAGGTCGTTTTGCCTCGCGAGGAAACCACGATTACCACCACTATGGGCGAGGTTCGTATTAAGACTGTCACGCAACCAGACGGGCAGACTCGCTGGAAGTCGGAGCATGACGATATTGCGATGATCGCACAGAACTTCAACGAGAATTATCACTCGATCAAGCAAAAAATCGATGCGGAAATAAGTCTGTTACTTACCCAAAAATCTTAGTGGTTAACGGTTAGGCTACGGCTCCGCTTGTCTTAAGTTCCTGTATCTCTGATTGATTCATACCCAGCTCCGTGAGTATTTCGTCCGTATCCGAGCCCGCCGCCGTCGCCACTTCAGGTAACTGAGGCGATGTTCTCGAAAAACGCGGTGCCGGGGAGGCCTGAATCAGACCTTCCGACAGAGCAAAAGTCTCTCGCTCGGAGTTGTGCGGGTGACTGGCTGCTTCTTCAAGAGTGAGGATGGGTGCGTAACAAATATCCGTTCCCAGCATGACCTCATCCCATTCATCACGTGTTTTGAGAATAAAAACTTCTTCCAATTTTTGACGTAGATTAGGCCAGTCATCTCGACTCATCTGTTTCGGTAAGTCATGGTCATTCGCTAAACCAGTCTTCTCAAGCAACAGTTCATAAAACTGCGGCTCAATCGATCCAATCGAAACGTGCTTACCATCCTTGGTCTCGTAGGTCCCATAAAAGTGAGCACCACCATCGAGTAAATTCGTACCTCTGTCGGAACTCCAGCGCCCTGTGTTCATGATGCCGAAGACCGCATTCATCAAAAGAGCCGAACCGTCGGTCATTGCTGCATCGATCACTTGGCCTTTGCCGGATTTTTGCGTTTCAAAAAGAGCTGCCGCAATTCCAAAAGCAAGCAACATCCCGCCTCCACCAAAATCTCCAACCAGATTAAGCGGTGGTGTAGGGTTGCTGTCTTTTTCGCCAATCGCATGGAGCGCCCCAGACAAAGAAATGTAATTGATGTCATGACCAGCTGCTGACGCCATCGATCCAGTTTGACCCCAACCAGTCATACGCCCATAAACGACTCTAGGGTTTCGCGCTAGGCATACGTCAGGCCCCAAACCCAACCTCTCCATTACTCCAGGTCTAAATCCTTCAATCAAGACATCGGCAGTCTCGATTAGACGCAATACGGTTTCAACACCTTCAGGCTTTTTAAGATCAACACCAATACTTTTACGCCCCCTAGCTAGAAAATCGGTCTTGTTAGCCTCTTGACCGACTGATGCTGAACGATCAACGCGAATAATTTCAGCCCCCATATCAGCCAACATCATGCCACAAAAGGGACCAGGCCCTATTCCCTGCAATTCAACAACTCGAACTCCCTCAAGTGGCCCCATAACTAATCCCCAAAAAATGACTAACTTAACAAATATTGCCGGCTATTTTCAGCTTTTAATCCAAACCAACTGACTTCAGGGGCTCGATTTTAGTATCATTAGTCTGACTCAGGAGGTGTTATGGTCGATTTAGACGAATTAAAAAAAGATTTCTTGAACGAAGAGTTCGATAGCAAAGAGTTCCAACTCGATGCAGACAAGGTAGTCACGGCGGCGCTTGCTTCGGGAGAGACTCGCTCCTGTTTTGTCGATAGTGACGATCCAGAATTTCAGGCAACACCAGCCTTTCTGTGCAGTATGGCATCTGGCCGACACCTGCCCATTGACTTTCCAAAAATTGGGGGACTACCAATGGACGGTGGAAAAGCAGTGACCTGTCATGCTCCAGTGCCTTGCGGAGAAACACTTACAGGGAAGACTCATCTTCACGAGATCTACGACAAAAAAGGTCGTTCGGGCAGGATGATATTCGTTGTCGCAAGGATGGACCTATATAATTCTAGCGACACCCATCTTGCGACCATGGACTCTAGAATGGTAATTAGGGAGAAACCTGCATCATGACAGTAGAAAACATCAATGACGTCGAATTTGGCGAGGAGTTAGCCAGTTTTACACCGGATACTTCATTAGAAAACTGCAGTAAATTTGCTAGAGCAGTAGGCTGGGGTGGGCCAAGATTTGAAAGTCATGAAGGCGCCCAAAAAGAAGGCTTCCCCGGTGCCTTGGTCCCAGGAATCATGGGAATGGGCTTTATGACTTCCACAATTCATGCCTGGGCACCCAACGCTAAGATTGAAAAAATTGACACCATTTTCAGAGCCCCGATGATCGCTGACACCACCTCTATTATCGGTGCGGTGGTCACAGACATCGACAGCGATGAGGGATTAGTCGAACTCGACATGACGATAAAAAACGACGCAGGAGAAACACGCGTACTGGGCACCGCCACGGTCAAGATACCCTCTTAAAACCAGTAAGTACTACCCTGGATTTATCAGTTCCATTTCAGTACCAACTTTTACTGGGGAATCGGACCCTTCGTCTCTCTTTAGTAATCCAAAGGCTGCTTTGGAGGTGTCTACCCCAACGCTTATTGCGTCGTCCCAGAAGATTGGTCGTCTGAAGTAGATGTTGCAAGCAAAGCAATCAGATGAACGCGATGCCCAAAAATCTGCCATCAGATAATGAACCCCCATGCCTCCGCCTATTATGGGGGGCACGAAACCCCCCGGCTTTAGCCGCCGCTTCATCATAGTGAATTGAGTTACCTTCCGAGCTGTAATTCTTGACGATATCAGGGGTGAGCTGAAACGCGTTCTTTTGATCAAGTGAAGATACGTCTTTGATAACCGGCTCAGGTCGAACACCAGCACCGCCTTTTTCTGAAGAGTTGGGGTTTGGTCTTAGAGATACTCGATTTGCTCGCAGAACCGTCTGTCCTTCCTGATCGGAAAACCACACATGGGTCTCAACTCGCTCTCCCCGTGCAACCTCCTGGACAGACTCTATACGGCCCTCGACTAACAGCAGTTCGTCAAGAAGAGCAGGGCGAATAACCTCCAGCGACTGCACCATATTGACAGCGCCCTCTGCAGAAATGCCGCTATTCACCCCAGCCTGAATGGCTATTCCGATGAAGAAGGAGGGATCAGCTGCGCCAGCAAAAACATTGGGGTCTATTCCACAGGTAGTTAATTTCTCGTGTTGGTAACCCCTAGTAACGCCAACCATATCAGGTTCTAGCTGATAACCCTCCTCAGGTTCCTTCCACTGAAAATCCGACACAAACTCGTTATCGCCACATGTGGGTACCACCACATACAGTCAGTGCCTGGCCTGTCACGTAGGAACTGGCTTCCGAGGCGATAAACACAGCAATACCCTTAAAGTCATCGGATTCACCAAATCGTCGCATAGGGGTTTGCTCGGTTACTCGAGCTGCCGCTTCAGGGTTGTCCCATAATGCTTTCGCAAAGTCCGTCTTGATTAAACCAGGACACAAGGCGTTAACGCGAACCCCTTTGGGGCCCCACTCAGCAGCCAAATTTCTGACCAAAGCGATATCTGCTAACTTCGAAATATTGTAGGTACCTAGTGTCTCGGAAGGAGAGAAAGCCCCAGTACTCGATGTAATCATTATGGAGCCGCTTCCTTTTTCCAGCATATCCTTGGACACCATCTGACAGAGCCAGTGATTGGAACGCACATTAGAGTTCATCGTCTTATCAAATGCCTCATCTGGGATATCTGACATAGACCCGTAAAAAGGATTCACTCCGGCATTGGCAACTAAAGTATCAATAGGACCTAAGCGCTCTTTGGTTTCATCGACCAATGACTGGAGCTGTTCTTTGTATCCAATGTTGCAAGCGATGGCGATTGCCCGGTCCTCTCCACAAGCATCATTAATCTCTTTGGCGGTCTCCTCACACTGATCGAGTTTCCGACTTGAAACAACCACTTTGCTTCCATGTTCTGCTAGGGCCATTGCCATTGACTTGCCCATGCCTTTTGAGGCGCCTGTCAACAGGGCAACTTGCCCGGTTAAGTCAAAAAGATTTGTATTTATTCCCAATTTAAATTCCCCTTAATCATTATTATCTTCCCAAACCAATATTTCGCCCGAACCGGTCAGCATGACCGAGCCAGGCATAACTCTTAGCCGCCATGGATCTAACCTGAGACCCGCAAAATTTTCAGAAGCGGCTGATTCCCAGCCAGGAATCATACTAGGATCATAACCCACAGGAGCAGGTCCATTCACGAATTTATCCCAAATTACCTGTTTTGCCTCTGGCTCTTCCACCCAGCTTGCATGGCACTCTGCCAAACAGGTGTCCTGATTTTTCGCCCAATAGTTACACGATACATAGGCACTGATGCGAAGATGCTCTTTTTTTGTTCGAGTCGGCCCTGTGGCAATCCAGCCAACGAGCTCTTCGCCTTTCAACTCCCAAATTGGATGCAGCACCCTGGAACGTGGCCTACCCTTCTTATCAATAGTGGCCACGTTACACCAAACTATTTCGTGCGCCATCTTTACAAAGGCGCTCGCTGTTTCAGAAAAATCAGCCATAAAATATCCCTAACTTTCGGGTCTCTTTTCTACATTTTGCCAAAGTGTACGGCCATCAACCTCGTTGATGTCACGATACCCGCAAAAAGCCATCGTCAAATCCAATTCATTCAACATTAATTCAAGACAGCGCGTTACACCTGCTTTTCCCATTGCACCCAGTCCATTTAAAAATGCCTTACCTATGAAACAAGCCTCTGCTCCCAACGCAACGGCTTTGTAAACATCCTGGCCAGAGCGAATACCACCATCCATAAATACTGTGATGCGGTCACCCACTTCAGCCACAATAGCAGGAAGCACCTCGAGAGTTGCGGGAGCTCCATCAAGCTGTCGCCCACCGTGATTTGAAACTATTAACGCATCTGCCCCAGAGTCTACAGCGTGCCTTGCATCCAGTGGGTCCATTATTCCCTTTAATATTAAAGGCCCTCCCCAACGTTCCTTAATCCATTTGATGTCGTCCCAGTTCAAACTGGGATCAAGTTGCTCAGCCGACCAGGAAGACAGCGAAGAAAGATCGTCCACTCCCTCTGCATGACCGATTATATTGCCAAACTGATGTCTCCGAGTCGCTAGCATACCCATGCACCAGCGAGGCTTCGTCATCATGTTGGCTAAATTTTTGATGGTCAGACGAGGCGGAGCACTAAGCCGGTTTTTAATATCTTTATGACGCTGTCCCAATATCTGAAGATCAAGCGTCAGTACCAGCGCACTGCAATTTGCCTTTTTGGCCCTCTCAATGAGTGATTCGACAAAACGTCTATCTTTCATCACATACAGTTGAAACCAAAACGGCTTACTGGTGTTTTTTGCAACATCCTCAATGGAACAGATGCTCATAGTCGATAGTGTAAATGGAACGCCAAATTCCTCAGCCGCTTGGGCTGCTTTTATTTCACCATCTGAGCATTGCATTCCCGCCATACCAGTAGGCGCCAAGGCAACAGGGATCGTCCATCTTTCTCCCAAAATCTCTTTGCTTTGCGATCGGTTAGTCAGATCAACAGCCACCCGCTGGCGCAACAGAACCTCGTTAAAAACAGTTTCATTTCTGACAAACGTTGATTCGGTCCAGGAGCCCGACTCAGAATAATCATAGAACATCTTGGGCACGCGCCGCTTGTGCAGCTGTTTCAAATCATCAACACAGGTAATCAAAGGCACCGGTTTTACACTTCATGTTACTTTGCTACATGTTACATTAGTGATTACACGAATCGACAGTATCGACATGGAATTTGCATTTACCGAAGAGCAGGAAGCATTTAGGGACAGCGTCAAACGCTTCGTTGAAGAAAAATCCACTACCCGGGAAGTACGTCGGCTAATGGAAACCGACCAGGGCTATGATCAAGAGACTTGGGATACTCTTTCAAAAGAGCTCGCAGTCACCGGGATAATTATACCCGAAGAATTTGGAGGTTCTGGTTTTGGAGCTACAGAACTTGGCATTGTCATGGAGCAATTCGGCAGATCACTAATCGGTGTTCCCTTTTTAAGCAGCAGCGTCATGGCCGCGTCTGCTTTAATACTCAACGGCACGGAGAACGACAAAAACGAATGGTTACCGGCCATTGCAGCAGGAAGCACCAAAGTCACCTTGTGTGTGAGCGAGAAATCAGGGTCATGGGATGAGACGGATATTCAAATGACCGCAACAAACAAAGATGGTAGGTATTCACTAAATGGTGAAAAATGTTTCGTTCTGGATGCTCACGTTTCCGATTTACTAATCGTTGCAGGTCAATTGGATCAAAATATCGCCCTGTTTACAGTAGATGCGAAGGATGAGCGCGTGCAGATCAAACTTGAACAAGGCATGGACCAGACCCGAAAGATTTGTAGTGTGACAATGAGGGACACACCCGCTCAAATCCTTGGCTCAGGTAAACCAGCGGCCCTCGAGGAAATATTCAACAGATCGATAGTGGCTTTATCGCATGAAATGATTGGCGGCGCACAGCAATTGTTGGATTCAGCAATCGAATACACCAAGCTTAGGGTTCAGTTTGGTCGCACCATCAGTTCTTTTCAGGCAATCAAGCATCGCTTGGCTGATTTACTGTTAGAGGTGGAATTAGCCAAGTCTGCTTGCTATCACGCGGCTTATGCGATCGATGAACAACAAAACAGCTCAGAAGCAGCCAGTCACGCTAAAGCCCAGGCGAGTGAGGCCTACCTTAATTCAGCAATTCAGTGTATTCAGCTACACGGCGGTGTTGGTTTTACCTGGGAGAACGATACACATCTATGGTTCAAACGCGCAAAGAGCTCGGAAGTTTTTCTTGGCTCACCACATGAACACCGAGAGCGCATGCTGCAAGCGAGCGGGATATAAATAATGGAAGAATCAAAGATCAAACAACAAGCTAGAGACTGGATCAAATCTAACTGGAACGCTGATCAGTCGCTTTTGACCTGGCGTACCATGCTCTTAGAGAGTGGCTGGGGGGTCCCTGCCTGGCCGAAGAATTTTTTCGGGCTAGGACTGACCCCTGCAAAAGCTCTTGAAGTCGATGAGGTTTTTGCCGAGCTTGGCGCGATTGGTGCGGCGAACTCAGGAGTCAGAATGCTGGCTGCGGCCACGCTGCTAGAACACGCGAATGACTCCCAGAAACAACGCTATCTGCCAGGAATTGTCACGGGCGCCGAATCCTGGTGTCAGCTGTTTAGCGAACCCGGGAGCGGATCAGATTTGGCCGGGGCAACCAGCAAAGGCGAGCGCGATGGCGATGAGTGGGTCATCAATGGTCAAAAGGTATGGACAACGAGCGCTCACCACGCCGATTTCGGGCTGCTGCTCGCTCGAACAAACTGGGATAAACCCAAACATCAAGGTTTAACATTTTTTGTGCTGGATATGCATCAGCCTGGCGTGGAGGTCCGACAGCTCAAACAAATGAACGGTCACGCTTCATTTAACGAGGTGTTTTTTACCGATGCGCGAATACCTCATCAGAATATGATCGGTGAGGAAGAAAATGGATGGCCCATCGCCATCACCACTTTGGCGCACGAGCGCAGAAGCTTTGACCGAAATCGAGACAGTGGCGGAATTTTAAAACGTTCAGGCTCTATCTACGACGAGTACCGAAAGGAGATTGAGATTGCAAATGAGCCCTACCGCTGGTACCCGCAAAGAGCAGGAAGGGTAGACCTGGTGATAGAACGTGCACGCGAGACGGGAGCCATCAAAGATCCAGTGATACGCCAGGAAATCGCAAAACTGTTAATGCTCAACAACAGCGCTCAGTGGACCGCAGCGAGAGCCAGGGCTGCGCAAATTGCCGGTAAGCCTCAGGGGCCTGAAGGATCTTTGGGCAAACTGGCTGCCAGCAACATAGCTAGACTTGCTTCCCGGGTCCATACGATGATCACCGGTTCAGATGCGATGCTGACCGGAGACAGCAGCCCTATGGAAGGAGTTATTGCTGAAATACTGGTCTCAGTACCGGCAGTTTCCATCGCTGGCGGTACGGACGAAATTCAAAAGAACATCATCGCCGAGCGGGTCTTGAATATGCCAAAAGAAACCCGATTTGATACCGGGCCCTTTAAAGATGTGCCGCGCAACCAAGCAAATCGGGACACTTAATTAGTGACCGCTCCCAGACCACTTGATGGAATAAAGGTTCTTGAGGTGGGTCAGCTCCTTGCGGGTCCTTTTACCGGCACTTTCCTCGGCTACTTCGGCGCCGAGGTCATCAAGGTCGAGCCTCCTGGTAAGGGAGACCCTATCCGGGAATGGCGACTGCTCGATGATAAAGGCACCTCATTTTGGTGGCAGTCACTCGGCCGAAATAAAAAGTCTGTTACCGCAAATCTTCGAAGCGCTAAAGGTCGTGAGGTGGTGGCAAAACTCGCAAAAGAAGCCGACGTTCTAATAGAGAATTTCAAACCAGGAACCATGGAGAAATGGGGACTGGGACCTGACGATCTTGAACAAGAAAACCCCAATCTGATCTACGTCCGGGTATCAGGCTATGGCCAGACAGGTCCTTACAGCAAAAAACCTGGTTACGCTTCGGTTACGGAAGCGTTCAGCGGGTTTCGTTACCTAAACGGTTTTGAAGATCGACCACCAGTGAGACCCAATCTTAGTATGGGAGATACAGTGGCCGGGCTTCACGCGGTGCTCGGAGTCTTGATGGCGTTGCTTGAACGCAAACAAAATCGGGGAACGGGAGGCCAGGTCATCGATGTTGCTCTATATGAGTCTATGTTTAACTTGATGGAGGGCGTGTTGCCAGAATTCGACGGAGCTGGAGCTATTAGAGAGCCCTCTGGCTCCACGTTAACAGGAATTGTTCCCACCAATACCTACCTTTGTTCAGATAATAAACACGTCGTCATCGGTGCGAATGGCGATTCGATTTACGTTCGGCTAATGAATGCCATAGGACGAACCGATCTTGCCAATGACCCAAAGCTGAGCACTAACAGCGGGAGAGTCGAAAACCAGCTAGAAATAGACGATGCCATCGCCTTTTGGACTAACTCCAGAGCAAGCACGCAGGTCATGCAGATTCTGGAGGATGCCGAGGTTCCCGTGGGTCTAATCTACAACATAAAAGACATGCTCGAAGACCCTCATTACCAATCTCGCGATCTTTTTGAAGAAGTCGAGGTCGACGGAAGCGCTCTAAAGATACCGGCAATTCTTCCCAAACTGAGCAAAACGCCTGGACGAACAAATCACCCTGGGCCACGGGTAGGGAGCTCGACGATGAGCACTCTCAAAGAACTTGGCTACACAGAAGACCAACTCAACTCAATGAAAAATGATGGAGATATCTGAGCAATGACGAATCAAATTGATACAGGAACAGATGAGCTTTTATGTTCACTCGATGAGCGCGTAGCTCTCATTACGCTCAACCGACCCGAAAGGAAGAATGCTTTATCCGACAATCTAACCCCAGCACTACGCCAAACCCTATTTGAGCTCAACACCAACCAAGAGGTTGGCTGTATTGTGATCACTGGCGCAGGCAATGCATTTTGTGCCGGCGGCGACGTATCAGGTATGGGTGGAGGTTCTAATACTGAAACCCCAAAGAAGCCACCTACCGTCCAAGATCGAGTGAACACCCTTCAACATAAACAAGAAACACTGACACTGCGGCTTTTTGAGCATGCTAAACCAACAATCGCTTCGCTTCCTGGACCAGCGGTGGGCGCGGGAATGTGTATTGCCCTCGCCTGCGACATCCGAGTAGGGGCTGAATCAGCATTTATTGGAACCGGCTATCGTAACGTCGGATTTTCAGGGGACTATGGCGGCAGCTGGTTGCTGACTCAACTCGTAGGAGTGGCAAAAGCGAAAGAGCTCTTTTTTACAGGTCGGCGAGTTCAATCGGATGAATGCCTGGCGTTAGGCCTATTCAACGAGATCGTGCCAGACGATCAGCTGCAGAATTCGACCATGGAGCTCGCGAAACAAATTGCGTCAGGCCCTCCCATCGCAATTGGTTATATGAAGGAGAATATAAATAAAGCGCTAGAACTGGACTTACGAGGTGCGCTTGCTCAGGAAGCTGACCGATTGATGCGCTGCGCGGAAACCAATGATCACAAAGAGGCAGTGAGAGCATTCATGGAGAAAAGAGCCCCAGTTTTCAACGGCGACTAATCCTGTCGTTCAATCACCCTCATGAAATCAATGTCCTTTTTCTCTCCATCGGGAAGAGGGACCTCGGTTATCCGTTCGTCAACGTCGTCAAATTCAAGCCTTAAGGCTCGAGTCATCGTCGCATGCATTTCATACATGCAAGTGATATACGTTAATTCCAAGATTGCCTCATCACTGAGATGATCCTTCAGCATCGAAAAAACTGCATCCGAACTCCTTCCACCACCTAAAACAAGATCATCAGTATAGGCCAGGACTGCACGTTCAATATCGCTAAATAAATCGGTTGCCGACCAGTGAGGAATCGCTGCTATTTGTTCTTCGCTAAAACCACATGCTCTGAGCGCTTTACAGTGCTGCGAAAAAACAAACTGACTACCACGAGCGAAGCCAGCTCTCGCCTGACCGAGCTCTCTCAATTCCGCACTAATATAACGATTTCTACCTCGATAAAATTTGAACCCATCGACTGCATGTTTCATACAGTCCGGCACTAGCGCAAAAACAGTCCACCAGTTCCCCGGAGTTCCTGTTGCCGTGCCTGGTTCTTCTACCGGATCTCTATCAGGGCCAAAAAGCGCCTCATATAAGGGCAACAATTCTTTATCGACTTGATCTCTAGGCACTTCTCTGAGTCTTGGCATCTATTCCTCCGGGAACTTTGAATTGAAGAATCTGTTTTCAGCGATTTCTGGCTGCCTTGAAATCTGGCTCACGCTTTTCAAGAAAGGCGCTGATCGCTTCCTTGTGCTCTTCTGAGACATAGCACTCTTGCAGCGCTTCCATTTCTCGTTTCTGAACGGCCTTGAGATCTGAATCGCTCGCATTAGCAGTAAGTAATTTTTTAATGTGCCTGACAGAGGCGAGAGGATTGTCGCCCATGCCTCTTGCCACCTCGATTGCTGCTGGCACCAGTTCTTCCTGGCTGGTCACTCTATCCACCAAGCCAAGCTCCTTGGCTTCGCTCGCCATTATCGTTTTCCCTGATAACATCAGTTCACTGGCGTTACCAAAACCCAGGCGGCTTGCTAAAAAATGTGAACTTGCAAGCTCCGGAACCAGTCCCATCTTGACAAATCGCATGCTAAGTTTCGCTTGCTCAGAGGCGATGAGATAGTCCATTGGGAGTACCTGGGTCAGCCCGACCCCCACCGCCGCTCCGTTAATAGCGGCGACCATTGGCTTTGACTCTCTGATTTGATTAACCCAGTCCCGAGTCCCACCAGAATTACCCGTGTCTTTACCATCGGCCTGCGCCTTGAAGACCGCTTCTATGTCCGCCCCTGCACAAAACCCTCTACCCTCTCCAGTCAACACCATCGCAACGACATCATCATCTTCATTCGCGATCTGGATCGCTTCCGAGAGTTCGGCTCCCATCCTGGGAGTCCAGGCATTCAGTCTTTCCGGGCGATTCATTGTTAACACGCTAACAGAATCGACCACATCTACTAAAATCGTTTCATAAGTCATCACTATTCCCTAATCAAATTTATCCTCAATCCGCAAAGCATAACTTGATTCTCATCCGTTTGCGCATCCAAGTTAAGCGCCGCACCGAGCACCGAGTCAAAATCCCTGCAGATCACGTCAATACCACCCAGACCTTCTGGTCGTCCATCACTGCATTCCACAAATCTGATGCTGGCGTTATCCAAGGTCAAAGTGTTGTTCTCTAACGGTAGTTGGGCGATTTCAGACCAACGGGAACCCACAGCTTCAGGGTCATCGCACTGGATCTCAGCTGCTGAGATTCCTGACACACGATCAATCTGCTTGGCTCGCTGCCAGTCAGGGCCAGCTGGGTGCCAAGGCCCGTCAGGGGCATGTGCGTTGTCCCCTCGTTGCTCATCAATCTCGAAAAAAGAACCACCCGTATCCTTTGGATGCAATTGCATTAGTCCGTAGTCCTCTCCATCCCGATACGCCACGGTGCGTACGCCCAACTCCTTCACGCGCGCGACTCGAGGCTTGTGATCATCCACCTGTGTAATCACCATATAACCGCCGTCACCCTCTCTTCGATCCAGATAACGACCGCCAGCCGTATCCTCTTTGAACGGGGAGACCACCTCGAGCAACTGATTACCCACCGGCAGCAGAATATTATTGAGTCCAAAGACCTCAACTCCTGGGTCCCTGTAACAAACCTGCAACCCGAGCACCTCGGTCAGCTGCGATTCAGCAACCTTTAAATCATTCGCGACCAGCGCGATCTGCCTTAACCTCATCCACATTTTTCTTTCCCCCAATTTTTCGCCTCAAAGCTTAACTCGAGCAGGCCTGTAAGTAACTAAGCCGTTGACAGCACACGAACCCTTGTGACTATTATTGTGTTTAGGCTTTCATTTAAAAGGTAACCATCGATGACGGATTCTCAGAAGTACCCCAACATCAATCAGCGCAGAGTAGAGACCAACGGAATATCCCTGAATATCGCCGAACAAGGTGAAGGGCCTCTGGTTCTGATGCTCCACGGTTTTCCTGAGTCTTGGTATTCCTGGCGACACCAATTCAGCGCTCTTGCAGAGGCCGGTTATCATGCGGTAGCCCCGGACATGAGAGGCTACGGAGAAAGCGATAAGCCCTTTGAGATAGAGGCCTACAATCAGGTTGAGGTGGTCAACGATATTATTGGACTTATTCCGGCGCTCGGCTACGAAACAGCTGTGGTATTCGGTCATGATTGGGGTGCACCGACTGCCTGGAGCTGCGCGTTAAATCATGCTGATAAAGTCTCTGCGGTGGGAGCGCTCTCCGTTCCCTTTAGGCCTCGGGGAGACTCGCCTCCTCTGGCCACACTGAAAGCCATATTCAAGGATCGCTTTTTTTACCAACTTTATTTTCAAGAACCGGGCAAAGCCGAGGCCGAACTTGAAAAGGATCCAGCGCAGACTATCCGTAAGTTCTACCACATGGCTAGCGGCGAGATGAACACCAGCTTACTCAGCGAGAAAACAGCGGACGCTGATCTCCTCTCAGATCTTCCCGATCCTGGCACACAAATGGGGCCTTGGATTTCTGAGGAAGACGTAAATTTTTATGCAAGCGAATTCAAACAAAGTGGTTTCAGAGGCCCCTTGTGCTACTACCGCAACATGGACCTAACCTGGGAACTGACTAAAGATTCGCCTCGACAGATATCACAACCTGCACTGTTCGTGGCTGGTGAGAGAGATGGGGTGATTTTGATGGCCGCCGACGCACTAAAGGAGCTGGACAAACACGTGCCTGACCTGAGAGTAAACAAACTCATTCCCAAAATCGGTCACTGGACCCAGCAAGAAGCTCCGGAAGAGGTCAATAAGGCTTTGATTGAGTTTCTCGAAAAAGTTGACTGAGATGCAAGCGCTCCAGGATCTGACCATTGTTGATATTTCCGGAACGATTGCGACGTGTTATTCCGCTAAGCTATTTGCCGACTATGGCGCACAAGTATTCAATTTCGAACCCGAAGAAGGTTTTCCAACTCGCAAAATCAAGCCGTTCATTCCAGACACGAAAGAAAGCGCCATGCATGGCTACCTAAATACGAACAAAAAAAGCGTAAGCACTCTAAAGCCTGAAGAACTTCAAATAGCTGACCTCGTCATCTACGATCAAAACATCGACCAGATCGATGAGTCCACTATTCAAACCAACACGAGCGCTATCAGTTGGTTCGGTAAAACCGGCCCCTATCATCGGTTCAAAGGGTCAGATGCTATGATCCAGTCACTGATTGGCCAGGTTCGCACAATAGGTCCTCCAGAGGGCCCGCCGATACTACCAACCGGCTATCAGACTCAGATTATTGGCGGGTTAACCGCTTACGTGGGAAGCCTAGGTCATTTGTTAGGCAATTCGCTAAAAAATAATGCGAAGCCTTTCCATCTCGACACCTCAATTTTTGAGGCAAATATGTGCCTAACTGACGCGGCGCTCTTGCACGCGGAGACTCAGGTCGACATTACACCTAGACTAGGCGTCAACCGATTTGCGCCTACCTACCCTCTGGGTGTCTATCCCTGCAAGGATGGATGGTTAGGCATTACGGTGCTTTCGCCTTCCCAGTGGGAGAGTTTTTGTAAGCTGTTGGAACTAGACGAGCTCGCGCAAACCCCACTATTTCACGCTAGCATGAATCGACTCGAAGCAGCCGATCTAATCGAACCCATGATTCTGGAGAAACTTCAAAGTCACTCTGCAGAAGAACTATTCTACAAAGGCCAGCAAGCCCGGATACCCTTGGCCCGAGTACCGACGATGGAGGAACTCTTTGAAGTCGATCAGTATATCAATCGCAATGCTTTCAGCTATGTAAACCAGGCAGGCTATACTTATCAGGTCCCCTCCACCCCCTTTAGATTGTTTAAAACACCACCCAATTTGGGTGGATCTGTCAGCGATATGGGTCAAGACCAAGAGGCTTGGGATCAGATGAAGGAAATAGGAAGCCGCTCATGAAAGACATTCTCTCCGGCCTTCGTATTGTCGACTTATCCATGGGATGGGCTGGGCCTCTCGCTGCTCGACACCTAGCCGATATGGGCGCGGAGGTCATTAAAGTAGAAGGGTGTGTTCGATTTGACTGGTGGCGAAGTTGGGAGGCCACCCAGGAATGGATCGACGATAACGGAGCTGAAAAATCAGCGGCATACCTATACGCCAACCGCAATAAGCTAGACATTACTTTAGACCTTGAAACAGAACGAGGAAGGGAACTACTTCTGAAACTCGTCTCCCAATCGGATGCACTGATCGAAAATTTCTCAGGCGGAACTCTACAAAAACTCAATCTCTCCTACGAAGAGATTCGTGAGGCTAACAGGCAAATTGTGATGCTATCGATGCCTGCCTTTGGAAGTGACGGTCCCTGGCGGAATTTCGAGCCTATGGTTCCACGATCGAGCACTCCTCTGGTTTACCACACCTTAATGGCTGGGCTGAGGATCCGCCAACCATGCAACACGTCGCGCTTGGGGACTCAATTGCCGGTCTAAACGGGGTATCGGCTATTCTCACTGCATTAATGCACAAATCAAAAACCGGCCAGGGACAGTTCATTGATCTTAATCAAGCTGAATGTCTTTTCCCACTGCTATACACGGCATCTTACAGCAGTCTGTTGAGGGAACTTCCTTTGAAAGATACGGGAATTCGCATCCTGATTACGCACCCTACGGCGTCTACCCCTGCTGTGGAGAGGACAACTGGATTCTTATTCAGGTATTTGATGAGCCAGAGTGGGACCGCTTACGACAGATAACAGACCTAGATTATGATGACCTTTCTGACCGGTTACAAAGAAGAGGTCAACTTAACAAAGCGCTTGCGGAATGGACACGAACACGGGACAAAAAAGCGCTGATGGAAGAACTCCAACACAACGGTATTTGCGCTTCCGTTCTAAATAACTCTTCTGAACTACTCAACGATCCACAGCTTTTAGATCGAAACTACGTTCAGTGGCTCAAACGTGACTTCGTGGGCACGATTCCGCACCCAAGCACACCTTATCGGTCTGGCAAAGAGCCCATTCCAATCTCCAAGCCAGCACCCATCTTGGGACAACACAACAAAGAGATCTTAGGAAATCTTCTAGGACTTAGTGAGTCCGATTTAGCCGAACTTACCTCCGAGGGAATAATCGGAACCAAACCCAGACTTCCTAAATAGACCGGGACATTCTTACTTACTGCAAAACGCATCAAAGTTGAATAACCAACGAACACAGGTTAAGTTTAACGGCTCCGAATAATTGAGCCATCGTACAATGCAGAAAATTTCTAGATATGGTCTCCTTGTCATTACAACATTCGTACTATCCGCCTGCAGCAGCGGCGGCGATCCAAATACGCCGCCTACGCTAACTAATCCCGGCAGCTTGAGTGTCATTGAAGGTAGCACAACCATCGCGACTATTGAGGCTAAAGACTCAGAGAGCGGAGCTAGTGGAGTTTCCCAAACGATAACAGGTGGAGCAGATTCAGGGAGCTTTGCAATAACTTCTGGTGGAGCGCTCACTTTTACTACAGCCCCTGATTTTGAAAATGCCGGAGATAGCGATGGTGACAACACTTATAACGTGACAGTACAAGGCGCAGACCCCCAAGGAGCTACCACAACATTGTCTCTGTCCGTCACCGTGACAGATGCTGTGGAGGGTCGGATCATCGATGGTCCTCTATCAGGAGCCCAAGTCTTTATTGATCTTGACGATGACGGGACACTAGACGAAAACGAAACCAGTGTAACCTCAGACGCTAATGGCTTCTTTAAGGCGCCCCCAGGCGTTGCGGTAGCAGGCATAACCAAAAAGATCGTGTCGATTGGCGGAACAGACACCGCGACCGGCAAAGAGCTACCAAACATAGCGCTTATCTCGACCTTACCGTCGGATCCAACGAAACCGGTTTCTGTTACGCCTCTCACCACCGTTATCTCTTCTGCGTCAACGCCTGAAGAACAGGCCAAGGTTCTGACTGCACTCGGTATAACGGGGACTGTTGATGAACTCTTGACGACCGATACCTGGGCATTGGCAGAGGCAGGGGACGCCACGGCGCAAGAACTTCAACGTAAGAACCAGCAAATGGGCCTAATTTTACAAACTGCGGACAGCTTAGTCAGTGACGGTGCAGCCTCATCGGCAACAGCGCTCTCTGAAGCCGTCGCGGCTCAAATTGTAGAGATTGCGACAACAAACGATACGGTGGATTTGACGAGCCCTGCGACAGTGACCGAGGTCCTGAGCGATACGGTTGCTGCAGTGGACTCAACCTCAACAGTGGACGCAACTGCAATGTCGGCAGTTGCAAATAGTGTCGCAGACTTGAATGCTATAGTTGCCGACCCTTCGATCGACCCAACGGGCGATACAGCTAAGGAAATCGCCGAGGCCGCTCAAACGGATCTCCTAGCATCTGTTGAAAGCCTAGCGGCCGGAACTACGGATACCGCTGCGTTTACTACTGCAACGGAAACGACAACTTTATTTAAGGATTCTACCTCAGCTATTGCGGTGGCAGATACCGATGGGGATGGCATATCGGACTTGCTGGACACTGACGATGATAATGATGGTGTCGAGGACTCAAAAGATGCGTTTTCTCTCAATAAAGATGAATCAGTCGATACAGATGGTGACAACACCGGAAACAATGCCGACACAGACGATGACGGTGATAGCGTAGTTGATACCGCGGATGCCTTCCCCTTAGTCTCACTTGGCGCACTGACCGATACAGATAAAGATGGCAGACCTGATGATTGTGATTCTGCTTGCCAGACTGCCGGAATGACTGCAGATACGGACGATGATGGTGATGGCGTAGCCGACGCATCAGACGCTTTCCCTTTAGTGTCGACAGAAACTCTTGATACGGATGGAGATGGTATCGGCAACAATACCGATCCGGATGATGATGGTGACGGTACTCTCGACGCAGATGACCTGTTTCCACTCATCTCGAACGTTCAGAAAAAAGGCGCTGCAGGTAGAGCGGGCTACACGGTACCGGAACAAGTTAAAGTACTAGAGACCAAATAAGGTAAGGAAGGGATGATGAAAAAATTAGTAACAACAATCTGTTTAATGCTTGCCCCCCTCTTTGTTTCTGGGGCTGCGTATGATGATGATCCTACTAACTATTTCGTGTCGGGCTCCGGTGCGAACGAAGCTTTAGCTATGGTGAATGAGATCATTTGTTTCTTTAAGAACACCCGTTCAGAAGAATTCGTCAATGACGGCATCTACAAGGCAACCGTTTACGCGGACGAATGCGAGACGGTCAGTGCGGCCAGCTCTTCTGGCGACAGCGCAGCTCCAAAGAAAAGTGGAGCTTCATCCGGCGATAAGAAAGGCGCCACTACCGAGCAAAAGACGGGCTCAACCGCAATATTGAATGTCACTCGTGGTGACGGCGAAAACGATCCAGTGCTTACTAAAGGATGGTTTGCTCTGATCCTTAAAGAAGAAGACGGCGGTCAGACCAGGGAAATGTTTATTGATGTTTATATCGATATGGTTCAGACGGCAGGAGTTAGCTTAGATAACCCGAAAGGCGAATGGTCAATGCGCTATGCACTCTCCGCTGGCAAGGACATGCAGATGTGTCCCGAATGCGAAACTCTCCCCAAAGGATCACCTTTTGGTATAGGTTACATTGACTCACAAGGCAAAGTATTACGATTTAAAGACAATGGTATACAAATGAATGCCAATGTGGTCGCCAACTTTGAAACCAATGGAAACATTGAAGGCATCTACCTGGAAGAAGTCTGGATAGGCGGCGACGACATGGGCGGCGTTGAAGGCGGTAACGATGGTGGCGATAGCCCAGATACCGTGTTTGTGCAAAATGGCTTCGTTGTCGATGCCACGAACAAAGTATTCTGCAAGAAGCTTTTAAAAGCAGAGTTGATCGACTTTTCAAACCCCGATCCAGAAACCTTTGCACCTGCCAGGGCCGATTATACACCCGTCGACGGCGATGGGCTGGCAACTGGAGAGATATGCTACTCGACGGACGTAGCCAAGGCCTACCGTAACGTATGGCGCTATGGCGTCTATGACCAGGCCGGAGCCCGTTACGAGCTATCGAACCAGGCGTTTCCCTTAAGAGCTACACTAAACGAAGGGGCCGCGAACGAGCAGGAAATCTTTGCTTATGCGGGATACTGGGGGGTTCACGTTGATCCCGAGTCCATAGGTTCAGTAACAGACAGTGTGCAGTTCGAGAAGGAAGACTTTGCAGCCAACGAAGGCTCTACTCCTCCCAAGTACACCTTAAAGGATAAGTACACGCGCGTAGAAAAACGCGAAAAACAGTACGTCGCGCTCAACGACCTCCACGGCCTGTCCCTAGGTATGAATCTTGCCGGGGATACCTACTGGCGGAAAGAGTTGCAGGCGCTCAATGCGGCGCTCGCCGACTCGAGCACCTATCAGGAGTATGAAGGCAAGTTCGATAAAGCAACCCAGAAGTTCACGTTAACTGAAGGGGTTAAGTTCTTTCCAAACTATTCGAAAGAGGCACTCACAACGCCGATCGAGTTCACCACTACCCAGTGGCTCGCCACTATGAAAAAAACCTGGGACGCAGGAACAGATTGGGAGTTCACGGACTACGCGCACTTACACGTTTACAGCCACGATACCCAGCAGGGATACTCGATCACCCAGCAGGCGATGAACAATCCCACGGATGGCACCGCACCAGAAGGAGCTACTGACGAGGCCAAACGGAACGACACGAGCTCGGGCGTGTCGTCAGAGATCACATCAGTGGTCAAAGACTTTACCGAAATCGCAGCGGCGGGGGGACTCAAGTGCCTGACCGAGTGCCCGACATCAACCAAAGTACCACAGACTTTTGGCGATGCCTTTCAAAAAGCAGCGGCGGCAGCGACAAGTGGTGCTGGAATGATTCAGTATGAACCAGATAACAATGGCAACCCGACTGGATCCCCCTCACCCTATGCAGAGGCGGGTCCAGAGGTAACAGCAACTGAAGCCGCTGGCAGCCCCTATACCATCAAGTGGTGCCCAGATTGCGATGAAGAGCAGATCACCTTCCAACAAGGCGAATGGGTCGATGGCATGCTGGCCAGCGAGATGACGGCTTACTCGATCACCAATGACATGATCTACGAGAATGGCTCGCCTTTAGCAACTGGGATAACCAGCGATCTGAAGACACAAATGTCAGCTGGCACAATTAGGGATCCCTACTCCTTCTTCCAGGGCGCGCAGTTTATCAATGCTCGCGGTGATATAAGGGAAATGTCCTGGGGACTTAACAGCGGACCGTTGGTACTTGCTAACAAAATCAGTGAGTTGGAATGCTCCAAGAATAACGCGGGAGAGTATGATGGCATCACTCCGCCCTGGTGGAGCGCTTCTGAAAAAGCCCAGACTAGATATTGTGTCGACAAGATGTGGAGCAACAAGACGTTGACCACCTACAACATCATGATGGAGGTGGCGCCAGCCTTCGAGATTTACGATGAGGCAGGTAGCAAGGTGAGCTTTGATCCACCCAAGATGCTTTACTTCCAGGTGCCTGATACGGCTGAGTATGGCAACGATCGAGGCAAAGATCTGCGCTTAAATTATAATGGTTTCGGAGACCTTCACGGCATTCCGGGCTATGTCATAGACATCAATACTGGAGAGAGCAAAGGACAATACTTCGACGGGGAATGGAAAGATAATTATCGCTACATCTCTCGATTCATCATACCAACCGGTTCAGAAGTAACCGACAAGGTGACCGGGACTAAGTACAAGGTTAAGGCGTTAAACGGCGAAGAGTTCCTGTCACTGGCTGCCGACGCCAAGGGCACCCTGACCTATACAGCAACCTCGGCAGATCTTGTCCCCGATGAATTGATGATAGATGTCGGGCCTAACGGCGGAGACAACTACATCGGAGCCAAGCCCACCGACGACCAGATCACGGTCAACGGAGGCAAACCGGCAGTTATACACGGCAAGGTGCTGGCTGATCCGAGTCCATCTGGCGGGTCCTAGTGCGCTCGTCTGGGGAAATCGAGATTAATGATTTCCCCGGACCTCCCTCTTTCGTAAACCTCCAATCTAAAAACAGACAAAACTGCTTCAAACTTGCGTCTAGGCATAGAGTCATTTAGCGTCTTACAGCAACGCTTTAGCGAAACTGGACAGACCATGTACAAACTATTTCTATTAGCTTTTACCCTTATCATGCCGCTCAGCGTGCTTTCTGACGATCATGTCAAAGTCACCGACCTAGACTGGCTCACAGGTAGCTGGGACGGTCAAATGGGCCCTGCCGCACTCGAAGAGAATTGGTCTCTACCTCGAGCCGGCACAATCGCTTCGCTTGTTCGTCAGACCGGGCCCGACGGGATGGGAATGATCGAGATGGTCTATATCGAGGAAGCCGGCGGAACCCTCGATCTTTACATTCAACAGTGGGATATGGGTTTTATCTCCAGAACACCAGGCGCCCAAAAGATGACCATGAGCGAGATTACCGAAAACTCGGTGACCTTCAAAGCCGTCGGCGAGGGTGGACTTGCCCAGCTTAGGTACTCACGCCCTTCGATCGATGCCTTTCACATTGATGTAGTCACCGCGGTAGGCCAGGAGTTCACAATAAAACTTTTACGACAAACTCGCTAAAAAAAGTCAAGAAGACCGTCAACTCCGGCGGTCCTCTTTTCTCTAAGTCTTACTGCACACCACGAACCCAACCATATGGCGCCGTGACTTTCTAGTCATTCCGATTAAACTAATGCAATAGGAAGGTGGGGAAGATATATGGCTACGGTAAACAGCGTTTTGGGTCCGATCGAACATGACCAGCTTGGATTTACCTTAATACACGAGCACGTCATGATCGCGCCCAGCGGGATGTCAAGGCATTACCCCGACCTGTTGGGTCCCAATAGAGAAGAGCGGGCGATCGAGAGTCTTAAAAAAGCCAAGGATGGCGGCATCGATACGATGGTGGATTGCACGACCTTTGATCTGGGCAGAGACCCCCGAGTTTTTAAGGACTGTGTCTGAAGGTTCCGGCATGAATCTCATCAACGTCACTGGTTGGTGGTTGGACGTACCCCGTTTTTTGGTTGGCGTAGGGCCGAATCAAATGGCAAAAGAGTTCATCAGAGACGTCACCGAAGGATTTCGGGGAACGAACATTAAAGCGGGGACTCGTCAAGTGCGCTGCCGATTTTGAGAGCGTGACCCCTCCCCTTGAAGTGATGGCCCGAGCAGCCGCAAGGACTCACCTCGAAACGGGCGTTCCTCTTATGGCGCATTCTTTTCCGACGGGGCACGTCGCAAAGCGACAAATTAAAATCTTTAAGGAAGAAGGAGTCGACTTGACTCGAGTAAAGATCGACCATTGCAACGACACCCACTGACACGGAGTACCTGCAGTGGATCCTGGACCAGGGCTGCTTTATCGGACTGGACCGATATCCGGGAAACGGCGTCAGTCCGCATATGAGAACGGTCACTCTTAAAAAGCTCATGGACATGGGGTACTCGGATCAACTTTGCCCGTCGCACGACTGCATCTGCATCCACATTCACAAGGAACTCCCTGACGGGACTATCCCCGACGAGCACCAATTTCAAAAGGCTAACCCGGACCAGTTTCTTTATATGCACCGGCACGTGATCCCAGAACTCAAGGAAATGGGGGCTAGCGAGTCCGATATTGAAAACCTGTTTGTGAATAACCCCCGACGATTTCTGTTTGGAGAGTAATTTTGAGCGAAGCCAATCAAATTCACGATGTTCCAGATGACGCGCTAGCGGCCATCGACTATTGCTACGAGCAAGGCTGGACCGATGGCCTACCTGTGGTTCCCCCTGAAGCGTCACGAGTCGAGGCCATGCTAGCTTTTGAAGGACGACCACCAGAAACCATAATCTCCAAGCACCCGGCAACGGGCCTGGAATTGTCAATCAAGTCCGCGGCAGTCAACGCGGTGATGGCAGGCTGTTTACCTGAATATTTCCCGATAGTTGTCGCTGCCTTCGAGGCCATGGAAGAAACTCCTTACAATTTTCATGGCAGCACAGCCAGCACAGGAGGGTCTGCTCCTTTATTAATTGTCAGCGGGCCAATCGTCGATGAAATCAACATGAATGCTGGAGTTAATCTCTTTGGGCCGGGAAATAGAGCAAACGCGACCATTGGTCGTGCAGTGAGGCTTATCATTCTTAACGTGTTTCGGATGACGCCCGGTATCGCTGACAAATCTACTCAGGGAAATCCTGGAAAGTATTCTTTTTGTATCGCCGAGAGAGCTGATAAGAACCCCTGGCCTGGCCTGAACGAAGAGATGGATTACGGCAAGGACATCAGCTCGGTGACCGTATTTGCGGGTGCAGGGTTTTGTAATGTTGAAAATCACGGTGGTAATTCACCAGAGGCCATACTCGATACCGTAGCCGACAGTATGGCCAACTTAGGCTGCATCACAACGGGTCAATCTGTCGTCATTTTATCGCCGGAGCACGCCGAGATTGTCGCGAGCACTGGATGGAGCAGGTCAGATGGCCAACAATACTTGTTCGAACAGGCAAAACGTAGCGTCGAGAAAATAAAAGACGTCGGCAAGTACTCGCCGAAGGAACACGAGCTCCAGGGACGCGAAGACCTACACAGAGGAATGTCCAGCGAGGATATTCTGATTACTGTCGGCGGAGGCGATGCCGGAGGGCACTCGGCTTTTATCCCCTCTTGGAGCCGTACCAGAGGATCTTTAATGCAAACCAAACCCATCGGCGTTTGCATCGACTGTTAACAAAACCAAGGAGAGCCTATGCAATTAGTTGACCCCACCTCGAGCGACCCTGGACAGAGCCATTCCAGAGCTCCTGCACTAAGCAGCTTGGAAGGAAAAACCATCGGCCTGTTATCTAACAGCAAGTTAAATGCTGACGTGCTGCTCAAAGAAACTGCAGCGCTCTTTCAAATGGAGTACCGCTGCGACATAAGAAACGTGCGCTTCAAGCGTAACGCCAGCGCACCAGCGCCGAGCGAGACGATCGATAAGTTAGTTTCTGAGTGTGATTTCCTGATTACAGCAGCCGGCGACTGAGGCAGTTGTTCGACGTGCAGTTTGCATGACGGCATCACCTTCGAACAAAGCGGCAAGCGAGCGGTCGTCTTATGCACGATCCCCTTTGAAGTCACCGCTAAAAATATCGCCAGGATGATGGGCTTACCAGATTATCCGTTTACCTTGCTCGATCACCCTTTGGGGAGTAAGACACACAGCGAAGTGAAAGCACTCGCTAAAGTCGCCTACCAGCAGAGCCTACCTATCCTGTTGGAGGAATAGCCACTTGATGCCAGATTATCCTCAAGAACTACATGTCGAGCACCACGACAATGGAGTTGTGGTCGCGACACTTAATCGCCCAGAGGTGCTTAATGCCTTCAATGGCGCTTTAAGAATTGGCATCAAAGAGCTTGTTACGGAAGTTAAACAAAACAGCTCGGTACGTGCGCTTGTGTTAACAGGAGCAGGAAACGCGTTTTGTTCTGGTGCTGATCTACGCGCTGAAGACAGCAGACCCTGGCCGAGAGGCCCTGCGGATCCGGAATTTTCCTGGTGCGTTGAACTGCTCGAAATGCCCAAGCCTACGATCGCTGCCGTAAACGGTGTTGCCGCAGGAGGCGGTTTAGGAGTTGCCCTACTTTGTGATTTTAGAATTTGCTCAGACAAATCCAGGCTTATTCCGATCTGGAGCAAACGAGGCATTCATCCGGACGATCTGATCACCTGGACCTTACCTAGATTGGCTGGCTATAGCCGAGCCCTTAAATGGCTTTACTCAGGTGAGGATATCCCACTGCAGCAAGCAGAAGGAGCCGGGTTGATTGAGCCAATCGTATCAGAGAATGAGCTCGTGGATAAAACCATGGAATTTGCTAATAAGCTTGCTGCCGGACCGACCATCCAGTTCGCTCTGACCAAACAAGCGGTTCTTAAATCCCTCACCCGAGAGCCATGGGATAGCGCTGCCCTTGAAAGCTGGGGCCAAGACAAAGCCCGAGAGACCATGGACTTTAAAGAGGGCATCAAAGCGTTTAAAGAAAGACGGCAGCCCGAATTTAAGGGAAAATAGCGCTAACCTTTTTTTGGCAAGCCATAACCATGATTTCACTTATTAGTGGAGGTCAATATGCCGTCTTTATCCTGTTATTAGTGGCTTTATTGTTGTCTTTATCCTTCCATGAGTACGGTCATGCGATCGTCGCAAGATTCGAAGGAGACAATACTGCTCAGCAGCTAGGCCGACTCACCATCAACCCGATCAAGCATATAGACCCCTCGGGTCTGATCATGGTGATCTTGATCGGAATCGGTTACGCGAAACCTGTACCCGTAGATCCGCGTCAGTTTCGCTCCACGTTTTCCTATCTCAAGGTCGCCCTCGCCGGTCCGGGTATGAACCTCTTACTCGCAATCGTCGGTTGGAATTTTTTCCTGATCCTTAAAAATCAGGGAATAGAAAATGATGGAATGGATTTATTCTTTATTTTGTTTGCCCAGATTAATTTGCTGCTGATGACTTTCAATCTTATTCCTTTAGGACCTCTGGATGGGCACTATGTGCTGCCCTACTTTCTTCCTCGGAAGTTCTCTTATCAATATCGCGTTCTCAATGAGCGCTACGGGCTTTGGGTGCTCCTGATCCTACTGGTTCTGACTTATTCCCTGCTGCCACTGGAGCAATACATGGGGAGTTATACGATGTGGGTGCTAGAGGCAATCAGCTGGGTGTGAGAGACAAAGAACCTTGATATTTAACGTTGATAAGAACAATGAATGATCTGGAAGTAGTAGTTGCCGGGGGCGGTAATGCGGCGCTATGTGCCGCGATCACTGCCAGGGAGAAAGGCGCCTCCGTGACACTGTTCGAATCAGCCCCCAGTAACATGCGCGGAGGCAACACTCGGCATACCAGAAACCTGCGCGCGAGTCACGTTGGCCCTCTTGAAACCCTTGAGGAGTCCTATAGTGAAGACGAGTTTTGGGACGATATTCTGAAAGTAACTCGGGGCAATACCGATGAGAAGCTCACACATTTAATGATAAAACAAAGCAGCTCTCTGATGTCTTGGCTGAAGGAACGCGATGTCCATTTCCAACCCGCACTTAGCGGAACATTGAGCCTGCATCGAACAAACGCCTTCTTTTTAGGAGGAGGTAAAACACTCCTAAACAAACTTTACTCGCACGCCGAAAAAATAGGAGTCAAGGTAAGATACGATTCAGAAATTACGTCAGTCTCAATTTCTAACAATCGAGCCCATTCAATTGACGTAAAAACAGCAACCGATACAACAACCTATGGCATCAAACATCTGATCGCAGCGAGCGGTGGTTTTCAGTCTAACGAGGAATGGATGCGCGAGGCCTGGGGCAAAAAAGCGGACAATTTCTTGATCCGAGGAACACCTTATAATCGGGGCACTCTGTTGAAGGCGCTCATGAATGCGGGTGCCAAAACAGTGGGAGATCCTACCCAGTGTCATGCGGTTGCCATCGATGCGCGAGCACCTAAATACGATGGTGGTATCGTAAGTCGACTCGACAGTGTCAGTTTTGGCATCGTCGTAAACCAGGAAGGCCACCGTTTTTATGACGAGGGCGAAGACTTTTGGCCTAAACGATACGCGATCTGGGGCAGACTCGTCGCTCAACAGCCTGGCCAAATCGCCTACTCAATCGTCGATAATAAAGTAAAAGACCGGTTTATGCCCTCGATTTTCCCTCCGATCAAAGGTTCAAGCCTTGAAGATTTAGCGGCCAAACTTAAGATTGATCCGCCAATTCTTAGGGCCACCGTTGAGCAATTCAACCGAGCCGTTCAACACGGCGATTACGACTCCTCTAAATTGGATGGCAAACAAACACTCGGGCTTAGTCCAGACAAAACCAACTGGGCTTTGACCCTGGACTCTCTCCCTTTTCTTGCTTATCCATTAAAGCCTGGTATCACCTTCACCTACCTCGGGCTAAAAATAAATGAACGCGCTGAAGTGCTTAACAGAGACGATACACCCTTTGGTAATGTCACCGCAGCCGGAGAGATCATGGCAGGAAACATCTTGGGCGAAGGTTATTGTGCCGGCACAGGCATGACGATCGGTGGAGTATTTGGCAGAATCGCTGGTAACGTTTCCCCATGAACACTTCTGTAATAGTTAAAGAGTCCCAAGCCGAAGACGAACTGCGCCGGATGATGACCGTCTGCAACGCCTGCCGCTATTGCGAGGGATTCTGTGCGGTGTTCCCTGCCATGACGCAGCGGCGAGAGTTCATGTCAAATGATCTCACTTATCTGAGTAATCTCTGTCACAACTGCAATGCCTGTTACCATGGTTGCCAGTACATCGCTCCCCACGAATTCGACATCAATATCCCAAAAAAAATGGCTGAAATACGAGGCAACTCCTATGAACAATTTGCCTGGCCACAACGCCTTTCAGGCTTGTTCGAACGCTCTGGGCTTTCAACCACCCTCGCGGTGACTTTTTCTATGTTGTTGATTTTTTCGCTTCTATTGGTTTTAAAAGATCCAGCGACTTTGGTCCAGGCCGAAACTGGACCTGGGTCTTTTTATCGCGTCATCACGCATCAATTGATGGTCATCAGTGCAGGTTCTACTTCGACCTTTGCGCTGATAGCCATAAGCATAGGATTGTGGAGATTCTGGCGACATTGTGCGCTCGAGAAACTACGAATGATTGACCTCATCACGGCTTTCAACAATGTGGCCAAGCTCACCTATCTGGGGGGTGACCAGCAGGAGGGCTGTAACGACGTCGACGATTCATTTTCAAATCACCGACGCTATTTCCACCAAGGTGTGATGTGGGGATTTATGATGTGTTTCGCTTCCACATGCGTCGCGACTTTTTATGACTATTTTTTAGAGCTGGAAGCTCCTTACGGATACCTCTCGATACCGGTACTACTTGGCACCATAGGAGGCATCGGGATGGTCATTGGCTGCATTGGTCTTTGGGTGATCAAGTTACACAGCGACCCAAATCCGCGCGCTTCAATGCAATCAGGACTGGATTATTCGTTCATCATCATGCTATTTCTATCGAGCGCAAGCGGGCTCATCCTTCTGGTTTTAAGAGAAACCTCGCTGATGCCAATCTTACTGGCGATACACTTGGCGATAGTCCTCTCGCTGTTCATCATGCTCCCCTACAGCAAATTCGTGCACGCAGGCTATCGCTTCATCGCCCTGATCAAGTTTTCACAGGAAACCAATCATGACCAACGGCACTAGCCCAGTAACAAAGCTACTCGCTAAACTCGATCTCGAAGCCATTTCTGCCAATGAGTTCGTTGGCGGGTCAGGTGTTGGAGGGGTAACGGTAGAAAATCGCCTTTTTGGAGGCCTTCTGGTTGCGCAAGCTTTCGTGGCAGCAGCACAAACCAGCTCACTCAAATTACACTCACTACACTCTTACTTTTTAAGGCCTGCCAGACCCAATCAGCCGATTCACTTCAAGGTCTCGTCCATCAAGGAAGGAAAAAACTTTCATGTGCGACTTGTTGAGGCAGTACAAGCTGAGAGCGAAATTTTTCATATGCAGGCAAGCTTCACCCGAGAACTTGAGGGTCCTAGTCATCAGGACATCGTACCCGAGGTGGCCGGGCCTGAATCTTGCCCGAATCGTGATGAACTCAGAGGACGAAACAAAGACGATGCGCCCATCGATGTTCGAATGGCAACACCCATCACAGCATCAGAAGCACTTCCTCCTGAACAACATATCTGGCTTAAACCAACTGACAATCTGCCGGAAAACCCCAATCTGCATCTCGCCTTACTCATTTATGCGAGTGATCGAACACTCCTCGATACCGCTTGGAGACCGCATGCACATTTGGGTGAACACACAGGCGCCAGTCTAGACCACGCCGTATGGGTTCATAACACAACGAACTTTAACAAGTGGCATCTTTATACCATGAACAGTCCAGCCTCCGGTTCAGGGAGAGGACTAGCCTTTGGAGGCATTCATGACGAAAACGGGCGACGAATACTCAGCACGGCCCAGGAAGGCGTCATGCGCCTAAAGGATTAATACTCTAAAAGCCCTGCGCTCTGATCTTCTATTCCAGTCAAAAAACGCCCAGTCGCTCGCTGGTATCATCTATCTCGGGATATTCCCTGGACAACTCGGCCCTCAGAGCGTCGGGCATCGACAGAGCCTCCTCGGACAGTCGGTAAAGGTCTTTGATCGCACCTAACGCAGAACGCGAATTTCGGGCGATACTCTCCGCACAATCCAAAGTAACTCGATCAAGATCTTCTCTGGTTTCCATTGCTTGATTAGCAATTCCAAGTTCTACTGCTTCGCCGCCAAGAAAAGTTCGAGCCGTGTAGGAAAGCTCCTTTGCTCGACGAATCCCAACAGCCTGAGATAAAGTTTGAGTCATTCCCCAGGTTGGTCTCAGACCAAACTTCGCATGCGTATCCCCAAACTTGGTGTCTACGGTCGTCAAAACAAAATCGCAGTGCAAAGCCATTTCAAGGGCGCCGGTAAAGCAAGCACCATGAACCTTCGCGATAACAGGACACCGACAATCGCGAATCGCGGTATACGCTACTCGAGCAGGCTCATCAAAGAGATCACCCACTTTACCTCCTTTCGGATTGATACCCTGGAGGACCTTCAGATCGACTCCCGCCGAGAACGCCTTGCCCTTGCCTTCTAAAATCACGACGACAATGGATAAATCGTTTTCAATAAGCCCGAGTAATCGTGCGAGCTCTTCAAGCATTTCCGGTCGAAAAGCGTTAAGCGAATCAGGTCGGTTCAATCGAATAAAACACACCGCCCCAGATTACTCTGCCTCAACCATGGTTGTTGAAGACTCTATCATCGTCATACCTTCCCTTCAGATTCTAGTTTTTGACGCAGCTCAGGATCTATCGCTGGATACACATGGGGGTTCCATTTAGAGGATAAACCCAGTTCGTGGTCTTTCCTCTGCCAGTTGTCTCTTCCTAAGCGAGGCGTCACCAAACCCCACTGAAGGAGCGAATCGGCGTTATCTCTAATTGCCCCCATCACACTGTGAGGCTTAAGACCTAGCTGCGTCACACACTTTTCCAAGACCGCTACAGGAGACCGATAGGTCGATCCCTCCTCGCTATTGCCAGCAATGGCAAAGTCAGGATATAAATTCTGAAGTATCGACTGGACCTCTTCCTGTTTTATCAGTCCAGACTCATCCGTTGCCACCAAATTATATCGTTGTCCATTTGTGTTTTCGGTATTTTCAGCAATCAGTACCTGCGCCTCAGCGACGTCCCTAACATCAACAATATTCCAGAACATTCTTCGATGACCATAACCTTCCAACATATCGCCTATTCTTGTCTGCCAGGCCCAGGGTCGCTGGTGACCCGCGGCCAACAATGGCCCAATCACGTGACACGGACACACACCAAACGCATCAAACCCGTTGGCTTCACCTTCTAAATAGACGAGTCGCTCTGATTCGACCTTGGTCATCGCGTAGGCGACCTCTCGATTCTTAGCAACCACATCCATATTCCATTCTGACCCTTCCCGGCGCATCTCTTGATTCATGTCCGCCCAGGACTCTTCTGTGTATTGATAGCCTTCCTCACACGGATGTCCCACCGCGGCAAAGGAACTGGTATAGACCAATCGACGAACGCTTCCCGATTTCTTGATCGAGTCGATAACTAATTTAGTCGCGTCAACACCACCCTCATAAACTTTAATGGGCGTTGAGCCTTCCAGGTTGCCCATTTCTGCGGCCGCATGAAAAACGCAAACGGCTCCTTGAAACACCTCATCGTAGGCTCCCGCTTGCATCATGTCGCATGAAAAGAGCTCTACTGTTCCCGGGCCAATCTGATTCATTGCATTCAGATGTGCGTTAGCCAGCACATTGGAAGCATCTCTAACACAGGCCCTAACCTGGTAACCGCGTTTCACCAAATTCAGCACAATGTGAGAGCCTATAAAACCCCCGCTTCCTGTCACAACCACAGGACCAGTCTCCTTCGTCACGGAACTACCGCTCATCATCCTCCCCCTTTTTTAAACTTAAGATCACTACTCAGACATTTCTCGGGTCAGCGCTGAACCAGAATAGGTTGTCTAGGGCTTTCTAAACTCTTTCGGAATTTTAGGCTCAGAGGCCAGACCTAGCAGGCAGAGTCCTTTAATCAGGATCCAAGTGACATCCAGCTGCCACCACTTCAATCCGTGTCTAGCTGAGCTAGGATAAAAATGATGATTGTTGTGCCAGCCCTCTCCAAAACCGAGTAATCCTATCAGCCAGTTATTAGTACTTGCATCATTCGAGTCGTAGTCTTGTTGTCCCCACCGATGGCAGACTGAATTCACTGCAAATGTCACGTGCCATAAAAACACAGTGCTCACAAAGAAACCCCATACCAGGCACTGTAACCCTGTGACCCCGCTTTCGGGATACCAATAGGACAGCAAAACTCCCAGAGCAAAAAGGCCTAACATCTGTAAAGCGAGGATCCAAACATAATGTCTTTGGAGAAACTTAAGTTCCGGATACTTGAACAGATCTCGAGAATTTGACCCTTGTTCATGGAAGGCCTCGTTGCTCATCATCCAGCCCATGTGAGATTTCCACATACCTTTTGTGACTGGAGAGTGAATATCTTCCTCTTTGTCAGTATCTCGGTGGTGAGCTCGATGGTGAGCAACCCACCACAGGGGCCCACCTTGGACGGCAAGGCTGCCTGCGAGCGAACACAAAAACTGGATCACACGGTTGGTTTTAAAGGAACGGTGTGCCAGTAGGCGGTGATAACCGGTCGTTACCCCCATTCCTCTGATTACATACATCGCAATGGCAACCAACAGGGCTGGCCAACTGAATCCAACAAAAATTACGGCAAAACAAGCTAGGTGCATGGCGATCATCACCACCATGACGGCTTTAGCCTGAAAACCAAGGGTTTCCCTTGAGGACATCTCTTTCGCTTGATCAATACTCATAGACTTTTCTTAAAATTCCGCGATTGATCTTGAAGGCGCTTACCTTCCCGCAAACAACAACAGAATTTGAACTATCCTCCCTGAATAAAACAAAACGCCTTGTCCCAGCATGCACACTGTATCTAATATTGATAAAAAACAAAATTTGTAATAAATAAGAGTTGATTGTAGGCAATTCAATTATTAGGGGAAGATTTTGAGCGATTCAGACACCAATTTAAATACTGCACTAGACTCACTCCAATCCAGGATCGGTCAGTCCAGCCCAGCAACCGACTGGTTTGAAGTCACACAAGACAGAATAGATGGTTTTGCTGAGGTGACGATGGATCATCAATGGATTCACGTTGACGTAGAGAAAGCTAAATCAGGACCCTTTGGAGAGCCCATCGCCCACGGACACCTTACACTGTCGATTATGGGGCATTTACCAAAAACAGAGAGCGTGCCTGGCCCAAAACTCGACGGTCAAAAACTCTCTATAAACTATGGATTCGACAAAGTCAGATTTCCTTCTCCCGTGCCAGTCGGCGCTAAAATTAGAGCAACCAGCACTCTAAAGCGAGCTGAGATCAAGGGTGGAATGATTGAAACAATGAACGAAGTGGTGGTCGAGGTGGAGGGTCAGCAGAAGCCTGCCGTGGTCGCTGAAAGTCTTGGAAGACTCGTGTTCTGAATAAAGAAAAGAAAACACGGCTAGTATTTTTTTCTTCATGGAAAGTATCATTAGCCACCGCCTCATTTGAGGTAATATCACTGGCTAGGGGAGAGCATGTGAACAAACTGTCAGAACAACAATTACAACAATGGAACACACACGGCTATCTTCATCTAGAATCGGTCCTGGATGAAGAACAAGTAGTCCATTTCGTTTCAGAGATGGACCGTATCAGAGCCATACCTGGCTATGAACCCGACAATAATCCTGAACTGCCGATTGGACATTACAAGTGGCTTGAATCCGCGAAGGATTTAGATCCCGAAGGTTTTATGGATAGACGAGACTTGCTTATTTATGGCAAGGAATTTATCGACCTAATGGATCAGACACCGCTCTTTGACTATATATTGCAGATCATGGGCCCGAACATCATGTTGTCCATGACCCAGGCAATCGTTCGCAATTCATCAGACACATTCCCCGGTTACACTCACACTGACGGAGGGGAGTCTTTAAGGATGACTCAAGTGACCGAGGGAAGCCCTCCGATCGCAATGAAAGCGATGTTCGTGTTAACCGACGTGACAGAAAAAGACTCGGGTAATCTTACGGTTTTTCCAGGCAGCCAGAGGAATCAGATCCCCTATGGAAGTGCGGAGGTAATGACACCTTATTCGCCAGGTGCGCATCAGTTGATGGGTAAGGCGGGCGATGTCTATCTATTCCCACATTCACTTTGGCACGGACCAGCAAAAAATATCTCAGCCAATCCTCGAAAGATCCTTCTTTATAATTACTGCCAGCTATGGGTCAGGAGCTACGATCACAACGTGACACCAGACATCGCGCAACAGTGCTCTCCTAGACAGCGAAGACTACTGGGAGACTTAGGCTACGACTTTCGACCTGGTTCTCACTTTTACGTCCCGAAGGATCAAGAAGAAGTAATGCAAACCGTCTAATCAGACCGTTTCAACAAACTTATTCATTTCCTCTCCAAGTCTGGCGACCGCCGCGGAGTACATGAATCTGTCCCAGCCCGCACAAAAGTGCCTCACCCCCAGATCTGCATAACGCTGAGCCTGGGCTACCGCGCCTATTTCAATCCGCGGTGGGATACCATACTCGAGACTCTTTTTGATCACATGTTCTTCAAAGAGCTGGATTTCTGGAGTCGAGTTCAATTTCGGCTGACCTTTGGAGAAACCAAAATCGGCCGGGCCCCACTGAGTCATATCAACACCACGTTCTTTCGCCCGTTCGAGCACCGCGTCAAGATTCTCGTAGGCGACATTCTTCTCGATCATGATCAGAAACACCGTTTTTTTAAGGTCCTTCGCATATTCCTCGACATCATAACTTCCAAGCGCAGGCCGTCTTAACTTAACCCCCATCGACCCACCCACGCCCGGAAAATCTTCTCTGATGATCCGATGGCATTCATCGACATCTTCCGGCGTACGAATATCCGTAAAAAGAACCGCCTTAAACCCGGCACCTAGCGCCGCTTGAGTCCAAAAGCCCTGTCCTTCCTGATCGGGTTTTATCATTAACGGTAAATTTCCACACTGAGCGGATCTCGCCATGTGGTAAAGCAGGTTCATATCAAAACTAGAGTATTCAGCAGTAAACTCGCCATAATCAAAGAAACCAGTATCTCCTATCAACTCAGGAATATCTGGATCCGTAAACATGAAATGAGTGCCTATGGTTGGCTTTCCAGCATCAAGCTTTTCACGAAAAGTGTTCTTTAAAATCATCTAATTTATCCCTCGTAAACAATAAGCGCCGCAACAGTGTGTCTGGTCGGACTATACAATTCGACTAACAACATACCAACTTATAAGCTAGTGGCAAAGAACCCGGTAACAGCGCAAAAAATTCTAAACAGCATTGGTGTACAGATCCAAAAAATTCGTTGCAAAAAATTTGTGATGGGCCTCCTCGTTCAAGCCCTCAATTGACCTGGAAAATCGACCTATTGGATCTCGGCCACCTTCAGCATGCGGGTAGTCAGAAGAAAACATATAGAGATCTTCACTCGATTCCGAAATCAATTGAGCAACGTCCTCAAAGGGATACGGGGTAAACCTAAGCTGTTCAGTTATCTGCTCCCTTGGCGTTCTTTTCATCTTTGCTAACTGCGGCTCTGAACGAGACCATATCTCGACCGCATGGTCTAACCTTCGAATCATATCTGGCACCCAACCAGCCCCTATTTCGATTACACCGCCCCTCAAATTTGGGTGCGCTTCAAGTACACCATCAAGCACCAAAGTTGAGATAAATCGATTACTCGCAAAGTGAATGGCTGTCAGATCTTTACTGCCTATTACTTCAGCCCCACCACGAGCTGAGAGGTTACTTGGCATCCCGTCATTCATCCATTCATCGCCTATCTGCAAAGGGGCGCTTCCCACATGTAAAATGAACGGTAATCCTGATTCAGCCAAAGTTGCCCACAATTTGTCGTGAGAGGGGTGTCCAGGTGAACGACCACCAGGCGCCTCAGCCGCTATCCATATGGCTCCCAGCCCTAGCTCAATCGCATGGTGAATCTCCACGAGTGCTTTATCAGGGTCCTGCATAGGCACCATAGCTACGCCAATCATTCGATCGTCCTTGGACGCAAAATGATGCATTGCTCGGTTATGAGCCGCAGCAGCGCCGTATGCAAGTTCGCCATCCTCTGCACCAAAAATCAGTCTTGCGCAGAACGAGGAAAAGATGACCTGCTTTTGAAAACCAAGTAAATCCATCGCCAATGTGCGTTCTGATCCACTAAAAGAACCTAGGGCCTCATGCCACTTAGGCCCCTTTGTCAGGGTATCGCCCAAGGCCAGCAGTTTATCGACATTTTCGGGATTATGGCCTTGTTTACCCGCGTGTGAGTCAGGGTCGAACTGACCAGTCAAGATTTCTTGTAGATTTGGCAGCCTATCCTTGATTTTCTCGGAAGCATGAGCGGAGAGAAAATCGGGCAGTTCCATTAGATGGCTATCGGCATCATAAATCGTGCGCTCTCCTGCGTAGCTCATCAAACCACTCCTTCACTTTTACACTTTTCTGCCACCGATCATAAATGGTCGAGCGCCTGGATTACCATCGATAAATAATAAGTGTCTAATTCTAGCGGATAAGCTGAAGCACCATCGATCCAGACGCGTTGGCCTGTGTGATCATTGCGGTGGCAGTTGTTTGCAATAATTGCGACTTAGTCAATCGAGCACTTTCCACCGCAAAATCAGCATCCTGTATCTGAGACCTCGCAGACTCTGTATTTTCCGAGACCGAGGACAGGTTAGATATTGTATAAGCGAGTCGATTGGTCGTAGCGCCAAGCTCAGCTCGTCGGGAAGCCACTTGGTCTAAAGCTGTATCAATGACTTTGAGCTGTTCGTCCAGATTGAGAGCTGCCATATTTGAGAGGGTTCCTGCATGCACTACCTGCGTATGGTTAACATGGGAGCTATTTATAATTGACTGACCATCACTGAATCCCGCTGGGAGACTATGTCCATGCGCAGTCGACCATACGACATCGAAGTCACCGAATCCTTCCATCGCAGTAAACTCAAGAGAATTGGTGTAATTCGCAAAACCAATATCGTCTTCTTCGTACATGGACACTTGAAGTTTATCGCCCAATCCAGCGCTGGCTAACTGCTTGTTCCAAGAAAAATCACTGCGATAGTAATAAGGCGCACTGCCCATATCTAAATCATAGGTCGCGCCGGTTGATAGCTGAATTACTCTGAAAGAAACTGCATCGTGAGCTCCAGGAGACCCTAACCCTACACCGGCCAATGATGCCCCAGCACCGCCATACATATCTATTGACGTTCTAACGACTTGCTTACCACCTAGCTTATCTGTATCAAAGGAGGACACATGGACTGCAACAGATTGTCCTTTTTCAGTACCAATTTGCAAAGTCGCCCCACTTGTCGGTTTTTCTCGTTCAACAAACGCATAGGTACCGCTAGATGTTGTTACTTCCGCATAACCTTCAGAACTGATCGCAGATGATCCCGTCACTCTAAAGGTGTCAGCTGAACCTCCCGCAGCATCAAGTTGTTGATTGAAAGTAGTAGAGGGCCCCAAGACATGGGTGTTTCGTTGGCTGAAAGGCGTAAGCGGGGCCATCCAAACATTATCGGTGGACGCTAAATTTTGCACAACGATATCATCCCCATCGTCATCTATTAAATAAAAGAATCCTCCATCGTTCGCGGTCTCAGCCGTTACACCTGTTTGACCAGATACCGCGTTGATCGCCGCAATGTCAGCTTCAGGAGAACCGTAGGTGTTTGTCCAATCCAAATTCACCCCGTTGATACTAATACTGACCGCTCCACCAAGCAGCAACATCATGCCTTCGGTTCTAGGTTCAGCCGTAAGACCGCTACTTGCTGTTGTCGCATTAATTTTTGCCGCATAGGTCTTTGCTGTTTCTGCATTCCCTCCCGCACTAACTATGGTGGTGGAAACGGTTCCATTGCGAGTAACGTAGGTAATGTTATCGGGTGGACTAATATCGTTTGCGCTGCCTGAACCGACAAAACCATAGGGGTATCCCAGAGATACGTATCCTACTTTAGATAAAGATCCCTCCATCAGTTTCTGGTTATTAAAAGTAGTCTGGTTTGCGATGCGGTCTATTTCCGCAACCAAAGAATCGCTCTCCTGACGAAGATACGTTAAATCGGTGCTCCCGTTAGTCGCGTTTTGAGATTGGATATTAAGCTCTCTGAGTCGTTGCAAGATATCCGTGATGTCGTCGGTGGCGCTATCAATAGTCGACAACATAGATAATCCATCGTTGGCGTTTTTGATCGCCATATTCAGACCACGTATCTGAGACGTCTGTCGTTCGATAATAGCGAATCCAGCGGCGTCATCAGAGGCACTGTTAACTTTTTTCCCTGACGACAACCGCTCCATTGCTGTCTTATTCAGCTCACTCGCTGATTGCAATGAACGTTGAGCGTTCAAAGACGCTACATTTGTGTTAACTACCAAACTCATCTTTTACAAACTCATTCTCAGATTGGATTCTTAAAATCCAAGCCAAAAACGGAGCCAACCTCTTACGGGTTCTCCTAAATAATTAAACCAATGCCGTCCTTTAATTTTATGAACGGCAACTCAACGGCAAAACTTTGCCGCTTCGTCCCCTTAGTCGGTCAATTCTTAAAAATCTTTAAGAAAAACGGCAATTTTTTTCCGGTCGGTCTGACCCAAGCATTAGCAATTAGTAATTCTTTCGTTCCAACCGCATCCTTTTTGGTCTAAATCGCGCATTTAACCTGTGCACATTGTTTCTAGTACACTGAGTTTGAAAAATTGAAACATCAAACTAAAGCTATTGCGATGAACAACCAATCCAAATCTTCTCAATTCAGCGAGGACTACAAGGAAACTTCTTACTGGCTAGATGATATTTCAGCCTCTGATTCGAAAAACAATCACTCGCCTGAACTTCCTGAACAAACTGACTTGGTCATCATTGGCTCTGGCTATACGGGACTGAATGCAGCGATTGAAACCGCAGCACAAGGTGTGGAGACCCTGGTAATCGATCAAGGAGATCTGGGCCAAGGTTGCAGTACTAAAAACGGCGGCCAAATCAGTACCAGCATCAAACCCTCTCTCAAGGCCCTCTCAAAGAAGTACGGAGGCGAAAAAGCAAACGCCATTCGTCAAGAAGGGCTTAACGCTCTTAATTGGATCGAAGACTTTATCACTCTCGAAAACCTGAATTGCGAATTTACAAAGTCCGGTCGTTTTCATGGCGCACATACGCCGAGGCAGTACGAGCAGATGTGCGCAACGGTCAATGGCTTAGGTCAGGAAAACATAACCGCTCATCCTGTAAAAAAAAGTGCGATGAGCTCCGAGCTAGGCACTGACTTCTATCATGGCGGTCTGGTTTTCCCTGACAACGCGTCTCTACACCCTGCGAAGTACCACCGCGAATTAATAGGATTGGCGGGAGCAAGAGGTTCAAAACTAATCGGGAACTGCAAAGCATTAAACATAAGCAGAGACAAAGGCTGCTTTGTTATCTCGACCAGTAAAGGCGAAGTCGTCGCGAAAAAATTAGCAGTCGCAACGAATGGTTATACCTCTTCCTTAACACCCTGGTTGAAACGACGAATCATTCCAATTGGAAGCTACATCATCGCCACTGAGCCACTAGACGCTGAACTAATGGACAGACTCTTCCCAACTAACCGAATGATCACAGATTCACGAAAAGTCGTTTTTTATTTTCGACCCAGTCCAGACAGAACCAGAATCCTGTTTGGTGGCCGAGTCTCAGCCAGAGAGACTGACCCTTCGAAGAGCGGCCCCAAGCTATTAAAGGACCTGGCTCGACTCTTTCCCGAATTAACTCAAACCAAGATTAGCCATTCCTGGACGGGGACGGTTGCTTACAGTTTCGATGAGTTAGCACACACCGGCATGCAGAATGGGATGCATTATGCCATGAGCTACTGCGGCTCAGGCGTGTCGATGGCGAGCTACCTTGGCATGAAAATGGGTCGAAAAATCGCAGAAGTCTCCGACTCGCAAACTGCCTTTGATGAACTGCAATACCCATCGCGCCCCTACTACTTTGGCAACCCCTGGTTTCTTCCTCTCGCAGTAGAGTGGTACCGAATGACTGACAGAATTCTTTACTAACAATCATCCAAACACATTTTGTCATAATAATGTAATATAAACAGGTTAACCTTCGCCCTCGAAAATCTACCCAAAAGGAACATGAAAACTATTCTTCGACCCCTCTCCAAATACATCGACTATCTTTTCACTCAAAAAACCAAAGAACAGATTCGAGACGAACTTTTTCTGCTAGTTCTCTCACGAACTACCTCAGCGGATACAAATATAAGAGCCGTGGAAATCAAAAAGGTAAAAAACCTACTCAAGGATCATTTGGGCAAAGAGTACACAGACGCTCAAATCAGGGTAGCCGCCCAATCGAAACGATTCGAGAAAGAGCCTCTTCACCGATTTGTCGCCAAGGCTGCAAAACTCATCTCCGAGAATGATCGCGTCAGCCTCGCGTTCGGAATGATGGACATCATGAAATCTGATGACCGGGTAGGAGCCCTCGAGCGAAAACACTTTAATCGCATGATTAAGGCGCTCGGCTTATCCCCATCGTCCTTGATGGAGCGCGCCGCTTAAATCCCTAATTGGGTTGAGCATCGCGCTCAACCCAGTTTCATTAGCTTAATCTCGGTTCTACTAGCCCAAGTTTCAACAACGAATCAGCCGTATCGCGCAGGGTATCTCGGACAGGGTGGGTTTGGAGCCCTAGTTCAGAGCGCGCCTTATCGCAATGCGCCAATGGAGACTGAAACACTTGCCCATGTTTCTCTAGTATTGCGTTTATTTCATCAGGCGGACTACCGATCGACAATTCCGGGTATAGAGATTCAAGGTGCGCTTTGATTTCTGGCACACTGAGCTCTCCCGAGCTGTCGGTTGCGCTCAATTGATATCGATAACCGTTTTGGCATACATCATTTTCAAGCATCAACGCTTGAGACTCCGCCACATCCCGCACGTCAACGATGTTCCAAAGATGCTGGTATCCCCTTTTGCAAATTTTTCCACCAAGCAATCGGCCTAAATACCACTGCCAAGAACCAACCAGTTCGTGGGCCTTCGACAACAAAGGTCCCAGCACCACGATCGGGCAAACTGAGATAGAGTCAAATCGTCCATCCTCTTCAGCTACTCGATTAACAAGATGTTCTAGCTCGACCTTCGCCATTGCGTAGCCTACTTCGCCTTTTTCGTTCAGGTTATCCAGATTCCAATTCGGATCGTTTTCTCTGTTGTCTGAGGCCCAGTCTTTTTCACTAAATCGATAACCGGGCTCTGCAGGATGTCCAATTGCCGCAAAGGAACTCGTATAAATCAATCGCTTTACAGTTCCCGCCTTTTTAATGGAATCCAGAACGTTGTTCGTTCCCTGAATCGCGCCGTCGTAGACTTCCTGAGGATTATTCGCGTTACCGTAACCCATCGGAGTACCAACGTGAAGGACTGCGGTCGCGCCACTAAACACATCGTCATAGCTACCCTGTTCCAACAAATTAGCTGAAAACAGCTCAACAGACCCCTTTAGACCTTCTTCATTCATCGATAAAAGATGTTCGGTCTTATCAGGATTAGTCATATCCGTTACACAAGCTTTTACCTGATATCCTCTTCTTAGCAGTACGGCCACGACGTGCGCTCCGACGTAACCTGATGCCCCCGTAACCGCCACTGGACCCTCTTCAGCTCTTATGCTGGACATGATTTCCTCCCTACAAATAAAACAATCTAATTGTCGATACACAAACCGTTGGAAAGTTCAGGCTCAAACATTCGTCGAGCCAATTTACATCTCGCTTCTGGATCAAAACGCTCATCGGAAGCGAGTTGTTCCGCAATGTCTTCGTAGGTCAGCAAGGTAGATACCATCCTGTTACCCATGCCGACACCACTGTCCAACAGCATCAATTTTTCTGACTCGGGCTCGTTTGTCCAAGCGGTCCACTCGGCCAAACTCCCATCTTTACCACGTGCGGGGTTACCTGAGTACGCAAACTCGGCCCAATAAGACATCATCCGATCAGACAACTCGCGAGCCGCCTGATCATCATCAAGCAATAACGCCGTCTCAAGAAGATCTAAGTTGCCAAACACAAACGGCAACTCCAGCGCGTGCGCCGCGCCTAGCAAATTGTGTAAATCCAATGTTAGTAAACTATTGAGATCATCCCAATCAAAACGATAGGCAAATACCTCTTCTTCCTGAGTCTGGCTCAAAACTATCGCCAACTCGTCAACCGCATCAGCCTTCCACATCAATGATCCATAATCAGTCAACCTGGCATAGTCATCTTCGTTCTGGGTTAAGACCGGCACACCCCAAACTCGTCGCGTGAAATGCGGGTCCATCATCATAAATAATTTCGCTTCATCTCTATTACTGCCTAGGATGACAGGTCCAGCATTAAACCGCGCAGGGTCTGACAGCAACTCTAGTATCTGAGCACCTTTAGGCAACACATAACCGTCACCCAGGAGCGTTGGAGACAACATGCCAGTCGCGCCCCACAACACAAAAGGTTCGGGAATACTACTCTCACTGTCGGTATCGCTCGCGCCTGACTCTGATGCAGACTGTGCTAATAATATCGATTCTGCAGACTGGTTAAGCAGAAATTTTCGAATAGCACCCTCTGACATCATGTCCTGGACTCCTTGAGCATCCTCCTGATTCACCGCAAGCCCCGCTTTTAGGAGCATCCGGCTTGTTAGTTCACGAGCACTTAAGGGATGACCTGACCCTTCATCATGATAATTTTGAGCGACGTCCATTGGAATAATGCGAATTCCGCCGCTTTGAGAGATGGCCTTGTGATAAAGACCTTCTGCAAGGGGCGAAATCATCAGCGACAAAACATTAAACGCGCCCGCAGACTCACCAAAAATGGTGACATTATCCGGGTCTCCACCAAAATTCTCAATGTTTCCCCTGACCCACTCTAAAGCCGCCAAGATATCCAAGGTACCGTAGTTACCAGAGTTATCCTTTTGAGAAAATTCGTCTGCTTCTTCAACGGTAAGACTGGGGTGAGAAAACCAGCCCAGAGGCCCCAAACGATAATTAATTGAGACCACCACAACCTCATGACTCGACGCAAATCTCTGCCCATCATAAAGACCACCGGCATTCGCGCTACCCATATGATTCCCTCCTCCATGGATAAAAAACATGACCGGCAAGGGGGCAGAGCTTTCTGAGGGACTCCAAACATTAAGATACAAACAATCTTCCTGACCTGACAAGCCCATCATATTCTGGGGACACTCAGGCCCATAATCCAAAACCTGCTTTGTATCAGGCCATGGAACAGGTGGGCGTGGAGCTCGCCACCTCAAATCACCCTCAGGAGGACTGGCAAATGGAACGCCCAACCAGACATCAACACCTCTATCTTGAAACCCAATGATGGGCCCTGAGAGCGTTTCTCTCTTAGTGTCAGTTACCGCAACCGGAGGATCTCGGTCAAAATCAAAGCGAGAGACATACCAATAGACAGCAACGGCAATGAGAACAACCAAACTCACCACACTCAAGATGATCTTTTTCATGTTAAGCATTCCAATTAGCCTTAAAACTGACGCTAATTTAGCATTAACAATTCATCAAGAACATCCAGATAAACCTGGCTGTATGCCACAAATCTACTCAGGACCAAGCACAGTTCTCATTTACTTATTAGCTCAGCGCTTGGTCAAGATCCTCAAGGATATCGTCTATATGCTCTATACCAACGGACAACCGGATCGTTTCTGCAGACACGCCGACAGATCGTTGTTCCTCTTCGGTCAGCTGCCGGTGCGTGGTTGAGGCAGGGTGGCAAGCTAAAGATTTCGCGTCTCCGATGTTAACAAGTCGCTTGAACAACTTTAGCTTATCGTAAAATGTCACGCCTGCATCAAAGCCTCCTTTAACCCCAAAGGTCAGAATACCCGAGGCCTTCCCTCCCATGTATTTCTGGGCGAGGTGATGATGCTCGTGGTCTTCTAGTCCTGCGTAACTCACCCAGTCTACCTGAGAATGGCTTTTTAGATGATTGGCAACAGTCAACGCGTTATCGCAATGTCTCTCCATCCGAAGCGGCAAAGTTTCTATACCCTGAAGAAGCTGGAATGCATTGAAGGCAGACAAAGCGGATCCTGTATTTCGAAGAGGAACAGTCCTAGCTCTTCCTATATAGGCTGCTGCTCCCAACGCCTCGGTATATATCACTCCATGATAGCTCGGCTCTGGTCGATTAAGCCCGGGATAACGCTCAGCTTGTTCACTCCATGGGAAATTACCCGAATCCACGATCACGCCACCTAAAGTCGTTCCATGCCCGCCCATGTATTTAGTCAAAGAGTGGACGACTATATCGATACCATAATCAATCGGTTTTAGTAGAGACGGTGTCGCAACTGTGTTGTCGGCAATCGTGGCAACCCCCTTTGATCTGGCCATTTTAGCTACGGCTTCGACGTCAACAATATTTCCAGCAGGGTTACCGATGGTCTCAAGGAATATTGCTTTGGTCCGATCATCAATCAATTTTTCTATGCTTTTAGCGGAATCGTCTTCAGCAAATCGCACTTCAATGCCTTGCTGAGGCAACATGTGCGCGAACAAGGTATAGGTACCACCGTAGAGCTGAGGTACTGTAACGATGTTATCCCCAGCGCTGGCTATATTCAAAATAGAATAATTTATAGCAGCACTTCCAGCCGAGACTGCCAACCCACCAACCCCACTTTCCAAAGAAGCCACCCGCTGTTCCAAAACATCACAAGTGGGATTCATGATTCGACTGTAGATATTGCCTGGCACGGCAAGATTGAATAAATCCGCACCATGCTGAGCATCGTCAAATTCGTAGGCAACAGTCTGATGAATCGGCACAGCAACTGATTTTGTTGTGGGGTCGGTCTCGTATCCCGCGTGGATGGCGATGGTTTCGTCTTTCATGTTTTTTCCTTTAGCACTGGAAATACAGTGGTTCTAGTGCAAAGCCTAGATAAGCCAGAGACCTCCCAATCTCCGACACCAGAAGAGTTGGGCACTATATAAGTCCTAATAGAAAATCTCTAAGAACGACTTAATCTATGGTTATACGGTTGCTAAAAGACGAAAATCATCGAAAAAAGAACCTCTACTCTAACTGACGGCTCGCCTCTTGCCGACTTTGCTGGCGATAAAGCTCATGATAATGCCCTTGTCGATTCATCAGATCCTCATGAGATCCTTCTTCAATGATCGAGCCATGATCTATCACGATGATCCGTGTCGCATTACGGATCGTCGACAAGCGATGGGCGATAATGAACGCGATGCGCCCTTCTAGCACTCGACGCAGTCCTTGCTGGATCACCTGCTCGGTTTCAGTGTCAACGGATGAGGTCGCCTCATCCATCACCAGCACCTGGGGATCAGAAAGAATTGCGCGCGCAAAAGAAATGAGTTGCTTCTGCCCAGCCGACAAAAACCCTCCCGACTCGCCCGCATCGGATTGATAACCTTCAGGCATTTTTTTGATGAACTCGTCCGCGCCAACCAGCCGCGCCGCTTGCTCCACCTCTTCATCAGAGGCATCCAGTCTTCCATAACGGATGTTCTCCAGAATAGAACCAGCAAATACATGAGCATTTTGTAAGACAATTCCGATGTTTGATTGCAACCAACGTAAACTCCGGTTTTTATAATCAACCCCATCGATGAGCACCTCACCAGAGGTAGGCTGATAGAACCGACTGATAATATTTACCAGAGTACTTTTACCGCCCCCCCCGTCGGACCAACCACAGCAATCACCTCGTCTCGCTGAGCTTTAAGGCTTACTTTATTTAAAACCGGTTTCTTGGGATCATAGGCGAAGCTCACCGAATTCAGCTCTATCGCTCGAATTTCCGCGCTCCCACCATCTTCTGCCCATACCCTGTTTGCAGTCTTACGATCTTTTTGAACTTCTATGGCTCGAAGCACTGAATTTGAATCTTTGATTTCAGGCTCAGCGCCTATCAAACTCAGTATCCGTTCGGCAGAGGCTTGCGCCATTTGCATTTCAGCAAACCAGTGTCCTAGTGTTTCAATTGGATCAAAAAAATGTCTCGTGTAGGCCATAAACGCAATTAAAGTACTAACAGGGATGATTCCAGCAAAAGTGTCCATTCCACCCACCGCAAGAGCCAGCCCAGTGGCCAGACTCGCCAGAGTTACCACAATGGGTAGGTAAATTGCTGCCAGAGTCATATTGCTCACCGAGGAGTGGTACATGGATTCGGCTAGTTCTCCGAATTCTTCCTGATTTTCCGCCTCTCGCACAAAGGCTTTGGTCGTCTGGACCCCCATAATCCCTTCGTTGAAGTTCCCCGTAATACGTGAGTTTGTCGCCCTGACAGCTCTCGCACTGGTCAGGATGCTTTTTTGAAACTTCGAAGAGACCCAGGCAAGAAACGGCAATATCGAAAACACTAATAGAGCTAACTTCCAATCCATAATAAACATGGCTAACGCAATACCCAGCATCATGGTCGAGCCCCACACTAAATCCAGGAAGCCCCAGGCCAGAATATTTGAAAGTCGCTCACAATCTGAAGTCATTCTGGCCATAAGCCAGCCTACGGGCCTATAGTCGAAGTAAGAAAAAGACAGTCGCTGCAAGTTTTCAAAACCATCACGACGAATATCATGCGCTACCGAAGTGCGTATGGACCCTGCACGCCATATAAAAATGCCCACGGACATAGCCAGCAAAACAGTACAACCCAAATAACCCAAACCCCAAAAAAATAGATCTGGCTCCAAGCCCGTCTTCAAGTAGCCATCTACCGAATCAATCACTCCTTTGGTCAGTAGAGGATAAGTGACTTCACATAACGCAGTAATGAATGCCGTCGCCCCTAGCCACTTTAAATCGGTTGGATACCGACTCGCATAAACAAAGAGCTTTTTCCATAATTCAACGTTTAGCCGTTTTGACAGTTTGTGATCATCAAAACCATCATCATAGTTTTCATCATCAAACACTTCACTCATGACTGTGTGTCGCTCTGGGTACCATATTGCTCGACATCCGATCGTATCTGATCATCCAGAGCACCTTGAATTTGGCACAACCGACGATATAACCCAGGAGCAACGGAAAGCTCTTCATGGCTTCCCAGCTGAACCAAGCGGCCTCGATCGATCACGGCGATTCGATCTACATAAGCAAGAGAACTTAAACGGTGCGCTATCACTAGCGTAGTCTGACGGCCTTTCCGCTTCTGCAGCGCTTTTAAAATCAGTTGTTCTGTCTTGGTGTCTATCGCTGACAGAGAATCATCCAACACCAACACCGGAGAATCTTTAAGCAAAGCCCTGGCAAGCGCCAATCGCTGCCTCTGTCCCCCGGATAAAGTAACCCCTCGTTCTCCGACTCGCTGATCGAACCCTTCAGGAAACTCCATTATTGACTCGTAAATCGCAGCCTCTCTGCTCGCCTGCTCGATTTCTGCCTGACTAGCCTTCGCACGACCTACGGACAAGTTCTCTCGAAGTGTTCGGGAGTATAGAAACGGATCCTGAAGCACCACACCGATCTGCCTCCTTAACCAGTGACGATTTAGTGTCGCGACCTCTTGACCATCTATCTCAAGCGAGCCCGATTGATACGGATACAGCTTAAGCAGGCACCTAATCAGGCTCGTCTTCCCCGAACCAGGGGGACCAACTATTCCCAACGTTTCGCCTGGTTTTATATCAATCGAAAAACCATCCAGAATCTGTTTTCCATCGTCAAAGGCAAAGCTCAAATTTTTGGCTCGAATACCTCCCAGCGCTCGACCAGTAGAAGGAACAAAGCCGGACTCTTCAGTTTCAGCTCTTCGAATATGATCGATCCGACCCAGCGATATCACAGCCTTCCCAGAATCAGTTAACACCCTACCGAGCTGCCTAACCGGCCAGATAACCATCCCCTCGCAAGTCAAAAAGATAAAGAGGTCACCAATCGTTAATGAACCCTCCATCACATAATGTGCGCCTGCAAAAAGCACGATGCCAATCTGTGACATCGCGATCATGTCCGACACTGGCCAGTAGATTCCCATTAATTTAATGAGACGTCTGTTGTTATCTCTAAAAACTGCATTTCGGTTACCAAACTTGTTTATTTCATGGTCCTGTCTCGCAAAGGCTCTGACAACACGAATACCCGTGAGGTTTTCCTGGAGAGTCGCCGTCATTGCTCCTTCTGATTCGTCCGTCAGCAAAAAAACATCTTTTACTCGACTAAAAAAAACGTATGCCCCAATAACCAAAAAAGGCATCAAACATATCGACCATAAGGCCAAGGGCACATGGATTATGAAAAGAACCGGCAATACACAAATAATCAGCATGATCGCTCGTCCGATCTCAATGATGTCACTTGCCAAAAAAACGCGAAGAGTTTCCAAATCACTAGAACAGCGTTGAACCAGATCGCCCGTATCTTCGCCGTCATAAAAACTTAACTTAACGTCCTGTAATTTTTCATACAGCTTTTCTCTGACACCTCTTGCAATCGATTCCGATGCCAGTGCCGCAAGGCGACCCCGAGCGTAAAGAAACAAACCACCAAAGGCAGTGATGATTAAACCTACTGACGCTGCTATCCAGAGATACCCGATGAAAGACACCTCACCAAATAGAGACTGGCCAAGCGACAGCAAAAACTGATCAGCGTATTCAAAGTTCTGTAACGTGATTACATCTATCGCGTGGCCTCCGACGATGGGCGCCGAAAACATACACGCATTAGTAATCGCCATGGCTAAAATCGCCAAAAGGTATTTGACTCTCTGTCCTTTGGTAATGACCCAAAGATCTCTAAGAGAAGCTTTATCTTCAGATTGCTCTAAATCCATGACTTTCTAATAAACAATTCAAATAACACCAATCGGCTTAACGCGTCCAATTGCTGTAAGAAAAGCAAACCCCGTTTTTCCCAGGCTGCATTATAGAGCTTAATTCTTTCAACTGATCGGTCTAAAAACAGAAAATCTCCAAATACAACCCTCACCATCGCAGTAAACTACGATAGACTCATCACGAACAACAGACTGCTGGAGAAACAAATGGATGTCAGAGATGCAATGGTTGCCAGAAAAACCATTCGGAACTTTTTAGATACACCCGTTTCAAACGACACTATCAAGGATTTACTGCACAAGGCGGCGCGTGCTCCTTCAGGTGGAAACCTTCAGCCCTGGCGAATCTACGTTATCAACGAGCAATCTATGACGAATTTCAGAGAATATTGCTCCAACCGGACTGAACCGGAAAAACCGGCTTACGACATTTATCCGGCCAATCTCAAAGAGCCCTATCGTTCTTCTCGATTCAAGTGCGGAGAAGACATGTACGCGCTCTTGGATATTCCAAGAGAAGATAAACCTGCTAGGTTTGCGCATTTAGCTCGCAATTATGATTTTTTTGGAGCTCCAGCTGCAATATTTTGTTTTGTAGACCGAATTATGGGGCCCCCTCAGTGGTCCGATCTCGGAATGTATTTACAAAGTTTCATGCTTCTAGCACAAGAAGAAGGACTCGATACCTGTCCTCAAGAGGCCTGGGCATCCAAGGCCGAAACGGTTGCTAGCTTTGTTCAAGCACCTGAAGAACTCATGCTTTTCTGCGGAGTCGCAGTAGGACACGCAAATCCAGAAGCTCCGGTTAACAGTTTGGTCACCGATCGCGAGCCTGTTGAGAACTGGACCACCTTCGTTTAAGCGTAAGTTTCACACCATGTTGGCAATCGAAGATATAAAATCTAAACTATGACGAAACATCCTTCAGTGTCCGGGAAATCAGTTTTAATCTGATGCTGGCCTCGCAACGGTGTTGGAGTGATCTGGATAAATTTCAACAAGCCACTGTGTTCGCATGGGAAGGCTTTCCTAGATCGGGTCTAGACTCTTAAGACCATCTCCTCAGCCCGAAGACCGACTGACCGATGTCCATTCATGATCAACCGAGGCCCGTTGATTCAGGCACAGAGTAAGTAGATATGAATTTGTTCGTATACCGAGCGATCGGTTTTTCGTTATTGTTGATCGCGCCATTATCATGGGCGGCTGAAAATCCCGACGCCCTTTCTGAAGCAGAACAAATCCGTGAAGAGATTGTGATCACGGCCGATCGAAGTACACAACAACTCCAACACACCGGAAACTCAATCTCAGTCATCGTAAGAGACCGAATAGAGAAGCAGGGTTTAGATTTCGCAACAGAGGCCATGAGGCAAATCCCTGGGTTATCTGTCAGTCAGTCTGGCCCGATCGGGAGCACAAGCCAGATCCGGATAAGAGGCGCCGAAGCCAACCACACACTCGTGCTCATCGATGGTTTTAACGCAAACGATCCTGCCATCGGTTCAGAGTTCAACTTCGCAGACCTGATGACCTTTGATATTGACCAAATTGAGGTTGTACGCGGAGCGCAAACAACACTCTATGGAAGCGATACGATTGGCGGCGTTATTAATTTCATCACCAGCAAACCTAATCAGCCGGGCTTTTCCGGAAAGGCTTCTGTTGCAGCTGGAACTAACCAAACCAGCCAGTATTTACTAAACTTGAATGCTAAAGGAGAACGTCACTACGCTCTTGCAAATATCTCCAAATACGCAACCAACGGCACAAACACCTCGCTGATGGGAAGTGAGGACGATGGTTACGAAAACCAAACGGAGCTGCTGAAATTTGGTTTTGAACTGACACGAGAGTTGGGCGTAACGCTACAAGCTCGTCGATCGAGCAACCGAGTAGAAACTGACCCTCAGGATTTTGCTTTCCCTCCAACAGAAACGCAGGGCCTTGTTATTGATGGAAAAGACTGGAGTAAAACCTCCCAAAAATACAACGCATTAGCCGTTTCCTACGAGCGCATCGACAAGCCGATTAGTAGTACCCTTAAACTAGGGAGCACAAGAACCAACTCGCATTTCTATCAGGACAGTCTTTACGCTCTAGCCAACGCTGGTGCGCGGGACAGCATCGACTGGCTACTGAGCAATAAGTGGTCTGGTAATAGTGAACATGTTCTGTCGGCTTCCATTCAGCACGAAAAACTCAAGTTCAAAAATCGGTCTGCCAGCTATCCTGCTGCAAATTACGACGAGAGTCTCAGACAGTCAGGCTTCAGCCTCATGTATCGCTTATCACCTTCCACAAAAACACATTTTAATTTTAGTGCGAGACATGATCAAAACTCGCGCTTCAAAGACGAACAATCGTTCAAAGTGTCCGCGTCACACCTACTGGATAATCTGAGCTCGCGCTTCCATGGGAGTATCGCGACTGGTTCGACTAACCCAGGTTTCATCGAGTTATTTGGTTACGCTCCTTCAAATTTCGAAGGAAACCCGAATCTTGAGCCCGAAAAGTCGGTGAGCTATGACCTTGGCGTGGAACAATCTTTTCTTAACAACCAGGCACTTCTAGATCTAACCGTTTTCCGAGCGGACCTGAAGGATGAAATCATCGCCATTTTCGATCCCACCACGTTCATGAGCTCCTCGCAAAATGATGCCCAGAAAAGCACCCGTTTTGGCTTAGAGCTATCCGCTCAAACTTCTTTTAACCGAAAGTGGCATTTAGCAGCGTCATACACCTACTTAAAGTCAAAGGATGGTTCTCGCCTAACCGAGGTAAGGAGACCCAAAAACACGGGTCATTTCAGCGCGAGCTACCAATTCAATAATGAATTGACTCACTTTAATATCAACATCAGTCTAAACGGGGAACAAGAAGATCTCGAATTTATTGCTAGCACCCCAATCACCCGAGTCACGCTTGACTCGTACGTTTTAGTTAACACCACGCTAAACCACACATTTAGCAAGCGGTTCAAAGCTCACCTCAGAATTAAAAATCTATTGAACGACCGATATTCAGAGGTGTTCAGCTATCGAGCAACAGGGCGCACCGTGTTAGCAGGCCTGGAGTACCAATTCTAAAATATTTTAATCAGCCAGCAATCTCTAGGGGAGAACGACCTTCTTCTTTGAACCGGAGCGCAGCCTCGTCTAGCGACATCATGTCCTGTTCTTTGCCGCCTAACCGTCTAACCGCTACTGTAGACTCTTCGGCCTCCCGCTTCCCAACCACCAAAATGGCAGGAATCTTGGTGACGCTATGTTCACGCACCTTATAGGAGATTTTCTCATTCCTCAGATCAAGTTCGACCCGTAACCCCAGCGCACGCAGACGATCTTTTACAACTCGCGCGTAATCGTTAGCCTCGTCGGTGATCGACGCTATCATAATTTGGGTCGGTGATAACCAGAATGGAAGGCGTCCCGCAAAATGCTCTATTAATATGCCACAAAATCGTTCTACAGAGCCAAACAAGGCTCGATGAATCATCACCGGTTCCCTTCGTTCTCCATCCGAATCTACAAACGTAGCGCCGAGGCGCTCCGGCAAATTAAGATCGACCTGAATCGTACCGCATTGCCAGTCCCTTCCTATCGCATCTCTCAGCACAAACTCGAGCTTAGGACCGTAAAACGCCCCCTCCCCCGGGTTAAGCTTGTAATCCAAACCCGCTGCCTCGACAGCAATTTTAAGGGCAGCCTCAGAACGGTCCCATATCTCATCCGACCCAACCCGCTTTTCGGGGCGATCTGAAAATTTCACGATGACATCTTCAAACCCGAAGTCCTTGTAGATATCAAGCACCAACCGAGTAACTTTGACGCACTCTTCCGTGATTTGTTCTTCTGTACAAAAAATATGTGCATCGTCCTGAGTGAAGGCGCGGACCCTCATCAATCCATGCAGCGACCCTGAAGGCTCGTACCGATGCACCTTACCAAACTCTGCGAGGTACAAAGGGAGGTCTCTGTAACTTTTTATGCCCTGTTTGAATATCTGAACGTGCCCCGGACAGTTCATTGGCTTGATAGCAAAAATCCTGTCGTCCGGCGTCTGCGTCAGATACATATTTTCGCCGAATTTCTCAAGGTGACCCGACTTATCCCACAAAGTGCGATCAAGAATCTCTGGTGTATTGACCTCCTGGTAGCCAGCAGCGTTCTGTTTCAGTCGCATGTAATCGATTAGTTGCTGGAACATAGTCCAGCCTTTGGGGTGCCAGAAAACCGCGCCGGGCCCTTCCTCTTGAAGGTGAAACAAGTCCATCTCTCTGCCAAGTCTACGATGATCTCTCTTTTCTGCTTCTTCCAGACGAGTAAGGTAAGCCTTCAGATCTTTCTTATTCTTCCATGCAGTACCATAGATGCGTGTCAACATCTGGTTTTGTGAGTCCCCCTTCCAATAAGCTCCCGAAATATTAGTTAACTTAAATTCTCCTACATGCGATAGAGAAGGAAGGTGTGGACCACGACACAAGTCTATGAAGCCAGAGTCCATTTGTTCATAAATCTGAAAATTATCCTGTTGATCAGAGTCCTGAACAATTTCAGCCTTATAAAACTCTGACAGGCCCAAGAATTTCGAAACAACTTCTTGCTTACCGTTATAGCTCTTTTCTATTTTTGACTGAGTCTTAATGATCCGCCTCATTTCGTCCTCTATGGACGCAAGATCATCTGAAGAGATAGGTTCTTCAAACAGCACGTCATAATAGAAACCGTTTTCTATCGTTGGTCCTATCGCTAATTTACTGGAGGGATATAAATTCTTTACGGCGCTCGCCAATACCTGAGCAGCTAGCGTATGTCGCATGATTTCCAGCCCGTCTTCACTGTCGACCGTAATTATGGAAACCAAATCACCGTCGGCCAGTGGATCACATAAATCCCTTTGCTCCTGATCAACCGTCATTGCGATAGCTGATTTAGCCAAGCCAGGGCCTATCGATTCAGCCAAATCAAAGCCATTGGAACCGGAATCCAGTTCTTTTATCGAACCATCAGGTAAGGTAACGCTTATCACTGAGTCGAACTCCCAACTCGAAAAACCCTATTCTGCCAAAACGCGCTTCATCGTCCAGTCTTTAGTGCCCTGAATTAACTCTCGAAGAAATCAATTAGTCGGGATATCCTAATTGCTAATTCTCACCGAACATTAAGCATCTCTATGGCAACTCAACTTGATCCCCAATTGAAGCTGATAAAAGAGCTCATAGAAATCCCAACCGTGTCTCGAGACTCCAATCTAGAGCTAATCAATTTCGTCTCGAATTATCTTGAATCGCATGGGATCGAAAGCCAATTAATTCATAGCGATTGTGGAAATAAGGCTAACCTGGTTGCAACCATTGGCCCAAATATTGGCGGGGGTATCGTATTATCTGGACACACCGATGTGGTTCCCGTTGATGGACAGGATTGGCACAGTGACCCGTTTCGTTTGAATCAACGAGAAGGCCGACTCTACGGTCGAGGGACATCAGACATGAAGTCCTTTTGTGCGATCGCCTTATCATTAGTACCTGAGATGCGAGCGCTTAAACGACCTATTCACCTCGCCTTATCCTATGATGAAGAAGTCGGCTGCCTAGGGACTCAGAGTTTAATCAATCTGATCAAGCAGGAAATACCGGAGCCCCTAGGAGTAATCGTTGGCGAACCAACCGAAATGAGAATTGTGACGGCCCATAAAGGCATCACACACTTCCTTACCTCGGTATACGGTTATGAAGCTCACTCGAGTCAGCAGCACCGAGGTGTACCCGCGATCATGTACGCCGGGCGAATCATTAACTGGCTAGCGGAAAGACAAAGCAAGAATGCCGAATTCGAGGACAAGAAATCTGGCTTTGAACCAGGTTATACAACCCTTCACTGCGGTTTAATCACAGGAGGTACTGCGGCTAATATATGCGCGAGGGAATGCACCTTCGAAACCGATATTCGAACAGTCCCTGGAGAGAATCCTGAGGACTATCTCGAAGAGCTCCAAGATTACATAAAAAACACACTAGAACCTCAAATGAAGTCCATAAACCAAAACGCCTACATTGAAATCTCTCTAAAGGCCAACGTGCCTGGTTTCCAAGCTTCGGACGACGACCCTATGGTTCAACTCGTCAAACAGGTAACCGGTCAGAATGCCTCAGAAGTAGTCGCCTACGGTGCAGAGTCAGGCCACTTTCAGGAAGCAGGATTCTCCGTAGTGATGTGCGGTCCTGGCTCTATTGATCAAGCGCACCAGCCAAATGAATTCATCGAGCTATCTCAAGTGGAAGCAGGTAAAGCTTTCCTTCAGAGTATCGTTAAAAAACTATCCTGAGCAACCCCATGTCTCACCGTGCTTTTGACAGCTCGATTCTTGAAAACCCACCCTGGCTCAAATCAAAACGCAAGTACAAAATGGGGCTCAGTCCTACAAGCCTGGATACCTGGATTACCCCTAACCCAAAGGCAGCAATATTCGATCATAAGAAGCAGTTGTTAGCAGAGAATTACGACAAGGTGGTTGCATCTACGGAGGATAGTCAGCCAGGCCAAATAGCGCTGACAGAGTTCACGGAACTAGGTGGTGAATCAGTGTACCCTGATTCCATTGCCAACATAGCCTCACAGATCGCCGAAGACGTATGTATCATTGATACATCAGATAAGAATCGTTTTATTGCAGGCTGCGTTTGCTCACCGAGCTACTGGGACCTTAATAAAAAAATAGGACAACCACTTTGGGACGTTCATCAGGCAGTTGATGGCCTCAATAATTACTTAGGTGAAAACATCGATCGCTTTATCAATGGACTTACCCATAAACGTCCCTTCGAGCGAGAAAACTGGTTTGTTCACGGGAACACCAAGCGGATGCATTTATCTCCAGAAGAAGACCTCAATAATGAGCCAAATTCCTGGTTCATAAGAACAGAACGAGAGACCCTGTGCCGGATTCATGAGGATTTCATCGTATTCACCATCAATCCTCGATTCGTTCCCCTAGACGCCATTCTCGATTATCCCCAAGCATTCGATAGCCTGAAGTTGGTTCTTGACGGCTTTACTGAAGAGGAGATCACTTATTTTGGGGGCCGCAAAAAATTCGACCAATTAGCTTCTTTTCTTGAGGTTAACGCTACGAGCTCCTAATAATGCTATAGCGTAGCACTTAATCCCGACAAAAGAGTCTCGGGGTCATCCTCGACAAAAAGCCAAGAACGACATTCCTTGGCTATAAAACCCTCTTTGGTCGCATGATCAAGAAATGCGAGCAACTGATCGTAGTAACCAAAAGTATTCAAAAGACCCACTCGTTTTTGATGGTAGTCAAGATCCGTTAATGCCAGCACCTCAAACAATTCGTCTAGAGTCCCTACACCACCAGGGAGAGCTATGAACACATCAGAGTCTTCAATCATTCGGTTTCGTCTGTCAGACATTGAGGGCGTAATTTCCAACGAATCGAGACCTTCGTGTGCAACCTCGATCTGCATTAACTTGTCCGTTATCACCCCGCGGACCTGACCTCCGGCCCCGATGCAACCATCCGCCACACACCCCATGAGACCGACCCTACCACCGCCATAGACCAGCCTATAATCGAGCTCAGCTATCAATTTCCCCAACTCGGTTGCGGCATCCATCCAACGCTTTTCGACAGTATTACTCGCACCGCAAAAAACGCCTACACTAATTTTTTTTGCACTATTCAAAGAAATTTCTAAGCATTTTATATGTCAACCAGACAGCTTCTTGCCTAAGGCTATGCGATAGAAAACGGGAACGGCCAACAATGTTAGTAAGGTCGCAAACGCAAGGCCGCTCATAATACAGACGGCCATTTCCCTAAAAAATGCGTCTGCCAAGAGTGGTGACATACCAGCAATGGTGGTGCCCGCAGCTAGAATAACGGGACGTAACCTACTGATACTCGCCTCAGTCATAGTTGCAAGATTAAACTCGCTCTCTTCGAAACGCTTATCAATTTCGTCCACCAATACAATACAGTTCTTTATCAGCATGCCCGACAGACTAAGAAACCCCAGGAAAGAGGGAAAAGTAAAGGCTAAGTCAGTCGCGAGAAGACCTAAGGCAACCCCACAAAAAGTCATGGGAACGGTCAACCAAATCACTATGGGTTGCTTTAATTTACCAAACATCAGGATAGTGATTACAAACATAATGAGAAGGGCAAAAGGTATTTTTTGATTGATTACCTCGTAAGCTCTCGCATTAGCCTCAAACTCGCCACCCCATTCCATTCGATATCCGGGAGGCAAAGGGATCGCCTCTATCTCCCCTCTTATCTCGCTGAACATAAGGTTAAAATTAAAACCCTTCGGAGGGTTGGCTTGAGCCTGTACCGTTCGAAAGCGATCGTAACGAAAGATCGTGGCGTCTTCGGCGCGCATCTCAAAACGCGAGACAATTTGTGATATTGGGACGTAGGTTTGCTGTGTTGGACTCCATGCCAAGCGGTCCATTAAACGGTCAACTCCGCCTCGTTCTTCCAATGGCGCTCTAGCGATTATAGGTATCACTTTGTCCGCATCTCGAAACACACCAACCGGAATACCCTGACTGCTGTAGGCCAAAGATTGAGCAAGGTCTGCTCGAGTAACTCCCGCTAACCTAGCGCGAGTCTCGTTGAATTCTGGAACCAGCTTCAAGGCTGGCTGGCGCCAATCAATTTTCCTATCGATCAGATCGTGATCTAAATAAATCGATAATGCCTCCTCTCCTAGCTCTCTTAACACCGAATTATCAGGACCAGAAAACCTGACTTCAAATTTCGAAGTGCTTCCAGAGGTGAACTCTGCACGCGTAACCTGAATCTGTGCACCTGGTTTTTCAGATTGCAATCTTGCATCAATTCGTTTAATTAAGTCATCCATTTCCTCCACGTTCCGTACTCTCACGACGAGCTGGGCATAAGAGGAGTTTGGCTGCTCCGGACGCATGATTGCCGTAAAACGGGTCGCCCCTCGGCCTACGAAACTAGTAACTGCTTCGACTTCTTCATACTCCTGTATAAGATCCTCTAGCTCAGTTGCGCCTTCTAAAGTCGAATAAATATTGGAACCTTCTGGCAAACGGTAATCCACATAAAAAAGAGGAGTATTGGTTCTTGGAAAAAAAGCCTGCTTCATATATTGCGCAGAATAGATACAAGCACCAGTGATCCCCATGATCACCATAGCAGTTATCCATCGCCGTCTAAGGCCGAACCCCAGTAAAGCTCGATAGGGAGCGTATAACGCTCCTTTGTATAGATCTTTCTCTTCTATAGCCTCTCGAGTTTTCAATAAATAACTGCCAAAAAGAGGCACCACGGTAATGGCTAAAACCCAACTCAATAGTAGAGAGATCGCGACTACCTGAAACAAAGAACGTAAAAAGTGGCCGCCCGCATCATTGGACAGGCTGATTGGGCCAAAAGCAGTAATCCCGATTATGGTGGCACCCAGAAGCGCAAACTGGGTTCTACGTACAGACCTCGAGGCTGCTTCAGCAGGAGTCAACCCTCTCCTTACGCCAATCACCATACCCTCTGCTACTACAATCCCGTTATCTACCAACATACCCATGGCGATCATCAATGCGCCTAAAGAAATACGCTGCAGTTCGATTCCAGCCAGGGACATAATAAAAATCGTACCTAATACAGTGAGCAACAGGGCTGCTCCAACAACTGTTCCAGCTCGCCAGCCCATGAAAACACACAACGCTGTGATCACAGTAAGTACCGATAGAATCAGATTACGTAAAAATTCCGTGATCGATTCTTCTACTGCAGCATGCTGCGCATAAATCGTTTCAACCTGAACACCTAAAGGCAATAAGGACATCACCTCATCCAGCTTGGCATCGACATTCTTGCCTACATCAACCACGTTTTTACCCGGAACCACCGAGACCCCTAAGGTAAATATTTCCTTGCCTTCATGCCGGATAATTTGTTGCGGAACCTCAATCCGTTCTCTTTTTATCGTCGCGACATCCGCTAACTCAAGAATTTGAGTAGACCCGGGTTGACCAATGCGCATCTCACCTATTGCCTCTACACTGTTAAATGCCATTTCCGGGGCAATTCTTAGGCGCCTGCTACCAGAGACAAAGGTTCCTGAAGAAAACACCTGATTTTCAACTATGAACCTCGATAATAGAGTATCAATGGGTAAACCAAGACGGGCGAACTTACGGCTATCAAGTTCAACATAAACCGCTTCTCTGGGAAGACCAGCGACTTGGACTTTTGCGACGTGTTCGACCGATTTGAGTTCCGTACTCAACTTTTTGGCGATATCATGAATCTCGTCTGGCGAGTAATCTTCTGCCGAGACCGCATACATGATTCCATATATGTCACCAAAGTCGTCCTCGACAATCGTGGGGCCGACCCCAGGGGGAAAGCGCATAGAGGCTTCAGACACCCGCCGGCGCAGCTCATCAAATATCTGCGGTGTTTGTCCTCCGCCACTATATTCTTCTTGGATTTCAACCATCACTTCGGAACGGCCAGAGATGGATTTTGACGTTAACTTTTCAATATAAGGCAGCTCCTGCAGAGCCGCTTCAATGGGATCTGTAACTTCCTGCTCTACCTCTGAGGCCGAGGCACCTTCATATGGGGTGATCACATACGCATACATTAAAGGAAAAACCGGGTCCTCTAACCTACCTACGGTATCAATGCCTATGAAGCCCCCAATAATACACAGCAAAACCAGCATCCAGCTATACAAAGGCCTTTCAATGGATAAGCGCGCAATATCGTTCATAACGATTTAATCGGTGTCTTCGTTAAGTAATCGTATTTTCATCCCCTCTCGAAGCTGATCAGCACCAGAGGACACCACAAACTCTCCTTCCTTTAGCCCGCTTTCAACATACACGCCGTTAGGATCAGGTCTATCGACTTTAACAAATCGTTTCTCCACCTCCTGGGTGTTTTCGTCATAGACCCAAACATACATACGCTTGTCTGTGTCGGTGACCAACGCATTGATAGGCAGAAAATATTTCAGCTGCTGGTCAGGCAGATCTGCCTGATGAACAAGTACAGCGGCAGTCATACCTGGAAGAATCTCCCAGGAATCTGGACGAGGCATAGACAGAGAGACTTCGTAGGTCTGACCTATGGAATTCGCATCGCCTCGATTTTCTCTATAGGTCAACGGAAACATCTGGCCTGGGATAAAATCAAAAATCGCGAACAATGAAACCTGACCACTATCAATTACAGTAGAGAGCATTTGTTCCGGAATACTCACGACAACCAATAGCTCGTGAAGGTCGTTCAACCGAACGATCTTGTCTCCCACTCTAGTTTTAACATAATTATCTACATACCGCCGAGACACATACGCATCAAAAGGCGCTTTCATGATCGTATCCGCGAGTGCTTCCCGTGCTTTTTTCAGTCGAACCCTTTGAAGCTGAGCAAACGCGAGCGAATCATCGACAAGAGATTTAGCGATGCCACCTTTTCTCAACATATCGGATTTACGCTGATAGTCTTGAAGCGCAAGCTTGAGTTCTAATTCAGCTTCTTCTAGCGCTAATTCATAATCAGTGGAATCGAGCTGCGCAATCAGCTGCCCTTTACTTAAAGTTTGACCCTCTAATACGGGAAAGTTGGATAACGGGCCGGAGACCTCGAAGGATAAATCGATCGAATTCGATGCCTCTACGCGACCTACATAAACCCTTCTTGCCGGAATACCACTTGCAGTAACTCGCACGACCTTTGCTGGGCGTATTGCCTGCTCTACTATCTCAGGAGCTTGTCGCTCTCCGCAAGCCACCAAGACCAACCCTAATCCGCAATAAAAGAGAAATCTCCAGCAAATATAATGATGACCAAAGCCTTGCTTCCAGAAATTATCGACTAAGTTTTTCAAGTTTTTATTCTTGTTGATCTGCTTCTAGCGGAGAAGAAGTCTAGCATAAGTTGTGGCGAACACGTTTAAAGGTTCTATTATTGAGAAGAGAGAGCTTTTAAAAATCACAAAGTTTTAGATTCCAATTAGCCCGAAATAAAACCGGAAACAGGGGAATTATGTCGCGCCAAGTTGAGACCTTCGCCGATTGCCGGTGACAGCCTATTGATCCATTCCTTGCTTAAGGCAATGTTAAAGTACGCCTCTCTCCGACCAATGCGCTTCTGAATCGCTAAAAACCTGAATGATCTTTAACGTCCACCAATTTAGAGCTTTTCGCTGGACACCACTACTTACCTCAAATCAACGCATTTTAAAAAAATTGAAAATATTATAATTAATATATATTTCAATTACTTATTATTTATATCCAAAGTAAATATTAAGAAGTATTTAATAGTTCGACCTTTATTTACGGAATGTTATAAAATCCCGCGGGTTTAACTAACTTTCAGTCCATATGGAAACAAAGTGGTTTTCTAACGGTTCTATTGATCTAGAAGTCAAACTTAAAGGCGAGGGGCCTCTTATACTATGTGTTCATGGCTGGCCAGAACTCTGGTATTCGTGGCGCCATCAGATGGATTATTTCGCCTCCCGCGGATACAAAGTGGCAGCAATGAACGTACGAGGTTATGGTGGGAGCTCTCATCCCAGCGATATTGAATCCTACACCATCAAAAACCTTGCTTCTGATGTAGCGGCAGTCGCTGTAGGTCTCTCTAAAACTCCTGTCATTTTGTTTGGCCCACGACTGGGGCGCTCCAATCGCCTACCAAACAGCCATACTTTATCCGGAAGTATTTTATGCAGTAGCAGGTCTAAGCGTTCCTTACCGAGCCATGTCCGAACAATCGTTAGTTGATTTATGGAAAGAGCTCTATGAGGATAGATTTTTCTATCAACTTTACTTCCAAGAGCCTAGAACCGCGGAGGCCGAACTTGAAAAGGATGTAAGAGAGTCATTAAGGATCATCTACCATTCTTTGTCTGGTGACGCGCCTAGCAATGATTGGCTCAAGGACAAACCTTCAAATTCGAGCCTATTAGACCAACTCGATCAACCCTTAGCCTATGCCGATTGGCTATCCAAAGAGGATTTGATGGTCTATGTCGAGGCATTCAAAGCCAGTGGATTTACCGGACCTCTAAATAGATATCGAGCGCAGCCGTTTGATCCAAAGGAGCTCCCACAGGTAATCGGGAAACGCCTCGAGCAGGCAACCTGCCTCATAGCAGGCACCAAGGATCCAGTTCGTCACTTCATCCAGGGCGTTGACTTATACGAAACACCGGCAGACTTTTGCGACGATTATAGAGAAACAACACTTATCGAAAACGCAGGTCATTGGGTACAGCAAGAGGCCCCACAAAAAACCAATCAGGCTTTACACTCTTTCATTAATAGCCTGTAAGCACATTTTCCGAGAAGGCATATATCAAAAATGATTAGACTAACAATTGGCATATGTATAGGTGTGCTGATCACAGCAGCTTATTATGAAACCACCGGGTTATTCTCGAATTCTAAGACAAAGTTAGAAACTCAGATAGAAAACCAATATCCAAACATCAAAGAAGCACTGGCAAATCTATCAGACACCGGAATTTCCATTAGTATTCAAGAAATAGTACCAACGATCAGAGCATTCGGCGGCAACCTACTTGGCGATACCCCGAAAAATAAAAACGAACTGCCATTCTATTACGTTCAAGTCGGCGCCTTCAGCAAATCACAGGACGGAGACAGACTCAAAGCAAGCCTTCTGCTTAAAGGGTTCTTGGACCAACACATCTATGTAGAACCAAACAAAAGCGAAGGTTTACATCGAGTACTTATTGGTCCCTACGTTGAAAAGGGGAAAGCTGTTATGAGCCTTTCCTGGGCACACAAAAACAACTTCGATGGCCTAATTGTCCAAAGACCACGCGCTTAGACCAACGACTAATTCTGGGAATATACCTGTCTTGATGGCAACTTTACCATAGACGAAATACTTCACGGACAAGACTACTAGAGAAAGACATGCTCCTAAAAAAATACGGACACCTCCCCAAAATCTGGAGAATTCAGATTTGCTAGTCCCTTAGTTTTGGCTCTATAACCCCTAGCTCTATCGAAGTCTCAATGAGGTCTCGTATAGTCTCCTCCACTGGTCGAAAAGTCGCACCGAGAACAGAAGCTGCCTTTTTTGAATCATTGAGCATTCGAGACTCAATTTTTATAGGCTCTCCTTTGCTTGTCACAGTCGCCGGTGCTCCCAGCTTAAAGGATGGAAACAAATCTGCGATAACATCGCTTACATGCGTTCCTAGACGCAGTGCAGAACGCCCTCCTGATCCATGCATAATGTAACGACTTCCTCCTTGAGTCGATTTGTGGTCGATTTCAGACTCCGCGGCCAGTCTATGAGCTTTCACCAAATCTCTCACATCAATGATGTTGTAATACATGTCGTACTTTGAGGGCCAGTTGGGATCCACCCCCCCACCGACTCTACCAATCTGTTCAATCCATTGGCCAACCTGAGCTTTAAATAAAATGGGGCCACAGATCATCGCAGGATTCATGGTAATCGCATCCCATCTCCCTCCACTCTCTTCGGCCGACGAATTAATGAGCCGTTCTGTATCAACTTTACTTTTAGCGTAGGAGTTTTGAGGCTTATTCCAAACTTCTTCATCTACCCCATCAGAAGACCAATCAGTCTCTACCCATTCGTATCCCTCCGGCAATGAAGCTGCTTTTGCTCCAGATACTGCCGCCATGGAACTGGTATAGATAATTCGTGCTACGCTCGCGCTGTTATTAATGGAATCGATGACATTCTGAGTACCTACCAGCCCACCATCGTATACATCTTTAGCAATGTCCCCTGCCCCTAGGGGTTGTGATTTTCCATCGGCGGAATTACCCAAAACAGCGGCGACATGAAAGACCCCACTTGCTCCATCAAATGCCTTGTCATAGGATCCCTTCGTAAAAAGATCACAACCATCAACAATCTCGACGTTGGGCAAGCCGTTCAGATAGGCAACGCAGTCCTTCCCCCTCCAAGAATTTGCATCCCGAATACAGGCTCTCACGGAATAACCATGGTGAACCAACTCGCGAACCATGTGTCCGCCGGTAAAACCAGAACATCCTGTCACCGCTACGGGTCCTTTACTTGGTTTAATCGCGCTCATCTTGCCTCCTGCTTGATCTATAAAGCCCAGCTATAAAATAACAAATACAACTCGAAATTGAGATCTATTTCCAAAGATATCCGTGCCCTGTGGTGCGATAGGTTCGCATGAAAGACGACTCGATGTTGATACCCGCCTGAGCAAATTTTTCGCCAAGCGCGAGGTGATTCGGATCGTCTCGATGTTTTTCAAATCCAGCCAGGTCTGTGCACGCCATTACAAAGACCAGATCGCCTTTCCTTAAATCAATTTCGCGGTCCGCATCCGAGGTTGCAATACCCCCGCTGTATATCAGGGTGTCGGGTTCTTCATCCCAGCAATATTGAGCATGAACTTGTGACAGGTCGATGAACTGATCTCTTTGCTCGGCTGTTTCAAACCTCATACCCAACACAGTCAAAATAACGTCCCGCTCGTTCATTAACTTAACGTGATCTTTTCTCGACCACCAACCATAGTTGTTCACGTCGTCAAATCGGGCACTCATGACTCGTCTTTTCGTCATATTGTTTTCACCCATACGAGAGTGAAGGGTCTCGTGAGACTCTCTTGCGGAGTGCTTACTGAGGCTATCATCCCCATGGGCGTATCGCTCAAAAACCAATACACTACCCTCCGATTCGGCGTTCAAAGCAGACGCATAAGCTGGTGTATCAGGCTCGCCATCTAGAGCGTCCTCCGCGCGAACTGACCATTCGTTAAGCCACTCATCCGTTGTAGTCGTTTCAGAATTGACCTGGAATTCCACGATCGCAGTCATTGGTTCATTGTTCATAGTACAAGCCCTCCTCCTGAGCTCCCCATCGATGTATTTCCTTACGTTATTTTACTTCGCAGCTCATCTACTTTCTGTAGAAGCAAATCTAGCTTTTTGTCCATTTCATCAATTCGTTCTTCTATACGAGTTCCCATCGTTTTAATTCGCGAATCATCAGGTAACACAATTGAAGGGGGCAACGACAACCCTCCTTTTTGAACCAGCTGAGCGAGCAAAGTAACAATTTTCGCTCGAGCCGCTTGAGTGTCCTCCCGCGTTATCCAGGTCATACCTTCCATCTCTTCAGTAAACATTGACCTAGCACGCGAAGACATATTGGCAAGAAACTTGTCGACAGTTTTACCCGTACTATCTTTCAGCGCAGTCATTAGGGTTTCATTTTCCATTTCACGCATAAAAGCCTGAACATCTATATTCTCCAGCTCATGGAGCTGCTCGAATACCTCATCCACTGCATCACTCATATACAATCACTCATTATCCAATGAACAGAAATTCTATAAGAGATGTTACAAAATATCTGTACCCTTGTGGCCACCCGACCACACGAGGCTCAAAGTCTTTACTTACCTATCAGACGCAAAGTGAAACTGGGGTAACCGCTCTCGATCATATAACCTCTGCGCCTGAGCCTGCACCTATTGCTCTACATTGGTCATCATTTCAAGCTCAGAGATCACGCCATCCTCATTTCCGACAGGAAATTGGTCAGCGAGACTCGCCTCTCCTAATAGAAGATACTTTGTGAACAAACTTAACCCTGTCGATTCATCCCAAGAGGCGATCTGATCTTTAGAAGAGGCCGTCAGTGCGTCGATATTATCAAGTACAGACTTAACGGTGAAGAGAGCGATGATTACTGGCAAGAGAGGCGTTTTAAAATCCGGCCTAGGTATCGAGCACCATTCATTGCAGTTCACAGCAAATAGGTAGAGGATTAAAGGCGTTATCGGAGACGCAGAGCACCAAGTATGGCTTACAGAGAATACAAAGTACTACATATTACGGAAGGGGGTTGCGGAACAATTTTTCTGGGTTCCTCGGGAATCCCTATCAAAAAACTAGAAGCTGAACTGAATAAAGAAGCAGCAGACGGATGGCAACTGGTTTTTCAAACTATTGAAAACAAGAGATTCCTCTTATTCTGGTCACGAGAAGCCGTGCTCGTCACTCTTGGAAGGTAACTGAGTTGTTATCAAAACTCGCTGTAATTCTGATAAATCGTTACCAGAGCCTGGGTGGTGGCTCGAAGTTATTCAACACTGACTGCAACTTTGAACCCACCTGCTCTGAGTATGCCAAGCAGGCGATAGAGGCAAAGGGCATTCGCGCGTCCTTCCCTATAATCGTAAATCGATTACGCAGGTGTAACGACCCTGACAAAGTGGGTAGGGATTTAGATCCTTTCCTGGAAAATAGAAATGTTTGAAGCATTCACCCTAAAATCAGAGGAAGTTGAGCAGAAAGAAGATGAGCTAAGATCAGAGATTAGCGCGTTGAACGAAGAGCATCGAAAATCCTTTTATAAGTCTTTCAGCAATAATCTCAAAGATCCAGATACTTACGCCGTCCTTAATTTTTTCTTCATCACGGGGCTACATCACTTTTATCTTGGCAACCACATACAAGGAACAATAAATCTATCAGGCCTTATAGCCGGCGTAATCCTGATACTGGGCGGAATTGACGGGCCTTGGGTCCTGGGTCTATCGATAATCATGTTGATCATTTTAGTAGAGTTACCCGCACTGTTTCGATCCCAAATCATAGTCAAAAATTACAACAACCTACTTTCTGAACAAACTCTGAAAACAACAAAAATTCATTAGAGAACCTCTCTCTGACAACCCAAGACAACAATAGCGTCTGACCCTGAGCGAACAGCGACTCACTTTTATTAAAGCTTTCTGAAAATTTCTCAGTCCATAGCAGCGGTCTTTGTAGACCAATAACTGGCTACTCGTTGCTCAGCATTAAGACGCACGCTTAGGTAGTAAAAACTATAATCGTAAACATGATAGTTACCAGGACCAAAGGGAGCATTCGAGTATCGATCAGATTCCACCTCAGAGACCAACAGCGAACCCTGACTGCATTTTGCATCAGCAATTCCCCTATCAATCCCGCCTACTTCAGAGAAAGTTACGCTCCCCTGATTTTCCGAAACAGAAACCAACTCATCATCGGTAAGCCAGCTCAGCGGATTCACACAAATATCACCAGGCTTGGCAAGTTTTATCACTGCATCGGCCGTATTGGCATTCCATGAAACCTGACAATTCACTTGCTCAGAGTGCTCACAAACGGGTATACCGTTAGTACCGTCTACCGAAAAACCTACAGGATAAGCCGCGACCATCCGGGACAGTAGAGCTGTGCCTACGACCTCTTCCTTCAACAAACGATCAAGATGCTTCGACCCTTGGCTGTGGCTTGCCAGGATGAAGGGCCTGTATTGACTGAAGTTGTCTAAAAAATAGAGGAACGACTCACGCACATCCTCATAAGCCAAGTTCAGAGCGAGCTCACCACTACCGGTTTGATCTTGAAAGCTGAATAAAGTCGCCTGGCGGTATCTGGGTGCGTAGACCTTGCAACACCCGTTAAAGACACTCGCCTGGTCCCTCATCACCCATTCATCTGTTCGCTTGTTAGCGCTTACATGATCCATAGGCTGGTTCCATGCTTCCGAGCTGACGTAAGTTGTCGGATGGACAAAAAATACATCCACTTGAGCTGAAGCTTGATTGTCACCGAATTCGTCACTCGGTGTCACGTCAGCAGAATCTTTCCGCCACGGAAGAGCCGCCCAGTTTGATTCGTTTGAATAATCGGGGGCTAAGGGAATGGGTTCATCACCAAAGGCATGATCAGGTTGCATAAATAGAGTCATCGCAATGACACCAAGATAGCCACGAGCAAAAAAAACCAATCACTACGAGCAGCAACAGAACCCCTAGCATCCAATATCCCACTTTTTTCATTTTCGCCCCTTAATGCTTAGTCGTCTTCTACTCATTTTTTAAACCCTTTATTGACCGCTTTTGATAATGTATTCGATCCAAGCGTAAGAATCTAAAACTACCTGTTTATGTATAACAAGCCAATCGTTCCAGACACATTCCAGATTCCCTTAGTCGAACGAACTAATCGCTGCCTTTTTCGCCCACTCACAGTACGAGACGTCGATCGTGACTTCGACGCAGTCATCAGCTCTCGAGAATATTTGATAGACCATTTTAAACCTGAAACACCCTGGCCCGACGGATTGACTATTGAACAGAATTTAATTGACCTGGGCTGGCACGAATATGAGTTTCAAAACCGTACGTCTTTCGCCTATACCATCACTGACCTAAAAGACGAATTAACTCTCGGTTGTTGCTACATATACCCTTGCCATTTAGATGGGCATGAAGTCTCAGTCTCTTACTGGGTAAGATCCACCGAGTTAGACACTGGTCTGGCCCAACATGTCGGCGATACCCTCAAAAAATGGATTTCTAAAAGCTGGCCCTTTGACAATCCCTTTTTCATCCACCCCGTCTCCTAACCTCCTGCTAGAGCACCAATACTACTTGCCCAGCAACTCCAACGCCTTCGCTAGCACTTTCAGGTGACTGGAGCTGTCTCCTTCCAGACCCAAAGTTGAAAGACTGATGTGGGAAACGCCCAGGTCTTGCCATCGCTTGACCAGGGAAATGAAATTCCCGGGACCCAAATTCGTAATGGCCACTTCGGCCTCCAAACCGATATCAGAAATAGAACGACCTGACCGCTTAACCGATTCAAGCACTACTTTTTTTTGGAATGCTAACTGATCAACCCGACACATCGTGAACCACCCATCAGCTGACCTTCCTATTCTTTCCAGAGCCTGAACCGGAGGCTCAGGACTTACACCGATCCAGATCGGGATTGCTTCCCCATTAAGCCTTGGCGAAATCCCAACTCCTTCAAACCTCTCCTCTGTCAGCGAAAAACTGACGCGGTCGCGCGACCATAGTTGACGGAACAATTTAATCTGCTCCTCTAACCGGTAACCCCTGCGGCTTAGAGATTTACCCATAGCCTGATACTCTTTGGTATTACCTCCAAGCCCTAAGCCAAGCCTTAATCTTCCTGCCAACAATGCATGCAACTCGACGATTTGTTTAGCTAGTAATGCCGTCTGTCTTGACGGCGCGACTAACACCGAGGGAACCATCTCAATTCGTTCGGTTATCGCTGCCAGATAAGACAACAGCATAAGAGGCTCATGAAATCCGCCTCTTTTTGGAACAACCACCTGGTCAGCAACTCGCAAATAGCTCAGGCCAAGAGACTCAGCACCCAGCACGAACTCCTTAATCGATTCCACTTCATTCTTAAATTCTCTTTGAGGTAATGTCGTCCCATAGGTAATAGTCATTTAAATAACCTACATTCAGCTTTCTACTAGTTAGTTCTCAACTCGTTCTTTTAAATTGTGGATGAGACTCCTCGATGCCTTTATCTAATCCTTCTGGGAAAATTCTTCGCTCAAAATAATCTGCGAAATCTGTCTCAACCATATTTTTATAGGTCGCCCAAACCGATTTTGCGACCTCGCTTCGCATAACACCCATGCTGAGTCGAATCATTCTATTCTCTAGAAGCTCTTCTGAGACGAAACCTAACTTATTTTGCAAGAACGTTTCTCTCACATCGATCACCAGCATCGTCACATATTGAGCAGCCTGAGTCCTTTCACTTGGAGTAAATTTTTCTTTAATCCAATCTTTTGCTAGAAAGCCTGAAAACGCGGGGTCCAGTGCAATCGAGAGTCTGCGTTCACATTCCCTTGAGTTCAGTTGATTTTCGATATTCGATACGGCGAGCCGATTATTCATCCGCACCTGCATCGCCAGATAAATGAGCGTAGTAACAGTTGCAACAGCAGCCACAAACTCACCTAGTGAGCCAAGTTCTTGAAAAGACATGTTTGCTCCATCAATTAGTTCTCAAAGAACTTCAGCACAGATCATCGCTTGCCAGCAAGCAAATTAAGCCGTTGGCAGAGTTAGCGGTTTGATTTAGCGAGCTTTGGACGTTACAAATGACGCGAGCCTTGGAGAAAAAGTATGGAAGATCGAGAATTAGAAATTCAAAAACTTAAAGAAGAGTTGGCAAGCCTAAGAAAACATGCTCGCGAATTACTCCTGGCATCTCGCATCAAAGAGCGCGAGGAAGAGTATCAGCATCGTTTACTCGAACTGGAACTCGCATCAGAAGGAATAATTCCGGTTGGTATGGCTCCAGAAGCCAAAGCACACGGTGGAAAAGAATTCACGGCACTTATGAAGGAAATTGAAGTCGATGAGATTCTTCCGATCGCTCAGCAGGTTCATAAAAATGGTTATACGGTAGTTAAAGATTTTTTAACCAGAGAACAGTTGGCTCTGACTCGAGAAAAAATGAATCCCTTTTTCACGCAGACAGCTTCTTTATTCAAAGCATCAACCAGTGACAGGCATGAAGGCAAACAAACCATCCACATACAAAACATACTCGCTAAGTCAGATTGTGCAGATCCAATCGCCTCTCTACCTCGACTTAGAGCGATTGTTTCAAGCCTTTTGGGGCATGACTTCATCTTAAATGCCGGCGCGGTGGCAATGGCGCCAGACCCAGGCTGCTCTCCACAGGGACTTCACCGGGACGACGGATTTTACGCCTTAATTCCCAGACCACATATGCCACTGGTTATCACTGTTGCTATTGCTCTGGATGACTTTACAGAGGAAAACGGAGCGACAGGGCTGATCCCAGGTAGCTGCCTGTGGGGCGAGGAAAGAAAACCTCTAGAGGAAGAGATCGTACAAACAGAAATGAGTGCCGGATCAATGTTAATCTGGGATGGCGCAACTTTTCATCGCGGTGGCGCTAATAGATCCAACAACACTCGGAAAACACTGACACTCAACTACACTAGAGGCTGGCTTCGGACCCAGTTTAATCAGTATTTATCCGTACCAAGGGATCGCATCCTCGGGATGCCCCCGGCGCTTCAGGCCGATCTAGGTTATCACCGAAGCGCCCTTGGTTTAGGCGGATGCGATTATCAAGACCCGTTAGGTTTCATCAGGCGTCTCCAAGAAACAGGAGGAGATGGGAAACAAGCGCATCTCGGACCCGAATTGCGGGACGCTTAACCTGTTAATTGGAAACAGCGAACCCCGCGTAATTATTATCAGCGACTTCCGCGCACTTTTCTTTGTAAAGGTCTAATCCACCCACGTAAGGCATGAACACTCGAGACTTGCCAGGCACGTTGGCCCCGACGTACCATGAATTTGCCTTGGGATACAAGGTGGTATCTGCTACTTCGCTCACATGCTCAACCCATTCTTCTTGAGCATCATCTTTCGCTTCGATACGTGTCAATCCGTGAGTGTTCAAATAGTTGATGCAATCGGTTACCCAATCGACATGCTGCTCAATAGCAACGGGCATGTTGGTCAAGACTGACGGGCTACCGGGGCCAGTAATTGTGAACAGATTAGGGAAACCAGCTATCTGAAGTCCAAGGTAGGTTCTAGGCCCGGCCTCCCAAGCCTCTTCTAATTTCACTCCACCAACGCCTTGAATGTTCATTTTTAACAAAGAGCCTGTCATCGCATCAAACCCGGTCGCAAAAACAATCGCGTCCAGTTCATACTCTTCGCCCTCAGTTTTGACTCCTTTCGCCGTAATTTCTACGATAGGGGCGGATCTGACATCTACTAGACTGACGTTATCTCGATTATAGGTATCGTAATAATCCGTATCTATCGGAGGGCGTTTGGTCGCATAAGGATGATCGAAAGGCATGAGCAATTTCGCCACCTCCTGATCTTTCACCATTTCACTAATCTTATCGCGAATGTAATTGGAGGCAGTCTCATTAGCAAACTCATCGACCGTCAGATCTGCGAAGGATTCTGCAACAAACCGAAAGCCTCCTTTTTCCCACAACTCATCGTAGATTGCTCTGCGCTCTTCATCACCTACGTCACTCGCAAGTCTTTCCGACATTTCAAAAGGAAAACCGTTCGCAGAGTTACGACAGCGATCTCGAATGTCCCGATAATTCGCCTTTATTTCTGCAGCTTCGTCAGCGGGCAGAGGCGCATTTCTGGCTGGCACACTGAAATTAGGTGTGCGTTGAAAAACCGTTAAATGTCGCGCCTCGGCTGCTATCACCGGCGTCGCCTGAATCGCGGTAGAACCAGTGCCAATAAGCCCCACGCGTTTGCCAGAAAAATCAACTCCCTCATGAGGCCAGGCACCGGTGTGGTACCAATCCCCTTCAAATTTATCGACGCCTTTAAAGTTCGGAACATTTGTCGTTGATAAGCAACCCACGGCCGCGGCGACGAACCTGGCAGAGATCGTGCTGCCGTTTTCTGACTTTAGGCTCCATAAATTAGAACCTTCATCAAAAGTCGATTCATTAATTCGACAATTGAACGTAATACTTTTACGAAGATCAAACCGATCAGCAACATGATTCAAATAGGTAAGAATTTCTGGTTGATCGGGATATCTGGAAGACCACTCCCATTCCTGCTCCAATTCTTCGGAAAATGAATAAGAGTAATAATAACTCTCTGAATCACAACGGGCTCCTGGATAACGATTCCAATACCAGGTCCCACCTACCCCATCACCGGCTTCAAAGAGTTGCACATTTAATCCCAATTCATCTCTCAACCGGTGCAATAGGTACATACCTGAAAATCCGGCACCAATGATTGCCACATCTAATTGATCGTTTTGCATCGTCTTCCCCGTCCTTTATCTCACTAAACTATAACTTAATAGATATAAAAGTTAATCAAACCCGTAGCCGAACCAAAGTCTCTCTACTGCAGCCTAAATGTAAACTGATCTTCTTTTGTCTGTCGTCCTCAGAGCAATCTAAGCGCCTTTCATTCGCATACCACCCAAAAAGTCCATTTTACCCAGGGGTACACCCTCTTTACGCAGAATGTCATAAGCAGTAGTCGCGTGGAAATAAAAATTAGGCAACGAAAAGCTCATAATAAAATCTTCTGCGACAAACGGTAAGCTTGTCGAACCCATCTTGAAAACAACTTCACCACCCTCAAACCCATTAACCGTATCAGCATCTAAAGCCCTTAATTGCGCTTCCGCATTGCTAATAAGCTCCTGTAAAGCGCCATAATTAAGCCCTGAAGGCGTATTTGGAGGGTTGAATTCTCCATTTTGCAGTCCATTCATCGCCCCGAGCGAATGATGGGCAACGCTGAATAGCTGAAAGGTGAATGGCGCCATGTCATCGTATAGGCGGAGCTTTACAATCTCATCAAGATCTCTCTGATTCTCTTCGAAATAGTTTCGACCCTTTTCTAAAAAACCTGACACCGCGGGAACTATCTGCAAATAGGATTTTACCCCCAGATCATAAAGTGAAATCGCCATCTCATTATCTCCATAGTACTCATTTGAAAACAACGAACATCATACTCATCAACATGACAAAAAGTCGACTTTGAACCTACTAAGTCCTGCTATAAGCTATTTCCGGGTTTTCTGGCAGTGGGATAGCCAGATTATAGATTTCGGAAGGATAGGGACTGATTGCCGATCCGTCCTCTGACCGCTTCGGATATTTCGGGAATAAAAGGCATCCGTCCATGGGCACAACCAGCGGAGAACCTTCTTCATCCATTTTTCCAATTACCTCACCAGCCTTGACTTGAGTGAAGTTCTTCAGACCCCGATCAAGCGCCATGAACTCTGACCTAAACTCCTGAGCGTATTGAATCTCATAACAGCGAAGGTGGTTTTTGCCATCAGATTCTACAATCGATTCACGAGTCTCTCCTGAGGCAATGCGATCAATCGTTTCAATGGCGCGCAGACAGCATTGACTGGTCAACTGAAAAGCCATTTCAGTTAATCCTTTTTGACCCATTTCTATAGTAATTCCCGGAATGCCTAAACCACGGGCATATTCATCAGCACAGACTTGGCCTTGCGCAAATGACCTTTCAGGGTCACGTGTGACCAGCCCAATCTCCGACCCCAAGATTCTCGCCCAATCATAACCACCCTTGTGATAGGGAAAGATAAAAAAGGGTTGTTCACTGGGCTCAATAGTTTGATGAAAGTCTATAAACAGATCCACACCTTCGAACAAAGGCATCATCTCTAACGCCCTAACTTTTTCGGCACTTTCTGGCGCACCATCGAGAAACACTCGATTGAGATCGGCCTCGATAAACCGTTCTCCCGTCAAGCAAGCCTCCACATTACCAAGAACTATGGATACCGTACCGCCAAAACCAATATCCCCGGAAAGGAGCTTATCAGCCAACTCTATTAACGCAGGCAAACTGCCGACTTCATTACCGTGGGTTATACCACCAAACAGTATGTGCTTATCGTGCTCCCCACGGCCAATTCTAAAGGACCAAGGCGCCGAACCAGGATGCTCCTTCGAGAGTTTCTCAAATCGGTCCAGATAATCTTTAACGGTGTCCACCTAAGCGAAGCTCACAACATGACAGATCACTATAGACTAGCGGTAGAGGCTACTATTATCTAGAAGAAAGCATGCCTCGAACTTGTCTCTAACGAAGAAAGTAAAGATTGGAAAGCCGAGAGGGCCACCAGATTCAAGGGGAGGGAGAGAGATCTGGTGGCCTAGCGATCTTCACTTCGAAAAGGAAGATCCCAAAGCTCATTAGCTTGTTTTCGAAGCCAATGATGAACCCAAAAGGTTACATACATATTACTTCGCAGACCTTTTTTTGTATCAATGTGTATCCGTTGAACGATACAGATAGGTCCTTAGACCATTCGTTGACCAATTAATTAGTACTTGTCTACAAGGCGAAACCGTTTAGTGTTGAAGTTGTCTGAGCAAGACAACAACTTTGAACAGGAGAAGGTATGAACAAATTAGCTATTTTGCTATCAGCAATAATGACATTTTGTCAATCAGGGTTGGCTGTAGCGGCAAATCAATCAGAGCCGCTGAATCTAGATGAACTGACAGCGGCATTTGGCTGGGATATGGATAGAACCGCGATCACCACAGAGAAAGTAACCGATAACTTATATGTTCTGTTTGGGGTGGGAGGTAACATTGGAGTGTCGATTGGGTCAGATGGAGTTCTGATCGTGGACAATCAGTTCCCAAATATGATGTCAAAAATTGACGCTGCTGTGAAAAAACTAGGTGGAGATAACATCGATTTAGCAGTCAATACCCATTGGCATTTTGATCATGCGGAAGGCAACCTCGCCTTAGGACCCAGAGGGACAATCCTGGTAGCCCATTCTAACGCCAGGGCTAATATGGCAGCAGGCGGAATCATTAATCTCGTACAGTCAAAGTACCGACAGCAACCATATCCAGATGAAGCACTACCCGTTCTTACCTATGACTCGGGTATGCAGTTGTATTACAACAACGAGATAATTGATATCAGGCACTTTAGCCCCGCCCATACGACAGGGGACAGCGCTATTATCTTCAGAAAACAGAATGCGGTGCACCTTGGTGATGTCTTTAATAATTCCGGATACCCCTTCATTGATGCGGATAGTGGTGGCGATATTGACGGAATGATCGCTTTTTGCGCGCAGACCCTGGGACAAATGAAACCAGGAGCAACCGTTATTCCTGGTCATGGGCCCATCACCGATCTGAAAGCTTTAGAAGATTACATTAGAATGCTGGAGACAATCAGAGGCCGCGTAAGCAATATGATGGATGATGGAATGACAATGGAGGAAGTCATCGCTGCTAAGATTACACAAGACTATGATGGGCGCTACGGTGATGAGTCCGCATCGCTCGGTTTCGTAAACCGGGTTTACACGAGTCTCAAAAAGAAAAGATAAAGACTGGCATTAGAAGTAACAAAGGAGGAAAAAATGATTAATTTTGATGTGGAGCCGGAGTTCCAAGAGCAAATCGACTGGGTAGAGAAATTTGCCAAAGAAGAAATTGAACCACTGGACAACTTTTTTCGTATCGGGAAAACCAAGGACGGCAACCCAGTCACCAAAGAAGGCTGGGCTGCAATTCGAAAACACATTGAAAGTCTGAAGGAAAAAGTCAAAGAACAAGGTCTTTGGGGATTTCACTTGGGACCCCGATCTCGGAGGACCAGGGCTTGGCCAGGTCAAACTGTGTCTTCTTAATGAGAAACTGGGTCGCACGCGAATGGGACCAACACTGTTCGGTTGCCAGGCACCTGATACAGGCAACATGGAGCTCATCGCCCATAACGGTACCGAGGATCAAAAGGAACGGTATATGAAACCGCTGTTGTCAGGGGCAAAGCGTTCTGCTTACTCCATGACCGAGCCACATGCTGGAGAACCAGGTGAATTCATCACCTCGGCAAAGAGAGACGGAGACGATTGGGTCATCAGCGGTGAAAAGTGGTTCACCTCAAATGGAGCAAATGCGGACTTTCTGATTGTAATGGCCATTACCAACCCGGATGCCCCTCTACTTGAAAGAGCATCAATGTTTCTAGTTGACCGTGATGCTCCAGGAGTAGAAATAGTTCGAAATGTTCACACAATCGGTACATCTCTCCAGGAAAACTACAACACCAGTGGCGGTGGCGGCCATGCCTATATCCGATATAACGACGTCCGGGTGCCCAGGGACAACCTCCTGGGTGATGAAGGAGCTGGCTTTGTTGGCTCTCAGACCCGTTTGAGCGGAGGACGAGTGCATCACGCGATGCGGGCAGTGGGTACTTGCACCAAGGCTCTCGACATGATGTGTGAACGAGCACTCAGCAGAAAATCCAAAGGGCAATTGCTTAGCGAGCTTCAGATGGTCCAGCAGGACATCGCCGATTCCTATATTGAACTGACTCAGTTCCGGCTTCATGTTCTCTACACTGCCTGGTTAATTGATAAAACAAAGGCCTATAGCAGGGAGATCAGAAAAGAAATCGCCGCGATCAAGATAACTGCCGCTAAATTAAATCATGATATCGTATACCGAGCGATTCACCTTCATGGCGCGCTGGGGATGTCTAATGAAACGCCTTTAGCAGATATGTGGATGGCCGCTCCTCAGATGGGAATTCAGGATGGTGCAACTGAAGCTCACAAAGCCAACCTTGCAAAACTCTTGCTTAGAGACTACGAAGGGTCACCGGACCTGTTCCCAACCTATCACCTGCCCAAGCTAATCGAGCAAGGCCAGGACAAGATTGAAGCGATCATTTCTGCTTAATCTAATACAGTCTCCCCTCTTCCTTGATGAAGAGGGGGGACACTTCTTCTTTTCTCAGACTCGGTATCAGCAGCGATAATGAATCCAGAATCGCTTGGATGGTCGACTTTCTTCTGGAATCAGTTGATTGAAGAAGACACCAGTCGCAACGAAAGGCCCTCCAGAGTAATAGGCATTAGTAGGACTGAAGTAACCCTGCATGACGGTAATACTGAATTCAAAACCAATGTCGGTGGCAAGTGGTTCCATAACCGAGGCGAAGAACAGCCTATCGTCGGAGATTGGGTACTAGTTGATCCAGAAAACAAAATGACGCGATTATTCGTTAGACGCAACGCTCTAAAGAGAACCAATCCCTACAAGCCAGGAAAAATGCAGTTAATGACTGCAAACCTCGACAAACTACTTATCATCTCTTCCTGCAATGAGGATTATAATGAGTCTCGGATCGAAAGGTTTTTGACACTGGCCGAAAGTAACGGCATCGAGCCCGTAGTTGTTCTAACTAAGGCAGACCTGACTGATGAGGGAGAATCGTATGAGTCCCGCACGCGAGCCTTAACTGGCTGCAAAATCTATCTGATCAACGCGACCCAAGATAGCGAGTGCGAAAAACTCCTAGAACATTTGATTTTTGGAGAAACCGCCTCGTTGATTGGGTCTTCCGGAGTGGGGAAGTCAACGATCGTCAATTCCCTGTTCAAACAAAAAGTACAAAAAACACAGTCGGTTCGAATTAGCGACTCAAAAGGTAGACACACAACGACGTCACGCTCACTTCATATCTTACCAAACGGAGCACTAATCATTGATTCACCGGGTATCAGAGAAATCGCTTTAGTTGATGAGCAGGTCGATCTTGCCTCCTCTTTTGGCGACATCCATCAACTCGCGAGGCAATGCCGCTTTTCGAATTGTCGACACGGAAAGGAGCCAGGCTGCGCAGTACATGCAGCGATCAACAGTGGAAAGCTTGATACCAGGCGCCTTGAGAGCTTTTTAAAACTGGCTGATAAAAGCTCTGAAGATTAACTCGCACTAGCTTTCAGTCTTTATCAATGGTCTAAACGCAAACTCTGGGTCAGCTAAGGATTTTTTTCTGATCGATAGAATCTCTTTCCAAGTACTCAATAAACCGTGGGTCGCCCTAGGAAGGTCGCTCTCAATCGCCTTTCGAAGCTTCGGCAAGTTATGAAAAGGAACGGCCGGAAACATATGATGCTCCAAATGATACTGCATATTCCAATAGTAAAACCCCGTCAGCCACGAACAGGTAAACGTGCGGGTATTATATCGAAAATCAGGTTCATCCGAATTCAGACCAAAATGCTGAGGAAACCCGCAAAGAAAGCCAAGCCATCGGCAGTAAAAAGTGCCAAACGTAAAAACGACTATCAGAAAAGGATGACCGGACAAAACGAACCCAGTCGCTATCATTAAATGCCCCCCAATAAGAATTTGTGCCCAGCGCTTATGGCGCTTTCTTAGGATTGTATCCTCCTCTGGAAGAACAAATTGATACCAGTCCCCGCGAACTCTGCCGTTTGCATGGTTCCAGACCTGCCTAATTCGAGCCCAGCTTTCCTTTGGGTTCCAGGCCAACATGCTCAACCAGAATTGCCATCGCCTGTAACTAAATTTTAGAGGCAGCACTACCTCTCCGTCATACTCCTTGTGACAGGTCGAACTATGGTGAATCGCGTGACTTTGCTGATACCAAATATAGTCAGACCAACTAATGAACGCGTAGATCTTTTCGAAAAACTCGTTTAATCCTTTCGAATTAAACACCGTTCGATGCTGCAGTTCGTGGATTGCAATCAGCCCCATAAAAGGTCCAGTCGTTCCATGAATAAATAACAAGGCAATCAATAAGGGCAACATCCAAGCGTAGTTGACTGAGTTCAATTCAGACCAAACCCAGAAGGTGACAGTTCCCGTCAGCACAAACAGACCCAGATGCAGAGAGGTCTGCCTCCAGCCCTTTAAATTACTCCGTTTCATTAGGTCCGACAGTAGGTCTCTGTCAATCGGACTTCTGTACCATGCGATCTTGGCCTGCTCCTGAAATTCAAACACACCACTCCCCTAATTCATTGAGCAACTGCTACTGTCACATTTCATATTGATACATTCGTCTACAAATGCCAATATTTAGCGAGCTAAGCGCCACTAGTTAAAAAGATCAAATGTTGAAATGGCCAAATCAATTTCTAAACTCTTAGCGATCCTCATCTTTTTACATGCAAGTTCAACACATGCATCTGAAAACGAATGTACTGGCATCAAAGAAGCCGATGAAAAGTCGCAGTGCTTTGACGGTGAATCAAAAAAAAAGATGCCATCTAATCGAAGCGGTACCCCTATTTCCAATGAAGCGATTTCCGCTGAAAGCCCTAAAGAAGAAAAATATATTGGCAACAGAGCCAAAAGCCTTTTTGACTGGAAGGGCACGGAGCCATTTATTAGCAAGATCAAAAAGATTCGGAGTCGTGAAAAGCAACGCATGGTCTTCCTTCTAAATAATGATCAAATCTGGATTCAAATAGAACCAAGATTTCAGCCCTTCAAGGAAGGAGAACAAGTCTACATACAGGCTAATTTTACGGGAGGGTTTAACATGAGATCTGAATCTGGAGCTTTTACCGAAATCAGAAGGATCCAATAGTGCTCGGAATCAGCCATAAGACGGCTTACAACTAGTTAAAGTAGTACTTATAGGTTCCAAAACACGACAGTTAAACAACTAAAGTTACCTAACTGTTGGACTAGTGACATAAAACTATTCGTCGAATTGAAAGAATTGAGCAACCTTCCCTCAGCTGAATGAAACTTGGGGTTCAGAATTTATCTAAGCAAGACTCCCTTGGATTCCTGTTATCACAGGTTACGATGGCACTTTGCATGACCCAAGAGGCCGTATCTGGTCCCTTCGAGTCGGTGCTAGCCTATAACGTTCTATCGTTAACTCGGTAAATTAAAGCCCCTCCTTAGCGAGGGGCTTTTTATTTGAGCAATCGGTTGAGATTACCATAGCGCTTTGGGTCAAGGTCTTTACCTTGAAGCCCTGGAAAATCAGGACCATACCGGTGAGCTCTAAAGGTCGCATTCATTCTGCCTCCAAGCCTGGAATTTCCATAGTAAAACGGACTGATGTACTCCCAGACTACTTTTTTGTCTCTGGTGACTTCGAATATCTGGCCTTTGGCAGTCTCACAAATCAAATAATTCCCATTGGGAAGGTAGTCGACACTACCACCAAAATAGCTGTAGAAAGAAAAAGGCGGGTCGTCAGCGTACTCCCAAAGAATCTTTTTAGATTTAGCATCGATTTCAATGACTCTTGAGTAATCTAAATTTTGTTTGCGATGCACACCGTTATCGAAAAGCGTAATGGTTTTCTTACTAGAATATTTTGCGTCATGCTGATGAGCTGTCGTTCCATCTCCCCACTTCCAAACTATTTTTCCGGTTTTTGGATTAACTTCGCAGACTAAACTGATACGACGGAAACTTAGCAGCCAATTCCCCTTGGGCGTATAAGAAATTGAGTTGCAGTGGGTCCATTCCATTCGATGATCTAGCGCTCCGATAATTTCAGTAGATGGATCGAGGTGCTCCCAAGAATTCCATTTACGCATAATCTTGCCTTCCGGAGACACCTCCAGAACCGCATCGCCTAACATTTTCTTAGGATCATCCTTCTCATGCTGATAGCCGCCTTTAATTTTACGAATCAGTCTTGGTGGCAAAGTTTCCCATTTAACTAAAAGCGTATTGCCATTGGGTAGACGCTCATAGTCATGATGCATCCAAGGATCTTCATAACTCCAGACTATGTTGCCATCCCAATCCAATTCAACGCAGCAGGAGGCTTGGCCATTTAGACCCCGTTGACCCGCATTGATTGGGTCCGGCTTACCCAAACAGATCAAATTTCCATTTGATAGTAATTCAGGATTGGAAATGCCTCTTTCTGACTGCCATTGATGAACTACATCGCCCTTCATGTCGATCAAAAAAGCCTTGTCCTCATCACCTGAGAATAGCGTGTAACCCCGATAAGCGAGCCTAGGATTGTGATGAATCAGCCCATCGGGATGGTGCTCTGAGCGCGCGATAGTGCCACCTCCTCTACTTCTCTCAGGAATATACCGTGCTCGCAAATATCTGAGTGCTTGGGACAATCTGTCGATTCCAGCAGTTCTCTTATTTCATATAGCGCGGGTTCGACCCACGAATCGTCCCCTTCATATTCAAGCAAACTGGTATTAAAAAGCATCCAGGCCTCGCCCGGTTCCATTCTGTCGATCATGCCATTCCTATCCAAATGCTGGCCATCAACATAGACGAAGTAACCTGTATTGCTCACCTCAAACCCCTTGGCGCGCAAGATAAATTGGTACATCTCCATCTGGCGCTTATAACCCGCCTTCCATTGCCCATCTAAGGACACAGGTTTAGGGTCGGCCGATAGGTTAGCAGTGCTCTTATAATCAACAATATAAAGCACGTTATCCGAGGGATTAACCCACACATCATCCAACCCACCGCCAAAGCGAAGATTCGTTTCTTGGTGTAGACAATTAAAGTGGTTTGGTGAGCTTCCAAAGTGCAAAGCAGATTCCCATTTCTTGATGTCCTCATGAGCAAACGGTTTTAAATGACCCACGCCATTAGCGATCATAAAAGGATGCGCCGACTTACCTCGATACTGATCAAAATCTCTTTTCAGTAAAGTGTCGGTGTTGGAATTAATGTTAAACCCCGGAATCGATGGGAAATGTACCCCCCCCACTCGATCTAGCCAAAAACAGGCCTTACATTTGATGAAATTCTCTACTTTACCCCTGGAAATCTCATAGGGCTCTTGGTTGTCCGGATTATATTTACCCCGATGTCTTGGCATGTGCCTACTACTTTGGAAATGGCTTCATTTTACTCAGAACTCTGTCAGGGTCTGCTGATCGGGTGTTAGCTATCGCCCTGTTCACTTTCTTGTCGTACTTTCGGTCCAACTTCGCAGTCTTCGCCGATTCGGACTGATGATAACTAGCTCCTGATATGATTCTGTAACTTCTTGAAGAACCGCAAATGTCGCAGCTCAACTTTTTCGGCGCGTCCTGGGACGAAAAATAATGCTCCGATTTACCATGACAGTCTTTGCACCTGTATTCATATATCGGCACTTTACGCGGCTTCTTCGACGCGACCACACACTCTTAGGAAGGCCTCAACCGAAGTGAGATATCGATAAAGATCCATTTTCTTCCTGGGATTGATTCCTGTAACCATTCCCTCACGCGCATCAACTCCTAACAGGCCTAGTCCTTCAGAAGAATTCAAATCGTTTGAAAGCTCATTCCACTGCTCACCCTTCATTTCAATCAGGCAGTCGGCTTCTCTAAACCGAGTTGAATTAATTTTTTCAACCTGGTGGCAAGTAAACCCGCTAAACGTAATCAAAAAAGCAGACCCGTCGACTTTTAACCCTAATTTAATATCTATATTGCCTAGCGACCTAAAATCAGGGTCAGAGTTAACGACCTGCTGCGCCTGACGCAACTTTTTAAGATTCAAATTACTCATGGCGATGCCTTAATCAAAACTGGTTTCTATGGTGGCGCTCGCATCCATAAAATCCTGAAAATTCTGGTTGTAACGATAAAACAGATCCTGTCGATACTGATCGTCCACGGGTGAGTAAGCAATACTGTCTTCCGAACTCAAATCAATGCTATTCAGTGTTAACAGAGCACTCGCTTTTCCATTTTTTTGAATGTCTTTAACCATCTCTCGCCAAATTTCTTCAGACATCGCAATAACAAAATCCAGATCATCAATATCTGACTTAGTCGATTCCTTGACCTCTACGCACTCATGCCCCGCAAACTCAATCCGATAGAATCGATCTGCTATCTCGAGACCTGCTAATGTATCGCAAGCTCCCCCTCCGCCACTATGCAGATCAGGATTTTCGTTGTACTGATTCTTAACAGCAACAAACCAGTCTTCAGATGGAAATATTGGCATGGTTTATAGGTCCAGATAATACTGAAGGGAAGGATTTAATCTGCCCTCCTTTTCGATACCAAGCCACTCACAAAGTTGAACGTAGTCAGTCACAAAATCCCTTACCAATTGAAGATAAGTGTCCATACCAACAGTTTTAGCACCCTCTATACCACCACCAAAGATGATCGCCATAGCGGGCTGTATCAAACTAGTATCGATTTCACGACTCATGATGCCTTCTCCCACAGCCAACAAGGTGGCCATGATTTGAATTTGGCCGTCTTTATGTGTTGCCGCGTATTTGAGGTGATCATAACCATAAGTCAAATGCCGCGCATGATCCTGAAGCATGTGCTTGTAGATAATACGCTCGGCATCATTGTGCGCGCTATTGTGCAAACCCTTGATCAAATGAAATACATAGGTTCCTCGTACCAAATACAAATAAGTTACGGACTCGGTCCAACCACCACTACTTTGCAAAATCATACGATTGGCAACCCCCCGACTTTCAACGCCAAGTCCGCCACCATTCGACAAAGCGCGCTTTCGAAGAGCCTCCACATGTCGTGCGCAATCAAAGGATACCGTCGCCAAATACTGTTTCACCTCATGAAAGCCATAAGAAATCTCATCCTGCCAATGTGAAATAATCTCTATCTCGGAATTGGCATATTGCGAGAGCTCAGTACATACCTGACAAACAGCTTTTTCAATTTCTTCAGGTAGTGTCTCGAGACTATCCCAAGGCACATCCGTGGCAGGGATCCATTGTCTTTGAATCGCCTCTTCATAAAGGTCTGCCGCACAATCAGCCCATACATCGTGCTTGTACCTTAAGGAATAGGAAAGTGGCGGGATGCCCGGCTTCGACACTGACCCTCTGGGGCGCCTAGTCTGATCGTCCCAATATTCCGGCACTTCTCCATAAATACCGACATTCAAATCGCCTAGCCTTAAACCGTGTTCATTTGGCTCTATCCGAGTATCCCACTGATTCGTCAGACCCTTCCACTTGTAGGTCGGCTTTGCAATTTCTGCGACCGGCGTCTTTTCTTCTTTCTCAGACATTTTGACTAATCGATGGGACTAGACCATAGACGCGTACTGCTTCGGAAGCGGTGAACGTCCATTCGTGAAGCGCTCTCCAAATCCAGCACTCTCCACCCGCTTCATATACTCCTTCAACTGCCGCTTACGGATAGCAAGCAACTGCTTGTATCCCTCGTCATAATTTTGCTGTCCACCTCCAAGAAGCACTGCAAGGGCCTCGCTAGTTTCGCTGGCCTGGCTAGCAGGATTTTGTTGCCCTGCTAAAATCTGCCCCTCTGCTTCATCAAGATAGACTTCTATTTCTTCCCGGCGCTCTGGCGCCGTTGCTCCCAGATATCGCAAGTGCATAACACCAAAGGCCACGTGCCTAGCTTCATCTTGAGCACAAAGCCGATACATCGTTTTTTCTGCTTCATTTTGACCAAATAACTCACCCATTCGGAACATCGTAAGAACGGCACCCTCTCCTGAAATATGAAGCCTGGTGGACATCTCCGTGAAATCTCGAGATAAATCAATACTGCCTACAAACCCCGATGTAGAACCTGACATCCTCATCAGTCCACCACCGTTAGCAAGGGCTCGCTTACGAAAGACATCCATGTGACGAGCTTCATCCATTACTTGAGCGATCAGTACATTTCTTGGTTCAAGGTAATCCGCCGAAGTCTTACCTATCCAACGCGCTGGCACATCACCTGCTACAAATTCGACTTCTGTAAAAAACGTGCAAAGTAGACATTCCGCTTCTTCCACATCGTCAGGTAGCGGTTTAATCGTCTCCCAAGGGACGTCCGTTGCCGAGCTCCATTGTCTCTGGAGCGCTTCCTCATAGAGAAATTCCGCGTTGTCCAGCCAAATCTCGGAGACATTATTCACCCCATAATCACCCACGCGATAAGCTTCCGGTCTGGCTGTAGCACCCCTGGGTCTTCCTGTCTGGTTCTCGCTGACATCAGGGAGTTCGCCATAGCTCGATATCTGGATATCTGCGAGCGTCATTCCGCGGTTACTAGGCTCCGCCTTGATACCCCATTCTCCCATATTATCTAGCCAGCTCACGTCAACGTCGTGTTCTTTGGGTAGTTCTAATGCTTCACTCATTGTTCCACCTAAATAATGTTGGACTCCTTGAGAATACAGGATCTGATCAATAAGACAAATTTATAAACGCAGTCTCATCAAGGCGTCTTTGAAGAACTCAAATCAGGCCGGAGAGGGAAATGATCGAGTCATTTTTTTAATTTTTCCCAGCAAAACTTAGTCACGGCTCATGCTAACAACTCGGCAAACCCCACTAAATCTCTCAGTGTTGATTCAAACACCTCAGGAACCTGTTCTGGGAACGCCATATCCGCTGCGTGAGGAGTACCGTGGACAGTTCTACCCATTGCAGACACACCGGCATTTACCAGTTTCCGATAATAAGCCAACCCCTCATCTCGAAGAGGATCGAGTTCGTTCACCGAAATAATATGAGGTGGCAACCCTTCAAGATCACTAGCTTCAGCATGTAAGGGCCAAGCCAATGGGTTTAAGGCATTCTGTCCCTCTGGATCATAGACTTTAGCTAGGGCACCCATCATTGAAACGTCCAGCATGTATTGATCGTTTTCCTGGAGTGACAACAATTCATTGGGTGGGTTTGTATAAGCACCGGATATGTAAGGGCACATCGCGTAAATACCCGATATCTCCGAGAGCCAGCCTTCTTTTTTTGCTTTCAGAGCCGTCGAAATACACAAATTACCTCCTCCAGACTCGCCTGAAACCACGACACTAGAGATCCCGAACTCGCTCTTTCGAGCAGTAACCCAGTTAATCGCGCTACAACAATCATTTAGTCCTGCAGGAAAAGGGTGATTACCCAGCTCTCCACCACCATTACGAAACTCGACTCCAACTACCATCGCGCCTTTTGCGGCAATGCTATTTCGCCACATGACAAAATTAGGGTCAGTTGCTTTTAAGATGACCATACCTCCACCGTGTGTATGCACTATACAAGGTAGGGGACCAGAAACATTTTTAGGCCGATGCAAGTAGAGAGTAATCTCATTATCATCCACTCCTTTAATAACCTCTGTAGTGGAGTCAACGGTCGGGAAGTCCGGCATATTCGCTGCCATCAGCATATTAATCATTACTGAATTACTCTCCATCTCCAAACAATGAGCCAAACATTCCTCATAGGAAGATGCAGAGGTGACCGGTGATGCTTCCGCCGGGCCATCCATACCGGCTGCCGCATAAACCGCTAAGATCCTCGGGTCCAAACGTTTATCCACATTGAGTAATGAATCAGGATTACCCAGACGACCCGGCAAATATTTCAACAGCTCCGACATAACTCTCCCCTAGCAAACTTCTGAAATTTCTCTCCTTGATCTTAACCTGCATTTGAATGCTCTGAACATAATTATTTGATAGATGGAACGTTCTCTAGCTCTTTTGCGATATAGTCTGAACCTTTATTATCTGAGGCCCTTGTGGCCAACTAATAGCTGGTCTCAGTCAGGTTCCTCAAAGAACCCTAAAATATCGCGAACTGGTCAAGATTCTAAGGAAACTATGATGCGTCTAATCATAAAAATCGTATTAGGAACCATAATTTTGCTGGCCACGTTTTTTGTAGCAATGCTTGGACTGTCCGAAATTGCGGGCGAGGTGGTTACACTTACAAAATCGGACGAGGAAGGACAAACCAGAACGGTAAGACTTTGGATTGTCGATGACGGTTCTTCTTCATGGGTCGAACACGGGGACTCATCATCATTCTGGATTAAGCAATTAGTCGAAAACCCTGAGCTAAAACTAGAAAGAGACGGGATGACTAACATTTATCACGCTCGAGCAGATCTGGAATCTCATGCGCTTGTCCACCATCTGTTAAACGAAAAATACGGTGTTATTGATTCCATCATTAGAATGCTCAGTGGCGAGTCAGATCGGTGTCCGGGCGTTCCCGTTCGTCTCACTTTAAAAGAGCATTAACGAGAATTTACCCATGCTGAAAAAAGAAACCGAACTCTTCCCTTTCTACATTGCCCTTCTACTAAGCGTCTTGTTCCTGGTGGCTTATTGGATATTTGGCTATTTCGGCTGGCAACCATCCTCTCAATCGCTCAGCATGATAGGAAAAATGTCCGTCTGGTGTGAAAGAGTTGCTGGTGGAATCTTTAGAGAACCCGCCAACGCACTAAGCAACCTTGGCTTTATGATCATCGGCCTTTCCATGTTTTACGTACTTTCCAAGGAAAAGAAAGATTCGACGAACGGAAATCTCTTCTTTGGTGTTACACCTGTATCTGTTTTATATGCTGGAGCCGTGATCTGGCTAGGACCTGGGTCCATGCTTATGCATGGAACGCATACTCTTTGGGGAGGCTGGGCCGATAATCTGAGCATGGTCATGTATATCTTGTTGCCTTGGCTGATTAATGTCAGCACGATGGGTGGCTGGTCTGTTGGCAAACTCATCAAAGTCTATGCGTTAATTGTATTCGTTTATGCTGTGGCCAGATGGTTCTTCGGTGGGCGACTTGGTATTCATCTTGACCTATTTGGCCTTTCGATCGGGCTTTGGGCGATTTCAGAGTGCTTGTATCGATTCTGGACACCCATTTTCAGATGGCTTTCTGGTTTTATTGGCTTTTTGGTGGCAGCGGTCTTCGGCATCATGCCGACGGATATGCTGGCTGAGCCAGTTAAATTCTGGTGGGTAATCCTGTTCTGGATTCCTGCAATACTGTCCCCAAGAGAGCCTAAAACAACGAGACGCTACACCCCATGGTACTTCCTCGGCATCGCAGCTTACATGCTCGCATTTGCTATCTGGCTTCAAGGGAGACCGAACAACCCCTGGTGCGTTCCAGATTCATGGGTTCAGGCGCACGCACTCTGGCACTTATTGACAGCTATCGCGACATGGTGTTTTTTCAAGTTTCTGCGCACCGAAGTACCCAAAGAAAAACCTGACTTAAGCTAAAGCCTTTTTTGCCAGAAGGTCTTGGTGGCCTTTTATCAAGTGGGCATTGTTATCTCGCAAAGACAATTCGGTCGTTCTATCGACGAAATTAGTCTCGTCAACTTTTAAAAGCTGTGGTGCGTCAAATTAGCTATTTCAAATCCAGTACGGAGTCAAGCTGCACCAGCGAGTCCTCCATCCCTTTGCGAATAAACGGTTCTAACTGCGCAGGTTCGAATTCTTGCCCCCAACAGAATCGAGTCGTGTTCTGATCAAGACTGATCAGACTGATAGTCGCCAGGTGGCGATTAACAGCGGGCGAGTCAATCACAGAATACTTGAGTACCATTTCATCCTCATCTCTAAGGACAATTTTTTCCGCAAGTTGGCCCGCTCCTTCCATACGAAAACGTCGGATTGATCCATCAAAGACGCAATCACTGGCGCTCGGAACCCAATCAACGCGCTCGGGATTTCCAATGACCGCCCAAATCTTTTCTCTCTCGCAATCAAATACTTTTTCAATCGTTACTTCCACTATCTCTCCTTTAACTTGCAGATCAGATGGTTAAAAATAGCCAGCCCAATAAACAGGACTAGAAACCTTTAGCCGATTTGACTCGTTTTATCTCGGCCAGGACCAGAGGAATGGCTGGTTCAACCATTCGGTGCCCATAGCCCTCCAATTCGTACAACCTCACCTGTTCATGACCGGAGACAAGCAACATACGCATCAAATAAGCATTTTCCTCGTAACGCCCAAGCAGTTCTCGCTCCCTGTCACCGGTAATTAAGAGAAACGGAGGTGCATTAGCTCGAACATGAAAGAGAGGAGCAAATTCATCAACAATAGGCTGCGTGTTGGCAATACCCCGATGTTTTCGAATCGTAAAGTGGGTGATGGTGTGTCCACTAAGCGGTATAACCCCCGCAATCTGATCGGAATCTATTTCTAGTTTTCTGAGCCATCGTTTATCTAACCCCAACATGCTCGCCAAATAACCGCCAGCTGAGTGCCCAGACACAAATATCAGTTCAGAACGACCACCATAATTTTCAATGTTGTTAAATACCCACGCCACTGCTGCGGCAGCATCTTGTATAAATCCAGGAGGATTCACTTTGGGATATAAACGATAGTTAGCCGATACACACACAATCCCTTGGTTCTTTAAACGCGGCAGGCACGTATTATTGCCCCGTGTTAATCCTCCTCCATGAAACCAAACCAGTGTCGGTTTTGGCGTGGTGCTCTCACCCGGACAGTAAACGTCAAGTACAGCGCGTTCACTTTTGTAAGAATCTGAATCATTAAATTCAGTTTCGTAGTAAGGAACATTGCTAATCGGTAAACCTTCTCCCGAAACCAGTTTAGACGAAAGTGAGAATAGGGCGAAAAGCAAAAAGAACATGAGTCGTTTCATACTATGTCTCTTTCTTTGCTAACCTCATCTTGCGGCTTACCTGTCTACCCGTCGCTCTTGGGCCCATTCTAAGATAGGCCGGTTCATCAAAGACTCTCCAGATCCTTGTTCTTTTATCGGAGCTAGAGGCTTCTGTATTATTTACTTTAGTGGGACCAACTCCCAAGCCGTAACGTTGCAGATCGATAAATTTTTGTAGGTCTTTCTCAGACGCGACACGAGTTATCAAACCGGCATCTAAATACCCTTTAATTTCCGAGTTGAGTGCTTTGTAGCCCGAGGAAGATTTGTCCTCGATAAGATAAAGTTGCTGCAGCAACTTCTTGAGATGAATCAGGTATCTGTTCCTGCGATTCCACTCGCCGGCGGTTCTCGTGTTGGTCATGTTCGGTGCCTCGCTAGGGCTAGTGATCCTAAGCCCTAGCTAGCACCGAATCAATTCTTATATCGGAACTATTGCGCTGGAGTAACGTTAACTCGCAACCGAATAGTGTTTCCTGGGTCGTAATCCATTCTGGAGGTATAAACTGACCCGTTATAAGAGTAGGAAACGTCATAGCCAATAATTTCCTGAGCACGTTCAGTCCGGTAAACTGTTCTACAGACTTCCCTCTCAGTACCTTCGTACTGACCCTCATGACGCTTTCTATTTACATCCTTAGCGATAGAAGCACCAAGAAGAGCGCCGGCAACGGCACCCACTCGCTGATTACTCTTTTCAGACCCTACCGCATTTCCAATTGCTCCTCCCACAAGCGCTCCGATGATCCCTGGCGTCTGTGATTTATCGTCGAATCTTGGCTGTTTAGCTGAGACGTACTCGATTTGGCACTGCTCGGTAGGCACCCTTTGCTCCACCAACTGAAAAATTGGTTCTGTTGACAGAACATCCACCTCCTCAAAAGAGGTATAGCCAAACGCTGCCGTTGACGCGAAAAAGGCCAACACGAAACCTAAAGCACCTCGAACACACTTCAAATTAGTCATCTAACCCTCCTAAAAATTGAGTCACCACCAAACAACCGTCCTTTCATGACGAAAATATGCGTTCAATCTCCTCCAAAATCAACAGAATAAGTGATAAAGATCGCTACAAATTGTTTCCATTCTGTTGGCAATTAATTCAACCATCAGAGCGCTGAAGCTATGTGACCTCTTAATCCACCCCTGCTTCTTCCAAACCAGTTTGGACGGCAATATCCACTACGTCCCAGATGAGAACTAGACTTCCCGTGATCAGGGTATCGATTACAATCAAGACTCAACGCAACTTTTAGCCACGTAACTCTGTCGCAAGTAAGGGCGCAAAAAGTTTTCCACTATTCTATATTCGAAACTATTCAGGCTGGCTTGGGATACTTACACAATCTTTCAGTTTTGGTGTTCCCGCCATCTATGAAATTGAAAATCATGTTGTCTCCTTCCATTCGGCGAGAAACTGCCTCAAAAAGGTTAAATAATCGAAATACCATTACGCCTTCATCGAAATGAATAGCCGTATTGAAATTATTGCAAACTACACCCACGTCTCTGGCTCCATTTTTCAACGTGCCGTCAACCCGGAAATCGTGAATCGTGCGATAAGCGGTGACGACCACCCGATTACCACACTGCTCAATTCGCTCGAGATGCCCAACCCTGCCTGAGACACCTTGCCAGAGCCCCCTCATATCCACCACTCCCTTAGCAAGCGGCTCGGTGCATTCAGCGAGAATCGGCATGGGTGTTTGTGTATAACCACAACCGGGCGTAAAAGCTTTGGGAATGTCATCGGCTAACTTTCCAGATCCATCCAACACCGGCAATTCACAATAGTCAACGGATTCCCCGTTCTGCAGAAAGATCGAACGATCGGTCGTATCTAATGGTCTAGGCGCTGCAAACGCATACATCAATAGACAAGCCACGAATACAAAGAACAAGCCCACGAGATATTTCATCAAACGCAAAACCATATAGCACCCCAATTACCTTTCTTTATCTGTTCAAAATCTGTTAGTCAGGTTGCTTTAAATTATACGATTTGTCCTCTACTGACCAAACCCCATCACCCAGATATTCCGCAATATCTGCCAGGGCCACCGCTGGCGTGCCCCCTCCACCTCTTTGAACGTCTCCATTTGGCAGCATCGGCAAAGCATATCGTTCCCACCAGGGGGGCTCGTCAAACACGTTACCTTCAACAGGCGATTGCCCTACATTCCATTCAGAAAAGACATCATTGCTGGGTCGCTCTCTTGAAGCAACGTATTCATTTGAATCCATTATCCACTGATTAGTGACTTCTCTTACACCATCCGAGGGATCGTCAGTAGAATCGTCGGGGAATCGGATAAACCCGTCCATATCGCAATTCACGCGTTCGCCTCCGTTTTTTCCAGCCACGCTCCATCGCATGGGCCCTCGCTGTCGAACCTTGTTAAAATCCTGAATGACCGCAACCCGGATATTAGGCCCCTCATGAATACCCGCGGAATGAACAACTAAGCCATGGCAAAAAATCACATCTCCGGCCTTCCCAGTAAACTCCACAGGAGTCACTTCCCTCTTAATAGAGTCCATTACTTCTTTAGATCGATCAGTAGCCACCCAATTGAACGCCTGTTCAGAGGTTGGATAAAGTAATTCGGCTGACCCCGGATAAATGGTGAATCCACCAGACCTGGGCTCAACGTCTTCCAAATACATGACCACAGTCATCTCGGTCATATTCTGGTCCATGTGTGGTCCCAACTTAGGTTGTCCTTGCTCCGGACTATTGGGAAAGATTGAGTACAGCCCACGGTTTCTCCTAGGTTTCTTGATCGGTCCACCCATCAATAACTCAGTCATATACAAAACATTGGGGTGTGAAGATGTTATCGAAACGAAGTGAGGATCATGGCCTATTCCGTGCCATCGCCAGACATCATTGGCTATATCCTTGGTTAACTTATGGGGCAATCGGCCAACACGCTCCCCAATATCAGCTCCAAAACGAGCTTCTTCTGGCGAGGGCCATTTCGCGTCACCCATCCAGTTTCTTGCCAAAGCCCAACGATTCTCTTCTGGCCAATAACGGCCAGGGGCAACCCAGCTTTCTGGATTATCGCGAGTCATTTTCGCTTCCAACACGGGAGGTTGTTGCCAATACAAATCAAGAATTGGTGAAAACAGTTCTCGCTGCACCAAATCTCTTTTGATTAAGTAACCCTTTTCTCGAAATGACTCGATTTCTTGCTTTGTCAGCCCGATCTTATTTGAACCCGGCGGGTCCAGTTCTCTTGGAGTCGAGATAGGATCCAAATTTGGCGTCTGAGCTGTGCCAAAAGCCGTTTCAGGATCCTTCGGTTTTGGTGTTCGATCACCTAACAACAGCTCTAACCTTGTTATCTGCTCTAGCAAGTGACAAGCAACTTGTATTTTGCATTTTAATCTCCCTCCAATAGCAGCTTAACACCTAACTTGGGGGAATAATAAACAAGTCAGCAATGACAAATCTAACGGACAATACAGTGTATAAATACCTTTGAAACCTTTACTCTATCTGAAACTTTTACCCAGTGGCCATAACTCCACAACAAGCAGCGACACGATAATGAAAAATGCAATTAGCACTCTAAAAACGTTTTCCTTCTTGACAGCAATAATTTCCTCATTGCTGATCTGCTTTATTGCTCGAGCCAGTTCTCAAGAAAAATTAGTGTCACAAATCACAGAGTCCATGGTGAACGCAGCCAGCGCTATTACCGCTTCACAAATCGAGGAGATTGTCACCGAAATAGCCTCCGATGCCTACGAAGGCCGAGGACCTGGAACCATTGGGGACCTGAAAACACAGAACTATCTGATCGATCAGCTGAAACGATTCGGATATGTGGGAGGCGGTAATAAAAACAGCTGGAGGCAGCTCTTCGACTTAATCGGTCTTAACACAATACAACCCAAAACCTGGTCTTTTGAGACCCCACAGGGCACTGCCACCTTTGAGCAAGACTCGGATTTTATTCTAGCTTCGGGCGAGCAGGCGTCGCGTTCCGAGCTTGAAAATGCAGAACTCGTCTTTGTTGGCTATGGTATTCAGGCCCCAGAATACGACTGGGATGACTACAAAGGTCAGGATGTGACAGGCAAGGTACTGGTCATGATGAACAACGATCCCGACTGGGATCCTTCTTTATTTGAGGGTCAGACCAGGCTTTTTTACGGTCGTTGGGTCTACAAATACGAAATCGCTGCGCGTCTCGGCGCTGCCGGAGTAATCATTATTCATACACACTACTCTGCGGGATACCCCTGGCAGGTCGTCCAAACTTCCTGGACAGGAACGCAATTTGAATTGCCAAATGAAGGTGAGCCTACCATAGCGATCAAGGCCTGGATGACGGAAGACGCCACGAGAAAATTATTACAGAAGTCCGGTCACAATCTTGATGAACTGCGAGAAAAAGCTAAAAAAAGAACCTTCAAACCTGTCTTACTAGGAACAACCACTAGCTTACAGGTGGAGGTCGATAAAACGAGTCAGTCAACCGCGAATGTGCTGGCCCTTCTACCTGGCTCCGAGCAGCCCGATGAAGTGGTCATTTATACGGCGCACCATGATCATCTTGGTGTTGACATGGACTCTGACGAGAAGGACCGAATCTATAACGGGGCGAAGGACAATGCCGCAGGAGTGGCTTCAGTTTTGGCAATCGCAAAGGCCTTCAAGATGGCTCAATCTCCACCAAAGAGATCTGTTCTCTTCGCGTTTGTCGGCGCCGAAGAACAAGGACTACTTGGGTCAGCATACTTCGCTCGTTATCCCACATTCGAGCCCGGGAAAATAGCTGCTAATGTCAACATTGATAGCCCACAGGTCTACGGCAAGACATCGGACATATCCTTCATCGGCTATGGTCGTTCCTCTGTTGATAAAATAGCCGAAACCGTGGCCAATTTTCAAAGCAGATCGATAACTGGCGATCAAAATCCAAGCGCTGGCTATTTTTATCGCTCGGATCATTTCAGCCTTGCAAAAATTGGAGTCCCCAGCATCAATTACAAGGGCGGGTCACAGTTCACAGGGGCGCAGTTCAGTTCAATCGATGTGCTACAGGCGAGATACGTCGCTAAACTCTACCATCAACCTAGCGACGAAATTGAATCGAACTGGGTTTACGAAGGCTTAGTCGAAGACGCCCAATTCGGTTTTTACTCAGGTTGGTTACTGGCCAACCAAAGAGAGCTACCAGCTTGGAGGCCAGGCGATGAATTCGAGGCGCCCAGAAAAAAAGCCATCGTGAATTCTAACTAGACTCTCGATCTCTTAGAAAATAAGCGACGACCAACATTAGAACCGCAATCACCAGGTAGTACTGAATCATAAAACTGAATATTGGTGTAATCGATTCAAGACCTGAATCGAGCGCCTCGCCGCCTAACAGTCCAGCCAAAACACCGCCGATCGCCGAGGCCAAAAACCACAAACCAAACATCTGACCAACGTATTTTTTAGGCGAGTAGCGGGAAAAGGCAGACAACCCAATTGGCGAGAGAGCAAGCTCTCCCCAAGTATGTAACAGATAAGTCAACAGAAGCCATCTTACGCTCACTAACTCTTGTTGAAGTGCCAAACCAACTGCATAAAGCATCACAATAAAACTTAATGCCATCAACAAAAGGCCTATGACGAATTTGACAGGAAGAGACGGGTCAAGATTACGCCTGGCCAGATGCGCCCAAGTCGCAGCAAACAAGGGTGCAAAAATCACAACGAAAATTGGATTGAAAAATTGCACCCAGGAGACGGGCATTTCGAAACCCAGAACCGAAAGGTCAGTATAGTCGCGAGCAAAAATATTTAGGGAGCCGCCAGACTGGTCAAAACCGGACCAAAAAGCAGCAGCTCCTATGAAAAGAAAAAAAAGCATCAAGACATTCTTCTTTTCCTTCGGAGTCAGGCCTGCGAAGACAAAAAGATAAAGAAAGTAACCGCCAGACAAGACAGTCAGAAAATATGCAAAGTTCTCCGCAAAAGCTCTGGCTTCTATTTCAATTAGACCCAGCAACGCGGCCGCTAATATCAAGGCAGCAACCAGTCCAATTGCCATCGAGTATTTCAATAAATTTTTGCGCCTGGCTTCGGGCATCGGATTTGGGTTGGCACCTGCCTCACCCAACAAAGGGCGATACTTTATAAACTGAAACAAGCCCAACAACATACCGATGCCGGCGGCACCAAAGCCCCAATGCCAACCTACCTTTTCACCAAGGTACCCGCAGATCAAAAATCCTAAAAAAGAGCCAATATTGATCGACATGTAAAACAACGTAAATCCAGAGTCTCTCTGATGATCTCTTTCGTTATAAAGCTCGCCCACAATCGTGGAGATATTCCCCTTCAACAGACCAGTACCGAGGACAACGAGAGCAAGCCCAAGAAAAAAAGTTTGGTGCATCGGAAGCGCTAAAGTGAAATGCCCAAGAGTTATCACAATTGCCCCATACAGAACGGCTTTTTGGTGTCCCAATAGATTATCGGCAAGCCAGCCTCCTGGGACCACCATGAAATAAACCATCCCAACATATAGACCGTAAATAGCTTGAGCTTCGATTTGAGAAAAACCTAGACCTCCGTTCAAGACTCCTATCGCACCCGTCATATAAAGGACTAACAGCGCCCTCATGCCGTAAAAGGACATCCTCTCCCACATTTCCGTAAGGAACAGGGTCCTAAGCCCAATCGGATGGCCAAAAAATTCATCGCTGCTTTTTTGATCTTGGCTCATTGGTGTTCCTGTGTCAGTTAATGCGTCGAATTAGAATCTAAATCTAAGTCTGAAAAGACGCCGTGGTCGCACCATATCGCCGGTCATTGACCTCGCCACGAAGCTCTTCTAGCTCTTTAGACAGAGCCTCTCTTCCTGCCCTAGCCTTTGGATCATTGGGGTAATAGGCCAATTCACTAGCTGGGTCCCCTGCGACCCGTGTGGCCGTCAACACTCTGGCTTTCGAGTAATCATAAGGGCAAGCTCGGTGCAACAGTGCTCGGTTATCCCAAATCAAGGTATCTCCAGGAGACCACGAATGGGTATAGACTCTACTTTCTTCAGCCACAACAAACTCGAGAAGTGTTCGAATTAGATCCCTACTTTCTTGGCGAGATAATCCTGGAATTCCAAACGCATGGCGACCGATGAACAAATTTTTCTGGCCTGTTTCGGGATGAATCTTCACGATCGACCTCAAATACGCTTCACCATGATAAATCCCTCCTCCTCCTTGTTCAGGGAAGTCGCCTAGATCATTTGCCTGAGAGTACTGCGTGGAATGATAGGCGCTCAAGTCTTCAATTTTTTCTTTCGTCGCGTCATCCAGCTCCTGGTATCCCGCTCGCATATCAGCCAGCTGAGTTTCACCACCTTCATCAGGCACCACCACAGCAGAAAGCATCGCGCATTTACTACTGATGGGCCAATAAGTTGAGTCGGTGTGCCAGGCTTCATTGCCCACATTCGTTCTCATTCTTTGAGAATCCAAATCAAATATTTTTCCGTAGGTCCCGTCTTTTTGCCTATCCTGATTTGCCATAGGAATCCCGCCAAACTCAAGATCGCCAAACCATTGCCCGAATCGAATATTCTCATCGACGGTCAAATGTTGGTCAGGGAAAACAAGAAAACCATATTTCAAAAATTCCTCTTTGATCTGAGCAAAATCCGTTTCACCGATTTCAGTAAGCTTGACCCCTGTAATTACTGCACCAAAGGTTTTGTTTTCTATTGAAGACACTTGCATTGGAGACACACCCATTATTTTCTAATCGCTAACAGACCAATATTAACATTATTCAACACCCTGCCAAAAAACAGCACTAAGGTCCGCACAATCGGTTAATTAGTAAGCTCCTTGATGGCATCACAAAACTCTGTCGTCGTTGCGTTTCCTCCCTGGTCTCTGGTTAACAAATCTCCCGCTGCATAGATGTCAGCCAAAGCATTTTTTAACTTGATTGCGGCCTCTTCAAAACCCAGATATTCGAGCATCATGCAGGCCGACAATATGGTTGCGGTGGGATTGATAATATTTTGACCGGCAATGTCGGGAGCCGTTCCGTGAGCAGACTCGAAGTACGCGTAGTCATCTCCATAACAACCAGAGGGCGCTAATCCCAATCCACCGATCAAGCCTGCCGCTCCGTCTGACATGATGTCGCCATACAGATTTGGCATAACAACTACATCCAATACATGTGGATCACTGATCATCCGACAGAGAAAATCATCGATGATAAAGGTTTCGAAATCGATTCCTGGGTAGTCGCTCGCAAGCGATTGACCGATCTCACGAAAAAGACCGTCTGAATGGCTGAGCATGTTGTACTTCGAAGTAAGAGTCACCTTTTTCTTACCCGCTCGTTTCGTGGCTAACTCAAAAGCATGGCGAACGATCCGCTCTGAGCCCTTTTCGGTGATCGCCTTGATCGCATAACGGCCAGGTCCAAGATCGGTCAGATTACTACGAGCATGCTTAGAGTAGAAATTCAGAGCATGTAGATCCTCTATATCGCCTTCTAATCCTAAATAAAGATCTTCTAAATTTTCTCTAATCACCACGAAATCGATTCCCTCCGGATTCGCTAGTGGCGATCTAAATCCGGGCATCCACTCACACGGTCGAACGTTCGCATAGGTTTGCTTTCCCCACCTGAGATAAAACAAAGCCGCGGTACTTTGACCACTGGTCGAGCCAAAAAAAGTGGCGTCAGCAGCATCAATAGAGGCTCGGGTAGAATCTGGGAAATTTTCTCCAACCGAATCAATCGCGTCCTGCCCTATCAACGGATACTCATAACTAATAGGCAATCCCATTCCCTCAAGAATTTCGACGACAGGAATCATGACTTCGGGGGATGCATCATCTCCATTAAAAACCACAACTTTTTTTTGCTCCACGTGTGTTCTCCCTTGGTTTACGCGTCAACTGATAGTGAAGTATTATCAGGGCCACGCATGAAATGCAAAGAGGGGATAGCGCCATGTGGAAAACAATTGAAGTAGATACAAGCCTAGGTCCAGTGGGTGCGATTATATCTGGCGTGGATCTTAGTCAGGACCTTGAAGAAGATGTAATCAGCGAGATTCATCAAGCTTGGCTAAAACATCACATCGTCTTTTTTAGAGACCAAAATTTAACCCCGACACAACAGGCGAGCTTTGGTGAGCTGTTTGGCGAACTAGACACTTATCCATTCATGCAGTCAGTTGACTCGCATCCAAACGTTATCCCTATCATCAAAGAACCAGAAACAAAAATTAATTTTGGAGGAGCTTGGCACACGGATTCTTCCTACAAGGAAGTACCTCCTAAAGCCACGCTGCTCTACGCGATCGAGGTCCCTCAGAATGGCGGAGACACGCTGTTTGCCAATGCCACAGCCGCCTATCAAGACCTCAGTGATGGCATGAAATCCACCTTTGGAGAAATGAAAGGCGTCTTCACACCCAAGATGGTCCATGGCTCCGGCGGGAGCTACGATAAAAAGGAGATGAAAAAAGAACTCGGGCCCTCCTATGGAGGAAACGAGGAATTTGCAGAGTCTGAAGTAGAGCATCCGTTGATGCGTACTCACGGAGAGACGGGTAACAAAAGCATCTATTGCAGCAAACCCCATACCCATCGAATTAAAGGCTGGTCACATGAAGAGAGCCATTCCATTTTCTCGTTCTTGACCAAACATCTAACTCAAGAAAAATACGTTACTCAATTCAAATGGGAAAAGGGATCGTTAGCTATGTGGGACAATCGTTGCGTATTCCACAACGCGCTCAATGATTACCCGGGAGAAAGGAGACATATGCACAGAGTGACCATTAAAGGTGAGAGACCCATCTAAAATAAAAAGAGTGGTAATCGCAAGGTTGTCCGCCTAGACCAAACAAAAAATCTAACTGAGAGTAAGTATTCGCTATGGAAGTATCTTTAAAAGACGCAGTGATGAACCGCCATTCGGTTCGAGGCTTTCAATCACAACAAGTGCCAGAGGCAAAATTAAAAGAGGTCTTTGAACTAGCACAATGGTCTCCCTCTGGAACCAATCAACAGCCTTGGCAAGTCTATGTAGCGTCTGGCCAAACACTCCAAAACCTGAGACAAGAATTCATACGGCGTTCCATGGAAAAAGTCCCTTCAAACCAAGATTATAAAAGTAAGGGGCGTCTCGCCGATCCCTGGAAGGCACGCCAGCGTGGGTGCGCCAAGGTATTATATGATGCAATGGGCATTGAGTGGGAAGACAGAGAAGGTAGAGCTAGGGCAGCATTCAGAAATTTCGAAATGTTCGATGCGCCGCACGTCCTGTTTTTGGGCATGCACGAATACTTCAGCATGAACTCCGCCGCCGACCTTGGGATGTACGCGCAAACTTTAATGTTATCGATGACTGCCCATGGGCTAGCCAGTTGCGCACAAGGAACTATGGGGCACTATCCCGATCTTGTCCGAGAGACGTTCGAGATCGAAGATGAGATAAAAATTTTATTCGGCATTAGCTTCGGTTATGAAGACACGTCGATTGCAGCTAACAATGCTAGAACAATTAGAGCACCGCTCGAGGAGAATGTATTCTTTAAGGACTGAAGGAATCCCTAAAACACACTGCTCCCAATAGTCGAATTTAGTTCCTGGGCAACTTAAAGTTTTCAATACAACTAACTGACCAGACCAGATCGCGTAACCAACGCAGGAATATTGGCCTCCCAACCAGGCGCCATGATATGCACGCCTGAACAACTAGACTGTAATCCCTGAATGATTTCAGCAGATATCGTTAAACTCTCTTCCAACACATCTTTAGCTTGCTCAATTCGAGTCATTATCGAACCCGGCACTTCGATTCCCGGGATGTTGTCGTTCATATAGAGAGCCATCTTCATGGACTTGATGGGCATAATGCCAGCGAGAACGCTAATATCCAGATGCTTTATTTGCGCCATGAACTCGGAAAAAGAGTTCACGTCAAACACTGCTTGGGTTTGAAAATAGGTTGCGCCACTTTCCACCTTCTTCTCTAAACGATGGATCTCAGCCTTTAGGTCGTCGGCTCCAGGATTAACGACAGCTCCAATATTAAATGCGGTACCACCCTTCAACGCATTAGCCATTAGATCATGCCCGTCATTAAGGCTCATAGCCGCTCTTATCAGTTGTTCAGTAGGAATATCAAACACTGGTTTTGCATCAGGGTGATCGCCCAGATGGGGCGGATCTCCTCCCATGCACATCAAATTTTCTATGCCCAGCACCCAGGCTCCCATCATGTCACTTTGAAGGGCGATACGATTTCTATCTCTGGTTGTCATCTGCAAAATGGGTTCAACTCCGATGTCTTTAACCAGTTTTGCCGATGCGATAGGCGACAAACTCATCTTTGATCCGTGTGAGTCGGTTAGGTTTATGGCGTCTACCACAGGCGCGAGATTTTCGGCCTTCGATAATAACGCCTCGACATCCGTCCCTTTCGGAGGCGTTAACTCCGAAGTGACAATAAAGCTACCGTCATTAAATTTAGTAACAAGCTGATTCAAAATTGCTAGCTCCTTTCCAAAAATACTGCAAAAAAAGAGGACCAAAACTGTGAAAATACAGTGAATTTTTGGCGCCATATAAAGCGCTTTTTTTAAAAAAATTGCAATCAAAATTTCAAAAAAAACAGTTGTCCGCACGCAAATTTCGGCGATAGAATCGCGGAAAAATATGATGAGGAATCCCGTCTTTGCAATCCTCAAAATTTACTACCGAAGCCGAGGTAGTCATCGTCGGCGTCGGCGGTATCGTAGGCTCAATGGTCGCGTATTGGTTGGCTGAACTGGGCCAAAAAAATATCGTCGGCTTAGAAAAATCTTCCGTCCTTCCCTCGGACATTGGATCAACAGCCCATGCCTCAGATTTCGTTTATAACACAACGCACGACAAGCTAAGTAACTGGGCAACAGGTTTTAGCCGCAAATTTTATGAAGACCATGGCTTCTTTCTAAAAAAAGGGGGGCTGGAAATCTGTCGCAAGGACGACGACGCGCGTTGGGAAGAACTCAAACGCAAAGTCTCATCGGGCAAGGCTTTCGGAACCAATGTCAGCTTAATCTCGGCTTCTGAGGCCGTAGAAAAATTCCCTTTATTAGATGAGGAATCTATCAGAGGTGCAATATGGGATCCTGACGCGGGGCTGGTGATACCTCGCTCGCAAGATGTCGTGAGCTATGCCGTTGAAAAGGCTAAAGAAACTGGCGCTCTCACCACTTATACCGATACACCTGCAACAGGATTTGCAATTGAAAAAGGACGGATAGTCGGAGTAGAGACCGACAAAGGCTTGATCCGGACCGATAAAGTGGTGATCTCATCCGGGATTTGGGGCCCCTTATTAGGAGAAATGGCCGGAGTTCCAATTCCACTGTCTCCTGTTGAGCATCCTTTGCTGTTTTTTGGCCCGCTCCCGCAAGCACAAGGCGCCGAGGACTTTCTGGTGTACCCACTGCTCAGAGACCAGGGCAATTCGGCTTATGTTAGAGACACCGGCAGGCTGCACGGCGGCATGCTTGAGTGGGGTTTTTATGAAGACAAAGAACCACGCCTGGTGGATGCAGAGGACATCGGGAACCCAGACAAAACAATGACCTCTCCTTCTATGCGTCATTTATCCTTAGAGGAAATAGCAGAACCTCTTGAGAAGGCTTTCGAGACAACACCAATACTCAATGAATTAGGTTGGGATGAAAGAAGCTCCTTTAACGGACTACTCTCCGTGACCTCTGATGCCGGTTCCCTAATAGGAGAAAGCCCCGAAGTCCGAGGCTTCTGGTTATGCGAGGCAGTCTGGGTGAAAGACGGCCCAGGATGCGCAAGACTATGCGCAGAATGGATGGTCAACGGTAAAGCGCCGATGGACATGCACTCTTTTGATATCGCCAGATTTTATCCATCTCAAAAAGAAAAAGCCTTTGTTAAAACTCGTTCTTTTGAAAACGCACAGACCATTTATACGCCGGCAGTCCACCCCAGAGAACCCTACCTTACCCAAAGAGAGCTCTTTGTCAGTCCATTTTTCGCTAGAGAAAAAGAGCTGGGCGGTTACTTCGATAACGAAGTCGGCGGCTGGGAGCGGGCATTTGCCTATGAGAGCAATCGACAAAAACTCAATCAATATCTTAAGACAGTACCAACTCGAAACAACGAGTGGGATCGGAGACACGTGCCCTACGAGATAGCCAATGCAGAACATCTGGCAATGAGCGAATCCGCCGGCATGATCAATCTATCTCACTTCGCAATCATGGATGTCAAAGGACCAGATGCTGAGCGAATGCTCGAATACCTTTCTGTCGCCAAGATTGGCGGCAACACACCAGAGGGGCGCGTAATTTACACGAATTTTCTCGACGAAGACGGGGGCGTCCACGCGGACCTTACCATATCTCGGTTAGGGACAGACTCCTATCGGATCGTGACTGGCGGCGCGGACGGTAACCGGGACTGGGTTACTTTACGTAATTACAGAGATGATCAAGGATTAGAAGCCGACATCAACATTAGAACCCATGACATAGCCACCCTGGGGTTGTGGGGGCCTCAGGCTCAAAAAGCACTGGGGTACTTGACCGATCCTGCTGAAATTAATATCGGCAACTTTCCCTTTGTTACCGCTAAAGAATTAACATTGAATCTACCTCAGGGAAAAACTATCCAGGTATGGGCTGCTCGCATTTCTTACGTCGGAGAGAGCGGCTGGGAGATTTATCTCAACAATGATAGGGAAGAAGGTCTTGCCTTATACGACGCCCTCCTGGAAGTCGGAGTGGTGCCAGTCGGTATAGAGACCTACGCCAACAGCCGTCGGCTTGAGAAAAGTTTTCGACTCCAGGGCGCGGATCTAGAGACCGAATACAATGCTTGTGAATCTGCCGTTGAAAGACCTCAGGTAAAAGCTGCCGATTTTCATGGCAAAAGTGCCCACCTAACCCACAGAACAGAAGAGCCCAGCGCGATTTTATGCACGATGACTCTCGATGAGTTGAATGTATCAGGAAATGGGGCCCGCTATCCGGTTGGTATCTCTCCAATTCTCGATGCGGACACTCGAGAGGTGCTAATGGATAGCAAGGGCCGAAGATCATATACCACTAGCATGTCCTATTGTCCGTCAATCAAACAACACGTCGCTATGGGTTATCTCCCAAAAGATATCGCCATAACTGGCAAATCATTATCACTGGAGTACTTCAACGAAAATGGGGATGGCATCTATCCGATGACCGTCCAAATCGTCGGCAAAGGGTCGCTCTTTGATCCTGAAAACAAAAGAGTCCGTTTATAAATAAACACAATAAAACAATTTAAAAGGGGGAAATAATCATGACACATCCAAATCATCCAAGCGTCGATCAAAGCGATCGAGTAGTACCCTATAATTTAAGACAGAGCGGCCGCACTCCTGTCCAGTTGTTAATTTCAACACGGGTGAGAAAATCGCCCTTCTGGCATCTATCTATCGAGGCGGGCTGCTGGAGAGCAACGACCTACAATCGCATTTACCATCCACGGGGATACGTGAAACCAGAAGACGGCGGGATGATGGCCGAATACGACGCGCTGGTTAATCGGGTGACCATGTGGAACGTAGCGGTTGAGCGACAAATCAGGGTTAAGGGTCCAGACGCTGAGGCTTTTGTTAATTACGTCATCACCCGTGATGCCACCAAAATAAAACCCGGTAATGGTAAATATGCAATTCTGTGCAACGACAAAGGGGGAATACTAAACGATCCGGTTCTGTTAAGACTTTCCGGCGATGAGTTCTGGTTTTCTATTTCTGACAGCGACCTGATGCTTTGGCTCCAAGGTGTGAATGTCGGCAATAAATTTGACATCTTGATAGACGAAATCGATGTTTGCCCTCTACAGATCCAGGGTCCTCTCTCAGAAAATCTCATGGCCAAGCTTGCTGGTGAGACAGTAAGGGACATCCCTTATTACGGACTCATGGAAACCACTCTCAAAGACGTAGAAATAGTAATCAGTCAAACCGGATTCACAGGCGAGAAGGGCTACGAAATCTATGTACGTGATGCTCACCAGAATGCTGAAATCGTTTGGAACGCGGTACTAGAAGGCGGAGAAGAATTCGGGCTGCAGGTTGTTGCTCCAGCCCATCATCGTCGCATTGCCGCTGGGATTGTATCCTGGGGCCAGGACTTGGACTTTGAAACCTCCCCTTTCCAGGTAAACCTAAGCTACCAGGTACCAAGAAATAAAAAAGCTGATTATATTGGTAAGGAAGCGCTCGAGCGTCAGCGAGCCGCGATCGATGGTGGCAACTTTCCGTTCAAGATGCGAATGGTGGGGCTAATCTTTGGCGGAAAGCAAATCACAGACTATGCGCCTGATTTCTGGCTAATTGCGGACACAAACGGAAACGATATGGGCTATATCACCTCTCCGTGGTGGTCACCAGAACTCAACACGAATATCGCTCTCGGCTGGGTGCCTGGGGCATCGTCAGAGATTGGAACCAAACTGCTTGTCAGGCTACCTGATGAATATTCGGAATCATCGGGCGTTCCTGTTGAAGGAGAAATCGTGGGCGTGCCTTTTCGCGAGTCTGTCAACCCGAACATTCGAGAGGTTGCCAAGGCTAAGGGACTCGATTACGCAGAGTAAAGCGAGCTACGAGATCGATTCGAAGCTGAGTCGATCTCGAGAGGCTACAACAGGTCATCAGGGGAAGTCTTCCAAAAACTCATCCTAATTCATTGCTAAAGAGGCGAATATATCAGCCATCCTATCAACATCGTAGCCCAGTATTTCGGTAAGCACATGCGCGTTATGCTCTCCAATTTCTGGGTTTGCGCAAATAGGTCCACCCGGCGTTCTCGACAAACGAAATCGTGAGCCCTCAATAACAAAGTTACCTACACTAGAGTGAGGCACCGTCACAAAATGCTCTCGATATTTTAATTGTGGGTCAGTTACGCTCTCCGGAGAATTTTGCACAATATGCGCCGCCACCCCAGAGGAAATCAACAAAGATTGAAGCTCTTCTCCGTCAAAGCCCGGGGTCCAGCCCGTCAGAAGAGCATCCAACCTGTCCGATTGCTCCACCCGCCCTGCTCCAGTGGACAGGCTCGAATCAGAAATTTCCGACGAAAACCCGGCTACCTCGCACAATTTATGCCAAGCCCTATCATCCTGACAAGCAATCGCTATCCAATGATCTTTTCCGTTCACCGGGTAAACTCCATGAGGAGCCAATCGCAAATCCCGGTTGCCCTGTCTACGCCAAATTTTGTTATTCATTTCGTATTCGAGCACAGCAGGTGCGAGAAAGTGTATCGCCGCTTCAGCCTGCGAGATATCTATATATTGTCCTTCCCCAGTGCCTCGTCGATGTTCCAGAGCCGCCATCAGTGATGCCAGCATAAATCTTGGCGAAACGCCGTCTGTATAAGCTAAATATGGTCCAGCTGGAGAACGATCCAGCCAACCAGTCAAATCGTAAAACCCAGCAATGGCGGCTGCCATGTTGCCGTAGCCCGGGACCTGGGCTCTCGGTCCCGTTTGCCCCATCAAGCAACTCGATAACATAATGATCTTGGGATTAATTTTCTTGAGACTCTCATAATCTAAACCCCAGCCTTTCATCGCTTTCGGCGAGAAGGATTCAGTCACGACATCAGCCCAGCGAACTAGGTCCTCTATAACCTTTTTACCACTTGGATTTGATGGATCCACCGTAATCCCTAGCTTCCCGGCATTAAGATTTGCAAAAGGCACTCCGGTTTCCAGGCCAGGTTCATCATTTAAAAAAGTTGGCGCTGCACGAGCAGGCTCGTTACGTTCACTCGATTCGATTTTGATCACGGTTGCTCCGTAATCGGTCAAAGCACGCGTGAACAAGGGTCCCGCGATAACCCACATAAAATCCAGAACTTTTAAACCAGCCAAAGGCAAGGCGTGATCAATGTCAGGTGAGTCAGGGTTAAGTGCTCCGGTCTTTTCGGGGTCCGCTCGATCAGCAATTTCGACGTCAAAGGCAGGAATCTGAATCGGGGTTTCCGAGAATTTAGCAAATGCACCAGGTATTCGTGCCTGTTTGCCATCCGGACGAAGAAGGTTCGACTCCCGACTTTCATGCCAAAAGCCTCGAGAATCAAAGTGGTTTTCAGACAACAAACCTTCAATATCCCTGGCTGGAGCAATGTAAATACTTCTCCTTAAACCTTCTTCGAACAGCTCTTCCTGAGCCAAAGTCAAAGTGAAAGCCTCTATCTTTTGACAAAGAGCTTCATAGTCGTCAAATGGCTCCTGGCCGCTTGCCATGGCCATAATCCTGGCGCCCCAATCCATCTCCACGTCTTCCTGGCCGCAGAAACCCGCCTCGTGCACCCAAGACAGCAGCCTCCTGTTTGGTTCCGTAAAAGCAGGGCCAAACAAGAAAGCGATTGCGACATGCCCGTCTGCGCAAGGCCAGGTGAGCTGAGCTTTAATTGCTCCGGACAAACCTCCTGCCGCGCGCTTAACCACAACCTCCGAATTGTTATGCGTAGCAAGATTTGCAGAAAGTGCGGCTTGTGCTGCCGACTGCTGAGCAGACACATCAACGTTCTGACCTCTACCCGATTTATGGCGTTCCTGCAGAGCAATTAGTGCGCCGCCTACTGCATCTGCCCCCGCATGCAAGTAGGTTTGTGGAACACTCGTCCTAACTGGCGCTCTATCTGAATCACCGGCCAGCGCCTGCGCGCCACTCGCAGCCCAAACGGTTAAATCCGTAGCAGGCCAATCTGCTTTCGGTCCATTTCGACCAAACGGTGTCACCGACACTGAAATAATTCTAGGGTTTATCTCTTCTAAAAATTCATGGTCCAACTTCATATGCTTTAACGATTGGGCCGAAAGTGACTCAACTAAAAAGTCTGCTTTTTGAACCAATTGATGCAATTGCTTCCGGTCTGAGTCTTTCTGCAAATCCAGTCTGATTTTGGTTTTACCCCTGGCGTAGGCCTGCCACCATAAACTTTCGCCGCTTTGCTCAGAAAACGGAGGTGTGGAACGTACAACTGAACCCTCAGGGGGCTCGATGCAAATCACTTCTGCACCCAGGAGCGCAAAAAGATAACCACAAAAGGTCGTCGGTTCGTCACTAAGCTCGATCACACGGTATGAAGAAAGCATCACTTATCCCCCAAAATAAGCCTTCTCCCTAACTTAATTCGCCCGCATAAGAAGATCAAATCGATAATTCCAAACCAATCTAAATGAAGAACATTAAAAATCCAATCTCGATAGACTATCTTTTCACCTTATTAGAAGGCAGAAAAATGAACTATCGCAAACTATTATTCATTTTTGGATTTGGAATTTGTGCTTGGGGAAACACTTCTCAGTCAGCAGACGAACCGCTAGGTACTGCTATTACCAATGTGACCATAATCGATGCTGTGAACGGAATTCGAAAAAACCAAACTGTATTTTTTAGAGAGGATTCCATAACAAAAATACAAAACGCCTCTGAAAATATCCAGGGGTACCAGACAATCAATGGGGACGGAAAGTTCCTGATCCCTGGATTATGGGATTTTCACGTGCATCTGAGCTACGAGGATTCTCTTATCGATAAAATGCCAGCATTACTTTTGTCCTATGGAATAACCAGCGTACGAGACACAGGTGGAATGCTCGATAAGCTCTTGCCTATTGTTGAGTCCATGAAAAATCCGGACTCAGTGGCACCAAGGGTCTTCTACTCCGGACCTCTTCTCGACGGACGGGATGTTGTCTATGACGGAAAATCAAGGCCACACATAGGTGTGCAAAACATCGATGCACAATCCGCGCAAACGCGAATTCAATTTCTCAAATCACAGGGTGCAAGCTTCATAAAAATCTACGAGCTGGTGAGCCCAAGAGTCTTTGAAGCAATGGTAGGGGCAGCTAGAGAGCATGGAATGCCGATAGACTCCCATGTGCCCTTATCGATGCGAGCTGGTGTCGCAGGTGCATTTGTAGACTCAATCGAACACCTCCGAAATATCGAGCTAGATTGCGCACGGGACAGCGAAGCATTACACGAAGAACGCTTAGCAATTCTCAAAAACGCAGATCGACTGCCGGGTTTTACACTTAGATCTAATCTTCATCGGTTACAGCGAATCCCCGCAATCAGAAACTTCAGCAGAGACCAATGCCTTACCACCTTAAGCGCAATGCCAACGACACTTCAGGTCCCAACTTTGAGACTCAATAGCCTTGCTTTAAATCCGCCTTTTGAACGAACCGATTGGTCATCGGCGTTCTCAGGTCTACCACGCAACACTCAAAGTGATTGGGACCGGCAGATCAGAATCCAGTCTGGCTCCCGATTAGCAAACACCGAGTTCGCCAAGTGGAGTTTATTCCTCGTTGGACTAATGAAAGAACAGGGTCTGCCCATAGGTGCGGGAACCGACACACCCATCGGCTTCGCAATACCTGGCTACTCTTTGCACGCGGAACTCCAAATGCTGGTGAGAGCTGGATTAACCCCTATGGATGCTCTTCGATCGGCGACCCTGGAACCCGCCAAATTTTTCAAACTGTCAGAAGAAATGGGCTCGATCGACGTGAAGAAAAAAGCAGACATGCTCTTATTGGATAAGGACCCTCTTATAGATATTTCTAATACGCGAGCGATTACCCACGTCATTAGTCGAGGCCGAGCCTTTAATCCAGAGAGTCTTAGCTCAGCCGCTTCCAACTAACAATAAAACGGTATCATTCGCCTAAAATTATTAGCTTTTAGCAACAACTAGTCTGATAAAGCATAGGCCATGACTCGACCGCCCTGCACTGGACCCTCGCCTGGCTCTTCTGCATCGACGGCTGGCGAAGTGTGACTAAGACATACTGCTTTTTAGTTTGAGGGCTCACATAACTCATTGGCGTTGCCTCTGAGGACCTCGGTAACGACTCTGACCAAATCTCTTTGCCTGTATTCACATCAAGCGCACGCAAGCCACTGCCTGACACGCTAGCGTTGAAGATCAAACCGCCCGCCGTAATAATTGATCCACCCGCGACAGACAGCAAGCCAATACCCAGAAAACCATTACCATGTCGCCAGACGATTTCTTGAGTTTTTAGATCCACCAAAGCCATTTCGCCATAGGGTGGTTTCAAACAGGGAATCACACCAGAAGAGAAAGGCACGACCTGGGCGGCAAAAGGAGTACCTCTCTGGGGACCTCCAATACCATAACCACGTTGAAATCCTTCGTTCTCCTTCTGATTAACAAGGTCTTCTTCACGAGGAATCATCGAAACAATCCACGGCAGATGTGTATTCTGAACCACCATAAGTTGCCGCTCTTCGTCTACAGCGACACTACTCCAATTCATTCCACCAGCTGGTCCAGGGTACAAAAGCGTGCCCCTTACCGAGGGAGGCGTCATAGGCCCTTCATAACGAAGTTCCTTAAATCTCAATCTACAGGAGATTTGATCTATCGGAGTCACTCCGAAAAGATCTTCTTCACGAATCTCGGGGTAGGCAAATGAGGGCATTCCCACAGAGAAAGGCTGGGTAGAAGAAGATCGCTCTCCAGCCAGATCCGTCTGAGGTACGGGCCTTTCCTCCACCTCAGTTATAGGTTCACCCGTCTCACGATCTAACACAAAAATCTCGCCTCTTTTGGTAGGCACTATGACTGCTTTTCTAACCTTCCCTCCGATCGTCAAATCCACCAAAGTCGGTTGGGATGGCACGTCATAGTCCCAGACATCGTGGTGAGTTGTCTGGAAACGCCAGCGAGTGGTACCATTCTTAGCATCGATCGCAACAATGGAACTCGCGTATTTATCCATCACAGGCGTTCTATGACCTCCAAAATAATCAGGCGTTGCGTTACCCGTGGGCACGTAAACCAAACCTAAATCATCGTCAGAAGAGGTCAGACTCCAGACGTTCGGTGTGCCGCGGGTATAGGTTTCTCCAGTCGGCGGCATTTTCGTTATACCCTCACCTTCCCTACCTATATCCCAAGCCCAGAGGAGCTCACCAGTAACAGGGCTGTATCCTCTTACCACCCCGGACGGTTCATTCACTTCCTGATTATCAGCAACCCAGCCGCCTACCACGAGGGCGTCACTCGCCACCGTTGCGGGGGAGGTCACAAAATAATACATAGGCTTAACCTCGCCCATCCCGGCCAATAGCGAAATCTGTCCCTTCTCACCAAAATCCTCGCAAGCCTTTCCAGTGCGTTTATCCATCGCAATGAGTCGTGCGTCGGTTGTAGCCGTAAAAATACGTTCCGCGCAGAACTGTTCAGAATCAGATTCAGGTAACTGATAATAGGTCACCCCTCGGCAATTCCCCAGAAGACTGTAAGGTGGCGTTTTATTTTCCGGGTCCATGCGCCAACGCTCTTCACCTGTATCCGCATCCAAAGCTATGACTACGTTTTGAGCAGTACAGAAATAAATTCCATCCCCTATTTGCAATGGTGTCCCACTAAACCGCCCAATTCGTCCTGTGTTAAACTCCCATTTTTTTTCTAGTCGACCAATATTCTGAGCGTTTATTTGATCGTGAGGCACATAACGTGTACCCATGTTAGTTCCTCCGTAGGCGTCCCAGTTCTCGCCAGAACGACGGTCTTCGTAGTTCATAACATCAAGAGGCTTAGGGTGCTCCACCAAAGACACGAACATCCCCAGCAAAACCACGACCGTTCCTAATGCACACGCCTGAACATCCCTCAAACTAAACAGAGCCGGTGTAGAGTCCGGCCACAACATTCGCCTTATTCGAGGCGTACAGAGCCACAATGCGACAACTCCTATCAGCCAGATCTTTGAACCCACCAGCCAAAATTCGGTACCGGATTCATATATCGCCCAAATCAGAGTCAACAAAACGGTCAATGCATAGATATGAAAACCTCTCGGCTTAGCTTGAAACAGGTAGAAAGCCGACACCAACAACATAACTCCCGAAACCGCGAAATAAGGGGTCCCTCCAGCCCACAACAACTGGAATCCAAGAAAGATGCCGGGCAAGCCCAACAATCCAACCGTGAAGGCAGTAAATCTGGGTCTTTTCAATTGATTCATCAGTTATTTCCTCCAAAGCAATCTGACCACTTGAGTAAGCTCACCAAAACCGTTCAAGTTTTGATCTCTATACCCTAATTGGCCAATATCGGTCTGACTCATCCGGCAAAGCCTGTTGGTCTACTCTGAAATAAGTAGTGTGCCGCAACGAGCATCAGTAACCCGCTCAATAGATAATAAGACGTTCCGCCAGAAAACATTAGTTGACCGCCCAGCCAGAGCAAGGGCAGACCCAAAGTAGCGATTAATATGCTCGTTACTAAAGGTCTTTTATTGGCTCTTCCCATCACCGTTACCGTGTATAGCATCTAAAACCATAGCGCGATCGTTAACCAAGTGATACCGATAATAATTTGGATTATTCGAGACGACTAGGTAAGAGAGAGATTGAGAACAAGACTACCGACGCATAACCGGCAGCTTTAAGTAAGTCAGACAACGCCATAACCATTCGATCGGACCAAAATAGAATCGACTTAGCCACCAGGGACTTAGGATCAGCTGAAATATCCATATGGCAAGAACCACAAGATAAATCTGGCTCCACGACAGTTTTCCAACCAAACCTAATCCAGCGCCGGAGAACACCAACATTCCAATAAGTGATTGCATCAGATAGTTGGTCAACGCCATCCTTCCCACAGCTCCAAATCTCGCTCTCATTGAATGTAACCAGCCAACCTGGATAACGTACAAAATAGCCCCAAGGTAGCCCAATCCTAGCGCTAATCGACCAGCATGATAAGTCGACCTCATGTAAGGATTGGTCTCTAAAACATCCATCCCGGAACGCACGCAAACCCAGATCTCATAGGCATTAATTAGCAGTCCAATCGTCAACCCGACACACATCATCTTAAGATAGAAACCTGTCTCGCGCTTCAGCTCTAAGATCCCTAGCTTATAGAGCGCCATACCTACAACCATCATCATCAAAGCATCCAGAAGAAAAAGAGCGGGAATGGTGAAAAATATGGCCTCATTGGCTTTGACGATATTATGCTCAAACGCCGACCAATAACTTGCGCGCCTCGCGTCAATCTCAATTTCAATTTGTTCCGAATTCAATAGCGATGTACGTTTGAATTCAAACCAACTATCAGCCATCTCCTGAGACTGTGAATCAATCTCTTGCCCTGTTTTCTCTGCTAACTCTACCTTTTCGGCGGCTTCGCGAGCCATCTCCAAACCGGATTTAAAGACTAGGGATTGCAAAGTTCCCAGCACAAGCAGAAAGGCAGCCAGTACCATCAGGCGCTTCGGACTCCAATTTCTTATCAGCCAAAGTATTGCGGCACCGAGCGCATAGGTAATCAAAATGTCTCCGTACCAAAGCAGTAGGTACAAATCGAACAGCCCAAACAACAGCAACCAAAAAGTTCTTCGGTAGTGGAGCCAACCACTTTTTTTCTGAGACCCAGAAACAAACAAAACGACGCCTGCGCCAAATAGAATCGAGAAAAGGGTCCTCATGGTTCCTTCACTAGTTAACTCAATCAGGGCCCAAACCACGAAGTCGATTCCTTCGTAGGGCTTTATATAGATACCAGGATCCACAAAGGCCGCAGAGACTAAACCGAATCCCAGAATATTCAAAAGTAGAATGCCGAGAAGAGCAAAGCCTCTCAGGACATCAAGAGATTCAATTCGATCTCCCTCTCTAGTGGAAGTCGCTTCCATTATTAACTCCCCAGCTACAGGCCAAAATCGTCGGTAAGAGGACCTCTTACTATAGAACAAGTCCGACTGCGAAATTGCATAGCAGTAATTTAAATAAATCCTCTACTTTCGATCTAAGAGTTTTAGAGATTTTTTAGGCAATCCCATTCTCAATCGCATTAATGCTTTCGTGATTTTGTCTTAGAATTTCTTATGTAACGCAAACTTATCATC
>JBJKYX010000016.1:0-8246 GCA_045560825.1 Candidatus Azotimanducaceae bacterium
TAACAGGACGACACATGTCCGCCACAAGAGCCTTTGAGCTAGGTCTCGTTAATGAGGTAGTTTCAGCGGAAAAACTCGATGAGACGGTTGAAGAATGGGTTAGAGATATCTTGCTTTGCTCGCCAATGGCAGTCAGGGCGACAAAACAAGCCGCGATGCGAGGGCTTGATACGACACTATCGCAAGCATATTCCAACTCCTACGAGTACGAAACTGCTCGAGCCAATAGCGACGACGCGATTGAGGGTCCTCTAGCCTTCTCTCAAAAAAGAAAGCCCCAATGGAAAGGTTTCAATTAAACAGAAAGCGGTATTTCAATTTTCTCTGATACGTGACAGCATCAAAAGTTACAATTTGCTACATCTAATAGGAAGTGGAATATGAAAAAATCTATCCTAATATTTTGTTTATTTGCTCTTGCCTCATGCGGTGATAGCGGCTCGTCAGTCAACACCACGCCCAGTGGGCAAGCTGGCGTCTCTGCCAGTGCAAAGTTGGAGGCGATTTTAGATTCTCAAACCGATGCAATGAAAAAGCGTTATGAATTTCGAAACCCGAAAGAAACCCTAGAATTCTTTGGGATCGAACCTGGCATGACAGTAGTTGAGGCCCTCCCTGGGGGAGGCTGGTACACGAAGTTATTGGTTCCTTTCCTCGGATCGGAAGGGAAAGTGGTTGGTGCCAACTACGCTATGGGAATGTGGTCCTTTTTTGGCTACAAAGGCGAGCGATTGGATAACATGAAAAAGTGGCCTCAAACCTGGCCGTCGGAAATTAACGAAAAAAGCCAAATCTCAGGAGGCGCAAGAGCGGAAGGTTTCATGTTTGGCGATATGCCTGAGCCTATGAGAGAGACCGCAGATGCTGTGCTGTTAATCAGAGCGGTACACAACCTTGCTAGATTCGAATCGCAAGGTGGATTCTTAAGCTCAGCCATCCAAAACACCTTCGATATACTCAAGCCGGGCGGTATCGTAGGTATAGTTCAACACCAAGCCAGAGATGAGATGCCAGATGAGTGGGCAGACGGTTCCAAGGGTTATCTCAAAAAATCATTCGTTATTGATCTGATGAAGGGGGCAGGATTTGAACTGGTCGGAGAGTCAGACATCAATCAAAACCCCAAGGATCAACCAACCGCTGACGATATTGTATGGAGACTTCCTCCTAGTCTAGCCACCAGTAAAGATAACGACGAGTTGAAAAACTCCTTGGAATCGATCGGTGAATCTAACCGTATGACTCTCAAATTCAAAAAGCCGGTCTAGTCATTGCTTTCAAAGAGAACGAATCGTTCGTTCTCTTTGAATATTCACAAAACTATAAACCATTTTTCCATACCCAGCTCAAATCGTTTATGTGACTTAGAGAACTGCACCGGATAAAAAGACCAATGACGACTTCGAACAAAAACCCACTAATAAGAATGAACTACCTAATCAGAAGAAGACAAAACGTTTCTCGCGAGGAGCTTCTCGTTCACTGGTTCGCTAACCACATGCCAGCCGTGATAAAGGGCCAAGCCGATCAAAAGAAAAAAGGGAAAGAGCACGCCCACAAATATTTGGCCACGGTCTTTGAAGAGGTAGGTCAACAGATCGGCGAACACTGGGATGGAATGGCGCAATTATGGTGGAACAAAGAGCTGCCAACACCTGATGAATCTCACGGAACTTACCCCGTTGATACTTTCCAGGAAGTAGCAGAGCCTTATTCACCCTGGGCAACACAGGAATACCTCGTAATTGATGGCAATCACGCGTTTAGAGAACTCACCCTGAACGACGCTTTTCCTACTACTAGCTCCGAGTTTTTCAAGGTAACCTTTTTAGTAAGTGCCAAAGAAGGCATCGATTACGATCAGTTGTTCCAGCACTGGCTAGGCGCTCATGCCGCTAATGCGAAATCCGTTTTAGAAAAAACTGGAGGTTTTCGATACGTCATTGGGCTCAGTACTCAACCAAAGACATCAAAATACGTCGGCATGGCAGAGCTCTATTTCTCGAGACCCGATCAGTTCTTGGATTTCAACAAAAGCTTAGAACCCGACGGTATGGAAAAGTGGATTGATGCAGAGAAAATGTCAGTACTTGTTTCAACAACAAAGATGATCGGAATTCCCTAGCCGGCAAAACCCCAATCAGAGTGGCATCCAGTTACCGTGAAATCCAAATGGTACCCGATGATCCAAGTACGCGACTGCGAGAGGTTCCGAATCCACATTCTCAGCATCTAAAACAAGCAAGTGACTCGAATTACGATTCGCATCAAAAACATTTGCCAAAAGCACACCTTCCCCCTCTTTAGAGTCACTATTCGTAGGAACGAATATCGGTTCATTAGTCGCACACCCAATAGGCAACTCATGCATTGTCGTTTTTCCTGTCAAATGATCGACACGAGCGATCGCATTAAATAAACCGGCCTTTTCTTTAGGTCTCGAATCACACGCCATGTAGCCAAATCGATATTGCAAGCCGGCAAAGCGTTCATCCAACCGGGGAAACTCACACTTGCGTTCATCAAGTAACTGTACTCCATAGGTCTCTGTCTCGCTCCCAAGATCCAAAGTCCAGCGAGTCAGTTGAGCAAACGATTTAGCAGGGTCCCCTGGCCTGCCATCAGCAAATGGAAACATCGGCGCCTGACCAAACTGACAGACATCGCAGGTAATCACGTTTTCCTTCGCATAAGCGTTCATTGGGTGAAAAACAAAAGCAGCATCACTACTAAACCATCTCAAATCTTCCACGGAACCAGATCTGGGCATGATCCCCACATGAGAACCCTTGTCCGGTTCCCAGGCATAAACAGGTAAACCCTTCATCGCGCGATCGATAGAACCTGTTAACGGCATGATCGGGAAAATAACGTGGTCGCGGGTAGTAATAAAATCGTGGACCATGGCAGGGAAAGGGGCTTCAAAAAATTCCGAACGGGTTAGTCGCCCATCTTTATCTACAACATGAAAACTCATTTTTTCTGAGAGGGCGCCGTCCACATTGTAACCAAAGAAAAGCATTTCGCCTGTCTCGGGATCTATTTTAGGGTGTGCTGTCATGGGGCCCTTCAATTGGTCAGAAAAGGTACAAGGCCCCATCGACTCGAGCGTGTAGGGATCCAGTTCAAACGGCGCATGCCCTTCTTCAAGCGCTAACAACTTGTTCCCGTGCCAAATAATATTAGTGTTTGCCAATCCGTCTGTCTCAATTCCTTGAACGCTTTCGTCTTTGTCAAAAGGATTCATGGCACCAAACAGCGACCTACCTGCCTCTCTTTCCTTATTCCACTTGACTGTTCTCACCCAACGATTTTTATAAGACACGCGGCCGTTTTCAATCCGAAACGCGTGGATCATTCCGTCGCCGGCAAACCAGTGATAATTGCCCCTCGGCGCATACTGAGGATTTGGTCCGTTACGAAAAAATATACCGTTCAACGATAAAGGTATTTCACCTTCAACAACTAAATCAGCGACATCGCACTCCATTTGAATGGGCGCATAACCCCCTACAAGCATGGGATGTTCAGGCATTACTTCTGCCATGATTTCTCCTTCAGTAATTTCTATTCCAACATCTGGCCAACAAGCAATCTCAAAACAGTAATTTCACCTTATCCCGTTCAACGAATAAGATCTACGCCCACCGGACAATGATCAGAGCCCATCTCTTCTGGCCAAATGAACGCCTTCTTAACTAACTTTGATGCGCCAGGAGACGCAAATACATAATCTATCCGCCAACCTACATTACTCTCTCTTGCGCCTCCAAACTGGCGCCACCAACTGTAGTGTCCTTCCTCGGCTGCGTGACTTTTTCTAAAAGTGTCCACCCATCCCGCTTCTTCCCAACGCGACAACTCCTCACGCTCCTCCAGCAAAAAACCGCTCGATTTTTTGTTGGTCTTTGGCCTTGCTAAGTCGATTTCGTGATGAGCAGTATTGTAATCACCGGCGACATACACTGGACCTGTTTTACGTTTGTCCTCGATGATAGAAAAAATGTGTTTGTAAAAATCAAGTTTGTAAGGTACTCGACTATTATCCCGTTCTTTCCCGCTGCCATTTGGAAAATAAATACTAGCTATGGTTAATCTGCCAAAGCTGACAGAAATATATCTTCCTTCACTATCAAACTCAGGAACGCCTAAGCTTGTCTCTACTCGGGAGGGTTCCTTTCTAGAGTAGATTGCGACACCACTATAGCCAGGCCTCTCGGCTGGTGAGAAAAAAGTGAACCAGCCTTTTGGATTAGCTACCTTTTCTTCCAACTGATCAGGAAAAGCTCGGGTTTCCTGGAGCGCAACGACGTCTGCCTTAGATCGCTCTAGAAACTCCAAAAATCCTTTTTTGGCACAAGCTCTTAATCCATTGACATTCCAGCTCACTATTCTCATAAGAATCCGCCAGTTTTCATTACTATCTACCCTTAACGTCTCAACAGTATAGCGATCCATCGACCAAGGTTTAAAATGTCTGCTAACGCCGCAGATACATAGGTCAGCGCTGCAGCCCTCAAAATACGACTTACAGCTACTTCGTCTGATTCAGAAACGTAATTTCCTTCTCGCAGCACTGGAAGAGCTTTAGAAAAACTTGCATCAAACTCAATCGGCAGGGTCACTGCATGAACCATCATCCGCGCGATAAAACCCGATAGTCCCAGCAAAAGCACCAAAGAAAATGGCATAGGATGTCTTGTAATAATACCAATCACGGGTGAGAAAGAGATAATTGCGGCGCTCCAGCGTGCTACCTTATCAGCAACGGGAATCATCTTAGTTCGGGTCGCCAGCCGCTTGTCGCCCTGCTGATCCTGGATCGCGTGCCCTACCTCGTGAGCCGCAATAGCTACAGCTGTTAGCGATTTAGATTCGTAATGCTCCCTGAGTAACCTGACTTTCTTCTCAACGGGATCATAATGATCTCCAAGCTCAGTCACTTCGACCTTCACATCCTTTAACATGAATCGCTCAATCAAATGCGTCGCCAGCTCTCCGCCGGTGCCCGGCATTTCAGGTTTTTCTTTCGAATACCTCTTCATGACAAACTTAACCCATAAAGAGGGACCGAATATCAATGCTAGAAGTATCAACAATCCAATGGATAAAAACATAAAACCCGCTGACAACTGATAGCTATAAAATTAGTCCAAGGTAACGAAAAAGCAAGACCACAATCTAAAAAAGATAGAAACTAATTTTTGAGTGCCTCATCCAGAAGAAAAAGGTCCGTTAATAGTGCCCTGACATGAATCGAAGCGTTGAGGTTATCGATCAACTGTGAGCTGATTCCAGAACGAACAAGAGTCAAGCGAACAATACCCTGCGTTTTTTGAGCATCATCCGACAAGGCTTCTAAAAAACTTTGATAATCGCCAGACTTATCCTTATCAACCTTTAAAGCCAACGCTTTGGCTATTTCGCCAAGGTTATCTAAGGCTTCGTTCATGGCATCAAGATGAAGGCGCACATCATTATTTTGCTCTGCCTCATGGGAAGCTTCGTAACCTTGGGCAGCATAAGCTAGCATGTACTCGTAAGCTTTTTCTATTACCTCGATTCTCTGCGCTAACTCGCCACTATCTATATCAGTCAAACTAATCTCCTGCCCACTCTGCCTTGTCGTGATGTCCTTCCAATTCTTTATCTGTAATCCATCCTTTAACCATCGAACGCAAATACATCCATTTTTCTGGCCGCAAAGAGAAATAAATATGCAGAATAATTGTAGTCACCAAAAAGAGCGCAGCAAAACCATGTAAAAAGTAGATCACACCCCAGGTTCCATCTTCAAAAATATAGATGTTTCTATCCCAGAAAGGCGTATCGATCTTAACCATCATCAGCAAACCAGTAACAATCGTCACCAACACCAGCAAAGTCACTCCCTGATGCATCAATTTCTGCGCAGGCGAATACTTGCTAGGCTTCAAAGCTTCCGAAGAACCCACACGAATGTACGATCTCACAATTTTAAGATCTTTCAATCCAAACCAAATATTCAACAATCGGCCTCGAGGTATCACTCGATAAATATGAACCAATAGCAAAAGCAGCATGATGACACCAGCTATCCAGTGGATTGTGACCCATTCGAATTTTATTCCAACAACAGGCAAGAGACCCGTACCAAGCAACACCAAAATACAAGCCGCATTCAACCAGTGCAACCATCGGTCCGGTAGTTTGTGGCGAAGGACTACCTGACCTTCGCCCAGTATTGGCTTCGGAATATCAGAACTCATCTATTAATTAATCGGTATTAGAGGATTTAAACCACATGTAAATCGAATGGCCAAGAATGAACACTACTGCCAACCCAAAGAACACTGGCAATAAATCCCAAGAAACCCCTTCGAGAACACGCTGTCCCCATGCATTACTACTATAGCGAACGATTTCCATCGATCAGGCGTCGCGAATCGCTCTCATTACCAGATTTTCCATCAAAGGAATCTTAAAATGATTATGGTTAAGCGGTGTAGCTCCTCGAATAGCAGACTGACCCGCGAGTTTTGCCGTTTCTTCGTCTCTCCTGCTGCCCTTAACAACCGCCTCAACTACATCGAGCCTTCTCGGCACACACTCAACACCACCGCAAGCCACACGCACGTCACTTATCGTACCCGCATTTTCCTTTATAGCCGCTGCAATATTCACCAAAGCAAAATCCCAAGATTTTCGATCTGCAACCTTTTCGAAATAAAACTTTGAATTCGCCCAGGTATTCGGAAGACGAATAGTCGTTAAGATTTCATTTTTCTCAAGTACAGTCATACGCTCAATATCAATATCAGGACCAATAAAAAATTCCTGAGCTGGAACCACTCTTTGTCCATCAGGTCCAGAAATCACCATCTGAGCATCCAAAACCACTAGAGCAGGCGCCGTATCCGAGGGAGTAACCGCCACACATCGATCCGCGTTAAACAGACAATGCTCTCGGTTCATACCTTCTGGGGTATCTGCGTAACACTTGGTGCCTCCGGCTCGATAGCAATCTAGCCCGGCTCGATAATACCAACACCGGGTATCCTGAATTAAGTTACCCCCAATACTGCTCATATTTCGAATCTGAGGAGTAGCTACATGGGAAGCCGCATCTGAGAGAATACCGTACTTTTCTTTTACTATAGGGTTCTCGACGATCTCAGTTAAAGTAGTCTGAGCGCCTATCAAGACCCCGTCTTCTGTTTCTGTGATACCTTTGAGACTAGTTACCCCGCCTAAATCAATTACCGCAACAGGCCGCTTCACCCGGTCCTTGAACCAGTCCAAACTGTCATTTCCTCCTGACAATAACCAGCCCTCGTCGCCATATCGATCCGCGAGGGAAAGGGCAACATCCAAGTTATCAGGCTGGTACAACTCGAAGGCTTGCATCATATCTTTACGCATAGTTTGCTCTCCTAGTATGTATTTACTTGTAGCGGTTTATGAGATTGCTCTCGCCCAGCAACAGCATTTAAGATCATATCTGGCATCACCGGCGAACGTTTAAAGTAATGGCCTCCAAGAGCATCCGAGATCGCGCTGAGCAAACGCTGCAGCCGCGCAGCCTTGAACCGGCTCGCCGATCCCTCGAGCACCTACGGGGTTCATAGGGTCAGCAATGTCTACAGCCCCAGTTATCATCGTAGACGGCACATCCAGAATTGTTGGTAGTTTACTTTGATTAAAACCTACAGTGGCCGGAAGGCCTATCTGGGGATCATAAACGTGGCGCTCATAACCCGCTAAACCAATCCCGTGGACAGCGCCACCTTTGATCTGATGTGCTAACCCCATTGGGTGCAACACCGTGCCGCAGTCAGCTATACCCACGTAATCAGTAATCTCGTACATCCCAGTCTCTAGGTCTACCTCTACTTGCATAAAGCCGCTAGCGAATGCAGGCGCAGTACCTTCTTTGTTTAATGTGTCCTTAGCGACTCCGACTAACCCGGTACCCGCTAAACCCGCAACAGAATCTTTGGTCATAGGGTTGAGATCCTCTGGAATCTCTTGCCCGCTGTATTTACCGCCCATTTCTATCGCTCGCTGAGCTGCTTGGGCATAAGTGAGGTATTTAGTTGAATCCTGTTTTGCAAAGACTCTCTCTCCGCCGATATCATAATCGTCAGGACTTCCACCCAAATCACTTGCCGCTATTTCTTTTAATTTCTCGATTGCGTCCATCGCAGCAACATAATTGGTTCGGGTCATCGTATATGATGTGTTACTACCGAACTGAGCAAGATTCC
>JBJKYX010000017.1:0-43496 GCA_045560825.1 Candidatus Azotimanducaceae bacterium
GTCGATTCTGCTTTACTCACTAGTGCCCTCAAAGTCTCAGTGGCTTCCTCATATTGTATTAACGCTTTGTCATATTGTTCTGCGTAATACAGCTTGTCTCCAGCCAGTGCGAGTTCTTCTGCCCTAATATTTCCTCGTTGAGCGCGTTCCCGATGAATATTTCGCTGTTTAGTTTCTTCTCGATGGCCATGTACTCAGAGATAAGCAGCCTTGCTTTTTGATCAGCAGATTGCTTAGCGAGGCTCTCGAAGGGGGCGGCAGGTTCTTTTACGCTTTCTTTGGATTTTGAGGGCGTTTTGATGAGGCCTAATGATGTGCTTGGCCGGTTTCCTTTGGATAGGGATTCGGGTTCCCTCATTACAAAAAGCATAATTAAGGTGAGACAGACGCCGGCCGCTAAAACCAGAAGTAGGCGACTTTTGCTTGTCGGTTGCTTGGGGTCGGCTGACTGCGTGGGGTCGGTAAGCTTAACCTCGACCGGTTCTATTGGTTGTTGGCTCCGCGGTTTGTCGCTCAGCTCACTCAACCGATGGTCCTTCCGGTAAGGGTAGCCCCAGATCCTCGTAGTAGAGCGTTTTTAATATGCTCCTGAGCTCTGTATATTGCTCTTCGACGCTTCCCTGTAATTTGATCGTGCGGTTTTCGAGTTCGATGGTCGTTGGGACGAGTTCTCTTTCGGTCTCTGTGGCCAGTTCGCGCAGGCGCTCGGCGTATTGCTCTGCTTCGTTCTTCTTGAGGATCGCTTTTGAGATGACCGTTGCGCTGCCAATAACGCCCGCTATGCCGCTGGTGTCTGCTGCCCAGTCGTCGCTGGCGTAGATCGTCCCGACGCTACCAACCAGCCCGATCGCGCCCCCGACTATGCGGTTTTTTGCTTGTGTTTGTAATTTCTTGTAGGTAATCATATCGACGTAGCTCGCCTTTCGCCAAACTTGGTATGTGGGGTAGACGCTCCGATGGAAATTCGCGTAATACTCGTCGATGGTATCGATGAAAAGGTACTCGCGTTCTCTCACTTTCCTGACGCTGGCAAGCATTGGATCCTCCTCCGCCGGTAACCTCAGAAGTCGATACTGTCCGTTTTCCTCTTGACTCACGTGGTCTCCGAACGCCTCGCTGGAGAAGGATTGCGCGAAACGCATCTCGGCGACTGCTCGAATTTGTCGGATGTCGTTCTCGTTAAGGGTTAATCGATACTCTAGAAGATCGTCGGTGATCTGTTTATAAATTGATTGAAAGGCATCTATGTCTCGAGGAAAAGAATCCTCGTAAGCGTACTTGCTCGCTAGGGCGCTGTAACCCTTTTCATACCACTGCCTACCTGTGGCGTCGTGGACAGTTATTTCGAGCCTTAGCGTTTCGCCTGTAGACTCGATTATCTTTCCGCTCATGATGACGTCGACGGCTAAACTCGGTCTTGGAACGACTCTGACGGCGCCCCAGTTTCCCGAGGATTGTATGAGGTTTTTTGTAATATAGGGAAGGTATTGGACCTCAGCGCGGCGTATTTCTGGACTGATGATCTGCGCTATCCGCTCGTCATAATCTTCGGGAATGTTGTCCTTAAAAGTGGAGATACCGACATCGAGAAGTTGGTCCTCTGGCAAGCTCTGGGCCAGCTGTTTAGGCGGCGTCATATCGACGACCCTGACCGTCTGGGTGGAACAACCGGCTAGTACAGATATTAGCCAGGCTATTAAGATGGTTTGACGCGGAAGCAACCTCACTGTTTAGCCTCGCTTATATCTTTTGTACTCTTCCCAAAGCTTTTTCTTTAAGACTGGGTCTTGCTCCCTGCATGGCCGCTTCGCGAAGCTGGCGCGCGATAATGTCGTCGTCACGGGCATCGGGGATGTCGTCTGGGATTGGGTTGCCCGCCCGTCTGGCAGGGATGGGTTGCGCGCTTACTTGGAAGCCACCGGAGCCGCTCTCAATGCTCGTGCTGCTCTCGTTCGCACTAGGTGTGCGAGCGGGCTCTGGTCCTGCTTCCTCGCCCTTAAGTTGCGATTCTGACGCAGGCGCCTCGTTGGCAGCGAGAACCTGCCTCTCATTCATTATCTCTCTGTCGAAATCATCGAGCGTCGACTGGAGCTTGCCCTCTAGCGCAGTTTGTGTGGCTTCGCTGTTCTCTCCGGAAGCTTCGGACCGCGAACTTTGGGCAGATTCACTCGGAGTTTCGTTACTGGTTTCCCATTCTGAGCTTGAGCTGGGCTTGGTTTTCTCCCAGCTCAGTTCTTGTTGGTCTTCTTGTGATTCATTGTTCTTGCTAGCTTCTCCTGCGAGGGGGTCGAAGACCCCTGGGTCGGCAGATATAGAGGCATCATTACCGCTGTCTCTCCTGGGAAAGTCAGGAGTCTGAGAACCGGGAGCCGATGCTGAATCTTCAGTTCTGTTTGGTGGGGTCTCGGAGGACGTTGTCGACGAACTAGGCTGCGAGGGCGACGTGCTGGGTGTGCTTGGTGATGGCAAGCTAGGCATATTCGCGGGCGAACTGCTACTTGAGGGCATGCTGGGAACACTAATTGGAGACGGCAGGCTCGGGGGCGGCGTGATCGGAGCGCACGCAGTCAGCATCAATCCAATGATTAATGACACCAGGGGCGGTGAAATTCTTCGATTGCTAGATCTCTGAAAAAATCGGTCAAGGTCCACGTTCGCTCCTTTTCTTGAGGCAGAGACTAGTTCGTGAAAATTGCTGATCTTCACTAACTTGACACTTCACGCCCTATGATAAGGCCACCGCTCTTGACTTCAACCCCAGGCTAGGGGCTTGAGCCAGGCAAGTTTTCGGACGGGAAGTAGTCATATTCATAGACGAATGTATGGGGATAGTTCTTAACTGGAATGCCCTCAAAGAAAGCCGGCCTGAATACCGCCTCCCGAAGGCTCCTGCGAATTTGAAATTCCATCAACTTCGGCGGTTCCGTCTTGATTGTCTCCATTTTGGCTATTCTGCCATTGGTTTTCACCAGGAATTTTAACTCGACCAGTCCTTGTGCGGGTTCTACCGATTGCATAGATTCAGGTCGTCTTGGCTCTTTGGGTTCTGGGAGGTAAATCAGTTTCGGTATCTCAAATGTAAGGTTGGGATCGATGTTTCTAGCTTCCATCGATTGGTAAACCGAAATATAGAGTGCGTTGGCTTCTTTTTGCCGGTCCCACATAAGATGCCAGTCGCCCAAACGCATGATCGCCTCTTCGATGAGTTCTTTATTCTGAGGCTCCTGTTGTGTCGCGATGGTAACTGCTGCTTGCAGTGCTCGCTCACCCTCAGGAAAATTGTTGATGCTCAGATTTTGTTGGAATCGATCTGCATCGTTAAGCGCTGGTACGATGCCGATTGATCGAGAGTCAAAGCCATCGGAGACGTAGAAAGGCGGGAAGCGTTCCATCAAATAGGAATGAGCTATCCCATTATGAAGCGGTATAGCTTCGAGCTCCCATTCTCGGCCGTTAGCGATCAAAATCTGAAGAGACTTTCTGTAGAAGACTCTACTGGCCAGGTAACCGTATATGGTGTCATAAAACTCCGCGAGCCTTACGAGACCAGGAATGCGGCGCAGGTCATCCTGACTATAGGCTCGCTGAAGTATCTCGTAGGCGTATTCTTCTCTTTTTTGAGCCTCTTCTAGATCGCCCAGAAGCTTTAGGCCGTCTGCTTCTTTGTAGATGATGTTGAGCTGTTTAGAGTCGAATAAACCGAAATTGACTCGCTGAATAAAAATTGCACGATCGTATAACAGCAACCCCTCCTTTATTTGGCCCTGGGTTATTCTAGCGTCTCCCAGAAGGGTCAGTGGTTCTACTAAGCTGGGATGAGTCAGGTGTTCTGTGATCTCGATATCTTCGATTCTTGTCTCTAGAAAAACTGATGCTTCGTCGGCCTCGCCGATTTCTATTTGCCTTTTCGGGAAGGCATATAGGCCTTTTTGATCCGGTGCTGCCTTGGCGTCGCTTGACGCACTGGTAGCGTCAGTTTGGCCATTTTGGACTAGTTGCTCGCTTTGAGTAAAAGCATCCACTGGAGCGAGAGCAAAAGTTAGAAGTATGGAAAGTCTAGTGATGTGCTTTGATAGCGTTTTTTCAGGATAATTAATTTTGGGGGTAGTGTAAGACAGAATCGAGGTCCTTGATTAGGGAGACTAGGTTGGTTGAACGAGAGATATCTGTCAAGTCTTTGAGGTGAAAACCTCGGCGATGTTGTGATCTTATTGTCGGCGTGTAAAAATATTTTTTTGTAATTGTTCTGTTGAGCGCTTGAAATCAGATATTGAGCTAGACGCGAGCGGGCTTGTGTGCCCTGAACCGTTAATGTTGGTCAGAAACCGAGTTCGCGAAATGGAAACTGGGCAGCTCCTGCATGTTCTTGCAACTGATCCCACGACACAGAGAGATCTTGAACAGTTCTGCCGATTCATGAGACACGACATGGTCGATTCCGTGGTCTCTGATGGCTGCTTAGAGTTCTGGATCCGGAAAGGGTAATATCCAATGACTGTCATTCACTTTTATTTCGCTTATGGATCGAACATGAATCCAGAACGAGTAGCGGAACGGGGGCTAGTTACACGCGACAAGATGGGCGCCACTTTGAGCGGGTACAAGATGCTTTTCAACAAGCGCAGTACAGGAACTCCAGGAGTCGGTCACGCGAACATAGAATACGATAAACAGGGAGTCGTTGAAGGAGTTCTTTACGAGCTGGTGTCATCGGAAGAGATCCTTAAAATGGACCCTTTTGAACGCGCACCCGTGAATTACGGGCGCGATAGGGTGTGCCTAGAAACAGCGGGTGGTCCAAGATGGGCTTGGACTTATTTTGCTAATGCAGCTTTGCTTCAAGATGATTTGCTTCCTGAACGCGCGTACCTGGGTCATCTATTAAAAGGAAAACCATATTTATCAGATAGTTATTTCAATTTTCTCGAACGCTGCGAGGTAATTTAAGTTGAATTCCATACGGGTGCAGTCCTGCTTTAACGACTGCTTTGGTGAAAAGTATCGGGTGGAGATGCGTGGCGGAGAAGCGGAACCTGTCTATATTCCTCCTGTTGAAGATGAAATCGGCAAACTGATCTACCGCAGCGATTACGTGTCGTCGGCGCTTCACGAGGCGGCTCACTGGTGTATTGCGGGACTAGCTCGCAGAGCTCTTGTTGACTTTGGATATGAATATTCGCCGCCTCCCAGAACTTCGCAGCAGCAAGGTCAGTTTTTTAGATTGGAATGCAGGGTCCAGGCTCTCGAATGGATTTTTTCGGATTGCGCGCAGGTGACATTTCATCCCAGTGCCGACAATCTAGAGGCAGATACAGGCCGGTTCCTCGGACAGCTCGAACTTGCCAAGGTACGAGAACTTCATCGGCTACAGAATCAGTTTCACTCAAGAGCGTCGGTCTTTAGTAGGAGCCTCATGAAATCAGTTCGTTGTTTTTCACAAAATGTTAACGAGTCCCGCCGGATAAATGGATAAGGTCGATGTGATTGTTATAGGAGCCGGAGTCGTTGGCTTGGCAGTAGCCGCAGAGCTGGCTAAAACTGGTAAAGAGGTTGTCGTGTTGGAGCAGCATGACGCAATAGGGACTGAGACTAGTTCTCGAAATTCAGAGGTAATTCACGCTGGAATTTATTATCCAGAGGGCAGTCTTAAAGCTCAGTTTTGCGTCCGAGGCAAGGAGCTGCTTTACCGTTATTGTAATGATCGAAATATACCGTTCAGCCAGTGTGGCAAGATTATTGTCGCCTCTAACGAAGCGCAAGTCCCGGTGGTCAACGAATACATTCAAAAGGCGAAAGCTAATGGGGTAGGCGACCTACGTTGGATGGAGGCTGCCGAGGTCGCAGAGCTAGAACCGGAGGTTAAGTCGGTCGGTGCCGTGTTATCTCCCTCCACTGGAATCATCGATTCGCACGCGTTCATGTTATCGCTTCAATCAGATATTGAATCCCATGGGGGCATGATCGCGCTGTTGACGAAGGTTATCGAGATCGAATCCACCGACACCCATAGAATAGCGAGAACTCCAGATTTCGAATTGTCCGCAGAATGGATTGTGAACAGTGCGGGTCTCTCGGCTCCAGAGTTGGCTAGTGATACGTCTGGCGCTCCACGGGGCTTCTATGCCAAAGGACACTATTATTCTTATTCGGGTAATCAGCCGTTTAGTCGCCTGGTCTACCCAGTGGCAGAAGCTGGTGGCCTCGGCGTTCACGTGACCCTTGATTTGGCCGGACAAGTTAAATTCGGACCAGATGTGAGGTGGCAAAACGACTTAGACTACTCCTTTGATAGCAGTCATTTTGACGATTTTGTAGCCGCGATTAGAGAATATTACCCGGGTATAGAGCCAGAGAGGATGCAGGAAGGTTACACGGGAATACGTCCGAAGATAAGCAACCAAGGGTCGCCCGCCGCAGATTTTCTGATTCATGGACCCGAGAGTCATGGGGTTACAGGTCGGATCAATTTGTTAGGTATAGAGTCTCCTGGATTGACCTCATCCTTGGCCATTGCCGAGTGTGTCTCAGGAATGGTGCGCGATTAGTTGTAAATTATGCTTAAAGTAGCTTTCGTCATGAATCCCGTGGCCGGTATCGGGGGTCCTTTGGCTTTAAAGGGCAGCGATACCTTGTCGGATGAGCTGCGTGATCTGCATAGGGGGCATGCTATGGACAGAAGTAAGCTGTTCTTAGAATCTCTCCGCGGCGCTCGAGGTCACTTGATCGAAGAAATTCATTGGGTTTCGGTCTCAGGAGCGATGGGCGGAGACATGTTTGACTCTTTTGAAATCGATTACGAATCTGTGCATGAGCCTTCGGTTCCTACTTCGGCCCAGGACACGATCGAGGCCGTGAAACTGTTTCAACAAAAAGACTGCGACTTGATTATCTTTGCTGGTGGAGACGGAACGGCTAGAGATGTTTTGGTGGGCCTAGAATCAAATACAGAGACCCCCGTTATCGGATTGCCTTCTGGAGTCAAAATGCACAGCGGGGTATTTTCGGTCACTCCAGGTGCGACTGCCAACATCGTGGAAGGGCTAATTACCGGTCAAATGGTAAACCTAGAAATGGCGGAAATTCGAGATTACGTTCACTCTTCGGGAATACAGACTCGGTATTATGGCGAGGTGGTAGTGCCTAAGACTGGAAGATACCTGCAGCAGACTAAAGTTGGGGGGAAAGAAAGCGAGGAGCTAGCCGTTCAAGAAATCGCGTCAGAAGTAGAGGAGCGTTACGCTGAGAACACGGTGCTCTTTGGGCCCGGAAGCACGTGTCGAGACGTCAAAGAAAGATTCGGGCTACCTGCTGAGTCGGCTACCTTGTTGGGGTTTGATTTGTATTCGCCGAATGAGGAGTGGATGCTGGATTTGACAGCAGGCGAGATTAACCAACGCTTAAAGGATATTGAGTACGTCGTCATTAGCTTTACTCGAGGCCAGGGATTTTTGCTCGGTAGAGGAAATCAGCAACTTGATATCGAAGCGCTATCATCTTTAGTCTGGCCTGGGCAGTTCGTCGTGATTGGTAGCAGGACGAAGTTATCCAGTCTCCGAGGGAATCCATTGTTGGTCGACTCGGGAGATCCATCTTTAGATAGTCAATTCAAAGGCCTGGCCGAAGTGGTGACTGGCTTCAACGATAGGGTGTTACACCGAGTCGATATTGAGTTGTCCAGTGAGTGAGGCGGTCACTGAAGCGCTCGAACGATTTAATTCGGCCGACGTTTTGGAGGCCAAGCGGTTGTTCCATGGTCGGGGCATGTGTTATCCCGGCTTTGAGCAGTTGGTTGTTAACTGGTTCCCTCCTTACTTGCAGGTGGTTACTTACGATGTGGGTTTGCGATCTTCCGATCGGCAGTCCATAACTACATTGTTCGATGAAGTTCAGGTTGCCGAAGGGTTGGTGCTTCAAACCCGACAGGGGAGAAAGATAATTAACGAGATTTTGTTCGGGGAAGTTCCTGGCGAACATGTCACAAATGAACTTGGCCAAAAGTATTGGGTAAAGCTCCTGGATAATCAGAATGTGGGGCTTTTTTTAGACATGGGTCATGTGCGGAAGTGGCTAGCGCCGAAAGTAAAAAATCGGAAGGTTTTAAATCTGTTTGCGTATACCTGTGTTTTTTCGGTTTCGGCGCTGGTGAATGGTGCTAGGTCAGTTGTCAATGTTGATATGAGCAAAAATGCTCTTGAGTGGGGGAAGGAGAACCACAAATTAAATGACTTAGATTTAAGAATGACCAGTATGCTGTCTAGTAATGTCTTTCGATCCTGGCGGAAAATAAAACAACTGGGACGTTATGGGGTGATCATCATCGACCCTCCAACCAACCAACGAGGAAGTTTTAACGCCGAAAAACACTATGGGCAGATTTTAAAGCGGTTACCAGATTTTGCAGAGAGAGGCGCGACTATAGTCGCCTGTTTGAATTCACCGTTTTTAGGCAGTGATTTTATCGTGAATCAAATGGCTCGCTGGTGTCCAGCCTGTCAATTCAACGAGTTGCTCAAAGCACATCCAGACTTTCCGGATCTGTATCCCGAACGTGGTCTCAAGGTGTTAAGTTTCACCTACGAAGGTTAGCTTATCAGTCTGATTTAATCTTTTTTGGCTTGTTGGTATGACGATAAGAAGTTCTCTATCCGGGATAGTGCTTCACGGAGTATTGTGGTCTCAGGCAAGAAGACGATCCTGAAGTGGTCCTGTTTAGACCAATTAAACCCCGAACCCTGAACGACGAGCACCTGTTTTTCTTCTAGCAAATCTAAAACGAACTGCTCGTCACTGTGTATGTTGAACCGAGTAGTGTCCAATTTGGGAAATAGATAAAATCCGCCCATGGGCTTTTCGCAACTGATGCCTTCTATTTGATTAATCATTTGATGGGCCAGATTTCGTTGTTCAAATAACCGACCTCCTGGCTTGGTCAAAGACAGGTACTCTTGATTACCCTGTAAAGCGGTAGCGATTGCATGTTGTGTGGGAACATTTGAACAGAGTCGCATTGACGAGAGCAATTCCAATCCCTCGATATAATCCTCAGCCATTTTCTTCTGCCCGCTAATCACTAACCACCCGGTTCTGAAACCGGCGACCTGGTAGGACTTCGACAGTCCGCTAAAGGTGACAATCAAAATATCTTCAGCGAGTGTCGCAGTGGGCTGAAAGTGGCTTTCATCGAATAAAATCTTGTCGTAAATTTCATCAGAAAAAACCACCAGATTGTGATTTCGCGCGATTTCAATAAGTGACTCCAGAGTCTTTTTGCTGTAAACCGAACCTGTTGGGTTATTTGGATTGATGATCACAATCGCCTTGGTACGCTCCGAGATTTTAGCGCGTATGTCGTCGAGATCGGGTTCCCAGCCTGCAGACTCGTCGCATAAGTAATGTCTAGGGGAGCCTCCGCAAAGTGATGTAGCAGCAGTCCACAAAGGAAAATCGGGTGCCGGTATAAGAACCTCGTCTCCATTGTTGATCAATGCTTGAAGTGCCATGACAACAAGTTCAGACACTCCGTTACCGATATACACATCATCTGGATTGAGCGACGGAACTTTAAGTTTTCTGTAGTGTTCGCAAACAGCTTCTCTTGCGGATAGGAGACCCTTCGATTCTGAGTATCCTTGTGAGTTTTTAATATTACTTTCGACTTCTTGCAGAATGTGCGCGGGCGCGTCAAAGCCAAAAGGGGCTGGGTTACCAATGTTAAGCTTGATGACTTCATGGCCTGATTCTTCAATCTCGTTTGCTTTCTTTAGGACGGGGCCCCTTATGTCATAAAGTACGCCATCGAGCTTTTGCGATTTTCGGATCTCTGCTCTGATCTTGTTACTTGTATCTGTCATTGATCACCTTTATTTTGGTCTTGAGCAGGCTTACCGTTTGTCATTGGCGTCGATTAGATTGAGTAGGGTTATAATACAGGATCATTAATCTGTTTAGTGAGGAGAAAGATGGAAAAAATTGTAAAAACCGAAGAAGAGTGGAAGGCTCAGCTAACAGAAGAAGAATATGTTATCGCAAGGCAGGCGGGTACTGAGAGACCCTTTACTGGTATTTACTGGGACACAGAAACTGCTGGAACCTACAGGTGTAAATGCTGCAATGCACCTCTATTTGATTCCGATACAAAATTTGATGCTGGGTGTGGCTGGCCGAGCTTTTTTGCCCCGCTTGACGAGGACTCAGTGAAGACAAGAGAGGATTTGAGTCTTGGAATGCGCAGGTTAGAAGTGCTCTGTAGTCGGTGTGATGCGCATTTGGGACATGTATTTCCCGACGGGCCTCAGCCCACGGGTTTGAGGTTTTGCATGAATTCTGCTTCGCTGAATCTGGAAGAGTTAAATTGATCATTGGTTCTAGCGCAGGGAGAGTCAGATGGGCATAAGCGCTTTTGCTAAAGACCGGCCCGACAAGATTGCCTATGTCATGGCGCAGGGGCGGCAACAGGTTACCTATGGTGAACTCGACTCGGCTGCCAACCAAGGAGCACGACTCTTTCGTGATCTAGGGCTACAGCGAGGCGACCACATAGCGATATTGTTGGAAAACCATCCGTTATTTTTTCAAATCGTGTGTGCAGCACAGCGCTCGGGTCTATATTACACAACGATTAGTTGGCGCCTTCAGCAAGAAGAGGTCGAATATATTGTTAACGATTGCGAGGCCAAGCTGTTTATTACGTCGAAGAGTCAACTAGCAGTTGCGGAACCTTTGATGGAAAAGCTGTCGGCTGATTTGAGCTGCTTTATGTTAGACGGCGTTGCGCCGGGATTTGAGTCATGGGAGGAGGCGCTAGCGAGCAGGCCAACGTCGTTGATTGACGACCCGAGTTTTGGCGGGCCCATGCTCTATTCTTCTGGCACCACGGGCTACCCCAAGGGTGTTAAACGCCCGTTGAGTGAAGAGGTTTACGAAGACAAAGAAGAAGTATCGATGATGCAGATGCTCTACGGAGCAACAGACGAGTCGATCTATTTGTCACCAGCGCCGCTTTATCACGCGGCTCCCATGACCTTTACTATGAGTTGCCTCCAATCTGGGATTGAGGTCATAGTAATGGAACATTTTGATCCAGAACTCGCGTTAGAAGCGATCCAAAGTCATAAGGTGACTCACAGCCAGTGGGTCCCAACTATGTTCGTTCGCATGCTAAAATTGCCCAAAGAGGCCCGGGATAGATACGACACGAGTTCGCTGCGCTGTGCCATACACGCTGCGGCTCCCTGTCCAATACCGATTAAAGAAGAGTTAATCGAATGGTGGGGCCCAATTGTGTTTGAGTATTATGCTGGCACGGAAGGCAACGGCTTTGTTCAATTGAATTCTCAGGAATGGCTCGAGCACAAAGGATCGGTCGGACGCCCATTGAATTGTCAAATACACATCTGCAATGACGAAGGAGACGAGTTGACTGCGGGAGAGCCCGGCACGATCTACTTCGAGGGTGGTGGAGAGTTTGAGTATCACAACGATCGAGAGAAAACGCTGGGTTCGCAGCATGCGAAGGGCTGGACCACTTTGGGTGACGTGGGTTATTTGGACGAAGAAGGCTATCTATATCTGACTGATCGCAAGCACTTCATGATTATTTCTGGAGGGGTCAATATTTATCCGCAGGAAGCTGAAAATATCCTGATTACCCACGAGAAGGTGATGGATGTCGCAGTTTTTGGGGTCCCAAACGAAGATTTTGGAGAGGAGGTGAAAGGAGTTGTTGAGCTTAAGGATCACAGCGAAGCAAATCCGTTACTTGAGGCTCAATTGATTGATTATTGTCGGGAGAGGCTTTCACATATTAAATGCCCGAGAACAATCGACTTTAGAGAAGAGTTGCCTCGACACCCGACAGGAAAACTCTATAAGCGCTTGTTAAAGGACGAATACTGGAATTCGGGCTAGCTATCTGGAATTCAACAGGTTTGCTGGGGAGTATTGGTCTGTAAGAACTCTCGCACCGGTGTCCCAATCGGGTTGCCCATTTAGCGCGTCCAGAATGTTCTCTGCGTAATCAACGATAGGAACGTTGAACTCCACCATACGTGCTTCGTGCATTTTGGCCCTGCTGATAATTCGCGCTCGATCAATGGACTCATTTGGTGCCAGTAAAATACGGTTGTTGGTTTCTGGGCGTTTAAAGTTAATCAAAGGGTCGAATACCGAGGCGTAAGTGGTCGATTCATGATCGTATAGAGCGCTGGTGGTAAAAGTGTTGGACGCAAGCAAACCTTTTTCCGATAGTATTGCCTTGTTTTCTTGAAGGTACTCTTGAGTCATTAGGTGTTCCGGGATGTAGTCACCGTTGAAGGCGTCGAGAATGATCAAATCATATTTGAAGGAGTTCGCCATAGCTCTTTTGGTAAACACTCTTCCGTCTTGATCGAACACCTTGATTTGATTGCTCTCGGTGAAGTCGAAGTATTTTTTTGCCACCTTAGTTACCGCAGTATCTATCTCGATCGCGTGAATGGTGGCGTTTGGAAACAGTCGGTTAAAGGCCATCGGTAAGGTGCCACCTCCAAGACCTACGACGAGTATATATTTTGGCTCAGGCATTAATAATATCGACGCCAACGTCATCTTGGCGTAAGCGAAAACTAGACGCTTTGGCGCGCTGGGGTTAAAGCAGCTCTGATTTTTTGTATCTCTTCGAACTGTGAATTGGAGACAGGTGTTGGCGCCAATCTTTTGAACAATTACGTTGCTATAGAGTGAGCGCTCTTTATGAATGATGTCGCCGTTAAGTGCGTTTGGTCCGAGAAGTAGGAGAAAAAAGGACCAATAGGAGAGAAGAGCTTTCATCGAGACATCCATTTATCGGAGCCTATGGCAATAGCGGACAGCAGTGTGAGAGAGCCCGTCATAAAGATGAGAATCGTATTAATCTCAAACCATAGAACCAGGTAAAAGGATGTTGCAAGAGTTCCAAGAGAGCTGCCAAGCGTAGAAACAAAGTAGAGCCTGCCGGCAACCTCTCCTGACTTTGCAACGGATTCGATTAGCAAACGTACTGAGTAAGGTGAAATCATGCCGAGGAAAACAGTTGGCACCATAAAAAGGACCGTAGAAGCCAACAAAGAACCGTAACGAGGATCTGTGATGTAAAGAAATATCAGTTCCATTGCCGATTCTGACAAGTAAATTAACGGAGCTAGAAGCAAGGCGGCGAAGAAGAATATTATTCCGAATTTCGTCATCGTCGGATTACGCGTGGACAGTTTCCCTCCTATCAGATAGCCGCCCGACAAGGAAAGCATGAAGATCGTTATTATACTGCCCCAAACATAAATGCTGCTCCCAAAATAGGGGGCAAGTATCCTACCACCCAGAAGTTCTAGTGACATGATGATGAAGCCGCCAGAAAACGCTAAACCATAAACAACTGAGTTCATTTTCGAAATATCGCTAAGGATTTACGTTCACAGATAATTTGGTGGTTATTTTTTTTCAACGGTCTCCGTCGGCGCACCGCTGTCCTTCCAGCCCCGGTAGCCATCGCCGATGTGACAGACATTTTCTAGACCCATATCTTGAACGGTTTTCGTCGCCAGCGCTGATCGCCAGCCGCTCTGACAGTAAAAGACGAAGCGCTTGCCAGATCCAAAAATGTCCTTGTAATAAGGAGAGCTTGGGTCAACCCAGAATTCGATCATGCCCCGAGTGGCATGAAAGGCGTTTGGGATTTTGCCTTCTCTTTGGAGTTCTCTGGGGTCTCTCAGGTCTACAAAAACGGTATCTTCTTTCTCCAATAGCGCGACCGCATCGTCTACGTCGAGGGTTTCAATTTCGCTCAACGCATTATCTATCAACTCCTTGTGAGTTACCTTCACTGTGGTTCTCCCTGAACTTTGTTATCTAGAGTAGAAACTAGCCTTTGCGCGGACCAAACCATTGAATTTCGAAGCACAAAGGCTAAATCCAGTTTCTTTATTTTCCTTGCCAGTTGGGCGGTCTCTTTTCTGAAAACGCTTTGGGTCCTTCGACGAAGTCTTCGCTGCCAACCATTGCTTTCACGCTGTCATATTGAGCTTCCATGGAGTCTTGAAGGGAGGCACTGTCCAGACTCTTGTAAACAACATCCTTGCTGGCGCGGATTGATAGTGGTGCACATTCCAAGATTAAATTTGCCCACCGCATAGCCGCATCCATCAACTCGTCGTGAGGAACAACTTCATTAACAAAGCCAAGTTCTTTCCCTTCCTCTGGACTGACATGCCGACCGGTCAAAATCATCCCTAGAGCTCTTTTTGGGCCTATTTGTCTTGGCAGTCTGTTTAGTCCGCCCGCAAGAGCAGCCAGGCCTACCTTAGGCTCCGGTAGGGCAAACTTCGCTTTGTCAGACGCGATAATCAGATCACAAGCAAGTGCAATCTCGAATCCACCACCCATTGAAACGCCATTAACAGCAGCGATGACTGGTTTGTGAAGATCAAAACGTGAAGTCAGACCTCCGAATCCCCTGGGCATCGGTACGCGTTCTCCTCCTTCTGCTTGATACCGAAGATCGTTCCCGGCGCTAAATCCTCGACCTTCTCCGGTGATTATGGCGACCCACATGTCGTCGTCAGCTGCGAAGTCATCAAATACCTCTCCAAGCTCTGCGTTGCCCGGTGGGTGTAACGCATTCAGTCGGTCGGGTCGATTGATCCTCACCGTCATAATGTGATCTTTTTTCTCTACAAGACAAAATTCAGTCATGGGTCTCCCTTTTTATTTAAATCTTAGAGTAACTTTAACCTAAGCTAGCAAGGTGTGCACTGCTGTTGAGTTCGCCGAGTCTCGGTTTAGGGTCCAAATACAATTCTGTCAGACTACAATTGCTGAAGTAGTAGTTTTGCCATTTCGCGAGGTTTTCATCGATCAGTCCTGCTAACGCGATTGCGAGGGCTGCGCCATGGCTGACCAGCAAAATGTCCTGCGATAGCTTTAGATTATCTGGGATTGAGGTCAAAGCGTTGTCGAATCGATGAAACACCTCTTGTATGGACTCTCCTTGGGGCGCCGCGTAATTAAGATCAAGGGTGCTCCGGTTAATGAAGTCATGTTTTTCTGCCAGTAATTTGTAGGGGGTCCCCTCCCAATCACCGATAGACATTTCAGCAAAACCGGGTAGGGTCTCAATGTCCTCAAAATTGAAGCCGCTTGCGTAGTGGGCTGTGTAAAGGCATCTTTGGAGAGGACTTGAAAAAACTTTCCCAATGTTGGCATTCCTTTCAAGAAAAATGCCGGTCTCCTGAGCCTGTTTAATTCCAAAATCTGTTAAAACACTATCGGTCGAGCCGTGCCAATGACCGTCGACGTTGGCCTGTATTTGTCCGTGTCGAAGCAGAAGTATTCTTGTTTTCACTGATGAGCCACTCGCTTGTTAACGACCAGGCTGCCGACTAAATCTCCCTGTACATTGACGGCGGTTCTAAATGTGTCTAATGGTCGTTCGATCATCAACAATAGAGCAATGGCCTCAAGAGGTATCCCAACTGCAAGCAATACCAATTGCATCCCTGCCATAGAGCCCGAAGGTATTCCTGGCGCGCCGATGGAAGCCATCATCGCAACCAAAAATATTGTCGTAATAGTAACCGGATCCAAGGCAATTCCGAACATTTGGGCTAGGAAGACTGCGGCGACGCCTTCAAATAAAGCAGTGCCGTCCATATTAACCGTTGCGCCAAGCGGCAAGACCACCGAGCTGACTTCTGGGGACACACCAAGCCGATTTTGGGCAGCATCCATGGAAATTGGAAGCGTCGCCGCGCTGGATGAGGTCGATAGGGCGGTGACCATGGGCTGCGCAATATTTTTGAATAGGGTTGCAGGTTTTACTCCTCCAAAAATCCACGCGATGACCGGAAGAACAAAAGCCCCGTGGAATAAAGTGGCGAGAAATACCACTATCGCTAATTCTCCCAAAGATATAAGAGTTCTAACATCAATGCTGCTCGCCAGTTGATAGGTGATCGCGAAAATACCAATAGGCAGGAGGGTTATCACCCATCCTGTGATTTTGTAGATACCGCTGGAGATTTGTTCGATTATGGCCGGTAGCTGTGAGTCCTTTGGTAAGGTCGCTGCGAGCCCGAGCCCCAACAGTATCGCGAATGTCAGTATTCCTAGGATGTTATTGTTGGATAGAGCTGAAAACGGATTCGCCAACATTTTGTCGAGCAAACTAGTGAATACCGCCATGATCGTCCCATCACCTTCAGCTAAGAACCGGATCTCGTTGCCGGCCTCAAACTCAATCGGGGTGAGGTTGCCCCACGGGTTTAATGCCAGCACGATGGTCAAGCCTATCAATATCGCGATGCCGGTAGTACTCACATAATAGGCGACGGTGTAGCGCCCAACTTGGGTGACCTGGTTTGAGTTTCTTAAGTTGAGCACGCCTGTGATAAGGGAAAAGAAGATCAGTGGCACCACAATCATTTTTAGCGAGTTGAGAAAAACCACTTTGATGATTGAGGTAAATGGGTCTAGCCAGGTCTGGTCCTCCACCAGATTAGCCAAGACTAAGCCCAGGATCGCTCCTCCTAACACATACAGAGCAAAGTATTTTGATGACATGACTTTTACGAGCTCACTTTTGTACGACAGAATGACTTTCCTTTATTATAGGTTGGTCGCGGCTGCTTTGTCCGCTCTTCGTTTTAGCTGACTTTAACGCTTGAACCTTTTAACCGATTGTATTTACTGAAAAAGCCTTATGTTTAAAAACAGCTTATTGAATTTGTTCTGGATCATAAGTCTATGTGGCGTCGTCGCGTGTGGAGGCGGGGCCAATTATTCAAGGCTTCAGGGCTCTACCATGGGGACCTACTATTCGATTACGTACAAAGAAGACCGATCCTGCTCTCCACAGAAAAAGTCGGTGGAAGACTTGTTAACCGGCATAAACAGCTCGATGTCCACTTATGAACCTGATTCAGAACTCAGTGTGATCAATCAAAATTTGCAAGCTGGTGAGTATGCCGTCAGCCAAGAGCTGCATTTTGTTTTAAGGTCATCGCTATTGGTTTGGCAAGAAACCGGAGGGGCATTCGATGTCACCATTGGGCCGCTGGTAAATCTTTGGGGATTTGGGCCAACTTTAACTGAGGCGGCTCCAACCAAATTGGAACAGGACGCGGTCGCAGAAAGAATCGGCATGAAAAATCTTGAAATAGCTTCTAATTCGATAGTCAAGAAGCAATCTGACATGTTGATTGATCTATCTGCTATTGCAAAGGGTTACGCTGTGGACAGGATCGCAGAAAAATTGAGTTCGTTAGGTTGTAAAAACTACCTCGTTGATATTGGTGGAGAGTCCAGTGCCAAAGGACGAAATGAATCTGGAAGAGATTGGAAGATTGGTATTGAAGTTCCGAGTTCAGATCGCCGCGGAATACAGCGTGTTCTGGCCCTGTCTGACCTCGCTATCGCTACCTCTGGCGACTACCGAAACTTTCGAGAGACTAGTGCTGGTCGGGTGGGTCATGTATTGGATCCTCGCAGTAGGCTTCCTGTTACCAGCAATATTGTATCGGCGACGGTGCTGCATGAGTCAGCCATGATGGCGGATGCCTACGCGACCTCTATGATGGTGCTAGGTTATGAAGAGGGCATGAAGCTGGCTGAAGCACAAAGTTTTCCCGTTTACTTGCTGCTAGAAGAGTCTGGTGGTCGGTTAGAGGAAAGGTATAATGTTGAGATGACAGAGTACCTGGAGCTAGACAATGACTAGCACGTTTCTTTTCGCATTTGTATTGATGATTGTTCTGGTCACGATGATGGCGGTCGGCGTAATTTGGGGTCGTGAGCCAATAAAGGGAAGTTGTGGTGGTATGAAGGCGCTAGGTTTAGAGATGGAGTGCGAGATTTGTGGTGGCGATTTAGACAAATGTGATACCGCATCGGCTACCAGTAGTCCCGAGGAGCATCGAATGCGAGCTACTCGTATCGGAGATTAAACATCGAGACTGATCTTTAGATTCTCATGTTTGCTATTTGCTACCCTAAGGCCGCATGAAAACACTTCTACTCCTCTCCTGGATAACGTCTCGGTTTATAGTAGAACAGCATAGAGAAATCGGATTCGTTGCGCGACTGGCCTTGTTAGGCCTCATAATAGGCGTTAGCGTTCTCGTTATAGTGCTCTCCGTTGTCAACGGTTTCCAAAGAGAGCTAGAAACAAATGTGCTCTCTAATCTTCCTCAGGCCCAAATTTTGATATCTGATGGACTGTCCGAACAAGATTTAGTGACACTCCAAGACTTAGAGAATTCTGGCACGACTGCGATCGCACCGTTCATGCAGAGATCGGGTCTAATCGCAGCGAAGGGCGAGGTCTACGGGGTATCGATCAATGGAGTCGACACAGACAGTTACGCTAAGGTCAGCTCAATTTTTCGATATTTGCTCGAAGGTCATTTACTGGGAGACATGAGGTTCAATGTGATCATTGGGAGTCGTATTGCCAGTTCACTGGGAGTTGGCATCGGTGATCCGGTCACCTTGCTTTTGCCGGAGAGCAAGATCGATCTTGCCGGTTCCGCGTTTCGTCAGAAAAGGTTTTATGTAAGTGACATATTTGATTCAAGGACTCTCCAGGACGCGACACACGTATACATTTCTTTGTCCGACTCGGGAGCTCTTTTCAGGCAGCGAGACCCGAGTGGCTTGCACGCGAGGCTGGAGAACCTGTTCGACTCGAGTGAGTTGTGGCCTTATTTTTCTGCGAAGCTAGGTGATCGCGTTTACTCTGTTACTAGTTGGTTTTCAACGAACGGTAACTTATACCGAGCGATCGCAGTTCAAAAAATGACCATGTTCTTGTTGTTGTCGTTTTTGATAGCGGTGGCAGCCTTTAATTTAGTGTCGGGCTTGGTAATGGTTGTAGAGCACAGGAAGAGCGACATAGCGATACTTATGAGCATGGGTGCCGGATCCAGGGTTTTGATGAGTTTGTTCTGTCTTCTGGGTATGCAGATCTGTCTGATAGGAGTGATATTGGGGTTAATCCTGGGCGTGAGCTTTGCGCTGACCTTGCCTTTTATTTTCGAATTGGTTTCCGTCAATTTTGATTTAAATTTGATGAGTCAATATTTTGTTTCGTACCTTCCTGTAAACGTTTTGTTAACGGATTTAGGTTTAGTATTTCTGGTCACTATGTCCATTGGATTTCTGGCAAGCCTTTACCCTGCCCGCAGGGCGTCCAAGCTGATACCTAGTCGAGTTTTGGCGCATGAATGAGTCTGTTGTCTTAGAGTCGATTAATGTTAGGAAGACTTTCATTCAAGGAGGGCGCTCGATTGAGGTGCTTACAGGTCTTAATCTGACATTAAAGAACAAAGACCGAGTTGCGATTGTCGGAAGATCGGGTTGCGGTAAAAGCACCTTGTTGCATGTGTTGGCGGGGCTTGACGAGGCGGATTCTGGCTTGATTAATGTGATTGGATCCGATTTAACCAAGGCCAGCTCCGATCAGCGGGCCCAGCTTCGACTCCGGGGGATGGGCTTTGTTTATCAAGCGCACCATCTGTTGCCTGAGTTTAGCGCTGTTGAGAATGTTGCTATGCCCCTGAGGCTGCAGGGTTCATCAGCCGCGGAGTCGGCACGGGTCGCAGGAGATTTGCTCATTGAGATCGGTTTGGCAGAGAGACTTGACCACTTTCCGGATCAGATGAGTGGTGGCGAAAGACAGAGAGTGGCGGTCGCCCGAGCGGTCTCTGCGAATCCTTCGATCCTCTTGGCGGATGAACCAACCGGAAATCTGGATTTCGATAGCGCTGTACAAGTAATGACTATGCTGACAGATCTGGCCCGGTCAAAGTCAATTGCGCTTCTTGTAGTCACCCACGACCAAGCCATGTTGTCCCGGTTTGATAGGGTATACGAGCTTGCTAACGGAACCCTGTCGGAAAAGCGGGTTGAACGGTAGTCTGACCAGAAAGATCGGGTTTGTTTTACTGGTCGCTTTCCGATTCTTATCGCGTGGCCAAAATCGTTTTGCTCTGTTGGTTTCATGGTTATCCATTGCGGGTTTGATACTCGGGGTTGCGTTGTTGACTTTGGTTGTTAGCGTAATGAGCGGTTTTGAGCGGGAACTTCAGACCAGATTGCTCAGTGTGGTGCCCCATGTAAGGATAATCTCTCCTGGGTCAGATTTAGACCTTGGGGAATTTTACCGAGATGACCAAGCGATAGTGTCGCTTCACGATTATTCTCTGACAAGCGGGGCGGTTCGCTCACCTACAGTTGTGCGACCGGTTCAGATATATGGGCTCGATGAGAAAGGGCTGTCTGTGATCAGTCCTGTTGTGGATAGCTTGTCAGAAGATACTATCGAGCGATTTTTCCTGTCCGAAGGAGGTCTCTTGCTAGGCCGGCCTCTGGTAGAACATTTGCAGTTGGCCCTTGATCAACAAGTTCAAATCTTGGTCGTAGAATCCGTCAATGGCAATGTAATTCCGAAGGCTTTGAATTATCAATTGATTGGCACATTTGAAATAGGAGCGGAACCTGATTATCAGCTCGCTATTGTTAACCTGCGTTCGCAAAACACGGAACATTGGATGTCTTCTGGAGAAACTGGGATAGAATTAAAACTTAGCAACCCTGCCGATGCGCTTCGCGTTGCTCGCTCGATCAGAAAGAAAGATGCGTCGCTGGAAATAGTAACCTGGACAGAAATTTACGGTCAGCTGTTCGATGCGGTTCGGCTTGAGAAGTCAATGATGTTTTTGCTGCTTTTGCTGGTAGTAGTGATCGCCGCCTTTAACATAGTATCTGGTCAAATGATGCTTGTGAGTAACAAGTCTTCGGGTATAGCGATTCTTATGACTATGGGTGCAGGGGAAAACTTGATTAAGATGGTTTTTTTACTTCAGGGTGTCGCTATAGGGCTTTTTGGTACTTTTCTGGGAATTTTTGGTGGGGTTCTCTTGGCCGAGAATGTGAACTCAATTTTGAATTTTCTGCAGATGCTTTCTGGTATGCATCTGCTCGACGGGTCTTTCTTCGAGGAGGTGCCGGTATTGGTCTCGGTTTATGACTTGACTGTTATCGCTGGTATTTGTTTTTTTGTTTGTGTGTTAGCTAGTATTTTGCCGGCCTCAAGAGCAGTTCGGTTAAATCCCAAGTCGGTGCTTCACTAAGAATTACGAAGCTCTAGTCTGTCTTTTTTTCCATGAGCGTATAACGACAAGGCGCCAACCACAGTGCACGGCGGCATAACCTGTTATTGCTGAGACCCAGGCGCAGATCATGGACCCCACCAGCAGCGGATAACCTATGTTGACCATGTTGGTCCATAACCAGCTAAGGCTGAATTCGAGATTAGTGACATTAGGTTCGATCTCAAGAATCCAAGCGCCCAGCTTGTAAGTGAAGTAAAATATCGGTGCCATGGTGATTGGGTTCGATATCCAGACTAGCGCAACTCCGAGTGGGACATTAGCTCTGAATAAGACACACAATGCGGCCGCTATGATCATTTGCCAGGGCACCGGGATAAACGAGCAAAATATACCGATGAATGTGGCTCGAGCAACACTTCGCCTGTTCAAGTGAAAAAGATGTTTTTTGATCAGGAGGTGCCGCAAAGGCTTGAGCGCAGGGTTTTCAATTAGGGTTTTTGGGTCAGGGACGAATTTTTTAAAAAATTTATTCTTCATCTGATTGCAATAGTATTAACAAGAGTATTCAACCTTGCCAGCAACAAGCGCTTGAAATTAGCGGAACCGCCCGCATCCTTATTATAACGCATATGCAGTCTAGCGTTGTTGCTTTGGAAGGGTATTTTGAGAACAGAGAGATTTACGGACAAGATGAGGGACGCTCTATCGGATGCGCAATCCTTGGCGATAGGTTCTGATCATGCGTCAGTTGAACCCGGTCATGTCCTCAGTAGTCTGATATTCGATAAAAACAGTTCAACAGCAAGGATACTCCAACAAGCGGGAGCAGACGTGGCAACCGTTCAAAGGGAGCTCGATGTCTTGTTAGCTGGGTACCCCAGGATTGGACACAACCAAGGCCAGATCACGTTTTCGAGCGATTTGGTAAAGGTCCTAAGTAAAAGCGATGTGCAGGCCCAAAAGAACGGTGACTTTTACATTTCCGTGGACCAGGTGGTTGTCGTTTTAATTGAGGAGGAGTCACTCAGGGATATTGTTCAAAAAGCTAATGTCGCGCCTGAATTGATTAAGGCAGCGATTGAACAGAAAAGAAAAGGAGCTCCTGTTCAGACAGAGCAAGAAGAGGGCGAAAAAGGCGAGGCGCTTGAGAAGTACACAGTTGATTTAACCGAATTGGCAACCCAGGGGGCGCTGGATCCGGTCATCGGCAGGGACGAGGAAATTCGACGAACTGTTCAGGTTTTGCAGCGCAGGACAAAAAATAACCCGGTGTTGATAGGGGAGCCAGGCGTTGGAAAAACCGCGATCGTCGAAGGCTTGGCCCAGAGAATCGTAGCAGGAGAGGTTGCTGAAACACTCCGAAGTAAACGGGTGTTGTCGCTCGATTTGGGTGCTCTCATTGCGGGTGCTAAATTTCGTGGGGAGTTTGAAGAGCGTCTTAAAGCTGTTCTGAAAGATTTGTCCGAGTTGGAAGGCGAGATCATCCTATTTATAGACGAGCTACATACCATGGTTGGAGCCGGCAAGGCTGAGGGATCTATGGATGCCGGTAATATGTTGAAACCTGCCCTAGCAAGAGGAGAGCTTCATTGCGTAGGGGCGACGACTCTCGATGAATATCGTCAATACATTGAGAAGGATGCCGCATTAGAGAGGAGGTTCCAACGGGTGTTGGTCGACGAGCCGAATACAGACGATTGTATCGCCATACTCAGGGGCTTGAAGGAGCGTTATGAGATACACCATGGGGTAGAGATAACAGACCCTGCTATCGTCTCGGCGGCAAAGCTGTCACATCGGTATATCACGGATCGAAAGATGCCTGATAAGGCGATTGACCTGATCGACGAAGCCGCGAGCCGTATTCGGCTCGAGCTGGACTCGAAACCCGAGGAAATGGACCGGCTAGACAGGCGATTGATGCAGTTGAAGATGGAATCCGAGGCTCTAAAAAAAGAGTCAGACGAGAGCAGTTTGAGGCGACTTGATGACTTGAAGGAGGCGATCGGTGAGTCCGAAACGGAGTATGGACGACTAGAAAAGATTTGGCTTGAAGAAAAATCGGCTCTCAAATCCCTGCAAAGTAAAAAAGAGGAGTTAGAGAGCGCTCGCATTGAATTCGAATCAGCAAAGAGGAATGGCAATCTCGCCAAGATGTCGGAATTGCAGTATGGAACGATCCCAGCGCTCGAACAGAGTTTGTCGCAGCCTGAGCAAAGCGCTAGTGGTGAACTTTTAAGAAATAGGGTCACAGATCAAGAAATAACGGAAATTGTGTCGCGCTGGACCCACATTCCACTGGCGCGATTAATGCAGGATGAACGACAAAAGCTATCTGATTTGGAGACGGCACTTCATGAGCGAGTGATCGGACAGATGAGAGCAGTCAGCTCGGTGAGCAAAGCGGTCAGACGCACTCGGGCCGGTCTATCTTCGCCGGACAGACCTAACGCATCTTTTATGTTTTTAGGACCCACGGGAGTCGGAAAAACGGAACTTTGTAAAGCCATCGCAATCACGTTATTTGATAGCGAGTCCGCGATGATCAGGATCGATATGTCTGAATTTATGGAAAAACATTCCGTGTCGAGGCTTGTTGGAGCGCCTCCCGGATATGTTGGTTATGAGGAAGGCGGGGTGTTAACCGAGGCGGTACGCAGAAAACCTTATTCCTTGATCTTATTTGATGAAATCGAAAAAGCACACCCGGATGTATTTAACATCTTGCTCCAGGTGCTAGATGACGGTCGGTTGACTGATGGACAGGGCAGGACCGTGGATTTTAGAAACACGATCTTGGTTATGACCTCTAACCTGGGGTCGCAAGAGATATTGAGACTTGCGGGCGAACAAAGGTATGAAGGCATAGAGCTGGCGGTTCGACAAGAGGTGGACGCTCACTTTCGTCCTGAATTCATCAATCGAATCGATGAGCTGATTGTATTTGATATGCTGAACGAAAACGAAATTAGGGAGATTGCAGGTTTGTTCCTGACCGATTTAAATGCTCGACTGGAAGATCAGGAATTATCTCTGCACGCTGATTCAGCTGTACTGAATGAGTTAGTTAAGTGCGGCTATGACCCGGTTTATGGAGCAAGACCACTTAGGCGTACATTTCAAAGGATGATCGAAGACCCTCTCGCAAATATACTGATTGAGCAAGAACTGGATAAGCCAGCTCAATTGACCGCGAAGCTTGTCGCAGGCTCTATTGTAATCTCTTAATAAATACTGTATAAATGAACAGTACTTTAATGTTAATTCGGAAGATCGGTATGAAAGTTGCTCGTCAACCCGCTTCACAAAGGCAAAATACGCTTTCATTCTTCTCTGATGAGGTCGTCGGAGGGGTCGAGGTAAGGAATCCACAGTCTGATGCTTTTGGTGGCGCGGTGAAGGGCAAAGATGGAATAGATCCTGAGATGGTCGCAGCCGAGAGGATAGCTAGGCAATTGCACAGAGAGTCTAATGGTCCAAAAATCACGTCTAAAAGTCGCGAGAAAGGAAACGAAATTTGTGACCATTTAATTGCCTCGCTTAGGAATCAACCCGAGCAAGGAACGCTGGGCTTCTAAGTTGTTGTTTTCGACTGCGACAACCCTTTGAGAAAAGGGAGTACGCAGCTGCCTCGGGGCGCTGCCATTTTTAATCCGTCTGAACTAAACTGCTGTAATGAGTATTGCCTCAGTCATACAATCAGTTATAAACAGACCTTCTGCCGAGTTTCTGCTTCCTGAGCCTATAGAGGTTGGAGAGCTTCCGACGCCAGCTCTTGTTCTCAATTTACCGGCTTTTGAGAAAAATTTAGAGAAGATGGCAGAATTTGTCGAACTAAACGGGAAGGCCATTCGTCCTCACGCAAAAACCCACAAGTGCCCGCTTGTTGCCCAAAAGCAAATAGAAAGAGGCGCGGTTGGTATTTGTGTTGCAAAAGTTAGCGAGGCCCTTTGCATGGCAATTGCGGGGGCGAATTCTATTTTAATTACCTCTCCAATAACCACTAACTTGAAGGCAAAGGTGCTTAATCAGGTCGCCTCGTATGAGTCAGAGGTCTTAATAGTCCTGGATAGTGAAAAGGGCCTGGCTACTCTAAAAAAAGAAATTGGCTCAGATCGGGTTTTAGGCGTAGTCGTGGATGTTGATATTGAGATGGGTAGAACCGGGGTAAGAGAGCTCGAAACTATTTTGAGGATAATTGCAGAGATTGAGTTGGACGATAGGTTCGTGTTCAGAGGGGTTCAGCATTACTCGGGTCATTTGATGCATTTATCGAGTTACGCTGAACGTAGAGAAAAATCGCTTTTGATGTGGGACAAAGTGTCTGAGATTTTACAAAGTCTTGAGTCAAGAAATATAGATTGTGAAATCGTTACAGGTGGGGGTACCGGGACCTACGACATAGATGTGGAAGTCCAACGTTTGACCGATTTGCAAGTGGGCAGCTACGTTTTTATGGATCAGGAGTATCGGTTAATTGGCAGTCAGCAACATGAGTTCTTCGAGGATTTCGATGTTTCTCTGACCTTGGCATGCTCAACGATATCTCAGCCTCGAAGCGGAGCAATTACGGTTGATGGGGGCTACAAGTCTTTTGCGTCGGAAACGGTAGAGCCTGTCGCTTTGGATATCCCCGGATCCAGATTTAAGTTTGCTGGCGATGAACATGGTGTACTGCTGTTACAAAAAGGCGAGCAGGAAGTGGAACTAGGGACAGTGCACCAGTTCATAACGCCGCACTGTGATCCAACTGTGAATCTGCATGACAATTACTGGGTGCAGAAGGAAGACGGTCTGATTTACTCCTGTTGGCCAATCACATCGCGGGGGTGCTCGTGGTAGTCAGATTTTTGATCCGGTTTGTATTTATGTCAAATCAGTATCTTTGTGTAAACCGTGTTTGATTGGTTTGCCTCCGGTGGGGTTCTGATGTTGCCGATCGTGCTGGCCAGCATTATGGCGTTGGCGATTTGTTTGGAGCGTTTGTGGTTTTTGCAGAAAGAAAAAATCGTTCCAGGTGATTGTTTATCTGGATTTCAAGAGCTACTAAAGCGAAAGAAATACACAGAGGATGAGCTAAGGACTCAGGCGTCGTCTTCTTTAGTAGGTTGGGTGTGTTTTGATATCTTAAAAAAAGCGAGCTCTGGACGAGAAGATATGAGAGAGGCGATGGAAGTTTCTCTCGACCAGGCAACCTATATTCTCGAAAGATATTTAACTGCTCTGGGTGTTATCGCATCGGTGTCTCCCCTATTAGGTTTACTTGGTACTGTGATCGGTATGATAGACGTCTTTGACACCATTACTGATATGGAATCGAAAAATGCGGCCTTGTTGGCCGGTGGTATATCAACTGCGCTGGTCACGACAGCATCGGGATTGATAGTGGCGATACCTTCTCTTGTCATGCATCGCATGTTTGTCAGGCGTGTCGAGGAATTTGTCTCCCAGATGGAACAAAAGGGGACCAAATTTATCGATTTTTTAGATAAAGGCAGCTAGGAACTTGCTGTTTTGAACTTTGAATGATGAAGAGACTGCGTGTAAAACCAGAGGTGACGCTGGAGTTAGTACCATTAATTGATGTGGTCTTTTTACTTCTAATTTTTTTCATGGTGACTACTACGTTTGTAAGCGAAACAATAATCGATTTGACGCTTCCCGAGGCGGCTTACGGTCAGAGTGTTGATGCCGAAAGTTCTGCTGTAAGTCTGAGTGTTGACAAAGATGGACGGTACTCCGTGAATGGGGTTTTGTTGGATCAACATGATCGATCGGCTATCGCAGAGTCGCTGCTGTTAAACACTCGGCCTGGGGACACCAGTCAAGTGATCATCTTGTCGGCCGACTCCAAAAGCGAATATCAAAGTATCGTGACAGCTTTGGATGCGCTATCAAGCGTAGGTCTTTATAACATCGCGATGAAAACGGTATTACCCCAAACGAATCAAAAGAAAGATTGAGAGGAATAGTCAATTAACTCTCCTAAAAATAATTCTGATTGGCAGGTCTACAAAAGACTCTTGAGTTATGTGGGAGCTTATTGGCCGCTGATGACGTTAGCTATTATCGGTTTCTTTTTGGCCGCTGCCGCTGAGGCCGGCTTTGCCAAGTTATTCGGTGACTTAATCGATCAGTGGAATGATCCTGGTTATCGAGCCTCGGCGCTTATACCCCTTATGATGGGGGCGGCAGCCTTTGTGAGGGCGATTGGCTCCATAATGGGCGAATCTCTTATTGCGAGGGTCTCTTTCTGGGTTATCTTTAACCTAAGGCAAGAGCTGTTCTTGAAATTGCTTGACTTGCCGAGTTCATATTACGATGCAAATTCTCAAGGCCACATCGTTAATAGAATCACCTTTACTGTGGCGCAGCTGCGTGAAGCAGGGACGGACGCGCTGAAAGCGCTCATCGAGGATGGTCTGAAAGTTATTGTGTTGCTCGGCGCTTTATTTTGGATCAACTGGAAACTCACGCTCGTATTTATAGGGGCGGCTCCGATATTGGCACTGGTGGTTGTGTTTGCTAGTAATCGGTTTCGCCGTATAAGCCGTAAGATTCAAGGCTCCATGGGAGATGTTACCCACGTTGTTTCTGAGACCGTCAGCGGTTATAGAGAGGTCAAAACGTTTGGCGGCCAGGATTACGAAAAATCGCGTTTTATGGGCTCTAATAAAGTCAATCGTCAGCAAAATAACAAAATGACTGACACTCGTGTGCTCAGCGCTCAAATTAATTACACGACCGTTGCGTTAGCGTTATGTGGATTGATTTTCTTGTTTTATCGACCTGATTTGGTGGGGGAGGTGAGCGCAGGAGACGCAGTGACCTTCCTAGCGCTCGCTGGCCTTTTGGGAAGACCGATCAAGAAGCTTTCCGAAGTGAATTCAAAATTACAGCGTGGGTTGGCGGCTTCTGAAGATGTTTTCGAACAACTTGATTCGAAAGTTCAGGATGACCTAGGTTCGATTGGGCTCGAAGACGCAAGAGGCCAATTAGAGATTCGGAATTTGACGTTTAGCTATCAGGTTGGTTTGCCGGCCGTTTTGAAAAACATCAATCTCACGGTTGAGCCGGGTAGGACCGTCGCGTTGGTTGGTCGATCTGGCAGCGGTAAAACCACTTTGGCAAGTCTGATTGCCCGTTTTTATGATGCCAACGAAGGAGAAATAAGATTTGATGGTATCGATGTAAGAGAAGTCTCTTTGAAAAGCCTGCGTCAGCAGATCTCAGTTGTTTCTCAACAGCCTACTTTATTCAATGATAGTTTGCGGAACAATATTGCTTATGGCGAATTAAGTGGGTCAGATGAAACTGCCATTCAGAGGGCTGTCGAGCGAGCTGGCGCGAAGGGTTTTATAGACGCGCTTCCTGAGGGCCTCGATACCTATGTTGGGGACGACGGCGTGCTGTTATCGGGTGGACAACGACAACGGGTGGCAATAGCCAGAGCCTTACTTAAAGATTCTCCGCTTTTGATTCTCGATGAGGCCACGTCGGCGCTGGATAACGAGTCCGAGCGTTCGATTCAGCTTGCCCTTGAGGAATTAACTTCAAATAGAACTACGATAGTGATCGCGCATCGGTTGTCGACTGTAGAGTCTGCGGACCAAATAATTGTGTTGGACAAAGGCGAAGTGATTGAAAAGGGAAACCACACTGAGCTAATTCAACAGGGAGGGTTATACGCGGATCTCTATGCTTCACAATTCAAGGAAGACGCGGCTGATCAATTTATAGAACTAGTTCAAGAAAAACCCCTAAGAAATAACCCTCGGGTTGGTGATTTGATGGATCGGGCGACTCTTGGTATCGAGCGCGCGTGGTACAACAAAAGCTGGTGGCTCCAAATGCTTCGTCCGTTGTCTTGGGTTTATGGTCAATTTATTCGTTGGCGTAAAAATAAGTTATTGTCCCAGTTGAATACTAGTTCGATTAGGAAAGTTCCTGTGATAGTGGTGGGCAACATCACCACAGGCGGTACTGGTAAAACGCCCTTTGTTGGTTGGCTAGTAGAAGAGCTCAGAAAAATCGGATACGAACCCGGTGTAGTTTTAAGGGGCTATGGGGGCAGCGCTTCTAAAACTGCTTCGTTGCTCGATAAGAATGCTGAACCTCAAGATTATGGTGATGAGGCGGTGATGCTCAAGAATCGCTATGGTTGTGCGGTAGCAGTGGGGCATGATCGCTCTGACGCGGCGGCTCTTCTCGAAAAGGCGGGTATTGATATTATTGTCTCTGATGATGGGCTGCAGCACTATGCGCTGGAAAGAGAAATAGAGATTGCGATCTTGGATGGTCAAAGAGGGCTGGGGAATGGGTTTCTTCTTCCTGCGGGTCCACTTAGAGAAAAAGTCGATCGCCTTACTGAAGTTGATTGGGTTGTTTGTAACAGCAGACCGTTGGAACTGGTAAAAGAAGAAACGGTGATGGAGCTATCGGTTGATGGCTTTATCAATCTTGAGACTGGCCAGGGTATAGAAATAGCGGCGATGCTCCTCAAATATAAACGTGTTAAGGCAGTTTGCGGTATCGGAAATCCACATCGATTTTTGAATAGCTTAGGTGATCTAGGGTTTGTTGTTGATCCGCATGTCTTTAAGGACCATCACGTATTTGTTGAATCTGATTTGGTTTTTGAAGACGAAGTCCCGATTGTTTGTACCGAGAAAGACGCGATTAAAATCAGAAATCTGGGTGTTTCTAAGCAAAATATCTTTTATTTAAAGGTTTCTGTCTTGATGTCTCCCGAGGCAAGCAAAAAGCTAGTCAGCCTTCTATCGAGAAGAGAGATCGAGCCGCTCCATCGCGGAGACCTGAACTCTGAGACCAAATTGAAATAACGAGCATGAGCAAAGTACACCTTGTAATACCTGCGCGATTAGGCTCAACCCGTCTACCCAGGAAACCGCTTGTTAAGATTGCAGGGAAGCCTATGATCGTTTGGGTCGCCGAGAGAGCAAGTTTGGTAGAAGCAGATGACCTGACTATTGCTGTCGATGATCAAGAGGTCCTGGACGTGGTTAGAGATCATGGCTTCGAATGTCTTTTGACATCAAAAGATCATCGATCTGGGTCTGATCGAGTATTGGAGGTCGCGTCTAAAATGGGTTGGAGAGACGACGATGTTCTTGTCAACGTCCAGGGAGACGAGCCTCTTCTTCCCGCCCATATCGTTAACCAGTTAATCGACTTTATGATACCGGAGCGGGGCCCTGTTATTGAATTTGCGACTGTTTCTGAGCCGATTCGGTATCAAAACGAATTCGAGAACCCAAACTGTGTCAAACTGGTGACAGATCGAGACGGCGTCGCCCTATATTTTTCACGCGCGCCAATCCCTTTCCCTCGGGATGAAGGTGTTTTTGATGCTGCTTCAAGAGGTGAAGAAAGGAATTTATTGAAAACAGACTACCCAGTAAAGCGGCATGTAGGGATATATGGTTTCAGGATACATGCCCTAAGAGAGTTCTCAGCTCTCCCGGAGTCTGGTCTCGAACTCCTGGAAAAGCTAGAGCAGCTCAGATGGCTAGAAGCCGGGCGAAAAATCCACGTAATCCACAGCGAAGCACCCCTCCCGGGTGGCGTAGACACTCCCGAAGACCTCGCCGCAGTTGAACTTTTACTACTGGAGAACCTAAAGTAAGAGTTTTTCTTACTTCGGAGCCATTCTTATACCACCGTCGAGTCGAATCGTTTCTCCATTAAGGTAAGAGTTCTCGATTATCTGCTCGCTAAGGAGCGCGAATTCGGGTGGTAATCCTAAACGTTTAGGGTATTGGACCATATCGATCAGCGGGTCTCTGACCTGGTCTGGTGCGCCGGCCATCATCGGCGTATCAAAGATTCCTGGTGCTATGGTGCAGATCCTAACGCCTTGACGAGAGAGATCGCGAGCGATGGGAAGTGTCATTCCAGCAACACCAGCTTTGCTGGCGGAATAAGCAGCTTGGCCGATTTGGCCGTCAAAAGCGGCTACCGAAGCGGTATTTATGACTACGCCTCTCTCAAGTGCCTCGCCTTCAGGTTCGTTTAGCTGCATGATCGCCGCGCACTTGCTTAAGACGGAGAAAGTCCCTATTAAGTTGACCTGGATAATGAAGTTGAATTTGTTGATGTCTAGCGCTCCGTCTTTTCCAACAGTCCGGGATGCTGCACCGATTCCTGCGCAATTCACGTTAATGTGGATAGTGCCGAAGTCATTTTTTACAGCTTCAATTGCCGTTTCTACTGATGCATCCTCGGTTACGTTGACCTCGTATGCTTTTGCGTCACCAAGTTCTGAAGCAGTTTGCGTAGCCAAATCTTTGTTGAGATCTAGTACGGCAACCTTGCCGCCTTTTGCGATGATTTTTTCCGCGGTCGCTCTTCCCAATCCTGAGGCCCCGCCTGTAATTACGGCCACTTTTCCTTCAATATTCACAGTTAAATCTTCCCTTATGCCGAGTTATTGATATGAGACATAATAACACAAATAACGGTTCTGCCTTAGCGGTGGGGTGCATGTGATGCACTATGTCACTGATTTTTTAGGTGAGAATGAAGCAACAAAATGGATGGCTTACTTTCAGTCAGGTGGAATAAGTTGGGCCCAAGAAACTTTTTCAATCTATGGTCGAAAGGTAAAGGTGCCTAGAAAGAGTTTTTTTTACGGTGACGATGGACTGAACTACAGATACACCGGCATAGATCATGTAGGTCGTGGTTGGCCTTCAGAGCTACGCACTTTGAAATCCCAGATTGAAAAACAAAGCCGCTCTAAATTTAACTTTTGTCTGGTTAACTATTATCGGATGGGCTTGGACTACATGGGTTGGCATAAAGACAATGAACAGAGCAGTGAGCGGCTTATTGCCTCGCTTAGCTTGGGTATGCCGCGTAAGTTTCGTATTCGATCGGACCCAAGGGTCGAAGATATATGGCTTGATAACGGCTCCTTGCTTATTTTTGATGGCTACCTTGAGCACACTCTGCCTAGAATGAAAAAGGTGAATCAGCCTAGGATCAACCTGACTTTTAGGACTTTAAAAACTTGAAGCTCGAAGAAAATTTTAGGGTTACAAACACCTTCGGACTCAAGGCGCAGTCAACTGTCGGGTGCGCTGTTAGGTCAATTGATGAGCTGAAGGCGCTAATGGCCAGTCCTGAGTATTTGAATAGTCAGTCGGTCGTCATCGGTTCTGGTTCGAACGTTATCGCTATGCCTGTAGTCGAAAAATTAGTCATTAAAATGTGTATTAAAGGTATCCATAGGGTCAAAGAAAATAAGGATTTTGTTTGGATGAAAGTTGGTGCCGGCGAGAATTGGGATTCGCTGGTTCGGATCCTTATAGAGAAAAATATATTTGGTCTAGAGAATCTAGCTTTAATACCGGGCTTGGTTGGAGCGGCGCCGATTCAAAATATCGGTGCTTATGGAAGAGAGGTGTCTGAATTTATAGATGAAGTTGAGGTGTTCGATAAGTCAGGCGAAGGGAGGACTCTGAAGGGTTCGGACTGCGGATTTGGTTATCGAACCAGCATTTTTAAATCCAATAATAATGACTTTATTATCGGATCAGTGACTTTCAAACTGCTTAAGACGCCTGCCCCGAAAACTGAATACCCAGATTTGAAGAATCTTTTGGGTTCGCTGGATTTGATTGCACCATCCCCTAGAGACATTGCTGATGCGGTTACCCAAATAAGAACTGAGAAATTGCCAAACCCAGTAACCCACCCTAACGTCGGAAGTTTTTTTAAGAATCCGGTAGTGGAAGTTGAGCTAGCTCAAAAGCTGACAGGCCAAATTGAGGGCCTAAAAGTCTTCGAAGTACCTGACGGTTTCAAACTGTCGGCAGCCCAACTAATAGACTTCGACGGCTGGAAAGATAAGCCCGGAGAGAACGTGAGCTGCTGGAGTAAACAGCCCCTAGTTTTAGTCAATCGGGGTAAGGCAACAGCGTCTGATGTCCTCTCATATGCAAGGAACATTGTAGTCGGCGTTAAAGAGCGGTTCGGGGTAACACTCGAGCTAGAGCCATCAGTGTTATCTTGACCGTCACGCGACGGCTCTGCCTATTCCTATTCTCGCTTTAATCTAGGATCGTTCGACGCTCTTTCAGGCGTGACGTTCGTTTCTTCTTCCTGTTCGTTTTTATCTAAACTGTCACTGCCGACGAGCTCATTCGTATTGTCCGGTTGACCATCTGCAATGTCCTCGCCCTTTTTTCCGTCTTCCTCTTCTTCTGTCTGCTGTTCTGGAATATTGCTTTCCGAGACCGCAATATCGACTTCGGAATGGTGATCTTCTTCAACCGGCTCTGGAGTGTTCTCTTCCTGAACAATAGCCGACTCACTTAATTCCGATTCTTTCTCCTTGTGTGGGACCGGCTCTGTACGCCGTCTGTTTCTTGGATCATTGGCGGCTCTTTGGACAGTCTCGGCCTGATCGGATTGCTCTGTTTTCTGATCTTGACTTTTTGCCTGGTCATCACGGCTCTCCACGATATCGACTACAGTCTCTAATTCTTCTTTGTGTTGAGCTGTTTTGGAAGATTCTTGGGCCGCTCCATCTGACGTTGTTTCAGTTGGATTACTGGCTTTGTTTTCACTGAAGGATTTTTGGCTTGTACGCGAATTTTCTCTTTTAGTACTCTCAGTCTTAATTTTATCATTATTTTCAGCTGTGGATTTATCGCCAGCCGAGCTTCTATCGCGCTTTGGCGCTCGCTTGCTTTTTGCCAACGCCTCTTCGCTAGGACCTCGATTTTCTCGAGGGTGGGCTGGTTCCTCTTGATTGTTTCTCCTTGTTTTCTGTGGCTTCTTTTCGTGTTTTAGAGGTTCTTTTGTTTTGGTTTTCGAATCATTTCTGTCGGAGTTTGTTCGTGTATTATCTCTTCTTCTGTTAGTCCGAGAGGGCTCTCGCTTTTGTTCTCTTGGAGGTCTTCTTCGATTCTTGGGTTTGCTCTCTTCGTTATTGGAGCTATCTGAAAATAGCGCCGAAGCAATCCGCTTGAGTAACCCACCTTCAGATTTTTCCGCTTTTTTTGATGCGCTGCTAGGGGCTTTCTCAAACTGCGGTTTGACGGCGGCCTCTTCCTTAGGAGGGTACGACTTTTCTGTAGGCGAATCTTCGGCGACAGTTTGATTCGCTAAATCTGATAGGTGATGACTAGCTTGTGGCCCTTCCTCCTGTAAATGATCGTCTCTTAGACGTTCTACTACGTAGTGCGGTGTTTGAAGGTTAGAATTTGGAATAATAATGACTTTGGTGGTCGTTCTCTCTTCGATATCCGAGACATCCTGTCTTTTTTCATTGAGTAAGTAAGCGCCAATCGCCAGGGGCACCTGAACACGAACGAGCGCACTTCTTTCTTTAAGTGACTCTTCTTCTAGAACCCTTAAAATTGCCAGGGCCAAGGATTCTGTGTCTCTAATCCTGCCATGTCCGTTACATCGAGGACACAGTACGGTGGTAAGTTCATCTAAAGAGGGTCTCAGCCTTTGGCGGCTCATTTCCATCAAGCCAAAACGCGAAATTTTACTGACTTGTACTCTCGCTCTGTCTGCTTCGAGAGCTTCATTCATCCTATTTTCGACGAGGCGTTGATTTTTGAACTCGACCATATCAATAAAATCTATGACAACCAGACCACCCATATCTCTTATTCGAAGCTGTCTTGCTATTTCGTCGGCTGCTTCCAGATTTGTATTCAAAGCGGTCTCTTCGATATCAGATCCCCGAGTTGATCTTGCAGAGTTTATGTCGATTGACACCAACGCTTCGGTCGGATCGATAACGATACTCCCTCCGGATGGAAGTTTAACAGAGTGCTCATAGGCCGTTTCAATTTGGCTTTCAATTTGATATCGACTAAAAAGCGGGGTCCCTTCGTCATAACTTTTTACTCGATCACTGAATTGAGGCATTACCAGATTAATGAAATTGGAAGCTTCGGTGAACGCATCCTCTCCTTCAATTAACAATTCGCCGATATCATGCCTGAGATTGTCTCTGATAGCCCGGAGCACAGCACTATTTTCTTGGTAGATTAACGATGGTGTTGGTTCTTGACCCTCGGCTGTCTTGATTGCGTCCCAAAGTTGCACTAGATAATTGAGGTCCCATTCGAGTTCTTTCGCGCTTCTTCCAACACCTGCAGTCCTAATGATAACCCCCATTCCCTTGGGTATCTCAATACTATCCAGGGCGGCGCGCAGTTCATCCCTGTCCTCGCCATCAATGCGCCTAGAAATACCTCCAGCTCTAGGGTTGTTTGGCATCAGAACCATATAACGCCCTGCCAAGCTGATGAACGTGGTTAAGGCAGCACCTTTGTTTCCTCTCTCCTCTTTATCTACCTGAATCAGGAGTTCTTGGCCCTCGTGAACTAACTCCTTGATTTGAGCCCTACTCAGATCACTTTTTCTGGAGAAATACTCTTTAGATATTTCTTTCAGAGGTAAAAAACCGTGCCTCTCCGACCCGAAGTCTACGAACGCAGCTTCTAGGCTGGGCTCTACTCTCGTGATTTTCGCTTTATAAATATTAGATTTTTTTTGTTCGTAGATTCTGTTTTCTACGTCCAAATCATACAACTTCTGACCGTCGACCAGTGCTATTCTTACTTCTTCAGGCTGTCTTGCGTTAATCAGCATTCTTTTCATAATTGATCCTTCTGTCGCTCTGTAATGGCGACTGCTGCGAATGAAAAGAAAAAAGAATGGTTTAGAAAGTCAGGCATTGTTTGGCCTGCAACGCGATCAAATGTAGATATAAGTATCTGTAAACACCTAGGTTTACCCACTTCCTGCAAACAGATCAACTGTTAATCTAACCCGATCGCAGTAACAATACATTTTGCGTTGTCCCAGTTCCGTGGTTTTTTATCAGTAAATTATTAACCCCGAAACACGTTAAGCAAGAATTTTTGTTCTTAACTTAATCAGGCTATTTGACACTTATCAAATAGCACATATCTTTCTTTCTTAATCTCAGTAAGCCTGATCCCTCAATCATCTTCTAAATAAATTGTGCTGAGATTATTTTCCTTTTTTCTCTTCAACTCTCTATATTATGCAGTTCGATAAACCACCTGAGCGGCTTAATATAATCGACTGCTCTCCCGAATGAATTAGTACATCATTCGAATTGCTTGGCTTTAATGAAGCCAAGCCCGTCATCGAAAGTATTTTAAGCTTTGGACGACTCAATTAGGGAACGCACTATATCAGTAAAATGTAACTCCTTCAAATTGCTGATTTTTTTAAAAAGAAGGGTCAAATGCTTACTATAAATCACCAATGATTTCGCAAGTAACGACGAGAACCGTTAGCGATCCCGACGAAGCAGGGCGCCGAATCGATAACCTGCTAATCAGTTTGCTTAAAAGAGTTCCACGAGAGCTAATATATCGTCTAATCCGACAGGGGCAGGTGCGAATAAATGGACGTAGAGTCAAGCAGGATTATCGCCTGCAGATCGGGGACCAGATACGGATTCCCCCAATTCGCTCGACACAGGATGCGCCTATTAAAGTATCCGACAGGTTTTTGGAACAATTAGAAAACTCGATCATCTTTGAGGACGATAATTTGATCTGTTTTAACAAATCAGAAGGCGTGGCCGTCCACGGTGGCAGTTCGCTTAGGTACGGTCTCATAGAAGGAATAAGAGTTTCTAGGTCGAGCGCTAAACTTGAGCTCGCCCATCGCATAGACAGGGAAACATCTGGTTGCCTCCTGGTTTGCAAAAATCGGAAGACGCTTCTAGCTGCTCAGTCTGAATTTAAAAATAGAAGGGTAAGAAAGGTCTACGAGCTCTATTCCGTAGGTCATTGGAATAACCGAAATAAGTCCGTCCACCAAAAACTAAAAAGATACAAGACGGCTTGGGGTGAGAGGCGAGTTAAGATCGATATTCTAGGTCAGAGCGCGAGAACTGATTTTCGCATTATGGAAAAAGCGCCACACGCCACGCGAGTCGAAGCTTCAATTCACACGGGGCGAACTCATCAGATTAGAGTTCATTCGAACTACTGCGGTAACCCGATTGTTGGCGATCGGAAATACGGTAATCTGGAGGGTAATTGCCAGAGGCTTTGCTTGCACGCGACGCGGTTGGCGTTAGAGCTTGATGGCGTCAATTATAAATTTGAAGCCCCCAAGTCGGAGGAGTTGAAAGGGGTGTGGACCGAGCTGGTTCGCGGAGCTAGATTGGACTGATGTTTTTCTCTTCCAGCAGAGATGTCAGAGCGATCATGGGTAGCCCGACCAAAGCGGTAGGATCATCGGATTTGATATAGTGAAAAAGAGAGATCCCAAGTGCCTCGGATTTGAAGCTACCCGCACAGTTGGTTGGTTTATCAATTTTGATGTAATTTGAGATTTGGGATTTCGTAAGGGGTTTGAATAGAACTTTCGATACTGTGCATTTTGCCCTAGGTTTTGCCGATCCGTGACAGATCGCCACAGAAGTAAAAAAAGTGGTCTCTTTACCTTGCAAGTATGACAGTTGAAGTCGTGCTTTCTTTTCGCTATTCGGTTTTCCGATGATTTGGTTTTCGCATAGCGCGACTTGATCGCTTCCTATGACGATTGCATTCCTATGTTTGTAAGAGATGATTTGTGCTTTTTCGATTGCAAGTCGCAAGCTGATTGCTTTGGCTGACTCGCCTGTTTTTGGCGTCTCGTCCAATGAAGGGGATATGCACTTAAAGGGAATTCCCAAGCTCTTGAGTAGTTTTTTCCGAAAGGGAGAGCTTGATGCGAGAATTATGTGAGGTTCTGCTATTGGCATGATGGTGATTGACATACTCTGATCTTCGTTTAATTGATATTTTATAGTCTTTACTTGATTTCACCACTTACCTATTATCTTTTCGATTATGAATCAGCCGATCGATTCCTCCCATTCTTACCGTCAGCTTGCCAAGACAGGCGCTGAAATTCAGCGAATGCTAGACGGGAGGGATATGGAGAGATTTGCTTCTATTTGTGCGGAAGTAGAGGAATTTGATGTTCGCCTGCTGTTTGGGTTTGAAGATAAGCAAGTCAAGGTGGTTGGGACGATAAGAGGATCTGTGACCCTCGATTGCTCCCGCTGTAATTTGCCGGTTGATAGCGAGCTTTCCGTATCAATAGACGCGTTGGTGTTTGAATCAGAGGATCGGTTGCAGGATTGGTTGGATCAAGACAACGATTTAATGGACAAGGAAGTCGTTGTAAGTGGGCCGTCCTTGAATTTGATCGATTTGGTTGAGGATGAGTTGATCCTAGGGTTGCCCAGGGCTATTTGTCCGCAATGTAAGTCTGATAATGAGGAAAATTACGTGTATAGTTCTGGCCCGAAAGTAGTAAACAAAAGTCCGTTTGCGGGATTGTCTGACTTAAGCTCGAGTTAGTCGGCGAGAATGTTCTAGGAGAAATTGATGGCGGTTCAAAAAAGTAAAGTTACTCGGTCACGTAGAGGCCAAAGAAGATCACACGATAAACTAGGTAAGCCGGCTTTATCGATCGACGAAACCACAGGAGAAACTCACTTGAGACATCATGTTTCACCCGATGGATTCTACCGTGGTAAGCAAGTGATGAAAGACAAAGAGTAACTGGCTCACCGTTCAAAAAGGAAAAGATTGGATGATCTCCGCAGCAGTATTTCCTGGTCAGGGTTCCCAGAAAGTGGGAATGTTGAGCGAATTGTCTGAGGCTTATCCATTGATAGGAGAAACCTTCCAAAGTGCCTCAACAGTCCTCGGCTACGACCTATGGAAACTGGTTCAAGAAGGGCCAGCAGAGGAGTTAACGAAAACACAAAATACTCAACCAGCCCTATTAACTGCAAGCATTGCCTTGTGGCGAGTGTGGCAAATCGACGCCAAAGTCAAACCTGATTATCTTGCAGGACACTCTCTCGGAGAATACTCGGCGTTAGTTTGTGCTGGAGTAATCGATTTTGAAGAAGCGGTTGAGACGGTTCGAAAGAGGGGCGAGCTGATGAACGCCGCTGTGCCGAATGGCGAAGGAGGGATGGCCGCGCTGATGGGACTTGAGGATACCGTCGTTGTCGAGTGCTGCGAAAAAGCCGAGGGAACGGTCAGTCCCGCTAATTACAATGCGCCGGGACAGGTAGTAATATCTGGAGAGGCTGGGGCCGTAGGCCGGGCGATAGAAATTGCTAAAGAGCTTGGTGCCAAGCGAGCTGTTAAGTTGGAAGTTAGCGGGCCTTTTCATTCGCAATTGATGTTGAGTGCTAAAGATGAATTTTCTGCCCATCTGGACAAAGTGGCCTTTAAAGAACCTTCTATTCCAGTAATTCAGAACGTGGATGCGGAGATACAGACTGATCTTGGGAGGATACGCTCAAATCTTATAGAGCAACTTACGGCGCCTGTAATGTGGACATCTATCATGATGAAGATGGTTGATGTCGGTGTTGAGAAGTTAGTCGAATGCGGTCCTGGTTCTGTATTGCGTGGTTTGGCAAAGAGAGTGTCTCGCGATCTGGACATGTTTGGTGCAGACGGCCCTGACGATATGAACCTGCTTAAGGGAAGCTAGCAGGCTACGAGAAATATGTGAAAGAACAAACTGTGTTAATCACCGGTGCGAGCAGAGGCATCGGCTTGGAAATCGCTAAATTTCTGAAGGATTTAGGCTATAGAGTCATTGGCACCTCCACGAATTTAGGAGGAGTGCAATTGATCGACAAGACGCTCGCATCACGCGGCATGGGTTTAGAGATGCAGATAGACAATGATGAGTCCGTGGCTGAGGCGTTTTCAAAAATCGGAGAGCTTGAAGAGTTACCGTGTATTTTGATTAATAACGCCGGTATAACCGCTGATAATCTAATTATGCGCATGTCTACCGAAGAATGGTCATCTGTCATTGATGCTAACGTTAATGGGCTTTACCGTGTTACGAAGCCCCTTGTCAGGCAGATGATGAAAGGTCGGTGGGGTAGGATAATTAATATAAGTTCTGTGGTGGCTCGCATGGGCAGCCCAGGACAAACCAACTATGTTGCGAGTAAGGCTGCTATCGAGGGGTTCACGAGATCCCTAGCATTGGAGTTGGCGTCAAGAAATATAACCGTGAACGCCATCGCGCCTGGCTTCATTGAAACCGACATGACCTCTGTGCTTGAGGACGATCAAAAAGAAAAAATCCTTGAAAAGATCCCCTTGGGACGTATGGGGCAGGCTAAAGAGGTTGCAGCAGCTGTGGCATTTTTGATTTCGAATGATGCGGCATACATTACGGGGCAAACATTACAAGTGAATGGGGGGCTCTATAATTCGTAGGATGCGGCAAGTGCAAAAAGATCAAAAGTCAACTTGAATTGGGTTAAGAGCGACTATATCATGCGGCCGCTCTTGTCCCCTGAAAACAAATTGGGAGGTAACTGCAACATGAGTGATGTTGAAGATAGAATTAAGAAACTAATATGCGAGCAACTTGGTGTAAAGGAAGAGGAAGTCACCAGCGAGGCCTCCTTTGTGGAAGATCTGGGTGCTGATTCTCTTGATACCGTGGAATTAGTCATGGCTCTCGAGGAAGAATTTGAGACGGAAATTCCTGACGAAGAAGCTGAAAAAATTACTACTGTGAAAGAGGCGGTTGACTATATCGTTTCCCATCAGTAGCTAAGATGTTATTACCTCTGTTCTTCTTGGGGTTGTCCTAATAAGATAGGCTTTCCAGGATTTTTGTGCGCTTTGATGAAGGAAGGCCTTGAAGCCAAGAGTTGCAGTCAAGATTGAGAGATATTCTCGAGAATTGCTGGGTTCTTTTGCCCGCCAAAACAAAAAGTGTCGTGGATGGCTTGCGATGAAACATGATAAAACTTTGGTGTTGGTATGAGTAGGAGAGTGGTAGTAACGGGACTGGGGATGATTTCTCCTATCGGAAACGATGTTGATTCCTCTTGGAGCGCTGCGCTTGAAGGAAAGAGTGGGGTAGGCCTCAACGAGTATTTTGATACTGAAGATTATTCCGTCAAGATTTGTGCCGCCGTTAAAAATTTCGATATATCTAATTTTATTTCACCTAAAGAAGCACGAAGAATGGACGGCTGCATTCAATTTGGGATTGCTGCTGGAGTCCAAGCGATCGAGGATGCCAAGATAACGGAGTACGATCCTTTCAGAGTGGGCATCGCGGTCGGGTCGGGCATAGGTGGAATCAGAATGATTCAAAGATAAACACATTACATTCTGTCCTGTTGAATAGCGGTCCTCGTAAAGTCTCCCCATTTTTTATTCCGGGTAGCGTGGCAAATATGATGTCCGGGAATTTGTCCATCAAGTATGGCTTCAAAGGGCCAAATATAGCGATAGTAACCGCATGCACGACTGGCACGCACAATATCGGGTTTGGTGCGCGGATGATTCAACAGGGCGATGCCGACGTTATGGTTGTGGGAGGAGCAGAGCATGCCACGTCACCAATTACCGTTGCGGGCTTTCAGAATATGAAAGCGCTGTCTCTTCGGAACAACGAACCAGAAAAGGCTAGTCGTCCGTGGGATAAAGAAAGAGATGGGTTTGTTATAGGGGATGGCGCCGGCGTTCTTGTTCTCGAAGAGTATGAATCGGCAAAGAATCGAGGAGCGAAGATTTACGCAGAGTTGATCGGTTTTGGAATGAGTAGTGATGCATTTCACATAACCGGCCCCTCGGAGGATGGAGAAGGTGCGGTGGCAAGTATGCAAAACGCTTTGCGCGATGCAAATTTAAGTGCTTCAGAAGTCGACTATTTAAATGCTCACGGAACTTCCACCCCTCTTGGCGATGTCGCAGAGACAGTGGCGATTAAAGAGGTTTTTGGCCAGGAACCAGACCTGCTTGTCAGTAGCACAAAGTCGATGGTTGGACATCTTCTTGGTGCTGCCGGCTCAGTAGAGGCTATATTTTGCATTAAAGCCATAAACGATCACATGGCGCCTCCGACGATCAATCTTGATGAGGCTGATGAAGGGTGCGACCTGGATTACGTTCCTCACACTGCGAGAGCGGCAAAGATTGATGTTGCTGTAAGCAATTCTTTTGGTTTTGGTGGAACAAACGGGACTCTCATATTCAGAGCAGTCTAGTCAGAGAATTGACTGGTTGTTCAGACCTTTTAGATTATTTTGATGCGTAAAGCTGCAACTTTGCTTCTTCTCGCTGGTTCACTGATTGTGGCCGCTTTAATCGCTTTTAATCAGTGGGCAAATAAAAATATCTCGTTGCCCGAAAACATTGTCTACACCCTTGAACCAGGTAGAGCTCTCTCTCAGATCTCTTCCGAATTGATTGATCTTGGCGTAAATGTTGATCCGAATCTCTTCTATATGCTTGCGAAGTTCGAGGGAGTTGAACGCAGTTTACGAGCAGGCACATATGATTTGCCGGTCTCATTTACTCCGAAGCAGCTAATTCGGATGTTTGCTCTGGGTGAAGTCAAGCTATACGACTTTCGCATCAATGAGGGTTGGAGTTATAGAGATTTAGTGAAGGAGCTATCCCAAAATCCAAACATAACCCATACTTTGAAGCTCTATTCAATTGAAGAGAATGTAAAGCGACTTGGAGTTGCGTACCCGTTCCTTGAGGGCGTATTTTTCCCTGACACTTACTCTTTTGAAAATGGGACGCAGGATATTGAAATACTCAGGCGATCATACAAAAAAATGCAACATTACTTGGAGCAGTTAAGGTCCACTGGTAGAAACTTGGATAATTCCACAGTCGATCTATTGACTCTGGCTTCATTAATTGAAAAGGAAACGGGTTTGGATGAAGATCGACCACTAGTAAGTCAGGTTTTTCACAAAAGATTAAGAAAAAAAATGCGGCTACAAACAGACCCCTCGGTTATTTTCGCGCTTGGTGATAAGTTTGATGGAAACTTAACGCGCAAGCACCTTAGATTAGATTCGCCCTATAATACCTATCGAAGGAAAGGGTTGCCGCCTAGCCCCATTGCCTACCCTTCAGAAGCGTCGCTAACCGCGGCGGTTAATCCAGCTAGTACGGATTATCTTTACTTTGTCTCGAGAGGTGATGGATCCAGTCAGTTTTCGAAGACACTAAGGGAACATAATAGAGCCGTGCGCAAGTATCAATTAAGGCGTGGGAAGGACTGACACATGAGAGGGCGATTCATTACTTTAGAAGGGGTAGAAGGTTCGGGGAAAACGACGAATCTAGAATATCTTTGTGAAACTTTAAAGGAAAAAAACGTCTCTTTCATAAAGACTAGAGAACCAGGAGGAACCGAGTTAGCAGAAGCTATCCGGGAAGCGATGCTCGCTAATTGGCAAGAAGAAATAACTGGTTTGACCGAAGTGCTGCTGGTTTTTGCGGCCAGAGAGCAACATCTTCAGAACGTGATTAGACCAAATCTCGAAAG
>JBJKYX010000018.1:0-6822 GCA_045560825.1 Candidatus Azotimanducaceae bacterium
GTGCTTTGTCGGATTGTTGTATATCAAGGAAAGGGCGGAAACTTTAAGTTTAGGTTAAAGATATGGCAAATCAAATCGCTGTAGAGCAGCAGCAGTCTCGGTTAAAAGAACTCATAGCAAAGGGCAAAGAGCAAGGCTTTCTCACTACGCTGAGGTGAACGATCATTTGCCAGACGAAATCTCTGACCCAGAGCAGATAGAAGACATTATTCGAATGATTAATGATATGGGCATCAATGTTCACGAGATTGCGCCCGATTCAGACGAGCTTCTTTCTAGTGAAGAAAATACTGCTGATGAGTTGGCCGCTGAAGAAGCTGCGGCAGCATTGGCGGCAGTTGAGACTGAAGTTGGCCGAACGACTGACCCTGTCCGGATGTATATGAGAGAAATGGGCACAGTAGAACTGCTAACGCGAGAAGGAGAAATCGCGATAGCAAAGCGAATCGAAGAGGGAATACAAGATATTTTATCAGCGTTGGCCCACTATCCTGGAACCGTAGACTACATTTTGGATACGTATGCAGAGGTCACGAAGGAAAATAAGTTAGCGGATCTCTTGTTGGATATCTTGACCCGGTTGATCATGTGCCGGCTGCAACGCAGGTAGGGTCGGAAGATTTGGGGCTTCCTTCCGGCGATGATGAAGAGGAGGAAGAAGAAAACAAAGGACCTGATGTCGAAGAGGCTAAAAGACGGTTTTCTCTGCTGAAAAGACAATACAATAAAATGCAAAAAATACTTAAAGAGAAAGGCGAAGGCAGCAAAGAGGCAAAGGCTCAACGCGAAAAACTCAGTGAGGCTTTTGCATGCTTCAAACTTGTGCCGAAACACTTTGACGAGATCGTCTCTATGGCTAGAGATTCGCTTGATATAGTCCGAAAACAAGAAAAACAAATTATGTCTTTGGTAGTGAGGGAGGCGAAGGTGCCTCGAGATCTCTTTAGAAAAGAATATGTTGGTAACGAAGTGAGCGCGACATGGATAAATAAGTTAGCCAAAGGGAAAACAGATTACGCTTCCAGCGTTGAGAAGAATCGACCGGATATAATGAGATCACAGAAAAAACTTAAAATTCTAACTAAGGTGACAGATCTCTCCATAACTCAAATCAAGGATATTAATCGTAAAATGTCTCTAGGCGAGGCTAAAGCGAGGAGAGCCAAAAAGGATATGGTGGAGGCGAATCTGCGACTTGTTATTTCTATTGCGAAGAAATATACGAATCGTGGACTGCAGTTCCTCGATCTTATCCAGGAAGGGAATATAGGTTTGATGAAGGCCGTCGACAAATTCGAATACCGTAGAGGATATAAATTTTCAACCTATGCGACTTGGTGGATTCGACAAGCAATCACTAGGTCCATTGCTGACCAAGCCAGGACAATCAGAATCCCAGTTCACATGATCGAGACTATTAATAAATTGAATCGAGTGTCTCGGCAGATGTTGCAAGAGATGGGCAGAGAACCCAGCCCTGAAGAATTGGGAGAGCGGATGGAGATGCCGGAAGAAAAGGTTAGACGAGTGCTCAAGATTGCCAAAGAGCCTATCTCAATGGAAACGCCGGTTGGAGATGATGACGATACTCATCTAGGCGATTTTATTGAGGATACCTCTTTAGGGTTGCCAATAGAGTTGGCAACAGGTGAGGGTTTGAAAGAAGCAACAAGAGGTGTTCTAGGAGGCTTGACCACACGCGAGGCGAAAGTTTTGAGGATGAGATTCGGTATAGATATGAATACCGACCATACCCTTGAAGAGGTTGGAAAGCAGTTCGATGTTACAAGAGAACGTATTCGCCAGATCGAGGCAAAGGCGTTACGTAAGTTGCGACATCCAAGCAGATCGGAGCACTTGAAGAGTTTTTTGGATGACTGGATTGATGGCCATGGCGGAGAGGGACCGGTCAATTAAAGCGATTTTAGTATGCAAGTTTTTAAATAGGTGATCTTAGGGCCCATAGCTCAGTTGGTTAGAGCAGTGGACTCATAATCCATTGGTCCCAGGTTCGAGTCCTGGTGGGCCCACCATCACTGCGGTGATTATGCAGGCTAAGCTTTTAGCTTAGAACTTAAAAAAGCAGACAGTTGCTCGATGTTGACTCTTTCTTGCTCCATCGTATCTCTGTTACGGGCTGTAACTGAAGAATCTTCCTCGATGGTTTGAAAGTCGACAGTAAAGCAAAAGGGCGTGCCAATCTCGTCGTGTCGTCGATATCCTTTTCCAATGTTTCCGGTATCTTCATAAGTGATTTTCCCGAGCCCTAGTTTCTGGAGACTGGCTTTTAACTCTCTTGCTTTATTGACGATCTCCAGGTTGTTTTTCTTAAGAGGTAAGATTGCGGCCTTGATCGGCGCAAGATGGGGCTTAAAAGCCATTACGGTCCGAGATTTGTCGTTATCTAGTTGCTCCACGCCAAAAGCCTCATTCATTAATGCTAACACGCCTCGATCAACCCCAGCAGACGGCTCAATGACATAAGGTATTTGCCAAGTTTTGTCTTCGGTATTTTCAATTGCTAATTTTGCATTTGATTGGGTGTTGGTCTCGACCCTCGCTTGTATTTTGTAATCTTCTTGGTTTTTCGTATGGGAGCCGAGGTCAAAATCGGTTCTGTTTGCGATTCCCTCTAATTCTTCAAGACCATGTGGAAATCGATACATTAAATCGACGGTCGCTTTGCTATAGTGCGCTAGTTCCTCCTGCGGGACGTTATATAATTCAAGATTTTTTGAATTTATACCTTGTTCGATCCACCAATTTACCCTGCTTTTTACCCAGAAATCATGAGCAGACTCGTCTAAACCTGGCTTAACAAAGTACTCTAATTCCATTTGTTCGAATTCTCTGACGCGAAAAATAAAATTTCGAGGAGTTATTTCATTTCTAAACGATTTACCAATTTGAGCTATCCCAAAGGGCAATTTCCTGGAAGTAGAATCAACAACATTTTTAAAATTCGTGAAAATCGATTGGGCTGTCTCAGGTCGTAAAAAAGCATATGAAGAGCCATCATCTATAGGGCCGACGCTTGTTTTGAACATTAAGTTAAATGCTCTTGGCTCTGTAAGATTAGTTGAACTACAATTTGGGCAAGTTGCGTCTGAAATATGATCTGCTCGGTGTCTAGCTTTGCAGTCTTTGCAGTCGACTAACGGATCTGTGAATGTATCAACGTGACCAGAATATTTTAGAGTTACAGGGTTGGTTAAAATGGCTGCATCTAACCCTTCTACGTCATCCCTCTCATAGACCATAGAAGACCACCAGGCTGCCTTTAGATTATTTTTTAGTTCCACGCCTAGTGGCCCATAGTCGTACACACCCTGTAGGCCGCCATATATATCGCTTGACTGAAAAATAAAGCCTCGACGCTTACACAAAGCGACTAATTCATCCATCGACTTGGCAGGCATAAATCACCTAATTTTCTTAGATCTGCAGAAGGAAGTTATTGTTTCACGATAGGATTTCCATTACAAAGAGTGCGGTATTTTAATGTTTGTTCTGGATATCATTTTTGGAGTAATTGATCAGATGGGCCGAGAAATTTTTTTGTTTAGACCTTTGAAAGGACGTTACGTTTGGTTGGCGCCAGTGATCTATGTTGTAGCCGTAATGCTTTTTGCCGGGCCATTGCTCAGCAAGATCGGTGTGTTTAACTATACAGTGGGCCTGCTGTGCATATTTTTGTCTTTTTTCGGCGCTGTCTTATTTTTATTATTGGAGATGATTGTCTTTTTACGAGTTGTACTCTTTAAAGGTCTCAAGAATACCTCATTTCATCTATCTTCAATTTTTCTTGCTTTATTTGTCTTTCTAACGGTTCTTATACAACTATTACCTGCATTAGATAAGCCGATGATCCATAACATTAGTACTAATACACAACCACCTCCCTCTTTTGTAAAGGCGATTCCTATCCGATCTTTGCTTAACTCCAACACTACTGATTATAGGTTTAACCCAGAAAATGTTGAGCTGCAGAAGCGAGCGTATTCTGGATTGAGTCCCTATGTATCAAAAAGGTCAGGGGAAGATCTGTTTAGAGAAGTGCAGAGAATTTTGGAGTTACTAGGAATGGAGATTATCAATTCTGACTTTGATAGTTTGAGATTGGAGGCCGTAGCTACTTCGTTTTGGTTCGGATTCAAAGATGACATTCTCGTACAGATTAGAGAGTACGAAGATGGCACTTTGGTGGAGATTCGAAGTGTTTCTAGGGTAGGGGTAAGTGACCTTGGCGCAAATGCAGCTCGTATTCATCTAATACTAGAGGAGCTAGAAAAACTCGATGCTTAAAATTTCATTATCTCTGTTTGCATAGATTGTAAATCGATTACTCCAATTGCGTTGTATCCCGTCATGTGTCCGGCGCATTCTCCTGGATTAAATATCAAGGTAGCGTTGATGTTCTCCATTCTATATCGGTGGGTGTGGCCGTGAAGCGCTAGGTGATACTCGCTAAGATCGTATTCATTTAGTTGGAGAGGGTCATGTACAACGATCACTTTTTTGTTGCACCAAATATCGATAAAAGGCGGTTGCACGAAGTGGTAGCCGAGACTGGATATTGACCGGGTAAGACTGTCCAGTTCCAGATCATTGTTTCCATAAACACCATATATTGGCATTTGTATTTCCGCGAATGCCTCTATGGTCTTTGACTGGGTGATATCGCCGGTGTGAACCACCTTTTCAACCTTTTGCTCGTTAAAGATAGAGACTATTTTTGCGACACTCTTCAGGTTGTTGTGAGTATCGCTGACTACTCCAATTCTCATATTCAACAAAATCCGTTTTAGGTCTTGAACTTATACACCGCCCATTTACCATGACTGTAAGGTCGTGCTAAATGGGCCTACGTTATTAGTTGAAGTGGCTTTTAAGCTTTTTCTAATATGTGTATGCCGCAGGCGCTGCCCAACCCAATTACGTGTGTAAGTCCAAGGCGAGCCCCCTCGACTTGCCTCGATCCAGCTTCCCCTCTCAGATGGGTGCTAACTTCGTAAATGTTGGCTATGCCTGTTGCGCCTAGAGGGTGACCCTTAGATAATAAGCCCCCTGAGACGTTGACGGGTATTTTCCCGCCCAGAGCGACGTCTCCGTCATCAATTAATTTGCCAGCTTCCCCATCTTTACAGATACCCAGATTTTCATAGTGTAGTATCTCCGCCGTAGCAAAACAGTCATGAAGTTCGATTAGATCGATGTCTTCTGGCCCAACGCCCGCCATCTCATAAGCTTCTTTTGCGGCTCTTCTTGTGCAGGAATTAACATCTGGCATAACCAAATCTCTTTCTTGCCAGGGGTCAGATGCCATAACAGACGCTCTTACTTTCACTGCTCGATCCATCAAGCCAAGTTCCTTTGCTTTGCTTTCTGAACACAGCACTGCCGCTGCGGAGCCGTCAACGTTCACAGAGCACATCAACTTAGTATTAGGGTAAGAAATCATTTCTGCATTCATTACCTCTTCGAGAGGAGTTTCGATCTGATACATCGCCTTAGGATTCAGCGTGGAATGATGATGGTTTTTTACTGAAACTTTCGCAAATTGCTCAAAAGTTGTTCCATAGTGTCTTGTATGTTCCATTCCGGCTTCTGCAAAAACCGCTGGCATTGTTCCGGAGCCGAGAAGACCCTCTTTCGGAATCCCTGTTGCGCCTCCAGCTCCGCCAAGAAGCCCCTTACCCATTTGCTCCACCCCAACAGCGAGAACCACGTCGTATAGTCCGGCCTTGATCGAAGTCCAAGCTTCTCTAAAAGCTGTCGCTCCTGTTGCGCACGCGTTTGATACATTGACAACGGGAATCCCGGTCTGCCCAATCTCTTGGAGAAGTCTCTGGCCAACCATGCCGGCAGCTTGTCCTAAGTTGCCGCAGTAGAGGGCTTCCATGTCTTGTATCGTTAATCCGCAATCGTCTAATGCGAGTAATGCTGCCTCTGCTCCGATCTGTGGTACTGTTTTTTCTGGGAAGCGACCAAATTTGATCATGTCTACCCCAACTATATAAGCATCGCTCATAGTGAATTCTCCTCCGTCAATTTAACTTTTTGGTTGAAAAAAATAAGAAAGGTAAGAGTTCCCGTCACTGTCTTTTCGACCTAACGCGTCGTCGAAGACCACTTCTACAGGCATATCGAACTCTATCTTCTCTGGATCAGGGTCAATGTTTATAAGATTTCCTTTAATCGCTGTGCCATCGTCTAAGTCGACGATAGCGCTAATATAGGGTACTTCAATGCCTGGAAAGGATCTGTGTACGATAGAGTAGGAATACAATTTACCCGTTTCTGGAAGCTTGAAAGTAGTCATTTGGTCTCGACTTCCGCACTTCGAACAATTCTGTCGTTCGCCCAGAAAAGTAGCTCCACAACTGCCACACTTGTAGGCCTCTAGGTACGGATCGCCCGTTTCTGGGATCTTCAAATACGGAACTGCTGGTAATGGCTGATCGCTCATTGTCTTCCTCCCCTATCACTTAACGACTGACTGAAGCTTACTACGCTTGTGTCAGACCGGGAAGTCAGATTTCAGTAAAAAATAGACAAATTAGAGCTGGAGGATTGTGCGTATAAGTTCGTTTACCTTCTTTGGATTGGCTTTGCCGCTGGTCTCTTTCATGACTTGTCCAACCAAAAATCCCAATACTTTTGTTTTCCCGCTTTTAAGCTGTTCGACTTGATCAGCATTTTGTTTGATTACTGTATTGACGATAGCTTCTAGTGCCGTGGAATCGTCAATTTGTTCAAGTCCCAGTGATTTTATACGTTCGATAGGATCGCCCGGTTCGTTCCACAGAGAATCAAACAAGG
>JBJKYX010000019.1:0-105845 GCA_045560825.1 Candidatus Azotimanducaceae bacterium
GACTGACATGGTCGTCCCAAAAAAGTGGCGTCCACAAAAAGAAAATACCTCCGCCAGTAGCAGGAGCTCCTCCAGTCTCGGGCTCACCCACCGCTCGAACACCCCAGGATCTGTCCTTGGTTGCTAGACACTCACTGTCATCAATAAGCAGCTCGCCATCGGGGTGTGAGACAGTCCCTTGCCACCGACCAAACTGATCAAATCGTGTCGCATCCATCACTCTGCGCGTACCAGACCACAAAGTCTGCCTGGCTTCTTGAATAGGCACTGTACGCGTTGAAAAAATCAGGTCACATTTAATTCCGCTGACATTATCTTCCAACACCACGCGAGTCTTTCTCATCGGCTCAATCACTTCTATGCGAAAAGGACCAACACTCATGTCTGTGCGTTCGAGAGGAGCACGTCTTGACCCATAAAAACAGTGCTGACGCTTGTCTTTCTCTACTACACTAAACGCACAGTCCATTACCCCACGATGCGGGTAGATTGACATCCCTATGCCAAAATAATAGGACCCGTCAGGTGAGTACCCATTAAACCATGTCCTATCGTAAACGTTGCGATCACTGGTCACCGAATATGAAATGGGCTCCGGCGTCTGGTGAATCGGATAATCGTCTAGCTTATTTAACATTCATCCGTCCTTCGTTCATCTTTGAATAACTCACAAATCCTATGGCCTCATACTACCTTGAAGACTGAACTCTGGCTCCTCTAAGAATATTCCCCACAGCTTGATTTCCCTCGTGACAGGCATACTCAAATATTTTCTGGCCAGGTCGTCGCTCCAAGGGAATCTCAACAGTCCATTTCGATTGGTAAACTTCTGGATCACTCACCATAGCTCGCCATAACACCGGATCCCCGTCTATCCACTCAAAATGCCGGGTAATAAAAGCAAAACCACCAAAAAAAAGAGTTTTTGCATGAGCGTTACTCCTTAACCTAGCCAACAGTGTTTAATTGGCTTTTGAAAACACAAAATGATTCATAGATGAACTAGCAACCAATTCCCCGCAACAGCTATACTTTGAACTCACCAAGATAAAATAGCACACACAAAAGAGGACTATATGGGCGTCAAGATATATGGTGTTCCCGGATCACGAGCAGACCGCTCATTATGGGCCATAGAAGAGACTGGCATCGACTACGAGCACGTCAAAACTAATTTTGGGGAAGAATCAAAAGCAGATGAGTACCTCGAAATCAATCCAAACGGAAGAATACCCGCCCTCATAGATGGCGATCTCAAGCTGTTTGAGTCTATGGCGATTAATCTTTACCTCACAAAGCATTACGCCGAGGATTTGTATCCCGCCAACCCTAATGATGAAGCAAAGGCAAACCAGTGGAGCGTGTGGGCAATCAGCGAGATCGAGCCTCTGCAAATGCAAATTGTTATCCAGAAATTCTTCGTTCCGAAGGATAAACAGGATCAAGCTGAGATCGATCAGGCAAGTAAAGGCCTGGTCCGTCCTCTTAAGGTTCTCGACCATGCCCTCCGAGACAGTGATTACCTGCTCGGAGAAAAATTCTCAGTAGCCGACTTGAATGTTGCTGGTGTGATGCTTCTGCTAAAGGCCGTAAACTTCGACTTCGATCCTTTCCAAAATGTTAGCGCTTGGATCGACAAGTGTCATGCCAGACCCGCCTTGGAAAGAGCCCGAGCACTTTAATCGGATTTTCTCAAACGCTAACTAGAAGGGGTTACAAGTACGTCAAAGCGTCAATCGTTTAGGCTGTCGAAAACAAACTGAATCCAAAGACCGGCAGGCATAAAACCTACCACACCATCGAATCTTTTTGGGAGACCGGTCTGTTGTATCTCATCCAGGCTTTTGCCCTGTTCTTTAGAACTTCGAACAATACTGATTGAGTCCCCAACAATTGAATAAAAGGCTTCGAGATCTCCCTTTGTCGCCAGCGGACCGTGTCCTGGGATAATCTTCGTCTCGTCATCAATCAATTCAAGCAGAGCGCCAATGTTGTCTCGTAAACCAGTTGCACTGCCACCTACATCCCTGTCTATGTAGGGAAAACCATTAAGATTTACGTATTGATCACCGGTATGAACCACATTCGAATCACGAAAGTAAATTACTGAATCCCCGTCCGTGTGAGAACTATTCGGAAAATGGATCACATCTACCGCCTCTCCATTCCAGTAAAAACGCATATCAGATTCAAAAGTAATATCGGGAAGCGCTTCAATGGGTCGCTTTCCCTCAATAAATCTTGCACCCGCTTCTCTGCCCTCTGCTAGGCGCATATGGACATTATGCTGCGCGACAATCACAGAATCTTTACCAAAAGCCTCGTTACCACCAGCATGGTCGTAGTGATAGTGAGTATTGACGAGGTATTTGATTCCACCTTCCTGAAGGCGCGCTATCGCCTCTCGAATTCCCGGCGTCATTGGCATCATCTGATCATCGACCAACAAAATACCATCGTCACCAACCGACACCGCTAAATTTCCTCCGTACGGAGGATTAGGAACAATAAGATACACAGTATCACTTAACTGGATGGTTTCCTGTTTCACTTTGGACAAATCTTGCGCCCAGCCAACCCCTACCAAACTCGAAGCCGCAAAAAAACAAAGACACACAAACCGAAAAAAACGAACCATGACGACCTCCCCAATCGATCACTCATTAGTATTTAACTACGCATTTTACAGCGCATCAATTCCTAAGTCGGTGATTAATTAAAGAACGGCATCTCAGAGGAGTTCAGTAAATCAGAAACTGTTTTTTAACAATCCAGTGCACGATCAAAAGACGCATCAAAATAATCTCTTAATCAACAGAGCCTGTCACTTCATTAACACAATCAACAAAAGTATCAACCACTCTGTCCAGTTGAGCCTCCGTTATAGTAAAGGTCGGCCCAAAGCAGACGAGGTCCCTCACTGTTCCAGTCCCGCCTCCATAAAAAAAGACACCCTTTTCGAGTCCTTTTCCAATAATCTTATTTGTGACCGACTCCTCTTCAGGAAAGAGCTCTAAAGTTTCTCGATCTTTCACAAGTTCTACCGCGACAAGGAGTCCTTTACCTCTGACCTCCCCTAGATTTGGGTGCTGAGCAAGCGAATCCTGTAACCGATTCAACAAGTACTCACCTTTAACCTTAGCGCTTTCGACTAGGTCTTCCTCGCGCATAATATCGAGCACCTCGGTAGCAGCAGCACACGCAGCGGGATGTGCTCCAAAGGTAGTAAACATCACCTGAAAGCCAGCACTCTCAATTGCGCTCCCAATCTTCTCAGTAGCAAACACCCCGCCTAAAGGCGCATATCCTCCAGCCAAGCCTTTTCCTCCCACTAAAATATCTGGCTCAATAGGCCAGTGCTGATAACCAAACGTATTGCCAGTCCTACCAAACCCAGTCATCACCTCATCCATGATTAATACCACACCGTAGCGGTCGCAGATTTCTCTTACTTTTGGCCAGTATTCATCAGGTGGAACGATCGCCCCGCCCGAGGTGCCTGTAATCGGTTCCGCTAGAAAAGCCGCGACATTCTCGGGCCCTTGAGATTCTATTTCTTCTTCTAACAAACTTGCGTAGTGGTCCCCAGCGTCTTCATGGAACCTCCCCAATGGACATCTTAGCGGATAAGGTGTCGCGACCTCACAAAATTTCGGTAAAGCAGACTCCAAGCCCGCTTTGCGCTTGGGGTGTCCACTAATCGAGGCGGTTGCGAGAGTTGTGCCATGATAACTGATAGATCTACCGATGATTTTAGTGCGTCGTGTCTGGCCAATCGCTTGCTGATAATGCAACGCCAATTTAATGGCTGATTCATTCGATTCACTACCGCCCGAAGTGAAATGCGCCCGCGTCAACGACTTGGGTAGCCAGTTTTCCCTCAAAGTTTCGATCAAAGACTCTCGGGAGGGCGTCAACCAGGGTGGCACCACGTAGCTGCAGTCCAGCGTCGCTCGACGCACAGCATCAGCCACTCGAGGGCGCCCATGCCCCACATTACAAACGATCGCGCCACCTGCGACATCTATAATTTCTTGTCCTTCGCTAGTATATAGGCACGCCCCTTCTGCACTAGCAATCGAGAGACTCTTACCTTTGAGGAAATTCCACTGTGTATCGCTCATTAATCAACTCCAGTCGTGAGAACCTAACCAAGCTTTAGTCTAACCTGAAAAATCCTATTCTTAGCCATATATGTTAGACCCGAAAAGGAGACCTCTCTTGTTATCTGGCGGAAATAGGTACCGTCCCAATTACGTCGTCAATAATGAGTTCTGCTATCTCATCGGAGGTAAGGCCCGCTTGCTCAGTTAGCACCTCCTCCAAGTGTTCTCCGAGCAGTGGCGCTCGGAGGGTCGGCGGCTTTTCACTTAGCCTAAACCGGTAGGGCTGACTAGGATAGTTTTTAACCCCAAGCCCCGGACGATCCTGAGCCAGAAAAGCATCTCTAGCAATTAGCTGTTCATTGTTTAGTAATTCAGGACCATTCAAGACTGCGCCGGCAGGTACACCTACCTGCTGCAACTCATTCATTAGTTCCATCTTATCCTGCTCCTGAGTATGCCCGCTGATGCACTGCAACTTCTCACTCTTTGTTAAACCCGATTCCAGAATAGCAGGTTCTTTAAAGTAGTCTGCCAGTGCTTTGATTTGTTGTTCATCTTTACAACTAATCCCAACCCATCCATCGTCAATACAAGGGAACATGCCCTGTAATAAGTAGACTGGATGATCATTGCCGGTTCTTTCAGGATCGAAACCCGCCAAGGACCAACCCGTCATCGCGTCTCCAACGTACATGTTACAAGCCTCTATCTGACTGAAATCTAAATGTTGCCCGAGGCCCGTTTGTTCTCGCTGCCAAAGCGCAGCGACAAGGTCCACGGCGCCCATCACTCCGGAAAACAAATCGCCTCCTGTCATTCCCGTATAAAGCGGTCCTCCATTTTCATAACCGGTTAGATGGGCAACGCCGGACATTTGCTCGGTCGACATACCAAAAGCCACATAATCTCGCCAACTGCCCTCCTGCCCATAACCTGATAAAGAGATCATCACCAATCGAGGGTTAATGGACTTCAAAGTTTCATAGGACAATCCAAAATTTTCCATGACTCTTGGCGTGTAATTTTCAATAAGAACGTCAGCCCCTTCGATCAACTTCTTAACTATATCGGCGCCCCTGGGGCTGGTCAGATCTAGAGTAATGTCTTTTTTGTTCCGGTTAACCCAATTAAAATAGGGCGAGGCCTCCCAGCTTGGCAGCTCTTGCTCAGTCACCGTACCGCTGCTTCGCCAACCATCGATCCGCTGGATAGATTCAACCTTGATTACCTCGGCACCAGCATCAGCTAAGACTTGAGCGGCTACTGGCCCCGCAAAAAACATCGACAAGTCAACTACTCGAATGCCAACCAAAGGCAGAGGATTGAGTCCTTCGCTAATTCCCGCATCTTCACCAATAACTTGCTCAGCATTATCAAGTCTCGCAAGAACCCCCTCGGTATGCTCACCCAGTAGAGGCGCACGCTTTAAATCAGTTTCTGTATTTGCAGATTGAAACGGAACACCAGGTAATTTGTAAGTAGAGGCATCAGGGCTGTCCATCTCTTTAAAAAACCCTCGCTCGACATGGGGCGTCATCTCAAATAATGCTGAAAGAGCAGGCACCAAGCCAAACGGCACGCGCCACTTTTGCGCTTCATGAAACAACTCTTCCGCGGTCTTATCCTCTAACGCCTCGCAAAATATCTCCCTTATTTCTTCTAACCGTTCGTCCGGTTTTGCCCAAGAAATACCTTCGTAATAGGTATCACTGGCAACATATTCTCGCCCTAAGAATTTACATAACATATGCCACTGCGCTAGCGTCAAGGCATTGAGACCGACATAACCATCTCTCGTCGGGAGCATGTACCCCGCTCCTGCGCCTGAGCCCACGCTGGAGTACCGGCCAGTAACGGTCCCCGAGTATTCATATGCCAAACTTGGGATAGACGCCCCACAAAGGACAGCTTCCTGAGCACTAACGTCGATATGTTCAGCACCGCCATGTTTTAGTCTCCCGAATATCGCCAATAAAGTTGCGGCAGCTGAATAGGAACCGACCAGCGTCTCAGTTATGGCACCACCTGCCTGAAGCGGTTCCCTATCCGGTACTCCGCAATTATTGGCCCAACCACCCAGCGCACAGGAGACTAAATGTGACGATTCATAACCCGAGTAGGGTCCGTCGGAACCGAAACCGGTCACCGTGGCCAAGATGATCTTCGGGTTTATAGATCGCATAACCTCAAAACCGATCCCTTGTTCCTCTAGGGATTTCCCAGTCTGACTGGAGATCACTACATCATAAATAGAAAGAAGCTTTTTAAACTTGTCGATTCCAAACTCACTCTGCAGATCTAAGACAACACTTTCCTTGCTCGTATTGAAATACAAAAAACTCGCACTATGTTCCAGGTCTTGAATTCCCTTTGGAAACGGACCATAAGTACGGCTGACATCCCCAAAGACAGGCCGCTCAATCTTAACCGTGTTGGCTCCCAAATCCGCCAAGAGCTTTGACGCAAACGGTCCTGATATTCCCTCCGAAATATCCAGAATACGAACCCCTTTTAGCAATGGCTCTCTAATGCTCATTTAACTCTCCTAAGCGTTTCCCTTGCTTGACAGATCAAATCAACCAGGCAGCAGTCAATAAAGGCCGCGCCAATAAACCCCTCGCAATGTCTTGGTATAGTAACTGAAATAAATAAGTGGAGACAAAATTGACTAAGCCATTAACGGGAGTAAGGGTTTTGGATATTGGTACACTCCTCGCAGGACCGTGGGGCGCAACTTTGCTCGGCGATTTTGGAGCAGAGGTAATCAAGGTAGAGCAACCCGAAACAGGCGACTCGCTTAGAGGCGCACCTCAAAACGGCGAGGCCGGGACTCCACTCAATTGGCTTATCGACTCTCGTAACAAAAAATCCATCACTCTAGATCTTAGATCGGCGAAGGGGCAAAAAGTTCTTAGGGAGCTCGTTAGCTGTTCGGACGTGCTTTTTGAAAACTTTAGGCCTGGAACGCTAGAAAAATGGGAGTTGGGCTGGGAGACACTTCATGATTTAAACCCCAATCTAATCATGGTCAGGGTGTCGGGCTACGGTCAAACCGGTCCCTATTCGGATAGACCTGGTTACGATCGAATCGCTTTAGGCTTTTCCGGATACATGTATCCAACTGGTTTCCCTGACCGATATCCAGTTAGGCCGGCCTTTGCTACAGCTGACTACAATACGGCAACATTTGGTGCCTATGCTGCGATGCTGGCGCTCTACGCGCGAGACACCAAAAAAGAATCAGGGCAACTCATAGACCTTGCATTGTATGAACCCCCCTTCAGGATCACCTCTAATTTGGTGGCAAGTTGGAACGCATCTGGCAGAAACCGTGAGCGAATCGGTAATCGCAACCCTGGGTTCTCACCCGCTGGGACTTTCGAAACAAAAGATAAACGATTCATTCAAATAGCCGCTGGTGGAGACAATGTCTGGCGGCGTCTTGCCAGGATTGTAGGAGGAGAAGAGCTCCGAGACGACACTCGCTACCAGAGCAGCAGAGATCGAATCAAACGATCCGATGAATTGGAATCGCTAATCCAAGATTGGATTAGCTCAAGAGATTTTTCCGAAGTCGAGAGAATACTCGTTGAGGCTGATGTGCCTGTAGGTGGAATCTATCGAGCATCTGATATTGCAGATGACCCGCACTACCGAGAAAGAGAAAGTCTCGTCGACTTCAAAGATCCAGTGCACGGCACCATTTCGATGCCGGGCATAGTACCCAAACTGTCTAAGACTCCTGGCAGCATCGAATGGACTGGTCCGGAATTAGGCCGGCACAATGATGAGATCTACAGAACACTTTTGGGCAAAAGCGAAGCGGAAATCAATGCTCTTGAACAGGACGGAGTAATCTAAATTCCCACTTGGTTTTGCTCAACAATCAAGCAAACACCAATTTATTCGTCCTTGGATGACTCTGTAGCGGGAAAAGACTCGTAATGTTATGGTTTGTCACATGAGTACAGAACCAGAATGGGTGGAATCCCAAATAGCGTTTGTTAACGAAGAGTGGCGAGAACAAAGCGAGCTTCCCAGAATCTATAATCGCGAGAGCCGTCACGCGAACACCACCAGACATGACGTTGTGATTCACAATGCAAGACTAGACGAAGACCAATATAATCTCGACAGCTGTGGCTATACTCTGATTAATCACCAAACAGCAGTTACTGATTTTCATGATAAAGAGGTGATAGCAGATCAGTACTTTCCGGAAATGAAGAGCGTCATTCTAGATCTGACCGGTGCTCACGCAGCTTTTTCATTTCCCTTTTATCAAGTACGGTCAAAAAAACCTGCCAATTTTTTTGATGCTTACTCGCTATACATGCATTGTGATTTCAGCCCAGATACATGGTTGCAGTTTGCTCAACATATCGTCAAAGAGAGCGGTTCCTCGGAGGAGTATCCTGAGGAATCCTGGGATTTCGCTCTCTACAATTTCTGGCGCCCCATAGAAAACCCGGTAGAAAAAGATCCTCTGGTATTGATCGACGCAAGGACCGTAGAAAGGAAAGACATCATCAACTATCGGTTAATAGAAGAAGGAGATAAAGCCCAAGCCGCGGTTCCTTTATTCAACAAAAACCAAAGGTACTGCTACTTTCCTTATATGAAACCAGATGAGGTGCTTGTGTTCAAACAATTAGATTCTAGAGCCGAAAAATCATTGGTATGTCCTCACACATCTTTTATTGACCCAAATGCAGCACCAGACGCAGCCGAAAGGCAAAGCATTGATATCCGCTTTATGTGCGTGTTCCCAAAGCAAACTTAGCCGGGAGATTTTTAGGCAAACCTCGTAAGTCCCGCATCTGAAAAAGAGAATCAAACACCTATCAAGGGAGGTGATATACGGTGGACAAGATGAAAGCCGCAGTCTTGGTGGAATCGGGCAAGATGGTCATAGAAGAAACCGCGTTACTAGAACCCCAAGAGGGTCAAGTAATTGTAAAAAATCATATGGCAGCAATTTGTGGGTCTGATCTACATCAGGTTTTTTATGGGGCCTATAGCCCTAAACTGCCTGCAGAGCCTGGATGGCCTGGTCATGAAGGTGTTGGAGAGGTTATCGAGTCGCGAAGCGCCAATCTAAAAGCTGGGGATCTTGTACTTACGGTTCCAGGAACGGGGTTTCAACGATGTTTTGCCGATTACCAGACGCTGCCAGATTGGTGGTGTTTACCACTACCTAAGTACGAAGGACCAATAGAAGACCTTCTTATGGCCCAACAATTTGGCACAACGATCTACGCTCTTCGTCGCGGAAATATGGATTTCGTAGGAAGTACAGTAGCGGTTCTTGGACAAGGTTCCGCAGGGCAGTTTTTTGCGTGGTTAGCCAAGCACCTAGGCGCAAGAAACGTAGTGGTTACTGATCTTTCCCCGGCGAGGCTAGCTCAATCTTCAGTATTTGGGGCCGACATATCGGTTAAGGGCGACAATGACGGCACTGCCATTCGCGAAGCGGTGATGGACGTCACCAATGGGCAAGGAGCTGACATTGTAATAGAGGCGGTCGGAAGAGCCGAGACTATCCAACACGCACTAGATATCGCTAAACCTAGAGGTCATGTGGTGTTCTTTGGTTTACCAGATACCAGCGACCCAGTGCCTTTTAGCTACCTTAACTTCTTCATGAAACAGCTGCAGGCCTATGCTGTTGTTGGCGCCCAAGCCGAAGAAGATCTTTCTTCTTTCCATAAAGCGCTTGATTGGATTGCCAAAGGTGATATCGATGTCACAAAGATGGTGAGTCATAGGCTCTCCCTAGAATCGATCAGTCAGGCTCTGAACCTAGCTCATGAGAGAGACGAAGACGCCCTAAAAGTGACACTCACATTTTAATACCAACAACACAGAAAGCTCAAAGCATGATAGTGACTGAGCCTGTCGTGGATACAGCGTAGCCTTCGAACTGCACGCCTGACCATGTGCTCTGCAACAATAAAAACTGTTCGATAGTCTCAATATGATCTGAAAACAATCTTACGGTTACATATTTCTTCAACTCTAGCTGCTTCTTAGCGAGGATAGTGACCGAAGAAATGCTACGATTGTTTTCTACATCACTTCGATACTCAACCTCAAACTTACCGAGATATAGCCCCTGATTTTTCAAACAGTTGTTCAAGTTAACCAGAGATAGTTCATCGCCCGGATCTAAAAACACAGTTAACGACGATCCTTTTCGGGTGGCGTAATAGAGGATCTCTTTTGCAATACTCACAAGCCGCTCTAACCGATGTGGCGAACCAAAGAGAATTGAATTGAGATCGAAAAGCGTCAGCCCATTTCCTGAAGGTTGTGCCAGCATCATTCCGTTGTGTTTGACCAAACTTCCGGTGACCCCTTTCATTTAGAGCTCAACAATTCATCATGCCAGTGGAAATCACAAAATATAGGCATCGCCGGACGCTCTTACAGTCACTTCGCCTACAGAGATGCCCCAAGGTTGGTTGATTGCGTAGATGACTTGGTCCGCCAAGTCGCTTGGATCTAGAGCATAATATTCGATATTTTCTCGGCTTCGGTATTCTTCGGGTAGCTCATCAGAAAGATGCGCTTGCATCATTTGCAGATAAGAAGAATTGTTTTGTCCTAGGATACCTACTATGGCTTCTTGGTTAACGATTCCTTGTCCAAGCCCGGTCCCGGGAACCCCGGTCGGTTTAACTATCGTCACTTTAATTTTACCTTGCGATTCTACCCTTAACGATTCAGATAAAAAATTGACCGCAGCTTTCGAAGCACCGTATACACCTGCCCCCGATACAGGAAAATTCCCATAAATTGACGATAAATTAACCACATGACCTCGACCTTGCGAGATCATTTGATCGTAAACGGCAACAATACCGTTAAGGACCCCTTTAATATTGATATCGATGCAGTTATGCCATGCTTCAATGGCTTTCTGATGATCTTCATAAAACGCCAAAGGCATAATACCGGCGTTATTGATCATCACGTCGATTCGACCCAATCTCTCGATCGTCTGTTCGACTAGGCCCTGCAAATCCCTCAAATTGGTAACGTCGGCTCTCATACCAATAACCCGCTCGGTATCTGCTTCTTCAACTACAAGTTCTAAAGTTGACTCATCCAGATCCGAACAGACCACCAAAGCACCAAGAGCCGCGCTCTTCAGCGTGATTTGACGACCGAAACCGCCTGCAGCGCCAGTCACCACAATGACTCTACCCTCGAGATAATTACTCAAAATAAAACCTCACCAATTAAACAACTATCAACCGAGTACCGAATGATCAAAGAGCAGCCACTCTGACTGGATCGCTTCCATCCCATCCAACAGAAGCTGTTCTTACAAAGTTCATAAAATCTATAAACGCCTCACTGCGTTCCCATAACTCAGTGAAATGACCTATCGCCTCAACAGTGTCAAAGTAGACGAGAGAAGTACCAGAAATTTTGCACTCGAAGGCTCTATCAAAACCCATTGACTCGTATTCCCGACAGGCTTCAACGTAATTTTCTGGCATCAGTCCAACATGGTGCACGCCCACCCGACCTGCATCCAAAAACTCCTTATAAACAGAAGCCGCATCGTTTTCACAATAAATCAACTCAATCTGCACATCCCCGGAATTCCCAACCGCGAGCGAAACGTCTACTTGCGAATCCCCCCCACGATATTTTTGATCATCCATCTTAGAATGTTCAAACATGTAAAAAGGCCCAGCCCCAAGAAATTCCACCCAGTACTTGAGCGCCTCTTCCATGTTTTCAACCACGTAAGCGACCTGCCGAATCACTCCAAACTGATCAGTCATAACCTCTCCTCACTATTTAGACTCAAGATCAAGTAGTTGCCTGGTCTCTACTTGCGCCTATTTATGACGCACCACGCTTCGGTGGGTGGGCAGCATCCATATTCATTAGCACCTCGGATTTTATCTCCAAATCTTCAAAGCTCGCTTCAACTCCGATCTCCACAGGATCATTAACAAAAACCTGAGAACGGTAATAGCGGCCTCCAGCTGCGTTGATGACCGCTCCATTGGGTGCCTCTTCAGAAGACATAAACAGAACTGCTGGGCTTACCAGTTTAGGCGCTGATTCCGCAGGAGGGCTGTCCACATCAAAGTCTCTACCAGGAATTGTAGCGATCATTCTTGTGGCCGCACCAGGCGCTAAGGTATTTACTCGCACATTATTTCTCCCACCCTCTAAGGCAAGCACGTTCATCAGACCTAACATACCCATCTTTGCTGCTCCGTAATTGGCCTGACCGAAATTGCCATAAATCCCTGAGCCCGAGCTAGTCAATACGATTCGTCCGTATTTTTGTTCATTCATAATAGGCCAGGCCGCATGCGTGACGTAAGCTGTTCCATTGAGGTGAACATTTAGAACAATGTCCCACTCATCCAGAGACATCTTTTTAAACGATTTATCTCTCAAAATACCTGCGTTGTTAACAAGAATATCTAAGCGCCCAAAGGCGCTGACAGCGTCGTCCACAATACTTTTAGCTCCAGCTCGATCACTCACCGAAGCCTTGTTAGCGATTGCTGTTCCACCCATTTCCTCGATCTCTTTGACAACTAGATCGGCTGCATCTCCAGACCCAGTACCGTCGACAGAACCTCCCAAATCATTGACCAAGACCTTGGCTCCTCGTTTTGCAAATTCATGGGCATGCGACCGACCAAGGCCATTACCTGCACCGGTAATTGCTACTACTTTTCCTTGGAATTCACTCTCTTCAAAGTTCGACACTGGCTCTCCTTATTTCCCTACATCCAAGATAAAAGAATCGGTCATAATTTCTGATGTCGCAAGTACTATCTTTCTTTGCAGGTCAATGGTGACAGCAATCAGCGCTACACTTTTTAAGAACATCCCTTTAATGTTATACACAGTAGAAATAGTCATGGTTTTGGGGAGAAACCTTGTCTGAATTACAAGATCCAATTTTGAATGTTAGTCACTTGACAACAGAGTTCGCCTTACCTGCTGGAAGCGGTAAGGCGGTAGATGATCTCTCCTTCGAGATTTTGAAGGGTGAAACACTGGGTATCGTTGGAGAATCTGGCTGTGGCAAGAGCATGACGGCACTGTCGATACTGAATCTAGTACCCAGCCCTCCCGGTAAAATCAGCGCAGGAGAGATCCTATTTGAAGACAAGAACTTGCTGGAGTTCGATGATCGTCGAATGAGGGAAGTAAGAGGGAAAGACATTTCCATGATTTTTCAGGAACCTATGACCTCCCTAAACCCGGTTCTGACAATAGGATATCAAATCGAGGAAGTTCTCCAAAAGCATCTGGGTCTTCCAAAAGCTGAAGCAAGAAAAAAAACAACTGGGCTTTTAGAACTCGTAAAAATACCAGAAGCTGAAAAACGTGCGGAGCAGTTTCCACATCAGCTGTCCGGTGGAATGAGACAAAGAGCAATGATCGCGATGGCTCTGGCTTGCGAACCCAAAATACTTATCGCAGACGAACCCACAACGGCACTGGATGTCACCATACAGGCTCAGGTGCTAGGGTTGATAAGAGAATTAAGAGATCGACTGAATACAGCGATTTTGTTGATCACGCACGATCTTGGGGTGATTGCAGAAAATGCCGATCGAGTTATCGTTATGTATGCTGGCAAAAAAATCGAAGAAGCGCCGGTAATTGAACTCTTTGAGTCGCCCCAGCACCCCTACACACAGGGCTTACTGAAATCAGTCCCGTCTTTCAATGAAACAGAAAATTCTGCCCATCACGCGCCAGAGTTACTTGAAGAAATTAAAGGAACCGTCCCTCCTCTGGATAAGAAACCGCCAGGCTGTTCGTTCGCCCCACGTTGCAACTTTGCGTCGGAACAGTGCCAACAAATAGCTCCAGCCCTGACGAGAACGAGCGAACAACACCTAGTAGCCTGTTGGAATATTAAATAAGCCACTATGAATACAACGCCAATTCTAGAAATCACAAATTTAGAAAAACACTTTCCAATCAAAACAGGTTTGTTTAACCGAGTCTCTGGCCAAGTGTTCGCTGTGGATGGAGTCAGCCTAAGCCTGAACAAGGGGGAAACATTAGGTCTCGTCGGAGAGAGCGGTTGCGGCAAATCAACTGTCGCTCGCACGATTGTTCAACTGCTAAAGCCTACAGGAGGCTGCGTTAAACTTATGGGACGCGATTTAGCAGAACTGTCTTCGAGCGAACTAAAAAAGGTGAGACAAAAGATACAGATAATTTTCCAAGATCCCTTCTCATCTCTTGATCCAAGAATGAAAGCAAAGGACATCGTCGGCGAACTGCTGATGGTCCATAGAAGTTTATCCCGCATTGAATTAGACAGGACCGTCGGCGATCTTTTTGAGAAAGTGGGTTTGTTATCCGATCAGATGGAAAACTATCCGCACGAATTCTCTGGCGGTCAGCGGCAAAGGCTTGGAATCGCCCGGGCACTGTCGTTAAACCCTGAAATCATCATTTGCGATGAGCCAGTCTCTGCACTGGATGTCTCAATCCAGGCACAAATCATCAACCTCTTAATGAATCTCCAGGAAGAATTTGATATCTCTTTGATTTTTGTCTCACACGACCTCGCAGTGGTAAAACACATCAGCCATCGAGTTGCAGTTATGTACTTGGGTCGGATCGTTGAGACGGCCGAGAAATCCCAGTTATTCGATAAGCCTGGACACCCATACACACAAAGTCTACTTGATGCGGTTCCTATTGCGGACCCAAGTAAGCGGAGGAAGAGACACATTCTCGAGGGAGATGTGCCAAGCCCAATCGACAGGCCAACAGGCTGTCATTTTCACCTCAGATGCCCAAAAGCCAGCCAAGCATGTCGCGAGATCGCTCCTCAGCTTGAGGAAAAATCAGACGGTCACCTTATCGCGTGTCACAACCTATGAGAGCAATGCATTACAACATTTGGCTGCCATGTATCTTCTGGATTTTCTCGTTGTACGGCTGCTCAAAATCCGAGGACCCCAAGGAGACTCTGCCTGTTGTTAAGACCTCTCAGGGGATTCAGTATGGGGGCCATCTAAGAGTTGGTTTAGCGACAGAACCTACTTCATTAGATGCTGTCTTAGGCCGAGGTGGCCAAGACGCCTACTACTGGCACCAGATCTTCGACCAGTTAGTCGATCTCAATAACGATCTAACGCCAAGAAGAGAAACTTCCATCGCTGAAAACTGGGAAATTAAAGACAACCCACACTCCATTACTTTCAATCTTCGAAAAGGAGTCACTTTTCACGATGGAACTGTTGTCGACGCTCAAGCCGTCAAATTCAACATAGACCGCATTCTCGACCCTAAAACCATGGCCACTCCCAGAGCCTCGTTATCGGTCATAGACTCCGTAGACGTTATCGATGACCTTAAAGTCAGGTTCAACTTGAAACGAGCCTGGGGAGCCGGTTTGAACATGCTGGGAGAACGAGGAGGAGTTCTGAGTTCGCCCTCAGAGGTTGAGCGCCTCGGCGTCAATTATGGCTGGAAACCCTCTGGTACCGGCCCATTCATGGTCAATAAAGTAATACTCGGCACCATGATTCATCTGGTGCGAAACCCGAACTACTGGGCAGTAGACGAATATGGTAATCAGCTACCTTACCTTGACGAGATCACACTGAGAGTGATCCGAGAGCCAACCGTAATGACCTCTGCCCTTCGAACCGGCGAAATCGATCTAGCCTACCTCCCACCCAAAGATGTATCCAGCTTTCAACGAGACCCTCGTTTTAATATCGAACTCATGGAAGGCGGCGCCGTCGCAATGGTCCTTGTATTCAATCTTGGCAAGGCGCCTCTGGACAATGTAAATCTCAGGCTCGCTGTAGCACACGCGATAGACTCATCCAAAATAAACAAGGCCATCTACTTCGACAGAAACAAAGTGGCCGACGCAGGCATGTGGATGCAAGGCACGTGGGCCTATGAACCTGAACCTTCATACCCCGCATTCGACCTCGCCACTGCTAGAGAATACCTGATTAAGGGCGGCAAACCAGAAGGGTTCAGCTTCACCGCATTAACCAATAATTCGCCCTATAACATCCAAACAGCAGCCGTTATTCGTGAAATGCTAAAAAAAATCAACGTCAATATGGATATCGAAGTCTTGCACTCGACACCAGCAACCGAAATGTTTTTCCACAATGAGATGTACCCCATGTATCTGACCACATGGAGTCGATATGCAGAACCCGACTGGCTTGGCTCCCTTGCTTTTAAAAGCGACGGATACTACAACGCTGCCAACCTGCAAAGGCCAGACATCGATGCGCTCGTCGAGTTGGGCGCAGGACTTTATGAGACAAACAAGCGGCGAGAAACCTACTTAAAGCTCAACGAAATAATCCTTCAAGAAGCCTGGTTCGTCCCCTTAGTCTACGCAGTCAATCACCTCGCCGGGCCAAAACAAGTCCAGAATATCGACCGGGTTATGGGCTGGGACGGCAAAATGAACTTTCGCTATGTTTGGTTGAAGAGAGAATAGAGTTGTGTGGATTTATTTCTTAAAACGCCTTTTACAGATGATTCCGGTCATGCTCATTGTGACTTTTCTTGTTTATGCTCTGATGCTTGCCATCCCCGGAGATCCTGCCAGGGCTTTGATTGGTCCAGGAGAATCGCTGGACGAAGAACAGCTCGAATACATCAGAAAGAAACACAACCTCGACAAACCCGTGATTGTTCAATACGGAATATGGCTTGGTAAGGCACTTCAAGGCGATCTGGGTCGATCAACCCAGAACCAAAGACCCGTTGCAGATGAGCTCAAATCAAGAGCATTCGTAACGCTCCAATTTGGTCTGGTCGCTTGGCTCGCCGCTATCTTTATTGGTGTACCGTTAGGAATTGCGTCAGCAGTTTATAGAGGAAAACCTATCGATTTTTTTGCGACAATCGTTTCAATAGGAGGAGTCGCAATTCCTAACTTCTGGCTGGGTATCATGTGCATCCTCTATTTCGGGGTAGTCCTTGGCTGGCTTCCCACTCAGGGGTATGTGGACATTTTCGAAAATCCGAGAGAGGGACTCAGGCACATGATCCTACCTGCGTTCGCACTCGGCATCACAAGCTGGGCTTTGATCATGCGGCAGTGCCGCTCCGCTATGCTCGAGGTACTGGCGCAAGACTACGTCAGGACTGCACACGCAAAGGGCCTGCTTCGAACGAAGGTAGTATGGGTACATGCGCTTCGTAATGCACTTCTACCGGTGGTAACTGTTTTCGGCCTACAAACCGGTAGAATATTCGCAGGATCAATTGTCATAGAGACATTATTCGGTATCCCAGGAATGGGCCAATTCATGGTACAAGCCATATTTGCGAGAGATTTTCAGGCAGTTCAAGGCTCCATTTTGATCATGGCCATGGCTGTATTAATGGCAAATCTGATCACCGACTTTGTCTATGCCTGGCTAGACCCCAGGATTCGCTACAATGACTAGCCAAACCTCCCCATGGATCGAAACGATTGTGAGAGTCGTCAGGATACCGCAGGCAGCCTTTGGATTATTCATAATCAGTCTCACAGTGTTGTCTGCTCTTCTAGCACCTGTCATCGCGCCGTTAGAGCCGGAAGCGATGGACTTCGACTATCTATTAAGCGGGTTCTCAAGCCAGCACCTACTCGGCACGGACCAGCTTGGCAGAGACACGCTGTCACGCCTCATTTACGGTGCGAGAGTCGCACTGCTAGTTAGTGTAGGTTCTATCGGTCTGGGAGTTTTGTTAGGCGTTCCCTTAGGCCTCATTGCGGTATATTTTGGGGGCTGGACGGATGACATTATCATGCGTCTGATGGATTCTCTGGTTGTCTTTCCGAGTTTATTGATTGCCGTTGCTCTAGCGGCTGCACTGGGGGGGTCCGTTACCACCATAATCATAGCGATTGGCGTAGCCAACGTACCTTGGATGGCAAGAGTGATTCGAAGTCAGGGACTTTCAATCAGGGAGATGGACTTTGTTGCGGCGGCAGAAGCGGGAGGCATGAGTCCTGCCCGAATCATCCTCAGACATATCTTGCCAAACAGCCTGGCGCCGGTGATCGTTCAGAGCACCCTGAGCATGGGTTACGCAGTCTTAGTCGAAGCGACCTTAGGGTTCATCGGCGTTGGAGTAAGACCCCCCACCCCGACCTGGGGCAACATGCTTTACGACGCGTTTCCCATGCTGGAACAACAACCGATGCTATCTATCTTTCCAGGCTTGGCAATTTTCTTGTTAGTTCTCTCCTTTAATTTCGTAGGAGATGCTCTAAGGGATGTCTTGGATCCCAGACTTAAAGGAATCACCCACTAGCCCTTTGGCTGTACCTCAAAATTAAGACGAGCCACTTCAGCCATCGTTTCAATTGCCTCAGTATTACCGCTTATGGTCAAACCAGTGATCCCACTAGTCTCCCAAGACTTGAACCTTTCTTTAATTCGCTCTTTGGGCCCAACCAATGCACCTGAATCAACAAAATCATTTGGGACAGCATCAGCCGCTTCGTCCTTGCGCTTAGCCAGATAAAGCTCTTGAATTTTATCAGCCTCTTCCGCAAACCCTCGGCGAACCATCATCTCTTTGTGGAAATTGATATTTTTATGCCCCATTCCCCCCACGTAAAGCGCAATGCCTGGCTTCAACGCGTCAAGCGCGCCTTGAACATCGTCAGTTACTTTTACGCTAGTCATCACCTGTCTTTCAAACTGCTCTGGCTCTTTCCCTCCCTTGGCTAACCCTTCGTTAATCCAATCTTCATAAAGGTCAGCAGTTTCAGGCACAAAGCCCAGAGGCAGCCAGCCATCCGCAATTTCTGCAGTCATTCGTACAGTAGACTCCATTCCTGTTCCCAAGAATACCGGGATATCAGGATTCATGTGCAAAATCGATTTAAGTGGCTTGCCGATCCCTAACGCACCCTCACCTTTGTAGGGCAAGGAAATCTCCCTTCCTTCATGCGTGACCGGCTCTTCTCTCGCCCAAATCTTTTTCATAATGGTTACGTAATCCTTAATACGATAATAAGGTTTACCCCAGGGCTGACCATACCAGCCCTCGACAATCTGAGGTCCCGAAACCCCTAAACCACAGATCGCTCGATTACCTCCGGCAATTTGATCGAGCGTCGCCATGGCCATAGCCGCATTAGCGGGCGTACGTCCTGCCAACTGCAAAACCGCTGTGCCCAAGCGAATTCTATCGGTGTGCGCCGCAATATAAGCTAGAGGAGTTATCGCGTCAGATCCATACGCTTCTGCAGTCCAGACACTGTCGTATCCCAATCGCTCCGCCAACTGAACGTCCTCTATTGGAATGCGTAAATTCGCTCCTGAATAACCCAGCATCAAACCTAATTTCATCAAATCTCTCCGCTCAATTGGCCATATGATCGAGTGTAAACGCAAAAGTATCAGCGTAGTAATCTATTATCATATCGGTCGGCATACCCATACCATGTCCCGCATCTTTGTCGATTCGAATCAGAATCGGGCGTTTGCCTGCCTGTTTCTTCTGCAAATGTGCCGCAAACTTGAAAGAATGAGCAGGAACAACACGATCATCATGGTCGGCCGTTGTAACGAGAGTCGCAGGATACGACACACCGGCTCGGACATTATGTACTGGAGAATAAGCGATGAGATATTCAAACATCTCTTTTGACTGCTCTACCGTGCCGTAATCGAAGGCCCAACCAGCACCCGCCGTAAAGGTGTGGTATCGGAGCATATCCAAAACTCCGACGGCAGGAAGCGCAACCGCCGCAAGGTTCGGTCTTTGGGTCATAACCGCACCAACCAGTAGTCCCCCATTGCTCCTTCCACTAATAGCCAGATTTTCAGAATTGGTTAACCCGAGCTCAAACAGATGCTCAGCCGCAGCGATAAAATCATCAAATACATTTTGTTTCCTCATCTGCACACCCGCTTGATGCCAATCCTTACCATATTCCCCGCCACCCCTTAGGTTGGGAACCGCATAAATACCGCCTGCTTCCAGCCAGGCCGCAGTTGTGCTCGAGAATGTTGGCGTGAGACTAATGTCAAAGCCGCCGTACCCATACAAGATTGTGGGATTAGGTTTGCTTAATTCCAGATTTTTTTTATGGGTAATAGTCATCGGAATTTTAGTGCCGTCTTTCGAGTTAAAAAACACCTGACGACTCTCGTAGCTTTCCGAAGAAAATTTAGCCTCTGACGATCTGTAAATTTCTGTGCCCCCACTATTCAAATCGAGTGAGAAAATCGTGGGTGGTGTGTGGTAATTTTCAAAGGTGAAGTAAGTTAACTCCTGCGTTTTCTTTCCTTGAAAACCAAATGCCGTTCCTTTACCTGGGAGGAATATCTCACGAAGCATACGACCAGATTGATCAAACTGGTAAGTTACCGTAACAGCATCCTTTAAGTAACTCGCAAAGAAGTATCCCCCTGCCACATCGACATGAAGAGCATTGTCGGATTCATCGATGACAATCTCCCAATCGGTCTGTTCAAAATTCTCTAGGGTAAACTTGATAAGCTTTCCGTTTAGCGCATTAAGATTCGTGTACGCATAAATCTCGCCCTGATTACTGTACAGAACTCTGATATCACCGCTGTCCTCTCTCACAATCGTTTGCAATGGTTGGTCAACTCTCCGAAGATCCTTTATAAACAGCTTGTTACCAGAAGTCGTATTGGATGCGTCAATCACCAAAAAATACTCATCCTCCGTCACATAACCTGAGACATAACGATGTTTTTCTTCGTCCCTTGCTCCAAATATGAGTTGATCTTCTGCTTGATCTTCGCCGATCCGATGATAGTAGAGTTTATGCCTATCCGTTTTTGCTGTGAGTTCGCTGCCCTTCGGCTCGTCATAGCTAGAGTAATAAAAACCGTCATCCGCATACCAGGAAAGCCCACTGAATTTAACATTTTCTATACGATCAATAACTCTCAAAGTATCTGTATCAATAACCTCTACAGATCGCCAATCGGCCCCACCCTCACTGACTTGGTAGGCCGCCAGTTCTCCAGATTTCGAGAAGGCAATACCCAACATGGAAGTCGTTCCATCCTCAGAAAGCAAATTAGGATCAATAAAAACAGATTCTCGCCCCTCTGCGTCTCGCCTGAATAGAACTGATTGGTTTTGTAGCCCGCTGTTTCTATAGAAATAAGTAAATTCTCCTTCTTTAAACGGCAGGCTCTCTCTTTCGTAATTCATCAAACGGTGTAGCCGCGATGCGAAGTCGGCCCTACTGGGAAGAGAGCCAAGGTAAGAAAAGGATGACTCGTTTTGTGCATCTACCCAGGCTGCAGTTTCCGTACTTCGATCATCCTCCAACCATCGATAGGGATCCTCAACTTGTACACCATGGAAGTTGTCATAAACTGGTCTTTCATCAGTGACAGGGTATTCAATACTCACCGGTTCCTCCTTGGTCTCGTTAGTGCCACAACCCAATCCCAGCAGGATAAAGCATGAAAAACAAAATGACCGAAACGCTCTTTTCATTCTTGCTAGGAATGGATCTCTGTCGATAAATTAGTGATAAATCATCGCCAGAAAAAAATCAGTCAATCCTGCTGTATAGGCCTTGGTGCCTTTTAAATTGCACGGCCCGCCCAGATTCATCGAGTTCAAAGTGCCAAAATTCTCGAGGCTCATTGTCCTCTACCCTGACGAACGTATTGGCTTCTAAATATCTTAATTTTTGAATTTCGCCCATGGGCACACGAGGATTACCCAGCAGGATAACCGCTAACTCGTTTCCAGAGACCCGTAACGCGATTTCACCACCCCATACATTGGTCGAGTAATTCCCTGCAAAAATCGATAAATCCAAATTCACAGGCGACTCCACAGGCGTGTCTAGTGATCTGAGTGTAGACCCAACTACCTTTATCAAGCTAGTAGTGATTAAAGATGCCGGTCCATCGGCGGAATTCGTCAACGCTATCGCCGCAACCTTGAATTTAGGAAGCATAGCGAAATGGGTTATGTAACCTGGACAAGCGCCACCATGGCTTACAACTGTCTCTCCTTGCTCCTGCGATACAGAAAACCCAAGACCCCACGAACTCTTCCAGTCAGGATCTACCCAGTTAACTCGCTGCATCTCTCGAAGTGTGTTCCCCTCGAGAACAGTGTCGTCCTGACCTGAAAGCGTTCTAAAATTCCACGAAGCAAAGCGCGACAGATCTTCCACAGTGCTAGTAAATCCAGCTGCAGGAGTGATCGCCCCAGTATCGAACGGTGGCAACTCCTTTCGCACCCTGTCTCGTCGCAAACCTGCGTAACCTGTGGCCATCTGATCTCCATGGAGTCTAGTCGGAAAGTAGGGTCGCGTATCCTGTAAGCCCATCGGACCAATAACCTTTTGTTCCATATATTGCTGGTAGGTCAGCCCGCTTGTATCGGCCAAAATCGCCCCAGCTAAAGCAAAACCGAGATTAGAGTATTGAAAACGGGTTTCCGCCGGATAAATCGTCGTTTGCTCTTTAAGCTGTTCTTTCATTTGTTCCTGTTCCGGAAAAGGAAAGTCCAGCCTCGTCCAATAGGGAAAATCTGACTCTCTTGGAAGTCCTGACGAATGCGTTAGAAGCCCGCCCACACGGACGGGGCCCGAACCCAGATGCCCGCTTTCTATAGCAAACCATTTTAGATGTCTCTCGATCGGGTCTCGCAAAGTCAAGACCCCTGAATCGCGTAGCTGCATGATTCCAATGGAAGTAAACAATTTAGAGATACTACAAACACTATAAATAGTATCAGTCTCCGTTCTGATCTTATTTTCCAGATTGGAGTAGCCGTACCCTTTCGCGAAGACAAGTTCTTGATCCACAACAAATCCCACAGAGATACCGGGAACCTGACCATAATCAAGAAGTGAATCTATCCAAGCGTCTACCAACCCGATGGCGTCTTTAATTCTAGGGTGTTCTGAAAGAGGGGGTTGAGTAGCTTCAGCCGCGCCGGATTTAAACACCAAAAGGAAAAGGCTAAAAACAAATAATCTCAAAGGAATTCTCTAAAATTCGATACTAGACAAGAGAATATAGCAGCATTAGCGTTGCATTTTGCGGTTTCAAAAGCCACCATCGGACAAAAGTGAAACGACTTCAGTTATGAGCAAGATTTATCAATCCTCGCACAGAACCGTACAACAGAAATTTAATACGCTAGAACTAGCCGATCAAATAGAAGCCGCTGTAGTTAGAGAGGAATTGTCCGACGATCATTCGCAGTTCATCTCCTCTCAGACAATGTTTTTTTTATCAACAATCGATGAAAGTAGTCGACCAACCGTATCCTACAAGGGCGGGGCTGCAGGTTTCGTCAGGATTCTCAACGCAACCCAAGTTATGTTTCCGAGCTATGACGGAAACGGGATGTTCTACTCAATGGGTAATATCCTTGCGAATCCTGAGATTGGGATGTTGTTCGTTGATTTCGAAACTCCAAACCGCCTCCGCATTCAAGGTAAAGCCGAACTCGTTAATGAAGGACCTCTTCTTGATTCCTATCCAGGGGCTAACCTCGTCGTAAAGATCGCTCTCTCTCAAGTCTGGATCAACTGCTCTCGATACGTTCACAAAATGACTTTAAGCGAATCATCACCCTATGTACCCGATTCAAGTGGCAACGCGCCCATTGCACTCTGGAAAAGAATCGAAGGCTTGGATCATTTTCTAGGAGAGAGAGACAAGCAGCTAATTCAAGAAGCCGGCTACATCACGCAAGAGGAATACGAAAAAAAATTATCAGCTGGTGAAACCAGTTGACGAGCTAATCAGGTATTGCCTTACAAACTCGGCGTCTAGCAGGTGCATCGACAGGCCTTCTAATTCCTCTGGAGTTTTCCACGATAGCTCTAAATGTTCGATTGCTCTTGGTCTGTCCTGGATCTCTATAGAGCAGAAATGAATACGATAGTTCTTGTTCTCAAGGGCGCAAATCACCCCACCAAACGAGGCAAGCTCAACGCCCAACTCCTCTAGCCATTCTCTTCGAGTGGCATCCTCAACCGACTCACCTTTTTCCACTTTCCCACCAGGGAACTCCCAAAGGTTACTACCTTTGAGTGGCTCACACTTAAGACCAACTAGATAGCTGCCTCTTCTATGTGCGATTCCAGCCACTACTTCATTTTTCATCAAGTGCTTCTTCCTAAAAGCATCTATAAGCCTGTTGCCAACATCATTATAAAAAACCATAGTAGGAAACACTAATAGGCGACGGGAGACGCTCATGAGATTTGGGATGTTGTATGAACTTCAGCTACCTAAACCCTGGAAGGAGGACAGTGAGCTCAACCTGGTTCACGACGCCATTGACCAATGCGTTCTAGGAGACAAACTGGGCATTGACTATGCCTGGTCAGTTGAACATCACTTCCTGGAGGAGTACTCGCATTGCTCAGCTAGCGAGGTATTCCTGTCCGCGATTGCAGCAAAGACCCAAAAGATCAACATAGGGTTTGGAATCCGCCAGGTGATCTCTAATTATAACCACCCTGCCAGAACTGCAGAGGCCGTGGGCATGCTGGATCTGGTGTCCAATGGAAGAGCACAGTTTGGAATAGGTGAAGGTGCTACTAGACTAGAGCTGGGAGGATTCGGAATAGAGGCTAAGCGAAAGCGTGACATGTGTCTTGAGGCCGCACGAGAAATTTCCGATATGATGGTGATGGAGCCTTACCCTGGATATGAGTGTGAAGACTGGTCACTCCCATGTCGTAACGTGCTACCTAAGCCTATACAAAAACCTCATCCACCTATGTGGATGGCCTGTACCAATCGGGACACCATCAAAGTCGCAGCCCAAAATGGTCTTGGTGTCTTAGCCTTCAGTTTTTTAGACCGTGAGGAAGCCAAGACATGGACTCAAACCTATTACGATACAATCATGTCTGAAGAGTGCGTACCGCTTGGTCATTCAGTCAATGCAAACATTGCGATGGTTTCAGCATTCTCACTTCATGACGACCATGACGAAGCATCTCGACGGGGAGAAGATGGCTTTAGATTCTTCGAATACGCTATCGGCGCGCTGGTCACAGACGATGTTCTCCCTGGCAGAAGTAAGCTCTGGGATAATTACGAGGCGAGAAAAAAAGCGCGTGAGTCGGGCCAAAAGGTAACCGATACTGCTTATGGTGGCGGTGACGTTCAGCCCGACCGAAGCATGGCCAGATCGCCAGGGATCGGCACACCCGCAGAATTTCGTAAACACATGCAAGGATTTGCGGATTCAGGCGTCGATCAAGTGATATTTCTCCAACAAGGAGGCAAAAACAAACATGAACACATTTGCGAAAGTCTGGAGAAATTCAACGCAGAGGTGTACGACGAATTCGCAGAGGGAAGAGACAAAAAAGAAGCAGAAAAGGCCGAAAGGTTAGCTCCTTATATCGAGGCCGCTCTCGCAAGACGCCGGACCCGCCCTGCGCTTACCGATAGTCAGATCGATATTGTCCCTGCATCGCGTCCTAAGAATATGGCGGCCGGATAAAACTCAAGACCAACCAAAGGAATGTTGATGGAGCATCAAATCACTTCAGAAGGCCAATTGAGAGCCCTCATGGGAGAGCCAATTCACCCGCTGGTAGTCGCAAAGAGCACGCCGGTGCTCACCCCTGCCATTAAAAGGTATATAGAGCTTTCTCCTTTTGCAGCCCTGGCGACTCACGCACCTGACGGGTCAAGCGATATCAGCCCGCGAGGTGATCCTCCTGGTTGGGTTCATATTAGGGACGAGAAAACTCTGGTGTTGCCGGAACGACCAGGTAATAAGCGTTTGGATAGTGTGATCAACATCATCAATCAGCCGAAAATGTCCTTGCTGTTCATGATTCCTGATGTCCTTGAAACGGTCAGAATTAATGGTTCTGCGATCATTTCAACAGACCCTGAGATGCTGAGTTTATTTCCTGTTAACGGCAAGTTGCCGGAGCTCTGTATCGTCGTGACGATCGAAGAAGCTCTTGGCCACTGCTCTAAAGCCTATAGGAGATCAAAGCTCTGGGAAGAGGACTATAAATCAAAAACTGAGGCACCTACGCTTGCTCAGCTGATGTCGGATCATTTGAATCTGGATAAAGACTTGAGCAAAGAATTAGACGATGGAATAGAAAACGATACTAAAGAAAGAATGTATTGATAAATTTGTTTTGCGACGGCCTGGCGTGATTACTCGTGAGCGCGCAAGCTATTTACGATAAAGGTCAGTAACGCAAATAAACGGGAGCGAACACATGAATTTCTTAAAGGTTTTTTTTCTGTTTATTACCATCCTGATGGCCTTTGAAACAAAAAGTCAGGAGCTCTTTCTAGAAACTTCGATAGAAACACTTCAGGACCTTTTGGAATCAAACAAGACCGACTCAGTTGAATTAGTTGAATGGTACCTATCGAGAATCCAAAAATACGATCAGCAAGGCCCGAAATTAAATTCGATCCAGCACTTCAATAGACGAGCTCTAAGTCAGGCAAAACAACTAGACATGGAGAGAAAAAACAAGGGTGCCCGGTCTTTGTTGCATGGGATTCCTATTCTGATCAAAGATAATTACGAGACAATAGATGCACCAACTACCGCTGGATCAGCAATCCTAGAGGGACACTGGCCTAAAAAGGATGCCACACAAGTCAAACGATTGAAGGAGGCCGGCGCCATCATCTTGGCCAAAACCACCATGCACGAATTTGCCTTTGGCTGGACAACCCGAGGCTCGGCATTCGGAGTAACCCGCAATCCCTACAACCCAAAGCATCACCCCGGTGGCTCAAGTGGGGGAACTGGCGCGGCTGTCGCTGCTAATTTCGGCGCGGCAGGAATGGGAAGCGATACCTGTGGCTCTATCAGAGTACCCTCCGCGCACAACAATCTTGTTGGCTTACGCGGTACGCAAGGACTAAGTAGCCGCGCTGGCATCGTTCCGCTATCCAGTTCTCGCGATATTGGCGGTCCGCTGGCAAAGAACACGAGGGATCTGGCTCTGATGCTGGACGCGACTGTTGGCTATGACCCACTGGATCCGCAGACTGCGGAATCTTTCGGAAAAATACCCAAAAGCTATCTAGAGGCACTTGAAGTCCTGGATCTGAAAAACATCCGGATCGGCATGCTTTCTGCTTGGTATGGCAACGCCAAGTCCAACGAAACCACCAACCAAGCGATCAGTAAATTAATAGGCAAGCTTGAATCCCGGGGACTCACCATCGTCAAACTAGCATCGGAAAATCTGGACGAACTCAAATCCCAGACAGAAGCACCTGATGCCTACTTCGTGGACAACTATGACGTAATCAAAGATCTGAACGACTATCTGGGACGTTACCCATCAATAAAGCCGAGAACATTTCGCGATCTTACCGATGACCCTAGACTCGAGCAGGGCGTGGCTGATCTATGGAAAAGCTACCTGGATCCTCGATATCAGGATAGAGGAATCTATCTTGAGCAGCAGGAAACCGGCAGAAAAATACGCAGACAAATACTGGATTTATTCAACGAATATCAATTGAACGCTCTGATCTACCCAACCGCTACAGAAGAAGCCTTACGAATCGACAGCCAACAAACTCACTACAATTGCAAACTCGCTGCAGCCACCGGTTTGCCAGCAATCTCGGTGCCCGCAGGCTTTGGCAAAAACAAACTCCCGGTGGGCGTTGAGTTTTTGGCGGAACCATGGGCAGAACAAAAACTGCTCAACCTGGCTTATACGATCGAAGAAGCATTTTCCTTTCGACGCTTGCCAGGGGGATACACTCTAATCTAACAATTTACCAAAAACATCAGTGCTTTTAATTTCGTCGTGGCACTGTATGGTAGAAAGAAAGGAAGGGTAGTAGATCCTTAACCACTTCCTCACTTAATCCAAAACAGGGGGAAATAGTGGATCAAGTTAAAGAAGGATCCATCGGCAAACTTCGAATGGCTCTCTACGGATTGGTCAATCTTCCTACGTCAATCGTAGGGCTTCCCATTTCTTTATACATAACGGCTTTTTATTCACAAAACCTTGGCCTTTCTTTAGCGACTGTCGGCCTGCTGCTTGCTCTTTCACGAGTCCCAGACATCATTACAGACCCCCTAATTGGCATTGCCTCGGATAGACTAAGAAGTCGCTTTGGACGACGCAAACCATGGATGATTCTGGGCATGCCGCTCAAGGTTCTGTCGCTTTGGATGCTCTTCGTACCGAATAGCGAATTTTCAGTAGCATTATGGCAAGCGCTAGGCGGTGAAAGCGTCACCAATCTATACTTGTTTGTGTGGATTAGCTTTCTTTACTTGGGTTTTACCATAGTCGACCTCCCTTACAGAGCCTGGGGAGCTGAGCTCTCTCCAGACTACGACGAGCGCTCAAGAGTCACAGGTTGGCGCGAAGCATTCGGCTATGGCGGTACTCTAATGTCACTGGTTATCCCTTTAATCCTAGCGATTGCACTCAGCAAGCCTGGGGCGGCAAATGCACTCATGGGAATTGCAGCAGTAGTGGTCATTATGATGCCCACTCTAACTCTGCCCGCCCTGATATGGGTTAAGGAACCTCCCCCTCAAAAACAAACCGAATCAATCAGATGGGCTCGAGGACTTAAGATAGTGTGGGACAACGGTCCGTACCGTCGTTTAGTATTCTGTCTGGTGTTTCTTGTCACCGCGGTGAGCATGACCGCTTCACTCTCTTTTTTCTTCGTCCAAAGTGTTATGGGACAGAGCTTTGAGACCTACACGTACTTTATTTTAGCTTACTATTTGTCGAGCGCTTTTTGCATTCCCATCTGGTTCGTTCTCTCCAAGCACCTTGGCAAACACCGAACCGTAGTACTGGGAATTGTCTGGCTTTCTCTATGGAGCGCTTTCATCCCTCTTATGGGGCCAGATCAATTCGGAATTTTCTTCGTCGTTATGTTACTTAAAGGTTCGGCGGTCGGCGCCCTAGTTTTCTTACCGGCCTCAATGGCAGCCGATGTCGTCGATCTGGATACACTGCGAACAGGCGAACAGCGGACTGGGCTCTATTTTTCGCTATGGGGCATGATCAACAAGGGTGGCGCAGCGCTTGGTGTTTTTCTTGCCACTAACCTAGCGGCATACTATGGCTTCGACCCATCAGCAGTCGAAAACACCGAATCTGCCAAGTTCGCGCTCGCCTGCCTTTACAGTGTCATCCCCGCGCTTCTCGCCTGCATCGCATTGCCACTATTGTGGAAATATCCACTTACTAGAGAACGCCAACATCGTATGCGGGCTCATATTGAGCGACGCGATGCTCGACGAAGAACCCAGGCTTTGTAAATCAAAGACTTAGATTTTCGCGGCGACACCACCATCCACATTAATCATTTCGCCATTTATAAACCTTGATTCGTCCGATGATAAAAATAAAACGAGATTGGCAACATCAATAGGATAACCGGGACCTTTGACGATCTGGAAATAGTCAAACATTTTTTCAAACACATGATGGCCACCATCGGCGTCCGAAGTTGTGCCACCGGTCGCTCCGGGTGTCAGGATCTGTCCTGGCCTAACGCAATTGACTCGGATATTGTCTTCCCCGCCTACTCCAGCCATATATCTGGTCAACGCATCAACACCCGCCTTCGCCGCATAATAGGACGAACTCGTGGTTCCAAATTCTTTTTTTATCGCGGGACTAAAACCTCGCTGAGCGGCCAATGAGGACATGTTGACTACTGCACCACCACCCGCCTTAACCAAGTGAGGCCACACAGCCTGGCTCATAAAAAAGGTGCCGGTCAAGTTCGTATGAATAACACGCTGCCATTCCTCGATTGGTTCATTTGGGAAGCTACTTCCTGCGCCTCCACCTGCGTTGTTGAATAACAAATCAATCCTACCCCAGGCATCTGCAGCCTTTTCTACAGCGCCGCTCACCGAATCATGATCTCCGACATCACAACTCACAAAAACTGCTTCCCCACCGCCGTCGCATATCGAATTAGCGACTATCTGCCCCTGTTCTTCGCGCCTGGCCATCAATACAACACGCGCTCCTTCCTGTGCGAACAGTCTTCCTGTCGACTCTCCGATTCCACTATTACCCCCAGTAATGATAGCGACCTTTCCCTTTAAACGTTCGCCCATAACCAACTCCTCCTATAATTTAGCCAACATCTTTTCAGGCTATCATCAGTTGATGATAGAACTGATTTTTTCAAACACATAACTAGCATGGAATAACTTTTCTCTTCTGAAGATCTCGAAGCCAATAACAAAAACTGGCCTCACTATCATAGGTTTGAGTGAAGCCCGCCTGCTTAATTTTTATGGTACTCAAGAAAGTGGGTGGAGGACTAGTCGGAAGACCGTAGCCAAAACAAAGGTCAGCATAATGATGTGACTCGCCCAGTACCTGATCAAGAGATTGTTCAGCCAGACCATGTTCCCTGACAATCTCGGTCCACATAGAAGCGCGCTCCGGAAGATAATTAGCAAGGCTCAAAGATTCTTCAGGACCCATCTCCACGCTCAATGTCTCCGCTAATGCTGGCCACATATCTCGCCAGGAAAACACCTCTCCATTGGTGAGATTAAAGGTCTCACCATTTGCAGAATCTGTTTCAGCGGCCCACAAGCAAGCGTCACCGACGAGTCTCACATCGACCGCCTCCCAAACCCAATCCGCTCCACCGGGAAAGGAGAAGAGCAAGCCTTCTTTCTTTCGCATTGCCGCATAAACCCCAACGATCGGTGGCAAATTCATCACCACCCCGTGATTTGGACCTACGATCAGTTGCGGTCGAAACACCGTATACGAAAATCCATATTCGGCCGATACCCTTTTCAAATAATCTTCATGCAACCAGTAAAAATTCGGATGGTCTACCCTAGCCTGAGACTCTCTGGCTGGCACTCGAATCGGAGCAACACTGCCCCCGTAAGCCTTCGTACCCTGCAGAAGCGTAACGTGCTCAAGACTGTTCTTTGACAGCAACGGCGCAATCACGTTTTCCAACATCTTCCCGTTTAACGCTATCTGTTCCGGGTCACTCCAACCCGAAATCAAGCCCGGTAATTCTTGCACGGCCGCATACACTACATGCGAAACATCTCCGTCCAAGCTGGTTAGCACTTCCAAACATCTCCCTTTATCGGTTATGTCCAAGAAGAGATGTTCATGACTTTTTCGCGTTAACAATGAAGGCCGACTTCTGGAACACGTAATCACACGCCAGCCCGCCTTCGAGAAGGAATTGGCGGCAGCAGTACCCACCAATCCGCTCGCACCAAAAACCAGTACGGTTTTCACTCTTCAAATTTCCTTATTATCGATTCTGTGAGTGATATTGATCATTCGGATGCATGGCAGTACCGCTGGCAACCCGATTGGTCATGTTAAAGAATGCGGCCACGTTAATTATGTCCCAGATGTCCCGATCGCTAAATCCAACTTCACGAAGTGCCTGTCTGTGTTCCTCTTCGATCGTATAACTGGCCTGAGTAACATGCGCTGTAAAATCCAGCATAGCTCGTTGTCTATCGTCGAGTTCAGCGACACGGTAATTCATCACCAACTGCTCGCCCAATATCGGGTCACCTGATAACTGTCGCACAGCAGCACCGTGAGCAGTCAAACAGTAAAAACAACGATTGATCGATGAAACGACTACCGCAATCATCTCCCTCTCCAATTTGCTCAGGCCGCTCTCAGCGAGCATCAGCTCGTTATAGAGACCGGTGAACGCATTTAATTTCTCAATATTAAAAGCATGCGCCTGAAGCACATTCGGAATCATACCCAGTTTTTCCTGGCAGATATTAAAGTATCTTTGCGTGGCTTCCGGGAGCGGATCCGCCATTGGAAGATCTAAAGCTGTTGGTGATTTCACGTCTTGTCCTCACTACTTTGAATAGGAATAGGCTAGCAAAAGGCTCTTGGATTAAATAGGACCACTTCAAAGTCCTGATTTCGAAACCAACGATCATCGTTATCGCTCAGCAAATAGGGAACTCACCTAACTGTTCGCTCTCGATCAAACACTAATTTACCCCTTGAAAAGGTCATCTCTACTTTTAGATCCAAGAGTTCTGCGCTCGGGACCGACAGAGGGTCTTTATCTAGCACTACAAAATCGGCGAGCTTCCCCACTTCAAGGGTGCCTTTATCTCTTTCCTCAAAGTGCTGGTAGGCAGCGTATCGAGTCACAGCTAGTAAGGCATCGTAGTTACTGATCCGTTGACCAGCACCCAGCACCTTCCCACTTCTCGTAATTCGATTGGTCGTTGCCCAAAGCAAACGCAGCATATTAGGGGGCACAATCGGAGCATCATTGTGAATCGTAAACACCATATTACGCTGAACGGTCGAGGCCGTCGGACTTATTCGGCTCGCGCGCTCTAATCCGAATACAGAATCTCGATGCCAGTCACCCCAGAAAAACGAATGGGCAGCGAAGTAGGACGGAATCATTCCAAGCTCTTTCATTAGCGTCAGTTGATCTTCTCTTATTGTCTGAGCATGAATCATTACTGTGCGGTGATCGCTAACAGGATCTACCTTCCGAACCGCGTTTATCAGCATATCTGCTGCTGCATCTCCATTGGCGTGCGCGAGCACAGGAATTTGATTCGCTAGATAAAATGCAATCAACTCGTCGACTCTAGTTTGAGGAATTGCTGGATATCCCCGATACAAAGAATCCTGGCCATCCGGCGGTTTGAGATAGGCTTTGCTCATATAAGCAGTCTTCCCCTGAGGAGAACCATCCAACATTAACTTGACGCCGTTTACCCGCACTCGATTCTGATACTCACCAAATCGGTAGTCCTGGTGAGCAATCATTCCATCAATTTGTCCCATGGGGTAAACAAGAACATCTAGATCAACTAATCCCGCTCGTCCAGCCGCATTCAGCAACTCCACGACAGCTGGACTAGCAGCTCCATCCTGAACTGTGGTGATACCATTTTGTGCATAGACACGCATCGCTTCTCTAACACCTACTAAAGGGTCTTTGATCGGTTCATTCATAAACCGACGAACAGGGTACGCGGCAGATTCTTCCAGCACCCCATTGGGCTCGTCTGTACCTGGCCTTCGCCTGATGATCCCTCCTGAGGGATTCTTGCTTTCTGAATTTATTCCCCCGCGAGCCAGCCCGCGTGAATTTGCTGATACCAAATGACCGGATACATGGACGAGTAAAATAGGATGATCAGTGCTAACGGCGTCCAGATCATCTCTTTCGGGATGACGTTTTTCATCCAGCAGCGAATCATCGTAACCGAGGCCGACAACCCACTCACCAGGCATGAGATCTTTCTCATCAATATGTCGTCTGAGCACTTCCTGGAGGCTCGATATATCAGTCACTGGCCCTACCGGAGGTGAAGCCAAATTCGCCAACTGCGAAGCCGCCGCGGTATACGAAGCATGTCCATGAGCATCGATGAAACCAGGCAAAAGCGACCGCGATCCGAGTTTCACTACTTTTGTCGCTTCTCCAATTCTGACAGCCGCCGCTTTCTCTGGACCAATCCAGCTGATACGTTCCCCATTGACGGCAATGGCCATCGGCGCCGAATCAACAAAGCTATCCTCTGACATGGGAATAACACTATCCGAGAACAGCAACAGATCAGCCTCAGGCGCCTGGGACTCAGCGCAGAGCGGGCCAACTAAGACAAATTGCAAGACACAAAGACTAATTAAGGTAGCGTTTTTCATATTTTAGAAGCTCCGCCTTTATGACAGGGGCAAGCAAATAAAGCCCAAGTAGATTTGGGATCGCGACAATAAACACCAGAGCATCGGATAACTCGACAAGCGAAGCCAATTCGACACTACTACCCATTACCACAAAGGCCAGAAAAAACAGCTTAAATCCTAAGTCTGCCCAATAGGAATCACCAACCAGGTATGTAAAAGCCTTCAAACCGTAGTAGGACCAAGCAATCATTGTTGAAAAGGCAAACAAAACAGCTGCAATCGACAAGGGAACAGGAGACCAAGATAAAGTACTCGCAAAGGCTCTGGTTGTCAGTTCTATACCCGCGACATTCTGCCCTGCCAATGAAGGATCATAGACTGTAGTAATGATTACTAGGGCTGTCAGAGTGCAAATAACCACAGTGTCGATAAAAGGTTCAAGAAGACCAACAAACCCCTCGCTCACGGGCTCTTTAGTGCGAGCAGTCGAATGAGCTATAGCCGCAGATCCCAGTCCGGCTTCATTTGAAAAGAGAGCGCGCCGAAACCCTATAATCATGACACCGATAATTCCTCCGGTGATTCCTTGTGGGGCGAAAGCGCCTGACCAAATAGCTGAAAACGCAGCCGGGACTCTTTCCCAGTTGATCAGAATTACCAAGAGAGCCATAAGAATGTAGAGTAGCGCCATTCCAGGCACCAATTTTGAGGTAGTAGCTGCGATCGACTGAATACCACCGATAATCACGATACCCACACAAAAGGCTAAAATTATGCCCAGCAACCAGATTTGATCAGCAAAGAAACTAGCCTCTCCACCAGTGACACTAACCAAGATCGACGCAGCCTGGTTTGACTGAAACATATTACCAATACCCAAACAGCCGATCACCATACTCGCGGCGTAAAACGTACCAAGAACCTTACCCAACTTAGGCCAACCCTTTAGTTCCAGGCCTTTTTCGAGGTAATACATTGGCCCACCAGACACGACACCATTTTCATAGCGCCGATACATAACCCCTAATGTACATTCGGCGAGTTTCGTCGACATTCCCAACAAACCAGCGACGATCAACCAAAATGTTGCACCAGGACCGCCGATCGAAATCGCCACAGCAACTCCAGCAATATTCCCTATTCCCACCGTGCCTGATACCGCCGTAGTTAAAGCTTGAAACTGACTAATCTGGCCGGGATCACCTGGTTCTACAAACTTGCCACGAACGATATCGATCGCGTGCTTGAAGCCACGGAAATTAATAAATCTAAGATAAGTAGTAAAAAACAAGCCACCGCCCACCAACCAAATAACAATTAGCGGAACGTCACTGCCAAACAAGTTGACCGAATAAAAAACGAACTCACTGCAAGCGTTTGCCAAAGGCTGCATGAGCGCATCTATACGCTCGTCTAACGGTAAAGATTCAGATTGTTCCATAGAGATAGAGCACAAGTCCTGATTTGACGCTCAGCAGATCTCGCCCAAACATTCACGGAAAGGTTTGATTACACCCTTTAAAGATTCTGCTTCGTGTAGAGAGCATGCTCTATATCCACACGATTCTCAATCTTCGTTAAAAACCAACTAGGCACAGCGATTAGAATAGATAAACTGATCAATCAAGCAGAAACAAAAATATCTGTACCTGCAACCGGAAGCGCTTAGGAGGAGCTCTTGAATACCCTGGAAGACAGAATCGAACAAATAGAATCGAAGGATGCAATCAGAGAACTAACAGCTCAATACTGTCACGCTGTCGTCGATGGAGACGCAGCAAAAATAGTCAGCCTATTTAGCGAAGACGGTATTTTCAGAACCCATAATCTGGCTCCACAGGGGAGCGAGGCTCTAATGGAATTTTATACAGCCGGCATCTCGCAAAAAACACACAAACCCTTCATCCAGAACCACGTTATTGACCTCTTAGATAAATCAAAAGCAAAAGGCCGATGCTCTGTGGAGATAAGGGTTAATCAAGATGGCCAGGCCTACACTCAGTCAGGTCATTACCTGGACTCTTACATAAAAGTGAACGACGTGTGGAAATTTGAAGAGAGACACTACCATCGTTATCACAATGCGCCTTGGGACAGTGGCTGGCACCCTAAATAAACTGGCAACAAGTAAAGATCCCTTTTCAAAGGAGCAATGATGATCGCAATTGAGGAAATAGATACTTTCCAGCTAACAGATGGGTTACCTCACGTTATAGTTCGTATTCGCGACTCCGAGGGGTCGGTAGGGTTTGGAGAGTGTTGGTGGGGAATTCCTACACCCTCTGACCCCAAAAGAGGCGGTGCGCCAATCGCTGCAGCCGTCGAACACCTTGTCAAACCTCAATACCTCGGTAAGAGCACCGATCACGTCGAACGTCTTTGGCATGAAACTCTCGACCAACTCTATCGCTACGGTGACGGAGGCATCGTGACCATGGCACTGTCTGGCGTAGATATGGCATTGTGGGACCTGAACGCTCGAAGATCAGATGTCAGTGTGCTCGAGTTACTGGGAGGTAGCGTTCACGAAAAAGTTCTTGCCTATGCGAGTTTCCCTCCACTGAGAACTCCCGAAAGAATCGAGACTGAAACCAAGCGTGCAATTGAACATGGATACCGAGCTATCAAACTTCATGAATTAGAAAGTGAGCTGGTAGCAATTACTCGGGAAGTCGGGGGAAAAGACCTCGCTATAATGGTTGACGTTAACGGCCATTTCGATCTCGACGACGCAATCGCATTTGGTCGCGAAATTTCAAAACACAACGTTTTTTGGTTCGAAGAACCTGTTCGACCGATGCGAGATTTAAATCAGATCAAAGAAGTAGCGAACCAGACAGAAATACCAATCGCAGCCGGAGAAAACGAATACTCTCTTTCCGACTTTCAAAGGATGATCGACTCCAAAGCCGTTCAGTATTTACAGCCCGAAATCACCAAAATCGGCGGCGTTAGTCCAGCCGTAAAAGTAGGAAACTTGACCAAAGAAGCAAATATTGCACTTTGCCCACACAATTTTCGTGGGGGTCTGCCTTTGTACGCAAGTCTACATTGGGGGTTTAGCAATAGCGCCACTGAGTGGTTCGAAATACCCTGGCTACCTGAAAACATGCAGTTCGCATCTAAAGTCCCAAATCCAGAAATCCTAGATGGATACGTTAAACCACCACAAGGTCCGGGATTAGGGGTAACTATCGAATTGTAGGCAAAGTAAGAACTTCCCTACAGCGCTACTCGCGCCCCGAGTCATGAGAAGACTTGATTGACTGGGTTACAGACAAGATAATCAACGATCGATAGATCAAACAGATAGTCACACAGGTAAACGAGAATTATTGGAGAGACAATGTCAGCGGCCCTGGTCAATGAAGAATCAAACATGCTACCCGAAGGAGATTCACACCCATACAGAACGGGTCCCTGGCAGCCCAATATGCGAGAATATGACGACCTTGCGCCGGTGGTGAAAGGATCAATCCCAGAGGACCTGAACGGCACCTACATTCGTAACACCGAGAATCCAGTACGCGAAGCACTCGGCCGCTATCATCCCTTCGACGGAGACGGGATGTTGCACTCGATCACTTTTGATCGCGGCCAGTGTGAATATCATAACCGTTTTATACAGACGCAGGGTCTGATAGAAGAAGAACGAGCAGGCCAACCGCTCTGGGCCGGGTTACGCGAAAAGCCTGATATGTCAGTGAGAGAGGGCTGGGGAGCAAGAACCAATTTAAAGGACAGCTCCAGCACCGACGTCGTGATTCATGGAGGGGTAGCAGCAACCAGTTTTTATCAATGCGGCGAGATCTACGAACACGATCCTCGTACTCTGGAACCACTTGGCAAGGCCAGCTGGTTAGAAGGTCTGCCCGAAGATTGGGGTGTCTCCGCGCACACGAAGGTCGACGAATCAAATGGAGAGATGTTGTTTTTCAACTACGGTAAAGAGTTCCCCTACATGAACTATGGGGTTGTCGATAAAAATCGAAACCTCGTCCACCACATTCCTATTGAATTACCTGGCCCCAGGCTTCCTCATGACATGGCTTTTACGGAAAATTACGCGATTCTCAATGATCTGCCGCTCTTCTGGGATCCTGAGGCCCTTAAACACGGCGCGCACGCGGTCCGCTTTTTTCATGAACTTCCCAGTCGTTTTGCAGTGGTTCCGAGAAAAGGCAAACCTGAAGACGTCATTTGGTTTGAGGCAAAACCGACTTACGTACTGCATTGGATAAATGCTTATGAAGATGGCGATGAAATTGTTCTCGACGGCTACAGCCAAGACCCCAGAAAAGGAAAACGAACCGAAGAGCTTCCAGAAAGTTTAACCCCTTTCGAAATGCTGGACATCAACGCAATCGGCGCGCACGCCTATCGCTGGAAGTTCAACCTGAGGACCGGGACAGTCACAGAAGGGCCCTTAGAAGACGGAATCTCGGAGTTTGGCATGATTAACCCTCGCGTTGCCGGCCGACCCTATCAATATACCTGGGCCGCGACGGCCAAACCTGGTTGGTTTCTATTTGACGGTCTTTTACGCTTAAATGTTCAAACGGGCGAACGCCAGGAATATAAGTTTCCCGAGGGTGTCTATGCCAGTGAAAGCCCTATGGCCCCGAGTGGGAATTCGGTTAATGAAAGCGATGGCTACGTTTTAACCTTCACCACGGACATGAACAACAACAAGTCCGAATGTGTAATTTTCGATGCCCAAGACATCTCTTATGGGCCGATCGCATCCGTACTTCTTCCGCAGCGCATTTGCGTTGGCACTCACTCCTACTGGGCTGGAGCCTAGCTGAAACAATATAAAACCTATTGGATTAAATATGATTAAAAAAATAATCGTTCTTATAACCTTCCTAGCCCTTCTGGTTTTATACCTATTACCCATTGCTGTCGTACCCGGATTTTTCATCGGAGGAACCGACAAACAAATTCCAGCAGAGTGGGGAGACACCTCTGGCATTGATGAAGTTCGTCTCAAAGCCGAAGGCTTGATCCCCCGAGTCGTGATTATCTGGATCGTCCAGGTTAATGGCGAACTCTATGTGAGTGGAGGCAAAGACAGCGGCTGGGTCACTCGACTACTCGAAAATGATAACGCTCATCTGAGAATAGGCGACACCACCTACTCCGTGACTGCAGAACGTCAAACGGAAAACCTCGACGAATTAATGCGCGCTTGGTACGACAAATACCAGCCGAACTATCCGGAAATTGTTGGACAGATGCGAGAAGTGTCTGCTAACCCAAGACCCTACGAAGTGTTCAGGCTAGCCAGACCCTAACCCGTGGTAGACTTTCTTTAACTCTCAACCCTAGGCTAAAGCGCAGATGGCGCCGTTACTGATGGCAGGGTCTCCTTGATCATTGAGCACGCGAAAGGCAATCCTGACCTCGCCTTCAACGATTTCCTCGGTCCAACACTCCACCTTCACCTTTGTATCCATCAACACCATACCTCTGAGTTGCCCGGTTAGCCGGGTTACCCGATCCGCATCGCCACCTAAACACTCATCCACTACTGTCATCAGGGCCATCGCCTTAGTCGCACTGCCATGAAGAATCATATCGGGCAACCCCGCGGCTTTAGCCACGCTGGGTTCAGTGTGAATCGGGTTATAAATATTCGCGCACTCGGTATATTGCTGCCCCGCATGCAGCCCTACAACGAGTTCTTTGGTCCACAAAGGCTCCGCGCCGAACCCGCTTACTGTTGGAGGCTTGAGTTCTTCCTCTAGTAAGACATCTCCACCCTCAAGCGTTGCTCCGCGAGTTATGCCATTATAATAAAGCTCCGCTACCAGCTCCCCGCTACTAGACACCATTCGATATTTTTCGACGTTATAAACGCCAGGGGGTATTTGCCTTTTCTGTATTAATTTACCTTGAGTAGTAATGGCTTCCCCAGCACGGAAGGGCCTGTGGATCCTGAGATCTGTGGAGGCGTGCACGCCGAACGCAGCGACCCTAGGATCTATTTTTTGGTCGGGCCTAAACCGACTGGCCCACTGAAGGGAAAACGCGAGGCAGGGGTGAACCATCAAGCCTTCCTCTCGCAGATCATCAAAATATCTTGGATTTACATCATTGATGCTCGATGCGTAGGCCATCGTCGTTCTGCTATCAAGCAAAGTCGTCTTGGCTATGGTCGTCGTTCCGACATCTTTAGTGGTAATAACTCCCGGACCCTCTTGTTCGTTCATCATAATTCCTCTTCACTTTCTTCTTGTCGAAATTCTCTAAATCCCAGTCTAATCTTTTTGACAGGTTCACTTGATCCCTTAAAACTTTATAACAGAAGCTCACTGGATTGAATTAAACTTAAGGCCAAATCGAACATACGTCATTTAGACAAAAAAAGGGTTAAATAATCCATTATGAAATCAGTTGAGTTTTGGCACGCCAGGCCAACCCATTTTTGGCATGAAGTCGCGGACATTGACCCTACTTTTTCCTACGCGAAGTTATATGAAGAGGCTGGATTTGATGGTCTTCTTTTCTTCGACACCCAGAATCTTGCACCGGAGGTCTACGTTAGCTTGACTGCCGCTGCAAACGTAACGCGCACTCTAAAACTGGGTACCGGAGTAACTAACCCAATGACTCGCCACGCAGCGGTCACAGCTTCTGCCATGGCTACTTTACAAACAGTCAGTGGGGGTAGAGCCTACTTAGGTATCGGGAGAGGTGACTCCTCGCTGGCTCACCTTGGCTATTCTCCCAGCTCTGCATCAATGCTCGAGACCTACTTGGTCGACCTACAACGTTACTTGCGAGGGGAGCAAGTCGAATTTGCGGAGGATTCAAACGTGGATTCTTTAAACCTGGGCGACCAGCCCGATACCAGCCGAATTCAATGGCCACTCCATCAGAACAAAGTCCCTGTTGGCGTCGCGGCCACCGGACCGAGAGTGATTTCCATGGCGGCTTTACACGCTGACCGAGTTGACTTAATGCTCGGTTCAAGCGCAGCAAGAATCAAGTGGGGCATTGATCAAATCAAGGAGGTCCAAAGAAAAAGCTCTCGGAGCAGTACAGCGATATCTGCCTACATTAATATGGTGGTACATGACGATGGTGAAATCGCATGGAAGATGGCCGCTCCGTCAATCGCAAGCCAAGCTCGCTTTGCAGCCATGCATGGCAAACCGATTGGTCCTGTCAGCGAGGCGACTCGAGACATTCTCACGAACATTCACAGCTCATACAACATGAAGCAACACGGGCAGCTTGGGAATGATTTTATCACCAGCGATTTCGCCCATGAGTTCGGCATCTATGGCCCACCGTCTTACTGTATTGATCGCCTTTCCGAGCTGGTTGATCTGGGTATCGATCGTTTCATTATCATTGGGAGCCCTGATCCCGCTGCGCCCGACGAAGAGGTCGCAGGCCTGGCGCAAAGGGCTGTCGAAGAGGTCATTTCGACCTTCAATTAGCGTGAACGAAAAACCTCAGAGGAAGGCACCCTGCAGATATCAGTCTTGAGACATTGACCAGGTCTTGCTCAACGTTCGAGCTCTTTCAAACTCTGAAATGCCCTCGTCCGCTTTCGGGTGCTGTGGACTTTTCTTGATCTCGGTTAACTCTTCTCTACGGTTATTGCTTCGAACGGCGGCTACTGAACTTGGCATCTGACCTTCTACCTTAACAAGTTATTAATCGGAACTGGTTGAACAAGTGCTATGGTGCTCACTTCTGAATCAATTGAATAAGGAATATTTAAAAACAAATATATTCTTATTAAGAATAAATAGGCATAGAGTTTTTTTAAACCCTCGATGGACGCCGTCTATTTTTCGGCTGCTTTTTTGGCCCTGGCCCGTCTCTCCGCCTCCTGCATAACCCACCGGTCACCTTCCGTTTTCGTAACGTGAAGATGCATCTCATCGATTTTCCAATTACCATTTTCTCTTACAAGTGCGTTATTGTAAAAGCCGAACATCGTATATCGTTTCATCTCTTCCGATTCAGGTTCTACACGTATCCAATGCTCTGCCCGCATAACTGCAACCACACGACCAGAATTGCTCTCGTCAAAAAAGATTCGGAAATTCGACATCATATGCTGCGTCACAGCCAATTCAGCAAAAACTCGCGCTTGGGCCTTAACCACTCGAGACGTATCAACACGCTTTGGCACCAAATTATTCCAGCTACTCAAATCGAACAAAGCGTTATCAGTAAACACGTCTCGCCATAAAGACCAATCTCTTGCATCCAATCCAGCGCCATACCTGGCGATTAACTCCATGATATCCAACCGATCTTCCACACTACTCATAGCAGTACCTCTAGCACTATTAAATCCACACTCTTAACGAACACTTCTAGCTAATTGACAGGGTAGTTAACGTATAGCAATGCCACCACGCCCCTTCCCCTACATTAACTCTACCCCGAACCACCTAACTGCAATCGCACAAAGCAGAAAAAGCACCGCTGTAACCAAAACGGATATCAACAATGAGGGCCAAAAAGTAAAACTTTTCAACAAGATTGGAAAAATCAAAAACATGGGCAAAGACGGAAGCACATACCAGAACGTATAAAAGGCGTGGTTAGATATTTTTTCCGTGGATTGATTCTCGACGAACATCCACATCAAAACCATGACCGTAATCAAAGGCAGGGATGCGATAAACGCACCCAGGCGATCGCTGTGCTTTGCGATTTCCGAGACAACCACTACGACACCGGCAGTCGTCAAATACTTGAATATAATCCACCACATATCACTCTCCTCTCTCTCAACATTCAGAGTCTACTAGAGAAACCTGAACAAAAATAATGCGGTTCGATCCGGTTAAAGCAGATACCAAAGCCAGTTCTCGGGATCGTGTTTTCTCAATGAGAATCTCTTACAATATCGTGAAAACCTCGAGTGACCGCTATGTCAGAAGAACCAGAAAACCCTGAACCCAAAAGAATAGATAGCCTGGAAGATGCCGATAACAGAGAATCGAATCGACAACTCATGTGGAGTCTTGGAGCCCTGTTACTGGGTTTCGTAATAATTCTAATTATCTATATATAAGAGCTAGCGCTGCTGGATTCGATGCGACTCAAAACCTGGGATCAATAGGACACAGAATACCGAGCTCTTTTTCTACAGTTGAAGCGGCAGTCAAGGAAATATCATCTCGCCATTTCGCCGCATAAAACTGGACTCCGACAGGCAAACCATCGGTCTCTCCAACGGTTAGAGCAGTCGACGGCAAACCCAACAAGTTAGCAGGAGAAATAAACCTCAACAGATCCACGGTGATAGGATAGCCAGCGCTACTGGCAATATCTGCACCGTTTTCAAACTGAATATCGGTCCATACAGGCCCCACGACGACAGGATACTCCACGAAGAATTTTTCCCACAAAACACTGAGCCTTTCTCTTTCCGTGAATAATTCAAGAATGGACTTTTTGTTTGGATCATAACGTTCAAAAATATAGTCCCACATCGCTAAAAGCTCTTTGGACATCAACTTTGGAAATAATTCTGGATCATCGACCAGCGGCTTGAAGTTAGCACTTAGTACGTGCGCCCATATTTCATGAACACGCTCAAGTTCGGGGGGTTGGACTTCCTGCGTTTCCCAACCGGCCGATCGCAAAACGCTCTGGACTTTATCAATCGCACCCAGTGCAGACTGGGGCAGCTCCACGCCGGGCACTTCTTTAACAATGGCCGCTCTCTTTGGAAAGTCTGGCCCATAAAGCGGCACGTCCGCGGTCATCGGGTCTAATATCTCCCTTCCGCTAAGCACTTCGTAAGCCACCTTCAAATCTTCGACACGCCTAGCCATCGGGCCGTCAACTGCCATCCATTGATCAGCAAAACCTCTCTCCACTGGCGCTATTGTGCTGGCCCTGGGAATTCGCCCTGCCGAAGGCTTAAGGGAACTGATACCACAACAGAACGCGGGGTTGCGAACCGACCCACCTATGTCGTTACCCAAACCGAGCGGGCTCATACCGCTGGCAATCGCCGACGCCTCACCGCCACTGGATCCGCCGGCAGTCCTCGTCTGATCCCAGGGATTGAGTGTCCGCCCTCTTAGTGGGTTATCGGTATCAATTCTTAGACCCAATTCCGGAAGATTCGTTCGACCGATAGGAATAGCTCCGGCATCTTTCAGCCTTTTGACAACTGGCGCGTCAGCCGCGGGCATCAGCTCGGCGCCAGCAGGAATCCCTGAGGTGGTCGGAGTCCCAAACAAATCGATATTTTCTTTTACTGTGACAGGAACCCCGTGCAAGGGCCCAACAGGCTCGCTTTGGTCTGCCTTTCTCGCCTCTGCCAGGGATGACTCTTCGAGCACGATCGTGATCGAGTTCAGCTTAGGATTAACCTCGCCTATTCGCTGCAAGTGATCTTGGACCACTTCCTCACTCGACACATCCTTGTCTCGAATCATTTTCGCGAGCTCAGATGCCGAGTATTGCCAAAGTTGATCAGACATACCTTTTCTCCCCTATGATGCTCAACAGCATACCCCCTTATCAAATCACAAAGCCAACCCTATATAATCCAAAGTAATAAACCTCACCTGAAAGAAGAGTTGACAAGCTAAGTCACTGAGACTCATTCTGGCTCAGAGAAATAGTTAAACACCGGAGGGAGATTGGACGTGGAACCTATTAGTTATGTCGCCGAACTGAACAAACACTACGGCTCAATGGGCTTTCCGCCTTACGAGTGGACGATTAACAAATCCGCACCTCTAACAAGACTAAACAAGTCCCTTAAAGACTGTACTGTGAGCCTGTTAACGTCTGGTGGCGTCTCCCAGTGCTCCATGCCGGATTTTGACCCCGACGCGAGAAACGATCATCGTTTGGACGAAGTACCCAGTGATGCGGACAGTAATGACTTCAATATCAATGACAGTTACTACGACCACACAGACGCCGACTCAGATCTCAACTGTGTTTTTCCCATCGATCGATTACGAGAACTAGAAAAGTCTGGCGAAATAGGGGGAGTAGCTCATCGACTGTGGAGTGGATTCATGGGGCGTATCTACAACCGAAGCAAAATACTAAATGAATCGGCACCTGCGTTTGTCGAGAAATTAAATGAGGATGGCGTCGATATTCTAATCGCAGCGCCTGCCTGACCCCTCGATCACCAAACCGTGGGTTTGGTATGCCGAGTGGTCGAACAAGCTGGTATTGCCACCGTCTGCCTCTCGACAGGCAGGGATCTCACCGAACAAGTCAAACCACCGAGAAGTCTGTTCATGAACTATCCCATGGGTAACAATTTCGGCGCTGCTGATGACATAGAAATGCAAACTCGCATTCTCAGGCGATGCTTACAAATGATCGAAGAAGTGAAAACTGGTGGGGTTTTGATTGACTGGGAAGAATCGTGGCCGAGTAGCTTTGAGTATTTCACAGGTCGAAAAAAATCCGCGAGCTAATAGCTCGCGTATAAAACAAAGCATGGCCGAAAAAAAACTAGATACGGTAAGACTTCAGGAAATGAGTCGAGCGTTTATCGAGTCCGCCTCTTTGTTCGCAGCGATAGATCTGAATCTATTTACTGAAATCAGCCAAGGCAACAATACGGTCGGCCTGTTTGCGGAAGCTGCCGGGATCACGCAGCTCAACGCTGAACGATTAATGACCATGTGCGCGACCGCGGCTTTGATCCACTGGGAAAAAGATCACTACAAAAATGCAGATGATGTGCAACGATTCCTAGTCAAAGACGAGAAAAGCTACGCTGGACCGTGGCTTTCCTTTTTGAGACCCGGATGGAAAAACTGGGGCAATCTCACCGAAAAACTTAAGAATCTGAATGAGCCGCGAGTCATAGGAAACTACGAATCCATGACGGTTGAAGAAGCCAGAAAATACCATGAGGGCACTTCATCCATAGGGTTTGGTGCAGGCAGACGATTCGTCAAACAAGTTGATCTGAGCAATCGCACAAAAATGATGGATCTTGGAGGCGGCTCGGGCGCCTATTCGATCGTTTCGGCGCAGGAAAATGAACAGCTGCAGGCGATCGTATTCGATCTGCCACCAGTCGTTGAAGTCACAAAGGATTTCATCAAGAAAAACAGGTAGATGATCGTGTCTCCACGCAGGGAGGCGACTTCACGGAGGACACATTCCCTGAAGGATGCGGCGTCGCGCTAATGGCTAGCAATTTACCTCAATACAATCGAGAGATCGTTTCTTTAGTTATTCAAAAAGCCTTCGATGCGTTAGTACCTGGGGGCGAGATGCACCTAATCGGCGAGATGCTCGACGACGACCGGGCAGGACCGACAGACGCAGCAATCTGGGGGCTGCTGGAAGTGATGTCAAACAGCACCGGGCTTACCCACACACGCGCGGACTGCATGGGCTACTTTGAACGAGCCGGTTTTATTCAAATAGAGGTCAACGAGTTTGTACCGGGCATTCTGGCTCGTGTATCCGGACTTAAACCATAAATCGAATCAGGGTTTAACAGAAATCCAAACAATAGTCCTGAAATAGCCTCTGCCGGGTCACATTAAATCCTCTCTTACTACGCGGTCAGCCTGATCGAAGATCGTTCCTTTTGAACTTTACTGTGATCTGATAATCGCCAGGCTACTGGTTTTTCTCCAACCGTCGTCACCCTGCTACCCGTTCTTTGCTCTGGCCAGTAATCCCAAAGAGCATGATGAAGCACACAACGATTGTCCCAAATCGCGATGGCGTTGGGAGTCCACTGGAAACGACATTGAAAATCGACTCTCTCTGTGTGACCAAACAAGAACTCAAGCAGAGCCTTACCTTCGTCTTTAGGTAACTCATTAATTTTCTTCGTAAATTCGCGGTCAATGAATAGCGCAGGGCGGCCTGAAGACACGTGCTCTCGAACAATAGGGTGATCATTCTCGGGCCACCCCTGCCCTGCCTGATGGTTTTGGAATTTAAATAGGTGGCGAAATGGCTCCTCACCGGAATGTAGCGCACTCAGTCCATCAAGCATCGTTTTCATAGGATCAGACAGCGCCTCGTACGCGGCGCAAAGACTAGCAAACAGCGTGTCTCCGCCAGATGACGGGGTTTCGTGGAGTTGCAAGATACTCGCATGAGGAGGAAATTCATCACAGGACACATCAGAATGCCACCTGTTCCCCGCAGCAACAGTAGACTCCTTGTTCGTTTTCATCTTGAGCAAACCGGGATAAGCATCCTCTCTCCCCCGCGCAGCAGGGTGGATGTGTATCTCTCCAAAGCGACTTGCTAGGTCAATATGCTCCTTCTCACTCAGCCTCTGCTGATCGCGAAAAAAGACCACCCCATATTCGGAAAAAATCTCGAGAATCCCATCGAATTCAGCCGCTGAACACGAAACTAAATCAACACCTTTGATTTCCGCTCCAAATGCTGGAGTCAAAGGTTGCACCTCTATCGACATCGCTCTACCCCTCAACCTGTTGCTTTTGATTCTAAATTTCTCTCTTCACAAGTCTAGTCTTAACAAAAATATCTACACCTACAAGATTCATCTGGTTTGTAACCCGTTTTTGTGGCATAAATTTCAGTTTCGAAAAGAGACCGTCATGAGCGATCACAACACTCAATTCATTGAATACGCAGGTCTGAAACTTGCCTATACCATCCAAGGTAAGCGGAGCTCCGAAGCCATTGTTATGCAGCACGGCTGGACTAGCAGCAAAGAAGCATTCTCCGCCTACGCAGACGCTTTTGTATCAGAGGGATATCATTGCGTCAGCATTGACAGTCTAGGCCATGGCGAAAGTGACAAGCCCACAGAAGCTGCCTTTTATTCCCGCGAAGAACGCGCCAACCATATCGTGGAGATCATGAACAAAGAAGGCATCGATAAAGCCCATTTCATCGGGTATTCAATGGGTGGCTGGATAGCATGTTGTATGGCTGAGCACCAGCGAAATCGATTACTTAGTCTGATGATAGGAGGGCACTGCCCAGAGACCGGCACAACCGAAGAAGTAGGCGGGCTAAAAAACGGTGAAGATTATCCCTTTGAGAGAATCATGGAGTTGTATGACTTTGACTGGCCTGAAGAACTCATACCAGCAATGAAACATACCTACGACTATCTAGAGGACGTGAAGGGTCACGAACAAGCGGTAGCTGATTCAGGCGTCCCTGTACTTCTTTGGAAGGGCCGCGACGAGGCCATAATCTGTGAGAAAGGCGAAGAGATGGCCAATCGCAACGGATGGACATTTTTCTCAGTTGAAGGAGATCACATGCAGGCCGCGCTCAATCATGAGCCTAACCTTCCTCATTTGATCAAATTTATGAGATCGATAAATCCCTGATACCTCGTTTCCGCAACGTACATTAAGAAATAACGCCTCAGGCTAAGCGTAGGGGCTCCACTCATATTTTTGTAAATCAAATCCTAGCTCCTGGTTATATTCTTCCAGCACACGTTTTGCTCGAGCCATATTTTGATCATTTTTACTCTGATTGGGTATGGTTGGCGCCATGGCCTGATGCGTTATCACAGCAAATCGAGCCGAGTTCCTTGCCAGGACTTCTTCGGGCATATATTCGGTGAGGTGCTCAGCTGTGCGGATATGCTTTCTGACAAAGTCTATGACTAGACTAACCCGCAGACCGCTTGCTTGCCGACTGTACGCTCCATGCCAGGTGTTTCCATGCCAGCAGACGAGCGATCCAGCAGGACACTCGACTGGAATCGCGTATGGATTTTTGGCTACCAGCCGCTCTTCGCCTCTGGGCTGTCGACAAAGCTTATGACTTTCAGGAACCACAGCTAGACAACCTTTCTCCTTCGTGTAGTCAGTGAGGGCATAAGTTAAATTACACTCTGTGGAAATTAACGATAACGGAGAAGGCCCCATCGCATCACAGTGCAATGGCAATTCTGTTTTGTTCGGCCCTTTTATAAAGCAAGCCATGGTTAACAACACAGAACTGTAACCCGTCAAGTATGCGCTCAGCGCCAACAGAACCGGATTCATGAGAGCTTCTTCAAAAATCTCTCCTTCGACAACAAGAGATTGCATCATGTCTCCTATGGGTGAATCGCCGCGTTCAGCCCCCAAAGCACCTTCAAACTGGTCAGCATGACCAGGCAAATATACCCGATCCGTCTGAAGATCAGGTCGCTCTCCATTTCGGCTTTCAGCCACATCAAGACACGCGTCCAGCAACCGATCCCTCAACCCATTCGGGCAAGCAACATCGGGTGGCAAGACGGTGTACCCGTTCTCGTCCAATTCTATGACGTACTTTTTTAAGCCGAGACTTTCTATGTCCTCTGTTACACGTTCAGCTAAGGGATCCAAAAGAATTCTCCCGAAGTGAGGTGTTCCAAAACCAAACTCGGATTTTTGCAGGTATACGAAGGCAATCTTAAATCCCTTTCGCGTGACGAAGCCAAAGACCCCCGGCCGACGGAGAATCGGAAATATATGAGCGGTGACCGAGAACTCTTTTTACGGCCTCGCTTTGCCCTCTCAGATCTTCGTCAGAGTAATCTATAGGGCTGGATTCTTCCGGAGTTAACCATCCGACAACATAGCTAAGATGCATAGCCCGGCGCCAATGGTCGGACGTCATGTTCGCCCCGCCTCCGTGAACCAGCTTTCCCGTATAAACCAGCGCATCTCCCGGCCCCATCTCTGCCGCTTCAGTCAGATCAGCATGTACGCGTTGTCCCAGATCCAACCAGCGATGGCTTCCTGGAATCACTCGCGTCGCACCGATCTCTTCCGTGATCGCCTCTAACGCGATCATGGAACTTACAGTCAACTCGGGACCCTCAGGCCAACTGGGAACAACCACCTGAGGCCAATTGAGGCAATCACGATGCAATGGCTGAGCTTCTGAGTTTGGTCCGATTAACATTGCCTGAGCCGTGTTTACCCAATAAGACGCGCAATGGGGCAATAACAAGGCATCCGCAATAGATCGAAACACCTCATTGTCGAGCATCTCGAAATAATCCGACGTGATCTTACCTAAACTGGAAAACCGGATCGTATTCTTACCCACAAAGGCATTCCCGGGAGATCCCAAACCCTGAGTAGCTTCTCCTGGTTGGAACTTTTCTGAAGCTAAAATAATGGCATCACGGATTGAGTCGATTAGACGCGTTGGATACAACCCTTCCAGAATAAGACCTCCGTCCTTTTCGAGAATATCCAAAATCTCTTCTAGACCTGACTCGGCACTTATTCTGCGTATGGTCATCAAACCCCTCCTCTTTTTTTGTGCTCCTATAGTTAACTCTCAATAACCAGCTTTGACAAATCCGCTCAAACTTCTTTTGGTGGTCATTCTGCACCAAGGCATAACATTTTTTGACGACACGCAAGTCTGATTCTGGTAATACTAATAAGGAGTTTTAGAGAGTGGAGAGTCAGATGAGCGAGTCAGCCAGTACAGATGACAAGCGACTGGATATGGTCCTTGGTGATCGATTGACCCAGGATGAAGGCTGGGTTTACATGACCGGAATGCAAGCGCTCGTGCGGCTCCCCATACAGCAACGCATTAGAGACATCTCAAATAATCTAAACACGGCCGGCTTTATTTCTGGCTATCGAGGCTCACCCCTGGGCCGATACGACATGGAATTATGGAACGCATCGGACACCCTTGAACACTATAACGTCGTATTCAAGCCAGGTGTCAATGAAGACATTGCGGCAACCGCCGCGTGGGGCTCTCAGTATGTAGGCACATTCCCAGGCGCTACTGTCGACGGTGTATTCTCTATTTGGTATGGCAAGGCTCCAGGGATGGACCGGTCAATGGACGCGTTAAGGCACGCCAATATGGCGGGCACCTCTCCTCTTGGCGGTAGCTTGCTACTCGTGGGAGACGACCATGGAGCTAAGTCTTCAACTCTGACCTGTTATTCCGATTTCAATTTTCTTTCTGTCGGGATTCCCTTGCTCGCCCCTTCCAATGCTCAAGAGGTCCTCGACTTCGGCTTACACGGAATAGCACTAAGCCGTCACAGCGGACTGGTATGCGGCATGAAGCTTGTCACTGATGTCATCGAGGGAGGCGGTTCTCTCTATGTGTCGCCTGAGTCGCCGAATATATCGATGCCTGAATCACGGGAAGGCTTAAGCATTCAGACTTTTACTCCCTTCGTAGAGCAGGAGCACGTGCTTTACGAAAAGCGAATCGATGAGGCGCTCGTCTACGCACGAGAAAATAATCTAAACAAAATAGTCCGAAGCAGCAAGGAGGCAAAACTAGGAATCGTCGCAGCTGGCAAAGCTTACCAGGATCTGATGCAGGCTCTCAGAGCTCTCGGTGTCGCAGAGTCGGAACTGGGTAGCCTAGGGTTGCGTATCCTGAAGGTGGGCATGATTTGGCCTTTAGACGACGTAGTGATTCGTGATTTTGCAGCAGGCCTTGACACCATACTCGTGGTCGAAGAAAAAAGACCTCTACTCGAAGACCAAATAAAGTCCATTCTTTACGGAGAGGATGAAGCCCCTAACATCGTCGGTAAGTTTTTTGGAGGTCAGACCTATAGTACCAATCGAGGCGAGCCAGCCTTCCCCAACAGTGGCGAGATTGATCCGACAACAATTGTGCGAATCCTTAGCAAGACGGCGGTGCGAGTATCTCCAGAATGCGGAGTAGCTCAGCCAAACTTTCCGGACAAGCCAATCGATGGTTATCCCGCACCTATAAGAAGTCCCTCTTTCTGCGCGGGTTGCCCGCATGGCCGATCCACCCAGGTCATCGAAGGAAGCAGAGCGCTTGCAGGAATCGGCTGTCACGGTATGGCTATGATGCTTGATCCCACAAAAACAAACACCATTTCCCACATGGGAGGCGAAGGTGCAATGTGGATTGGACAGCAGCCCTTCACTGAAGAAAAGCATGTCTTTGCGAATATGGGAGACGGGACCTATTATCACTCGGGCTTCATGGCGATTCGAGCCGCTGTTGCAGCCAACCTGCCAATCACCTACAAACTGTTGGTCAATGGTTTTGTCTCTATGACCGGGGGCCAGGCTATCGAGGGGGAGCTCTCGATCGATCAAATCGTCTCGGAGCTGGATGCAGAAGGCGTCCGAAAAATGGCATTGGTAAGCGACGAACCCGAAAAATTTTCAGACCATGAGTTTCCAAATTCCTTGACTATCCACGAACGAACTCAGCTTGAAGTCGTACAGCGGGACTTTCGTGACTACAACAATGTCTCAGTCATTATTTACGAGCAACCCTGTGCCACAGAGCGTCGTCGACTTCGAAAACGCGGACAGTGGCATGACCCCGATAAACGCGTGTTCATACATCCAACAGTCTGCGAGGGCTGCGGGGATTGCGGAACAGTTTCCAACTGCATGGCGATAGAACCGCTGGAAACCGAATTCGGAAGAAAGCGCCAGATAAATCAATCTTCGTGCAACAAAGATTTTTCCTGCGTCGAAGGCTTTTGTCCAAGCTTTATAACTATTGAAGGCGCTAAGCTTAAGAGTCATGACCAGGGAGATGAACTTCCTGATCTACCCAACATCCCGTTACCTGAACTACCAAAAATCGACGGATCGTGGTCTGTCCTGGTAGCGGGAATAGGGGGTACCGGCGTTGTTACAATCGGTCAAACCCTAGCAGTTGCGGCTCATGCCGATGGCTTATACAGCTCCAATCTTGACGTGACCGGTCTTGCCCAAAAATATGGAGCAGTGCTCTCGCATATAAAAGTCTCAGCTAATGCCGACCAGTTAACCTCCACGCGAATTGCCAACGGGGAAGCCGATACCCTGATTGGGGCCGATATCATAGTCTCTGCCGGTGACGAGGTATTAGCTACGCTGGTGCCAGGAAAAAGTCGCGGAGTTGTATCAACACACCTCACCCCCACGGCAGATTTTTCCAGGGATCCGAACTGGAACATTGACGAGACTCTGCTGATTAGCCGACTCGATACCGCTCTCGAAAACAACCTTCTGAAACTGGATAGCATCGTGCTAGCGGAACGAATATTAGGAGATGCGGTCTACGCAAACACTCTGTTGCTGGGTGCCGCCTGGCAGATGGGCGGCATTCCAGTGAGCCACGAAGCAATAATGAGAGCCCTCGAGCTCAATGGCGTCGCGATCGAAATGAACAGAATCGCCTTTGAGCTAGGCCGCTACGCTCAACACGACCTGAAAGCTGCTTTGAATTTGATCCAGGATAACTCGTTCAAAGAAGCGGTCAGTGAAACGCTAGATGAGCAGATAGAGCGTCGAGCGAAGTTTCTCGTTGAGCACTCAAATGAGGCGCTAGCAGATAAATACCTCACGCTGGTCAATCGGGTGCGCGACAAAGAAGCGCTTTTCTCAAGCTCTGAAGACTTAACAGAAGAAGTAGCAAAATATTACTTCAAGGTCCTCGCTCACAAAGATCAGTGGGAAGTTGCTCGTCTCTATGCTGACCCTAACTTCAAACAAGCCTTGAAAGAGACCTTCGATGGAAAACTCAAACTCTCTTTTCACCTCGGCGGCTGGCCCTTTGGCAAAAAGATCGAAGGCTCGGAAAAAATTATTAAAGCAGAGGTTGGTGGATGGGTGATACTGGCCTTTAAGCTGCTCGCAAAGTTTCGCCGGTTACGAGGATCGATCCTGGATCCATTCAAGAACTCCCCTGAATCCAGAGCCGCACGAGCACTGATCTCCCAGTATGAAAATGATATCGAAACCATACTTGATCAAATTAACGAGGAAAATCTAGATGCTGCTACTCGTCTGGCGAGCGTTCCAGATCTAATCAGAGGTTATGGTCACGTCAGACAAAGAAAGACGGTCGAAGCGAATGAATTCCGAATGAAAAATTTAGCAGAACTTCTCGGCCAGCCAATGGCGCCTAAAGATAATATCATTGCCAAGGCCAGCTAGCCTCGAATAATGGATGCTTACGAAAAAACGTGACAACCTATAGATTACAAAGAAAGAGACAGATAGTCTGAATTCGGAGAAGAGTTACTAGGGAGAAACCTAATCATGGCAGAAGTAAAAACAGAGACCGATACATTAAAAGAGGCAACAGAGGGAATCGCTAACCCGCAGCTTTTGTACGATACCAATCCCCCCGAGATTGTCTCAGAGGAACTTCAACCAATAATTGATGAGCTTGGATTGTCGGAGGCGTGCGAGCATCTTGCCAAAGAAGGCTGGGCTGTCATAGAGGATGCCGCCACTCCCGAGTTCAATGAAGCACTAAGAAATAAAATACTGGAACAGACCGGCGGAGAGATGGGAGGAGGCAACATGCAGCTGCGGAAGGACCCCATTTTTGCGCAAGCAGCACTCAACCCTAAACTCATGGCGATGGCCGAATTTTCAGTGGGCAGAGGGTTTCTACTTAGCCAGTTCGCTACTAGCGTTTCACCGAAGGGCTCACCCGGAATAGGATTACACGCAGATGCTAACTGGATGCCCGCTCCACTTCCTGAGTTCAATATGCTACTAACTTGCTGCTGGGCAACTGACGAGTACACCAAAGAAAACGGGGCAACTCTCGTTATTCCAGGTACCAAAGAATTAAGAAGACACCCGACTGAAGAGGAAGCGGCGGCAAAAGACGGCGCCATAGCAATTAACTGCCCAGCGGGATCAGTCGCTATGTGGGATGGAAACACATGGCACGCCAGCTGGCCCAGAACCGCCGAGGGAGAACGAGTAGTTGCTCATATCACCTACACAAGACTGATGTGTCGACCTATTGAAGATTACTCTTCAATTGCCGATGAGCTGATCGGTACTCACGGCGACCGAATGGCCCAACTGCTCGGTAGGCAGGATTCCCTCTATAAGCCAAATGGATTCGCTTATGAACATATGGAAGCAACCTTCAATAATTCTAAGCGCTGACAATCCGCTGTTCGATAACAAAACAATCCCTTAGAAAACGGCTTACCCCGGCTGAGATCTGTTTCGGATTTAGAGAAAACCAAAACTGACCAAATTACGGAATCTACAAACTAACATCAAAAATTTAGTGATGAGTACACCTGTATCTACTAAAAGGAGAACTCTAAGTTAGCCTTGAATTTACATGGTCTAATGCGTAACGTCTTGGGGAGAGAAAACTCAATACAACTCGAACTGGGGAGAGAAATCTATGGCGTCCAGTCAAGCGTTAACCGCACTGAAAAATGCCACAGAAGCATTGATCGCTGAGTACAAAGCAGCCAATCCAAAAAGCGAAGAGGCGTTTAATGAAGCAAAAGCTTCCGGTATTGCAGGAGGAACCAATCGAGCTTCAATCTTCCATACTCCCTTCCCATTAACTTTTGTCGATGCGAGCGAGGCGACAGCGATCACGGCAGATGGACAACGCTTAACTGACTTTCTGGGAAATTTCACAGCTGGCCTTTTCGGCTTTTCACCTACTCCGGTAAAAGAAGCCGTCGCTAAAGCGATGGAAGCTGGTCACGCACTTGGAGGCGCTCCCAACTTACTCGAAGCTAAAGTTGCGAAAGCATTTACCCAGCGCTTCCCGTCTATAGATCTGGTGAGATTTTCAAATACGGGAACCGAGGCCAATTCATATGCCATCCACACCGCCCGAGCCGTCACGGGGAAAAACAAGATAATGATGTACGATGGCGCGTATCACGGCGCCTGGATTCACGGCGGAAAAATGGCAGGGCCTTTAGACACCCCCTATGAGAAAGTCATCGTGCCTTATGGCGACGCTGACCTGATTGTACGAGCCATCAGAGACAATGCGGACGATCTTGCGGCAGTCATCATGGAGCCGGTCATGGTAAATCCAATGGTTTATCTTAAGCAGGTCGCTCCAACACAATACTTGAGCGCGATTCGCGAGGCCTGCACCGAAGCTGGCTGCGCTCTTATTTTCGACGAAGTCATGACTTCCAGACTAGCGCCCGGCGGAGCTCAGGAGTTGGTGCAAGTCACTCCCGACATGACGACTTTCGGCAAATACTTTGGCGGCGGCTTTCCCTTTGGCGGGTTTGGTGGAACCACCCAGTGGATGGAGCGTCATGACCCCTTACACCCTGAAACGATTAACAGCGGCGGCACCTTCAACCAAAATGCGCTCTGTCTGACCGCAGTAGATGCTGTTTTGGAGCACTTGTGGACCGCTGAACAATGTCTGGCACACAATGCAAAGGGAGACTGGTTTCGAGAAGAAATCAATCGGCTAGCAAAGTCCCTTGGGGCCCCCTGCCAGGCCTGCGGTACCGGCAGCTTAATCACCTTAATCTGGCAACAAAGACCAGTGGTTCAAAGCGCGGAAGGAGACATCAACTCGCACCGTTTAGGTTTGGCGCCACAGCGAGCTGTCTTCGAGGCATCACAGCTATTTTGGTTTCATATGCTCCAGAAACACGACATTCTTGCTGGTAGTCCCAAACTAAATTACCTGACACTTCCAACAGTGCTTACAGATGAGGACTACACCAAATTTCTGGCAGCTATGGGAGAGTTCTTCAATACCTACAAAGAGGAACTGGCGTTGCTTGCCTCAGAGACCGCCGAGGGATTAGAGCAGACTGAGGAAGAGAGGGACATTTCTGCCATGGTGACCACTCCCTACCCTGAAGAGCATGAGCTGAGAGCCGCCAACTAAAGCTTATTAAAGATCTTTGGAGCCGTGCCTAGAAATTGAGCTTGGCACGGTTTGCAGTCATCCATCCGTTCCACAACTGGCTGTAATATTCCATTCCTGCAACATTACCTTCGCACAAAATGAGCGTGTTACGGATTTGCTCCTTTAGCCTTTCTCTATGTTCGATACTCTGTCGACTTGCGCTGAGAATTTGGCCATTCCTCTCATCCACCATTCCTCGTGCAACCTCGCGGAATTCTTTCATCCGCTTTTTGTGAGCACTGGAAGAATATTTCAAAGAATTCTGCTTCCGATAAAGTCGCATTTCATATTGCCACCAATACAACGAAAATATCGCATTTTCGGAAGACTCCGCCATATTGCTTAGCTCTCTTACAACCGGAAATTTAATCTCATCTTGTTCCAACAAATCAGCCGCAAAATTTGCGGTGGCCGCACACCATGCCCAAGCAGAGGACTCCTCTGCAGGGATTAATTGCCGGAATTGTGCAGAATCACCAGTAATGAAGGACTTCGAATTCTCAGCACTGACATAAAAAGAGAAAGTGCTGGAGCAGATGATCACCAACCATCTCATCAGCTATTTCCTCGGTTGACAGGTTTTTTCATATTTATCAATCAGACCGGCCCATTTAACAGGGCTAGCCAGCAACGGATGTAGGAATCCAGCTACCATGAAATCCGTTAGGAATTCTGGGAAGCTCGATCGATGCGACAGGAGTATTATCCATAGTCGCCGCATCCATAATCACAAATCGGCTGGCATTTGCTTTCGCATCGAATACATAGGTCATCAGATAACCGTCATCCTCATTCCGAAAATTTTCCGACTGGACAAATACTGGCTCGCCGCCGACACACCCTCTGCCTAAGTCAAGTTCATGCTTCTGACCGGTGTTACAGTCGTACTTCAAAATAGAACTCGATGCATTCACAAGATCATCGGGGTTATCATTATTGGAAAGACTGACCATATATCCATATCGATGTTTTTGCCCAACCACCAGATCGGCCACCCGCGGAAACTCAGCTGGCATGTCATCAATTTGTTGCTCATGAACCGTTCCGCTTGCAGTATCAATAATCAAACGCCAAAGGACAGGGGACGGAAAGTCCATCGTCGATTCCCGCCAAATATGGTCGTAACGAGCAACGTCCAAAACAATTCGACCTTCCTCTTCGTAAGAGTTCATCGGATGAAAAATATAACAAGGGTTTATCTCAAACCAATTGATGTCTGAGTCACTTCCAGTGCGCGGCATTACGCCCAGCCGCGCGGGATAGTCATCGTCCCAACGTATAGGCATGTCCCCGCTCATCGCCAATTGCATATCAAAGACGGCTGGAAGATCCATAAAAATGACGTAATTTTCAGTGACATTAAAGTCGTGCATCATCGTCGGACCACCTACCGTAATAGTTTCGGTCTGCACTAGCTCGCCAGAAGCCGAAACCCTTAGATATCTTAAGTGAGGTTCAAAAAGCGAATAACCAAACGCCAGCATTTCGCCCGTGAGGGGACAAATTTTCGGGTGAGCGGTAAATGACCCCTTTAGCGCCCCATCGAAATCGGTAGGCCCAATCGTATTAATCTCACTATCCAGCGAATAGGGAAAATGACCCTCTTCCAAAGCTAGTATTTTGCCAGCATGCCCTACCACGTGAGTATTTGCTTTCGATGACTCCATTTTCATCATCACGGTGGGATCTAAACCATTAAGACTTGTATCAGTTATAAAAGGAGTCTTGATGTATCGATTTCTATACCAGTCCGCTTTACCATCGCGCAATCGAAGAGCATGAACCATTCCATCGCCTAAAAAAGGGTGAGCGCTGGTGCCGCTAATTGGGTTGGCTCCATTTCTGACATATCGGCCATCCAGCTCTTTTGGAATAGACCCTGTCACTTGAAGCTCCGTCAAACTTAGCTCTTCGGAGACCGGACGGCCGTTTCCTCGCAAATGTAATGGCACTTCTTCTGCTGACATCACTGCTTCCCTTTTCCACGCATTGCTCAATTGATTGTCGTGCAATCCAAAAGAAGTGACAAGCGTCAGCGTGAAACTATTTGTTGCTGTTTACATCAATTCGGAACTGGTCCATTTCACTCAATAAAAACATCGAATCAACTAGTATCAATCGCATTGCCGTTTAAATTTTCTTGACACTAGCAAACCGCGACCTGACCCTTAACAAACAATCTCGGGAGAAAAGGAATAATGCCCATACGAATAGACCATTTTATGTACGCGGTGCCTTCGTTGGACGAGGGCTTGATTTGGGCGAACGATACTTTTGGAGTCGAAGCAGCTTACGGGGGCGAGCATGTTGGTCTAGGGACCCGAAATGCTTTGATGTCATTAGGCAGCGCCTACCTGGAAATTATTGCACCAGACCCTACTCAGCCAATTAAAGGCACATTTGGCGAAAGACTGGCAGGCTTATCAAATGCAGGGTTGGTGACCTGGTGTGCGGAGGGAGATCTCAACAGTCTTTCATCAAAATTATCAGAATTAGAGATAGCTACCGCTGGCCCCAATAAAACCAAGCGTCAGACAACCGGAGGGAGCATCATGGAATGGGAACTACTTTTCCCATCAAAATCACCGTTTGGTGGATGCTTGCCATTTTTCATCGATTGGCTCGATTGCGAAAACCCTAAAGATGATAATCCAGTAGCTGGAGAATTTAAGTCGTTATCAATATCCAATCCTGATTCAGAGAGGCTGCAACAAATTCTAACGACAATCGGCCTTCAGATACCTGTGGCTGAAGGCGAATCATCAGTTTCCATGATGATCCAAGGAAACAAGGGACCAGTATCCCTATCTAGCACCCCTGAAACCAGTCAAATCACCCTTCGATAAACCAAAGCCTAACTAAAAAAAAATCGAAGATTTAGATATCCTGCACCAGCTGGACATCGCGGTTCATAGAAAAACCCAGACCCCTGTACATTTTATAGCCTATCAGTTCTCGGACACGGGGCGGCAAATCCTTTGCGACATGCGGAGGCACATCAAGATATTGATTTTCCTCTTGCCGTAACCACCCGAGGGAATACGTCAAAATGATACCGTACCTCCAATCATCAGAGACATTCGCGCCCGCCCCATGCAGCACACCGCCCAGCCAATACAGTACAGAACCCGCTGGCATCTCTGCCTTACAAATCTCCGCTTCTTTAGCCTCTCGCTCTTCCGGCCATCGATGGCTGCCCGGTACTAGGAGAGTGCCACCATTATCAGCTCTAAAATCACTGACAGCCCACATGCTGGCCACTATCAGGTTGGGTCTAGGATGTGGGAAAAAAGTAAAAGAATCCTCTTCACGATGGAGTATTTGACGGCGAGCTCCGGGGCCCACCTCTAGAGCAGCGCTTACATGAAGGTGGTAACCAAATTCTCCATTAGGCGAAAGAAACCGATCACACATTTTTTCAGACATCTCGTCTACTACCAGCTCACCAACGGTCTGAGATCTTGCAACAAGCGCACTTGTTCTTCTGGTAAGACCTGCGTAAAACTCAGCCGGATCATCTTCCTCAACCGAAACCCGTTCCATGTAGGGGCCGAGCTCTTGTCTAACTCGGTTCCTTGTTGATTCGTCGAATACGCCAGTCACTACAACGCAGCCTGCCTCGCCTAAAGCTGCAGCTATCGTGTCCGTCGCTGTTGTAGCTGAAAATGTCGGTATTCCCATGGAGCCACTCCTTCTCCTTCGCGTACTTTTATATCAACATCAGGGAAAGCCGGAGTCAATCGAATGTCGATGTGTCAGTCGGGTCTGGGTCTTCCCGTTAGTTCCAACAAACGAATATTTACGTCTTTGAGTAACTCAACATATCCTTCAGACGCTTTATAAAATTCGTCTAATCGTTTGTGAATCACCGCCTCCTTTTCAAATAAGTCATGTTGGTCCTTGAATGCTCTCAAAAAAGATTTTTCGTCGTCGTTCAGCTCAGTCAATGAAGACGATATACGAAAAACACAACGGCCAAGGTCTTTCAACAGATTCTTGGCTTCCTGAATATCGTCCATCAGTTCCTTTGGTGTACTTCTGTCCATAACTTACTTCTCAAAACGTCAATGGATAGTTCGATCGAGACTAACTTTATCTCGCTAAACGATCAATTAGGTATCTAAAAGCAGCGATATATTAAGTGCCAACTCCTTGCTGCGAGCGCTCCAGTCCGGCATGTATTGAGAAAGTAAGGAGTAGAAACGTCTCGAATGATCACGGTGCTTCAAATGACAGAGTTCATGCATCGCGACAAACTCGATCAATCTAACTGGAGTTCTAACCAAATGCGTGTTCAATGAGATCACACCCTTGGCACTGCAGCTACCCCACTGACTTTTCATAAAACGGTGACGCCAACTAGGCAGTTCTCTTTCCAACCAAGGTAGATAAAGCAGACCCTCAAAAACGCCTGCAAAAACGGTTTGAGCTTGCTGCCGGTACCAATTTCGAACCCCTTCACGAACCGATGCCTCATTCCCGAAAGGCGCTCTCAAAGTCTGACCCGCTTGAACAAATTCAGAAGAGTCATGATGTTCCAAGATCAGTGATTTTCCAAGAAAACGAATGATCTCGCCCGGCTTATATCCGAGCTTACCCATATGCGACGTTTCTTCCTTCACCTTAGTCAAGCGATACTTTAGCCATCGCCTGTGTTCATAAACCAAAGAAATCATCTCATCCCTGCCAGTTGACGGTGGAGCATCCAACACGACATGTCCCGCGGGACTAATACTAATCCCAACCCTTGATCGTCGCCGTGTGTTCATCCGTAGTTCTACCGAGATGTCGTCAACTTCAAAGAAATCTGTCATTTACAGCACACTAAAACTTCAACCTAAAAGGTTTTGAAAATAGTTTTAGAGCCTTCACCTTCCCCCTCATTTATCTTGCCGGTCTATCGACTGTAGACTGCCTTTTCATAAAGCTTCAAAGTGGCGACGGCTTCTTTATCGTAAAAAGGCAAAATCTGTGTCGCAAACACAGCGCAAAGATCGTTCTCCCGATCAATCCAGAAATAGGAGTTAAACAAGCCTGCCCAGGAAGCTGACCCTATACCCCTACCACTTTCCGTACCTTCAGGGCTCAACAAAAACCCCAATCCCCATTTGGCGCGAGAACCGAATCCCATGTCAAAGTCGTTACTCAAGGCCTTAATTTGAGCATTTCCTGGGGAAACGTTAATACTACCGATCTGATTTTCAAACATTTGATCAACCATCTTTTCCGCCAGAATGCGCTGACCGCCCATAACTCCCCCATTGAGAAGAGCACGCATTACTCGGGCATAATCATTGACCGTTGAATAGAGACCCCCGCCGCCGCCATAGAAGTCCATGCTTCCCCTCTCTGCAGCAACAGGTTGATAGAGTTCCGATTCGATTAGTTCGCCCTCGATACGAGCAGCCATCATTACTGCCCGATCCATTTTCTCAGAGGGAAACTCAAAAAATGTGTCCTCCATTTGAAGTGGTCGAAATATTCTTTCTTCAAAGAAATCCATAAGTCTCTTACCTGAGACTTCCTCTACTATCAGCCCCAACCAGTCTATCCCAATCCCATACTCCCACTTCGATCCGGGTTCGAAGTATAAAGGCGCAATGATGGAATCTTTGCCTCCACCGAGAGGGCTTGTAACGCCCTTCGACTGGGCAGAAAGGGCTATTTCATTCCAAATGCTGTAGACATAACCCGAAGTATGAGTAATCAATTCCCTAACGGTTGGTGAACGCTCCGCATCAACAAATATTGGATTATCCTTCTCATCAAAGCCTTGAATAATCTTGGGATTAGCAGTCTCAGGAAGATACTTGTCTAGACCCGCATCAAGGTCAACCAGCTCAGCCTCGACAAGCTGGAGCGCGGCAATAGTCGTAATGAGTTTTGTCATCGAGGCTATTGCAAAAATCGAGTCCGGGCACATCATTTGCCGCTTTTCAGAATCCCGATGGCCTGATGCATGCGTAAACAAAGTACCTTCGCTGTTAGCGATCAGCGCAACCGACATCGGCAGTTTACCGGCTTGCACCGCCTGATCTAACACGGCTCTAATTTGATCATCATTTTCCATAGTCGAGCCTTTTAGTTCGTGATTTCCCCGAAATCGCGCAAACAGGAAGAAAGAGCGTTATCAGGAAGAAAGATCGTCAAAATATCGCTTGATCGACAATTAGAAAATGCTAAAGCCACCATCGATTTTAATGATATCTCCCGTATGCCAACGAGAAGCATCACTCATAAGGTAAACGGCTATTGCTCCAAAATCATCTGGTGTACCAAACCGGCGAGCAGGAATACGTGGAATAACTGCGTTCACAAATTTCTCGGTCTGAAAAGCTTTCTCCGTCATCGCCGTTTCTACCCAACCTGGAATGACTGCGTTGGCTGTAATCTTGTATCGAGCCATCTCAACGGCCAAAGAGAGGGTCATCGATACCATGCCACCTTTGGTTGAAGAGTAGGCCTGTCCCCTTGGGGCGCCTTGAATCGCGGTACCGCTCGCAGTAAGAATCAAACTGCCCCCCTCACCCTGCTCTACCATTTGTTTTGTAGCAGCTCGCAGAGTGTAGAAAACGCCATGGAGATTGACATTGATAACGCTGTGCCAATCTTCATTAGAGTGTTCGAAAAACGCCTTTTGATTCTGAGTCCCAATCCCGGCGTTCGGAAAGCAAGCGTCAATTCGGCCATATTGGCCAACTACTTCTGCCATTGCCTGATCTACCGCCTTATCATCAGAAACATCACACAAGATAGAGCGCGCGCTAGGGTTAATGGCCTTTAATTCTTCTTCTGCAACTGCGTTCTTGTCAGCATTGGTTCCCCAAATGCTGACATCTGCACCCGCAGCTGCTATCGCGCGTGCAAAGCCCAAGCCGATACCACCATTTCCTCCTGTGATCACGGCCACCTTACCGCTTAAATCAAACCCGTCGTAAGCCATACCTTGCCCTCCCAAACCTTTTGAACAAACGTCTAGCCTAACGCATAGTCAGGGCCCCTGACAAAGAAGGGACCACATTATGGCCTCTTCGAAATGTTGAGAGCCCCCAGTTAGCTCTGTTCTTAAGGAGCCTGGTAGAGTTCAACCTCATAGCCATCAGGGTCATTAAAGAAAATGAGGATCGGTTTTCCTGGTCCCCTGGGCAGACCCAATTCCCTTAAAACCGAACCCCTTTCTTCTGCCCTCTTGGCAATGGCGTCGGCGTCTTTGACGTTAAAGACTAATCGCCCATATCTTGACTTCGCGTCGGGCAAAGGATCGTCACTAAAGCGCGCCAACAATAAAGAGCCACCCTTCCCGTCCTTATTTCCAAGCCCTATTTCTATAACAGGGCCACCAGATGGCGGGTATTGAAAGGTTCTTCTTAGGTTAAATATCTGGCTATAGTATTTCTCTGATCGCTCAATATCAGCGACATTGAGTGCAACTCCCATTAATACGGGTCTCATTTCGGATTCCGCCCAGGAACCCCAAGCACCCGCACACAACACCAATAACAATAATGCCCTTACCATCTCTCCCCCTTCCTCAATAGGTTAACTATTCATTAAACGTACTGACTCAAGACTAAAAAAAAGCCTGTTGAATTGTCAATTTGTCACTATAAAATCGATAAATATCAAAAGGCGGGAATCCAGATAAAGCAGGACTGGTTCTTAATTTGCGACATTGGAGAATCATGCTGGCAACAAGAGCTACTAGAACTGCTACCTTATTTTTCGCGGCGCTTATTTTTTTCGTTTCAAGTAATGGCTACGCTGAAAAATCAAACTTCTCGGAAGACTTTGACAGACTCTACAACGCTTCCTGTGTATCGTGTCACAGCACCTCAGACCTAACCCCTCTCAACTTGAAAAAGCTCAGCAGAGATCTAAGTGATGGCCGAACTTTCCAGACCTGGATCAGGGTTTACGATCGAGTAACGGCAGGAGAAATGCCACCTCGAGACGGCCCTAAGGCCAGCGACCAGATAGTTAGAGCGTCCATGGCCTCACTGAAGCAGGCATTAATGGAAACCAGCATTGCTTCGAGAGGCGATGGAAGGACTCCACTTAGAAGACTCACAAAGACCGAATATGCCTATACGCTAGCGGACCTATTAAATATTGAAGAGGAAGTAGCGCTGGAGCTCGCCTCTACTCTTCCGGCAGAAGCCGACTCCGGAGGCTTCGACACACTTGCTAAAAATCAGGGAATATCTGGCATGCACGTCAGAAGCTATCTGAACGCAGCCGACAGAGCACTTGACCATGCTATTCAGCTCGGCCCCAGACCGAAATCCGAAAAATATGTCATCAGCTACAAGGACTCGGGTTACCTTAAGGCAATTAGTGAGGGGAAATACCAAGGCGGAGGAATCACCCTCATGCAAGATGATTCAGCCGTAATGTTTTTCGAGCCAGGCTCAACTTACACGATGCACTCGGACACCGAGGGTTTTCGGGTCAAGACCCCTGGAAAATATAACGTTGAGCTGGAAGCCTATCCTTACCAAGCCTGGTCCCCTGTGACGCTCACGGTTTACCGGGGAATAAAACAGGGAATCGTCGCTTCGATGGATGACCTGATCGGCTCTTTTGATCTGGTAGATGAAGCTCCACGCAAAGTAGCAGTCCAGACTTATCTGAAGCCAGGCCAGCTTATCGCGCCAGCTCCGACCGAAGTCGATCAACCCAAGAACCTGGATGCAGATCAAGATGGCGTTGCAGAAAATGCTGTCAACTATTACGCACCCGAAAACAATGTACGGACTTATGAGGGCGAGGGAATCGCGATGAAGTATATGTCTATTGAAGGGCCAATCACGGAAAGGTGGCCCCCCGTAAGCACGCAAAATTTATTGAAGGGCATCGAGTTTAGTTCCAACTGCGTGTCCTCCTCGACCAGTAAACCAACCGAGTCGAGCCAGCCAACTCAATTAGAAATGCTCTTCGCTAACGTAGTCGGCACGTCAAATATTAACAAAATGGAACAAACACTGAGCGATATCACTCCCGATTTTTTGAAAAATGAGGATCCTGAGAGTTGCTCTTTGGGAATACGAAAAACAGAACAAGATCATATAGTCGAAATTTTAGAGCGGTTTGCTCCGCTTGCCTTTCGCAGGCCCGTCTCCGAATCAGAAATCAAAAATTTGGCAGATCTTGCAACGCCAATTCTCGCTCAAGAGCGATCGTTGCTCGACGCGCTGCGCGTCCCACTTAGATCGATACTTAGCTCGCCTTCATTCCTTTATCAGGCAGGAGAAAGCGGTGATTTAAACGAACACTCATTGGCGTCTCGCTTATCCTATTTCTTATGGCGAAGCATGCCTGACCAGGAATTGCTGGACCTTGCGGAAAAGGGAAGACTGACGGAGAAACAAGTACTTAACGAGCAGGTTAGGCGGATGCTGGAGGACAGCAAGAGCCAGCGTTTTATTAAAGACTTCGTCGGGCAGGCCTACCGCCTCAACGAGTTAAAAGCGACGAGTCCCGATAAGGGTCTTTATCCTGAGTACGATGACCGTCTAGGTCAGGCGATGCAGATGGAAACTGAAATGTTTCTAGCAGAACTCGTTTCAGAGAATCTGAGCCTCGAAAATCTTATCGATTCTGACTTCACTTTCTTAAACCGCCGCTTAGCCGATCATTATCAAATTGACGAGATAAAGGGGCAGTACATGCGCAAGGTGACCCTTCCCCCAGACAGTCCTCGGGGGGGTTACTGTCTCAAGCTGCAATCCACAAAATAACCGCAAATGGCACAACTAGCTCCCCGGTTCCCCGAGGTAACTTCGTACTGACTAACCTACTCGGTCAACCGGCACCGCCACCACCGCCCGGAGTCGCTGGACTTGAACCCGACACCCGGGGAACAACTACCGTTAGAGAGCAGTTAACAGCTCACAGGTCAATGCCGGTTTGTGCAAGCTGTCACACCCGGATTGATCCGCCGGGATTTGCGCTTGAAGAGTTCGACCCTGTAGGCGGACACAGAGCGAACTACCGAGTTCACGGCGGCTTTGCAATGTATGACGGGTTTTCGATTGCCATGCCTTATAAGGATGGCTTAATGGTCGACGCGAGTGGCATCACTCCTGAAGGCACCAGTTTTAGTGGCTACCAAGAATACCTGGAAATATTAAAATCCGACTATCTCGAGCAGGTGGCTAGGCATTTCACGTCACAGCTCATCGCATTTGGAACCGGGGCAGAAGTTTCCTTCTCTGATCGAGCCGTAGCCGAAGAGATAATTCAAACTCATTCTGACGCAGGATACCCTGTGCAATCTCTGATTGTTTCAGTGGTCGACTCCAGCCTTTTCAGACAACGATAATCATCAGGGTTTAGCTATGAAATATATCAACAGGCGTTCATTTCTCAGGGGAACAGGCGTAGCACTTGCCCTCCCTCTTTTAGACATCATGGGCCCTCGATTCGCTCGCGCGAACGCACCAACCCGAAGGATGGTAAATATCTGCTGCACGCTCGGTCTCTATAAAGATTCCTGGATGCCTGCAGATGAAGGCAAGGATTACACGCCATCTGAGTACCTTTCGATAATTGACAGACACAGAGAAAAGTACACTATATTTTCGGGCTTATCGCACGAAGAACAGACAGGCCGCCAGGCACACAATTCCGAGATCACTTGGCTGACTTCTGCCAGACATCCTGGCATGGATGGATTTCAAAATTCGATATCGATTGACCAGGTCGTCGCAGACCACCTGGGCTACGTGACTCGCTATCCTTCCGTTGTTCTAGGAACGTTAACACCCCAAAGTCAATCCTACGATAAAAATGGTGTGATGATACCTGCTCACACAAGCCCAGCCGAAGTGTTCAAGCAAATGTTTATTCAAGGCACACCGGAAGAAATTGAAATAGAGACTCAACGCATTAACGACGGCGGCAGCATACTGGATAACCTTAAAGGTCAGACGAGGACGCTGCAAAATAGCGGAAGCTCTCAGGATCGCCAAAAACTGGAGGCCTATTTTGAAGCGGTTCGCGCTGCAGAACTCGAACTTAGCAAGGTGCGCGACTGGATGGATAGACCAAAACCAAGCGTAGACTCGGTTCCTCCGGTCGATAATTCTGATCCTGCCGATATTCTCGGAAGAATTGATCTGTGGCTTGAGCTAATGCCTTTGATTCTTGCGACAGACTCCTCTCGCGTGATTAGTCTGATGATCCAAGATCACGGGATTGTTCCCAAATTACAAGGTATAACAGCCGATCAACACAATTTGTCTCATCACGGCCAAGACCCTGGAAAAATTGCGCAGCTCCGACAACTAGAAACGGAGATAGTAAAGCGCTTCGGGTCCTTGTTGGATTCACTGGATAGTCAAAACGAAAACGACAGTTCCTTACTGGATCAGACACAGATACTTTTCGGCAGCAACCTAGGTAACGCAAACTCGCACAACGCAGAGAATTTGCCAATCCTGGTGGCGGGAGGAGATTTCAATCATGGTCATCATGTTGTACATGATGAAAAACACAACTCTCCTCTTTGCAACATGTACTTATCTCTTGTCCAACGTATGGGCGTAGAAACAGATCAGTTCGGTCAGAGCACCTCCACCTTAAACTGGGGATAAACCGACTACAGAGAAAAATCTAGCCACGAGAGAACTGAAGAAGGTCGTCCGCGGACCCACCTTCCTCTCCAAGCAAATGCTGAAGATAATCTTCGTAGGATTCCATCCACATAAGCCGCGCCCTTTGGCGTCCAGCCTGTTCATCAGTCTTGGTGCTCTTGGTATACCAGTTATTACACTTTAACCAGACTTTGCCCTCAGCAGTTTCTGTACAGCGTTCACTCCATTGATCAACGGCCTCGGCCTTTGGTTCCACTTCGGTTAAATTCTGGTCCTTCATTCGCTTAACAAGGTTCGAAATGTATTTACTCTGCTCTTCACAGAGAAGTGTCACATTCGTCACCGGATTAAGGCTTTGGGGTCCGATCATCATATAAAAATTCGGCATGTCTCTTACATGGATGCCCCACAGAGTATGAGGATCTGTCATTTGAAAGTTGTTTTCCGGGTTAGCGCCAAAATGATCAGCCAGAGTCTTACCGTTCCTTCCAGTGATCGGGAAAGGAATAAAATTACTGTCAAAACCTGTCGCATAGATAATGACATCAAATTCGAATAAATCGCCAGAAGCCACTTCCAGACCCTTCTCATTGACCGCAACCACACCTCCAGGCTCATCCACAAGATACACATGAGACTTATTGAAAGTAGTGTAGTAATCATCGATAAAAAGAACTCGTTTACAAAAAAACGGAATATCGGGTATTAGAGTTTGCGCTAACTCAGGATCATCCACTTCTTTTTTGATTCTGGCAGCAATGCCATCACAAATAGCCGCGTTTTGTTTTTCATCGTGCAACATCTCGAAGGTAAAGGGTGCATTTGGATCAGGCGGAAATTCTTTCTTCCAATCAACATAACGCAACTTCTCACTGTATCCGCCGTCCTCAAAGGCCTGAACTATCTCTGGAGGAGTGGGCTCGTCATCTCTTGGCAAGGCCCAAGTCGCGGTCCTCTGAAATACGGTCAAAGACTCCACCTCATCAGCTATCGAGGTAATCACTTGCGCTGCTGAGGCCCCAGTACCAATAACACCCACTCGCTTTCCAGCGAGCGAGGCTTTTCGGTCCCAGGAGGCAGTATGAAAACTCTGACCCTGAAATAAGTCCATCCCAGGCACCTCAGGCATCCGAGGACTCGAAAGTGGTCCATTAGCGCTAACCACGTGTGTAGCGAACACGGTCTCACCGGGCGAGTCGCTCTCCATATCCCAGGTCGCTATCTGCCAGTTGCCTTCGTCGAGATAGGTCATATCCACGACCTTTCGCGAAAAGCGCACATTCTCCCGAATACCACAATAATCGGCGAGCATCTCCGCATAATCAGCGATCTCTATCTGATTAACGTATTTCTTTGAGGGGATAAAACCCGTTCGATCCAGAAATGGCAGATACGCATAGGACGGGACATCGCAAGCAGCTCCGGGATAAGAGCCCACGCCACCATGACTCCAAACTCCTCCCAGAGACGAGTTCATCTCAAAAACGCAGACATTCTCTATTCCCGCTTCACGAAGATAGTGACTGCAAAGCAATCCAGAGAAACCACAACCAACGATCACAACTTCAAAACGATCTTCCAATACCATTCTCCCTAACAATTAGCGTTCGCGACTATGCTCGCAACCCATTTCAAACATTACTTCCAGCCTGATCGGGCATTTGGGCCCTGCGGGAAAGGTCCTGCTGGCCATCTGAAGCCTAGAGTCATCGCAAGATTAATGTCCTCTTGAGTTGCCACTCCCTCATCAATAATCTTCATGGCCTCTCGTCTGACGGCAGCCATAATTCTGTTTCCAACAAATCCCGTATCACCCGGGACATCTTTCAAGATAATCGGCACTTTACCCATTGACTTGCTAAGCTCCACGATCAGGTTTGTTATATCCTCAGTAGTTTCTTCCGTGTGCGTCACTTCGACCAGCTTCATAATATTGGCCGGGCTGAACAAGTGCATTCCGATAAACCGATCTTTACGTCCGGTCACCTCAGCTAAATCAGCAATCGTGAACATTGAGGTATTGCTGGCAAAAACCGCCTCGGGTTTAACAACTTGATCCATCTCCTTCCAGACTTCAAGCTTGAGAGGTTTGTTCTCGATAGCGCCGTCTTCACCGCCACCAATTGCTTCGATGATCAAATCACAATCTTTTAGATCGTTAACATCAGTCGTGAAACTTAGGCGTTCCATCGCAGCATCGCGCTCCTCTGCTGACATCTTGTCCATCTGAACAGCATTATTGAAACCAAATCGAGAATTCAAAATAGTCTCTCTAGCGTTCTCACAGATTTCCAACGTCAGATCTCTAATAATTACGTTATAGCCCGCCTGAATGGCGCTCTGCGCTATACCGCCACCCATAACGCCAGCACCAAGTACTCCAATCTTATTGATATCTTGTATTCGCATTTGATTACTCCCTTTTTACTGAACACTCAAATAGTTGTCTAATTCCCTTGCAACAAGTATACGGGCGTTCCCTATTATCCGCACTCTCTTGGTTACATTCACATTCAACACTGATTCACAACCTATCGAAGCGAAGTCAAAACTCAGTTAACATCGATTGCGAAGAGAAGGAGATAGTTATGAAGTTTCAAAAATTAGTATTAACCAGTTTGGTCATAGTATTCTCGATCAGCGCGAACACTTGGTCGGCAGACGATCAAGAGCGCGCCCAGACCGCTATTGATACGCGTCAGGGCTTGTTGAAGGTTGTGGGCTACTATATCGGTCCCATGGTGGGTATGGCGAGAGGCCAACTAGATTACGACGCGGATCTGGTGAGCAAAAACGCAGAAAAAATGGCACAGCTGACAGCCATGATTCCAGATCTGTTCAAAATGGATACCAGCCAAAGCGGCCTTGAATCGGATAGCTTAGCGACAATTTGGGAGAACACCCAAGACTTCAACGAAAAAGCAGTCATTGTTAGCGAGCGGGCCAACGCGTTAGCAAAAGCTGCAAAACAAGGGAAAGGCGAATTCATGAAAGCTTTTGGTGCGACAGGGGCAGCTTGCAAGAGTTGCCATGACGACTATCGACAAAAACAGTAAGGCTTTAATCTGGGATTGGCCCGTCAGGGCCTTTCACTGGCTGCTCTTGGTCTGCTTTCTTGGTTCCTGGATAACCGCAGAATCCGGAATCGAATGGGCAACGACCCATCAATGGTTCGGATACACCACGCTTGGCCTGATCGTGTTTAGAGTATGTTGGGGGTTAATAGGTCCCAAATTTTCACGTTTTTCGCAGTTCATTCGCGGACCAAAGGCCGTATGGACAAGCATTTTAGAGCTCGGACAACGGTCACCGGCCAATCATCTTGGTCATAGTGCGATAGGAGGTTGGGCTACCTTGGTCCTTCTCACGCTAGTGACGGTACAAGCCACTAGCGGTCTCTTCATCTCCGATGATATTTTTAACGCTGGGCCCTACAACAGTGCGGTAACGCAGGAACAGGCAAATACGCTGGGCTGGATTCACCATACTAATTTCAATGTGCTACAGGCATTTATCGGAGTCCATTTGATCGCGATCCTTTGGTACTGGATTGGCAAAAACCATGACCTTATAAAACCAATGATTAGTGGTTACAAATATGCACTCGATGAAGACGGCGTCACATCCTCGTTTAGTAGAAGAGCGTTAGTAACCGCGGTCGGAGCAACACTGCTTATAATCGCTTTGATAGAGTTTGCCCCTGAACCCGAGTATTTCTTTTGATGCAAATCCGACGAGGAGTGAACCCACTCTTTTAGCGTAATACTTTAAGTGTTGTCCCCTATTGGGCCTTGCTTTCTTCATCGTAGCTGATGATCTGGTCCGGAGGAGAGAACTTTCCCCAAATCTCGAGCTCTTCACACGCGTTCATTTCGAGCTCTTTTCTGACAAATTTCCTCGTATGAGGACGAACCTCTTCGCCATTAAGAAAGGCGCTACAGGCCCGCTTGATACTCATTGCGGATTGGAATTCGACCATCTGTTCTGCACTTTCAACAGAATGCTTCGACAAGGTCATCTGTGTCACAAAATCGGCCTCTCTGAAAATCTCTAGTATTAGTTCCCTACCTGTCATTCCACCACCTTTTCACTTGTTATTCTATCCCAGCTCCGTCTTTTACCTTATTAAAAAAATTTAAGCTCATGGAGCTAGTCCGTCAACCCTAGTATCAAAACCGAAGACATTACCAATTTTATTGCGGCCAGATCTGGTTCGTTCTTCAACCAATATTCCGGCAGCGTCAGCTGCTCGTGTGTTCCACTGAAAAACCGCCATCACCGCCGCGGCATCAACTACCCCCTGGACCCCGATAAGCTCGCCAAGCTTCTGCCGGACTCTATCGATTTCTTCTCGGCTAGCCGACATCGTCGCATCGACGAAATCAATCAATAGTGCACCACAGGGCACACCACCGTCCCCTGAGGCCGTTGCGATAGCACTTAAATCTATCTCGGTGCTAGTTTGTAATCCACCCTCACGGAGCAGCCCGGCATGCGCCGTGGTTCAGTAGAAACAGTCATTATTCATTGAGACTCTGGAAGCAATAAGCTCCATCTGGATTTTACTGATCGCATAATCATGATTCTGATCAGCATAACGAGGCACCGACTCATAGGGAAAATAATGAGACTCCATAAGATCATCGGCTAACCGGACCACATCTGGGATCAAACTAAAAGCTCTGTGAACATTAGGAACCCAATGATTGGAGTCGTATAGATCAGAGTAATCATCCTGAAGCCGATCAACAGCAATCATCGGAACGTAAGCTTCCTCGTCTTCCGCCGTGGCCGGTCGCTTATAGTTACTTTGACCCGGTATCGCTTTTGGAAGCGGCCGAGGTCTTAGACCTAATGCCTGACAGAAAGTATCAACAACGCAAACTGAACTGACCAAGCCAGCTATTTCGACATACTCAACATCTCCCACGCCTTCAGCGCGCAGGTTCTCAACCCATGCTCTTGAAATACGACCAGGGTCGTTCATGAGCCTGTGTATTAGGTCTAGCCGAGCCCTTGGGAAGTTCGGATCGACACTATCATGCTCACCCAGAGCAGGTGATAAGCCCAGTGACCTTTTGTTTTCGATACAGAATCTGCAGTCTCGGGCAGCCCGGACCTCCCTGACCACGGCGATTCGCTCCTCTCCAGACAAGATCGCGCCAGGCTTGGCCAACTCATCCCAAACCCGATCATGCGAATCGATTATGTTTTTACGAATTTCCATAATGAACTTCATAAATTGTGTTTTTACTCGCAAAGAGTAACAGATAATAGTCTCCCCTTCAGATCGCAACATCAGACAGAAAAAAAAGGAGACCATCCGGACTCTCGTTTTCGCTTACCAGCTTGCAATTCCATCCATCTCGACTATCGTCATAACAAAGGACATGGGGGGCACATGGCAAGACATTCTTTCGCTCTGGGGTTTGCGTTCTTACTCGGTTATTTCTGTAACGATTTAACAAATTTCGGGGAAATCATTCCGAAAGCCTATGCAGACCTCACCGGCATAGACTATTACGAGCTGCGAGGCGACAGGGATTTCAAGCAGGCCGTCGAATACGTTGTGGAAAACTGCGGCGTAGAAGGTACCGGCTACGTAGAAGGGGATAGGCTGTACGGGTTCGAAGGCGATATACGTTGCTAAATAGTATAAAAACACAACCAATCCCTTAGTGTTGACACCAAGTCGTCCCTTTGTCATTTAGGTAGGCTACAGGAGAACCCATGCGAAAAACTGGGCATCAATATGGTCAGAGACAAACCCCTTAAAGGGTTAAGGGTTGCCGACTTTTCGATGGTCTATGCGGGACCCATCTGCGCACGAATGCTCAGCGATAACGGGGCCGAGGTCACAAAAATCGAACCGCTTGGAATCGGGGATACTATACGCGCGAATAATAGAATCTTTTCTCATTTCAACGCTGGAAAGAAAAGCATTCAGATAGATCTTAGTAAAGAACAAGGACAGGAAATAGCTTTAAAGATTGTTGATCAGTCTGACGTCCTTATTGAGAATTACCGACCGGGGATCATGACTCGATTTAGCTTGGATTATAAGACTCTAAAGGAACAACACCCCAAGCTAATCTATTGCTCTATTTCCGGTTTCGGCCAAACCGGACCAGATTCACAACGTGCTGCCTATGCGCCTATAGCGCATGCAGCAAGCGGTTATGACGTATCCCACATGCGAGCACAGCTTGAGGACAATCCAAGACCACAAGCGTCAGGAATTATGATCGCTGATATGCTAACAGGAGCCTACGCCTATGGCGCTATCCAAACCGCTCTCCTAGGCCAGTTGAAATCTGGAGTTGGAGACTTTATCGATGTAACGATGCTCGAATCCAGCATGATGTTAATACCAGGCCAACAACAAAACGCGCAAAGAGTAGACTCGCCAAGAATCGGAGGGTTCCAGCCGATCGTCACAAAAGACGGATACCTGATGATCTGCATTGTGTCGGACAAAAATCTAAGGGGTTTGTGCAAAGCGATTAACCGGCCCGACATCCTGAAAGATGAGCGCTTTATGAGAGGTAAACGACTTCTAAACATGAAAGAGTTCATCACCGAGGTTGAACTGTGGTCCTCCCAGCGAGCTCTCATAGAGTGCGAAAAAATTTTAGATAGCCAAGGGGTACCCTATTCGCGTTATAGGCCACCCGAGGATCTCTTTACTGATCCTCAACTCACGCATCGAGATGCCTTCCAGAAAATGAACGACGAGGAAGGTAGTTACTGGATACAGAATCCCCCTTTTCAGTTCGATTCCTTTAGTAACTCTACTTCTTCTTCATTTCCTAAATCTGGAGAACACACAAACGAAATTCTTGAGCATTCTCTGCATTTTACAAGAAAGCAGATAGCGCAATTCCACAAAGATCAGGTAGTCGGATCTACTCAAAAATAACGAAAGTCTTTTCTCTTTCGACTTTAACCCACCCTCAACCAATCAATTTTTTTGCGAGTAAGTTCATTTAGCACCTCGCCCCTCACCCTCTCTTTGCAACCTCTGCAAGGTAAAATGATCCTCTGACAAAAGATCAACATCTGCAGGACTTAGACGACCCACATGCCGGTAGTCACCGCTCGCCAAAATATTTCTAAGCGATTGAAGCGAACCACGCGGGTCTCCTGCTCTCCCCGTTCCCTTGTTCCCAAAGCCCTCCACATTCCCTAAACCACCAGTGGCCTGAAGACCGAGCCTCTGAAGCAGTTTAGGGCTCGCATTTTCGAGCACTTCTGGCTTTGTAGACAATGAGAAATTCTCCTGACTGCGTATCCAAGGTTTCATGCTGGGCTGCACCATCACATAACGCCAGTCGTCTCCCTTGTTTATGCTTGTTCCATGGAGCATACGGCCGTCAAACATAAGGACCGTACCTGCAGGGGCCTCAACATGAATCGTCGGGGGTAGCTCGCCTACCTTGTTACCGCTCCCGACTTCCGGAATGGTCCTGTGTGAGCCCGGAACAATCAAAGTGCCATTTCGCTCATCGACATCTTCAAGTATGTACATGGTAGTAACATCGACTGGAGCTTCAGGAGTCTGGAACGGGTTAATAGCACCCTGATCCTGGTGAAGGGCCATGGGAAGACATCCAGGATAAGAAATGTTGGCTGTGAAACTGAAAACACACCATCCTTTGCGAAGTGTATCATCCAAAATCTGCTCAATGACCGGTCCGCCCTGAACTACCTCGGGGTCATGCTCAAGAAACTTTGGAAACTCCTCGCCTTTATTAATGAGACTACAGATAAGCTGAAAAGAACCAGAAAGGTAATCGATGCCAGCTCTTCGCTCGGCCTCCGCCTGTTCAACCAGGCGTTGCCTTGTTCGCGTGTATTGATCTCTAGAAAGACCATCTTCCACTAAACAAAAACCCCATTCGAAGAGATCAAGGCGCAGCTGATTCAGATCCTTAGTAGGCTCAGGTAACTTATGATCTTTCCAGTAAGGATGCTTACGCGCCACTGTCGTTTCGTAAAAACGACCCTCACCCCAGACCACCTCCTCCTGATTTAGCGGTGCCTTCATCCACGGATTCGACTCAACAATCGAGTCCACGGGCTGTCGGCTAGCTAAAAACGTTTGATAAGGACGAAAGGCTCCAGGACCTGACGCTTCTTCAACCGCTTCCTGAGTAAACTCAATGGGAACTGGCATTTTCCCCTCCTCTCAAATAAAAAAACCAATCGGCAATTTGTTATTTTTCATAAGTCCACGAAAACAGTTTAGCCGGGAAATTAATCAAGAGTACAGCTCACCTCCAACTCGAAACAATAAAAAAGAACAGGGACAATCACCTGTAAACAGCCATCGACTGAAAGAAAATTCAAAATCAATAAGCGAATTGATCAACCCGACAGGCTGCTTGGCTCAACCCTTTACCTCTCACAATAGTGGGATCTAGCCATCGATTAGTCGCTTCTAGCAACCAGTCCATACTGAGATTGTGCTGGGGAAGATTCGATACAGGAAGCCAGACACCCTCATACCCGACCGGGAAACCATTGTCGTTAAAACTATACCCATAAACGCGAGCAAGCCCTTCGCCCTCTACATAATCTCCAATGTAGGACAACCAGGGGGTCTGAATCTTTACCTGCTCCCGAAGATACTGCTGACACGGACCAATATAGTTACCCAGATCCCAATCAGGTATTACTCTTTCGTCAAATGCTGTCCCCCCGGGCAACCCAAGCCGGTCACCACTCCGCACTAAAAATATCTCCATCTCATCCTTTTCTCGAGTAAGGATCGCTCTCGTTGTCTTTACCTCTAAAGCACTGTGAGCCGCGATAAGTTTTCGGTTCTTCTCTTGCAAAGTATTTGCCACATCATCGTGAAATAAATAATAGCCAGTAGCAGGAGGACATGATGACGCCGCATATTTGTTAAAGAGCCCTACCCGATGCTGACTAGACCGGTTTGGGTCTGCTCGATGCCAAAGGTGCATGTTCATCAAAAGAAGATCCCCTCTTTCGAGCCCCGGATCAATGAATTCATCCGGTCCTGGTTTAACAGCGGGGTCAACCTCGAGACAAGGACCCGAGCCCTCATGTACTCGTTCAGCTCTATGAGAACCGGGCGCCAAAAACAAAGGACCGGTGCATTGATCAAAATCGCAGAACGGGACGATTGTAAAAATCCAGCGCATAGAACTGCCCACAGGCCGCCACCTTTTATAGTCATGATGGGCCGGCAAGCCAGGTCCTTCGGGGGTCCGATCGTAGATCACGTAAGCTGTTAACACGGGATCTTCCTCCAGCAAATCTCGGGCAGCATCGACAATCACTTCGTTCTCAATGATGAACCCCAAATCGGGGTCTCTGGGTGATTGAGTGGCTAACGTATATCTACCCGGCGCTGGGTATATAGGAGCGTTCGGATCCAGCGTTCCATCAAGCGGGGGATTATTGGCTACGCCTGTCTCAAGACGTTTAATGTCGTCTTCGTCAATGACGCCTTTCAAGACCAGGAACCCTTCTTTTTCAAATCGGTCGATTTGTTTCTTAGTGAGCATCTAAGTCAGCCAAAATTTTTACCAATCACTTAATCCTACACCCATAATTAACTGAAGTTACAATCTGTGTTTGTTCCCCTTTCAACAAATCTCTGCTTTGCTTATATTTAATCAATTCAACAAAAAAGAGATCCGATTTAGACAATGAGTGCCTACATCATCGCAAAGATCCAAATCAAAGATCGCGAAATTTATGCAAAGTATGGGGAAGGCTTTATGCCAATATTTGAAAAGTACCAAGGGGAGCTTTTGAGCGTCGACGAGACGCCAACAGTCCTCGAGGGTTCTTGGCCAGAGACACGAACTGTGATCGCAAGATTCAAAGATAGGGAGGCCGCCCTAAAATGGTATCAATCAGAAGAGTATCAAGAGCTCGTTCAATATCGCTTACAAGCGTCAACAGCAGACGTCATCATTACCCAGGGAATCTAAAAAAATATCATCTCTTATTCTCTTGAAGAAGTAACGGCGGTTCCAGAGAAGGAACCGCCAAACGCAATTATCTCCAGGGCCTATTAGGTTTATTAATAATATTAACATTAAAAATATTTCGGTCAGCGCAATCGGCGTAGGCCTGAATATACTCCCTGCGTATCATCCCCAAATCACCATTAGCCTCACTATTAAGAGAGGACATTAGTGAGCCCAAACTTGTGTACCAGAGCATATTCGCAAAATCTGCACGATCAGTGCCATTGGCTACCGAAGGAACACCAGCCATCGGCCAAACAACATTCCACAAATAATCTGCATCACCCGCCTCTGACAAGGACGCAAAGTAAGCATGCCTACTAAGCAGGGATTGCATTTCCACACCTTCTCTTCGATTACAAAATTCCACAGAGAGATAATTGGTCTCGTCCAATGTTGATTCTTCGACTAACGGATACTTTAGTTTGCTTCCATAGATCGCCACCTTACAGTCTGCGACTGAGTCAATGGCTTTCTGACTGGGACCCCCCGTCGATTCGTACTCTTTTAATACTTCAGCCATGTAGTCGAAAGGTGCAAAATTCAACCAGTAAAAATCGTAATTATCACGTATATCAAACATTGGGGTCAGTTCGGCGGTCCACCCATTGTAATTTGTTTCTTTCTTCCACTTTCTCCAGGTAGAAAGAGCTTTGTTCACAGAGGCCATGTCCTTTCCCTCTTTCAAGGAGCAATAGTGAACCTGCATGGCAACGGCCGGATTTGAATCGCTTGCATGATCATCGGCAACCGTGTTCGCAGTAATCATCCATAAGATGGATATCAGAACCGATTTCAAAAATATGTTCATCGTGAATTATTCTCCATTTAATTATTTTTTTTCGAAGCCCCTTGAGCCCCAACTACCCGTAGGCGAGCAACAAAATCTATTCGCAAACAGCCAAGTTAGGACTACGATTGCCTAGCATTACGCTAAAACAAGTCACAAGTAAACCGTTCTCAAATTGTTATTCGCTCCTTTTATCATGATAGTCTCCGAATCAAGCCTCATAACAAGGCTTCTTTGCAAACAACAAAAACAAACGGGAGAACGCAGTAATGATCAAAAAATTTCTTAACCTAATTGTTGGCTCGACCATCATCTTTTTCAGCAGCTTTTCGCTTGCAGATGACCATACCCAAAACTACTTCGTTGAGACAATTCCGATGAGCTTAATTGGCGAATCGAATCTGGAGGATTTACTCAATACGGGAAAACCCTTTGGGAGTTGGATGGAAAGTGGTGGAACAAACTACAGCGTCTACCTAATGGTTCCCTGGGCCGTCGATAAATCTGCAGCAGGCTCGCAAACTGACTGGGACGTCATCTGGGCAGGCTTTTCACCAACAGTGCAAGACTACTCCAAAACCATGGAGTACTACTTAAACAACGGAGACGAGATCGATTCGATCTACAACGGAATGAGATCTTTTGATACCAGGTCGATGGCCATGGGTAGAACTATTTTTCAAGGAACTGAGCCTTCAGGAGAAACCGGCGTCGCGCTATTTAGGACCTGTTCTCTCAACAAGAACAAATCCATAGAAAATGCTGAAAGCGCGATGAAAGGAATGGCGTCGGCACTCAAAAGTGCGGGGTCACAAGGAAGTTCTCATATCTGGATGCCGGGACCAGGATCGACTCAGGCACAACAGGGTACCTTTCTTTCGGTGCGCACATTCCCTTCAATCAGTGCCTGGTCAGAGTCTTTCGCTGCCTATGGAAATGGGGACTTCTCTAAGGAAGAGCGGGCCGCAAGAGCCACTTCAACCTGTTCTCCTATGAGAATGTATCTAACCTATCCTCACTACATAGTGGCTGCTAATTAGGAATTCTTAAGAATTAGCCTCAATCATCGCTGGAGTCTAGAGGCAGATGATTGAGGCCTTCTCCATACACCGAACTCAATACACGCTCTAAATACGGATTCCGCTGATCCCCACAGGAGCACTTTCACCGCCCTTGCGAGCTGACCCTACGATCTCCCGCAAAGTGTAAGGAGCAGAAAGCTCATCCTTCGTAGAATTTGGGCCCAATTCTCCGACTCGATGGTATTCGCCACGATCGGCGGCGAGCCTAAACTCAACAATCGACCCTGCGAGTTCGCCTGGAAGTCCTCTAGCGCCAAAACCGTGGCCTTCATTCGTCTGTCCGCCGGTGGTCGCCTGATACCCCATTCGATGCAGTAGTTTTTCACTGGCTCTTTCAAGAACCTCAGGTCGCACTGACAACATCCAGTTTTCCTGCTGGCGCATCCACGACTTTTGCATCCCATTCAACATGACGATCCGAGGCTCATCCGTGTGATTTATCCCGGTACCATGAAGGAGACGACCATCCGTGATCACCATCGTCCCAGCCTCAGCATCGACATTGATTGCTGGAGGAAGCTTACCAACGGGTCTTCTGTCTCGCACCGCATCAGATAACGTTATGTGGCTACCTGGGATGACCAGAGTACCGCCATTTTTCTCATCGATGTCGGAAATAGCAGTCAACACGTTTACGGACATGGGGCTGCGGGAATCGGGATCATTCCCTTGATCCTGGTGTAGTGCTTGAGGTACGCCACCTTTAAGTGAGATAGCTCCGATCAGAGAAGTGGAAATCCACCCCGGACCCAGAGCCTCGGTGACTAACTGTTCGATAAGAGGACCGCCCTGAACCTGACTTGGATGCTGCTCAATGAGTAACTCAAAACAGCGCCCTTTGTTAACGCAGCAATTTATGTTCTGCCCGCTCGGAGTCTTTTGAGCAATGCCGGCAAGCCTCTCTCCCTCCGCCTGTTCGAGAACCCGATGTCTAACAATTCTGACTTGCTCTTCAGAGAGCGCTTCCTCGACTTTGCAGTATCCCCAACGAAGCATGTCTTTTCTTAGCTGGACAATATCTTTAGTGGGCCGCGGTAAGTCCTGAGTCCGCCAATAGGAGTGCTTCGCGCCGCTGGTTGTATCGTAGTATGAACCGGGCCTAAATTCCCAATTACCCCAGTCTTTGCCTCGACAGGCGGGACAAAATAGATTTCAGGATTATTCTCAAGTACTGATTTCATTGGTTCCTGAGAACTAATCTCTTCTCGGTACATCTGATCAGCCGGTCCTGACATTGCCTTGATATTTTCAGGATTAAATTCTTCTGAATAAAGTTCATTTTTTAACCTCCCTCCTTATAGCCGAATCTTAATTATGTCTCTCGCTTTTTTCATTACAACCGCACGTAAACAGATTTACCAATTGATTAAGCTTTCTATTGTTGAGGATCTAGTCGTAAGATATTGCGCTGCGGCGGAAAGCCCATCAAAAACCTCACCACGAAAGGCAATGGAAACGCCTCTGCAACCGCCTCAAACTCTCGCCCGGCAATCGGAACTGCCAAGTAGTCACTCTTAGAATCATTTAACTCGACAACGATATTCGGATCTTTGATCGCTTGGTGATACCAAGCCCTGGGCCAATGATGAGCTGACACATAAATTGATTGATCAACCATTACATAGGTAATTCTGCGAGGATCAGGGTGTCCTGCAGAGTCTGTAGTCGTCATAACCAGATTCTTCAATCTCTCTGACTCAATGGTAGGCTGAAAAATACCCAAAAAGACAGCCTCAAAGAGAAACACCAATGAAACGTAACCAACAAATAAATATCCAACTACTTTCAACAATTTCACGTATCAATCCTCACTAATCCAACCATGACCTCTTAACCGACTAATTCCTTCAAGATAAAACCGAATATTTTACTTTAATGAATAATCGATTGCCTCAGCAGATACAGACCAACGAAATATTTCCTGACCAAACCTAACAAGTAACCAACCCGATATCAAAATACGAACTCCAACAAAAATCCTGAACAGATCAATTTCAACCTAGGTCGCCTATTCACTTTTTAATCGGTAAGCTGTGAAGATGAATAAGGGAGAAAACCACATGACAGACCTTTTGATCAAAAATGCCAAAATTATCGATGGCACAGGAGCGCCTTCCTTCATTGGCAATATAGCGATAGAAAACGATGTCATTACAGCCGTGACGACAGGTGAACAAGATTCAAACGAAGCCAAGCTTACTATCGACGCGAAAGGCGATTTGGTAACCCCAGGGTTTGTTGATATACACACTCACTACGATGGCCAGGTTTGCTGGGACAAACTGGTTACACCCAGCAGCTGGCATGGAGTAACGACCATAGTGATGGGAAATTGTGGCGTCGGATTCGCACCCGTCAAACCAGGCACCGAAGACGAGCTTATCTCTCTCATGGAAAGCGTTGAGGATATACCAGGAACTGCTCTGCATGATGGCATTCCATGGGGATGGGAGACTTTCCCTGACTACCTAGATTCAATAGATACTCCCTACGCAGTCGACGTGGGAACCCAAGTGCCGCATGTTGCCATTCGCCACTATGTAATGGGCGAACGATGCTATGACGATGCAAGCACTGAAGATCTGAACCAAATGAAATCAATAACGCGCGAGGCTCTTGAGGCCGGCGCATTAGGTTTTTCCACTTCACGATTTTACGGACATGTGGACAAAGCCGGCAGACTAGTACCAGGGACTAGAGCTTCTGGAGAAGAAATGCGAGAAATTGGAAGCGCATTCGAAGGCCTAGATCACGGGACCATGGAATTCGTTTCCGATAGCCTTAACGAGCCCGAAGAACTTGCTTGGATAGAACATATCGCCAGAACAACTGGTAGAACACTAACGCCGCTCGTCACGGCGGGACTAGGACCAATCTGGGATCTGTCAGAGCGGCTAAAAAAAGAAGGGTTTGACATACGACCACAGGTAGGTGCTCGACCGGCCTCTATACTGATGACCCTCGATGGGACCATCAATCCAATGCGCCAATTCCCGGCCTACAGGGAGATTCAAAGTCTTCCGATCGAACAGCAAAGACAAAAACTACTCGATCCTGATTTTAGAAAAAGGGTAGTAGTAGAAGACAACGTTCTTCCCAAAAGTGCCGATGCCGTGAGATTTCTTACCGATCACGAGCACCAGTACACAATGGATGAGCAGTTGAGCTACGAGCCGTCAGACGAGGACACCATTGCTGCTATAGCCAGAGCTACTGGAGCGCATCCCAGAGAGGTCATCATGGACACACTGGCCAAGGGCGATCCGATTTTGATACTTTTTGGCAATTACAATGGTGACCTAGAAGGACAGCGCGAAGTCATCGAACACCCTCAAAGTGTCTTTGGACTTTCAGACGGCGGAGCTCACTGTGGTGTCCTAGTCGATGCAGGAGTGCCGACCTATATGCTGAGCTACTTTACTCGCGATCGTGAGCGAGGCCCAAAAATGTCTCTCGAATTTGTTGTACACAAACTGACTCAGGATTCCGCACGAGTGTACGGCCTAAATGACCGCGGAGTTATCGCTCCAGGGTATAAAGCAGACTTGAATGTCATTGACTACGAAGGCTTGAAGTTAGAAAAACCTGAAATGATTTACGATCTGCCTGCCAACGGTAAACGATTGGTACAAAAGGCCCAGGGATATCGTATGACCATAAAAGCCGGCGTCATTACTTACGAAAATGGCGATCATACTGGGGCTCTGCCTGGGAAGCTGATTAGGGGTGGACAATCTCAACCCGCCACCTAGCTGTTTAGGTGCTAGATTACCGAAAGGAAAGATATCTCTAGCGGAGTTGTAGCATCCTCAGCACTAGGTTTTGGATCATCCAGAACCTAGTACACCAGACTCTCTGAATTGGGCTATTTCCTCGTCGCTATACCCTGCTTGCTCTAAAATTTCGGTGTTGTGTTCACCTAATTTAGCCGCCAATTGCTCAGTCCTAACCGGCGTTGCCTCAAAAACTGCCGCTGGTCTGGGCTGTCTAACCTTACCCAGACCTGGATGATCATATTCAAAGAGCACCTCATTGACTTTTATCTGTTCTTGCTCGATCACCTCGGGCCTACTGAGTACCGGCGCGCTAGGCACTTCGCAATCATCTAATCGTGCCAGCCAATACTCCGAAGTGTTCGTCTTTAGCACTTCCGCTGTCATCTCGAGGCGCAGTTTGACATTGATACCTCGCGCTCGCGCACTCGCAAATCTCTCATCCGTCAACCAGTCCTCTTTATCGAGAGCCTTGCACATACCTTTCCACTCAGCGTCGGAGACCGCGCCCGCCGTAATGAAACCATCAGAAGTTTCATAAATTAAGTCTTTCGAACGCTGTCCCCGTTTTACGCGGTCTTCCTCTCCCACCAAAGTCAAACCTGCTAATCCTTCCTGCCATAGGTAAGCCACCATGACATCAAGCATCGCCACCTTGATGTGTTGACCTACTCCAGTCCGCTCTCTCGCAAGGAGAGCAGCTGTTATCGCCTGAGCGGCTGTGATACCAGTGGTTTTATCAGGAATTACCGTGCGAACCATGCGCGGACGATCCTGTTCATCTGTCGCCTGCAGATCAGCCAAACCAGACAAAGCCTGAATCACAGGATCATAAACACGTTTGTGGGCATAGGGTCCTTCTTCGCCGAAACCGCTCATTGAGACATAAATTATCTTGGGGTTTATTTCTCGTATCACCGACTCGCCCAAGCCCATTCCATCTATCGCACCCGGCCGAAAATTTTGCACGAACACATCTGCTTCTGCGGCCAGTCTCTTAACGATTCCGATGCCATCCTCGGACTTTAGGTCCAACGCGATTGAACGCTTACCTCTATTGGCCGTCAAAAAACCGGGTGTGACCCCACCACCTCCCATAGCTCGGATTACGTCCCCTTTCAAAGGTTCCACTTTAATCACGTCCGCTCCTTGGTCAGCAAGCAACACCGTTGCCACAGGCCCAGCCAAAACCCTGGACATGTCCAATACCTTAAACCCGCTCAGTGGTCCGCTCATCGTGGTCTACCCTTTTCTGAAACTAATTCTCCTAGGATACAACACATTAGCTTAGCTGTTTTATATCGACTTTTTCTTTACTTATGGAATAGCTTTCTCAGACCACTTAAGAAAAGAAGGAATTCCGCATTTAAGTCAAATGAAACATGCAGGCTGCTCTGAAAAAAATCAAAAAAGCACAACACTCGTGTCTCAGTAATCCCGCAGTTAGCGGCCGCAACTAGATCTAGGATCTCCAACACATAGTCGGCAAATTCATCTTTCAATTACGCTCGCAATTGCTCTAAGGTAGGACTAGAACAATTTACTGTTAACAAAAAGGCTATCGAAGAATGAAGATAGGAATGATGTTGGGGTTTGAAGAATCCATTAAGACAATCACCGATATTGCTCGGGGAGCAGAAAATGCTGGAATCGATACGCTTTATACTGTCGATGCTGGCAGAAGCGCCACCATCACGGCAGCAGCAGTTATCAATGCCACCGCCAAGGCTAACGTTGGGACCTACATAGTCAACGCATATGCCCGAGAACCATGGATGACCGGGTTGGAAGCGAGAGACCTCAACGAGATTAGCGGTGGTCGCTTTATCTTGGGAGTAGGTACCGGGAACCTGCACTTCAATGATCTGTACATGGGCATCGATTCATCCCGATCCAAAGCCAAGATGCGCGACTTTATCCAGATCGTAAAAGCAGTGGTAAGCGGTAAAGCAGCGGAAAGAGTGCGCCATCAAGGGGATGCACACAGAATTAGATGGAGAGCAACCTGGGACCCCGTCACGCCAACATTGCCCGTCTATATGTCGGCCTCGGGACCAAACATGGTCCGCTTAGCTGGTGAAGTCTCTGACGGAGTAGGCATCGGTATTATGTCATCCGTCGAGTTTGTCAGGGACATCGTCCGTCCGAACGCCATCGCAGGAGCCGAGGAAGCAGGGCGAAATCCAGCATTTATTGCGTTTCCTACAGCTGCGACGCTGAGCGTGAACCAGGATGGCGATTTAGCACGAGAAGCCAGCAGAAAATCGATCTGCAAGCTGTATCATCCGATACCTCACCCCTACTACGACTCTCAGTTGCGTCAGCTAGGTTTCGAAGAGTTTGCCGATCAAGCCACTAAACTGATGCCTGCAGGCAAACTAAAAGAAGCAATGGCGCTTGTCCCTGAAGAGGTTATTGATACGATGACGATCACTGGCACCATCAAAGAGTGCGCTCAACGGATACAAGAGTATCAGGGCGTATCAGACGAATTAATTCTGGCTCGAACCGGCCAACGAGGCGATACCAACTCTATAGCGGACTATGAAGATCTCTTTCATCTAATTGATCAGGCTACCGACTGACCACTTTTTTGAGCACTAACAGATTTCATCTTGTAGATACCCGATTCTTAATGGTCTCCAGAGGCGCATCAACAGGAAAACAATAATTGCAAATAGGTTTATCAAAATAGTTAATTACTAATTAATCAATGCGATCTGTTTTTGGCGGCCATAGGACCAGCCAGCACTTTCATCAGACATTTAAAACTCAATGCCCTATATCTGATTCGCGCCATAAGCCAGCAAAGCTAACCCTGAGGCCCAAAGACTACAAGCCAGCAAATCACAAAGTAAAAACACCAAAGGCTTTAAACCGCTCAGCCCCGCAATGACTGGGGACAACGATCTGATCGGAGGCGAAAGCCTGCCCAGACAAATTGCTGCAGGCGCAGCTGTTAACAACAACCGCCTGAACTTCCGGTAGCTATTTTTTCGCTGGACCAACTGCTTTCTTATCCATCTGAGCTTCCACAAAAAGGGAGCTCCAGCTCTCCCTACAAAAAAACCTACTTGATCACCAACAAACGCACCGACAAACGCCAATGAAACCAGGGTTAGTAGCGAAAATTCTCCTTGCGCATAAATCAGACTAACGATAGTCAGCAAAAAAACTCCAGACACGAACAACCCGATTACCACGCAAGATTCCAGAAACGCAACTAAGGGTACTAGAAATAAAGTTTGAGGTGGAATAGAGGCAATCCACTCAGAAAACAACTCGCTCATATTATTCTGTTTAGCCCCTGTTATGAGGTTCTGAAAAATCAATCACAGGACCTCGAGGTATTACTCCAGCGCCCCTTCCTCCATAATAAATGCCTTTAATTGCATCTATATCTACTGTCTCAGCCACCCGGGGCAACTGATAGAGATCGCGGCAGTATGGCCAGAGATTAATGTACTCCTTTAATTGCTGTCGATTACACTTAAACTGACCATGATAGGCCAAATCAAATCGAATCAGAGTTGAAAATAATCGCCAGTCGGCTTCCGTTACCACCTCCCCACAGAGATATCGTTGATCGCCAAGAAGAGTATCTAATCCATCTAGGGTATCAAACAGCAACTCGAATGCCGCATCATAAGCTTGTTGAGACCCAGAAAATCCGCATCGATAGACACCATTGTTCACATTCACATAAATCTTTTCGTTGAGGCTATCTATTCGATCTCTCAAAGGCTCAGGGTAATAGTCAGTCTGATCCACGCCAGGCATAGAATCGAAAGCCGAATTAAGCATTCGAATAATGTCTGCAGACTCATTATTGACGATCGAATTGCTTTCTTTATCCCATAAAACTGGCACAGTGCACCTTCCACTAAACGCCGGATTGGCAGCGGTGTATACCTGATGCATGTGGACGGCCCCCAACAAAGGCTCCGGCTCGCCGAAAGTCCATCCTTCTGGGCCAGCCGCAGGCCGGGAATACGAAACCGAAATCAGTTCGGAAAGGTTCTTGATAGATCGATAAAGTAAGGCTCTATATGCCCAAGGACACCCAGCATTCACGAACAAATGGTAGCGACCGGCCTCGGCCATAAATTTTTCAGACCCGAGAAAAGATCTATAATCTGATTGTTTACGTTGAAACTCTCCACCAAAGTTAACACGCGGAAGATCCCGTTCGTGCCATATACCATCTATTAGCTGGCCCAACTTAGAAACCCCCTTATCCAAAAAGCTCTGAAGCTACTCGATCCCATTATCGAGCCTTGAAAATTAAATAGGTTACTGAGTAAAATCAGCGGGAAACCTATCAGGGCGCCTCCAAACGATAGGCTTTAGCTGCCGTGCCACTGAACATGGCCTTTTTTTCTGCATCTGATAACCCCAGCCTGTTGGCCATTTTTTTAAACAGATTCCATAAAGTGCCGTAGGAAATACAGTCTTTATCGACTGGAAAATTACTTTCAAACATACAGCGCTCGGGTCCAAAAGCTTCAATTGCATACTGATAACGCGAAAATAATGTATCTAGGAACCTGTCAGAGCTCCACGGAGAGTCCGCCACGTGCATATGATAGGCCGGTTCCCAATCCCCCACCCGCATCTGGGCTCCCCCTAGCTTCATCACCGTATTTGAACAAGCGGCCACTGAATCAATAGCCTTTTGCCAGGCCTTGATTTCTTCTTCACTTGCCTCTGGATCAATCCTTCCACCCAGGTGATTAACTATGACGGTCACGCCAGGGCACTTATTTGCCAGATCGGCCAGACGCGGCAGACGTAAAAAATCGGGGGACCAGTTGTCATAGCTGAGATCGTATTTCTCAAGTAAGGCAAAGCCCTCGAGGAACGTATCATTCAAATCTGACGGAAACGCGCTTCGAATACCCCGAAAATTAGGACTCGCCTGAAGGTGAGCCTCCAGCACCGCTTCAACGCCTGAGCCCAGTCTAAGATCTGCCGTGGAGAAGATTCCGGTGCAGAGACGCGGGGACCCATATAGACCGGAACGACTCATCGCAGCAATACCATTTACAAACTCAGTCTCGCCGATGCATTGCATCTCTTCAGGTCCGTCTGCCCTGTAAAACGCTCCGCACTGAGCAAAGACAGTCTGAACTACGTTATGACCACTATCCGAAATATCACGAGAAATCTCCTCACACAAATAGACTTCCTGACGAAAGCCCATTTGGTTATTTTTCCTCAAATCCCACAAGTGATGGTGAGGATCAATAATCGGTAATTCAGGCTCGATTGCTGTCTCTGGTGTTTCCTTTGCTATCCAATTCTCGATATCAGCATTTTCGGCTACGCTCATCTAATTCTCCAAGATTCTTCTGTCTGGTGATCTAATCTCACGATCGATATATTACAAATCCTTTAACGTCATTATGGGTTGTACCAGATGGGCGAAGTCCAGGCACGATCCTGGATAGACGCATGCATATCTGGATTAAGAGGAGTCCCTGCTCTTATAGCGTCCCAGGTAGACCATCGACACTTAGGGTTCTCTAGCACGCGAACATAGTAGAAAGCATTTTGCGACGGATCAAAACTTGGGTCTGTCCAAGTAGCACTTAGCTCCTTGGCACCCAGCTCTCTCGTCGTAGCACAAGTCGTAAGGTCCACACTCGCACCGTTATCTGGGCATCGGTTAGTTTCAGGATCCACTTCGCCTCCATCTGAACAAGCGACATCGACAACGAACTCTTTACGCTCACCATTCTCGATCCAACCTTTGATAATCTGTAGACGTTGAAGTGGTTCTGTATCGGGGTCTTTACTAGCCCATAGATAGAAACTAGGCGCCGTTTCAGCCGGGCCGTTTAGGTCACCACCCATGGGCACTCCGTTGGCATAGGCTGTAGTTATCACATCTTCTGCACCATCAAGGCTCTCCGCCAAACCTTGCCCTCCGAAAAAGCGTACCCTGATGTGCGGTCCGCTCGTCGCAAATGTTTCCTTGCTTCTGAAACTGTCAAAAATGGCATCACGGGTATTTGACTCTGCCCACACGCCAGCAAGACCAGAAGCTCCCCAAAAACTAGATGCTCCATCCGCATACTCTAGGTTTTCAGGATCTGAGTCCGGTAAAGGGACAGAGCCCCTATTAACCGGGTTAATATCCATCAAACCAGTCTTACTCCAGTAGTTATCTTCTTCAAAAGAACCGGCCGCATTGTGGGTATCAGATGCAGCAATAACACCAAACTTATAGGGGTTAAAACCAGACTCTTCCTCCATCAGCATCCCATTTAAAAATGCGTTTCGCACATAACTCCCTTCAGGCCGCGAAGCTAATGTAGAGGCGATACGCAATTCCATTAATTCAAAATCAGCCCACTCATCGTTGGGAGAAAGAAGCGGATGAGTATCTGAGGTACCTTTAACCTGTGAGTTTTCGACTAGCGGTTCGTTCCTCATACGAATTTCCGCATATGACGCATCAATCGGCTTATCGGATTGATAATAGGTACGCTCAAACATCCAACCATCAGAGCCATTCATGTTATGAGGTATCGCTATAGACTCCATCCCTGCCTCTCGATTCGCATCCATCCATGACCATAAGTCTTCAGGATTAAGCGAGTCTAACCGGCTGAAAGGAATTGCGGGCACTTTGCTTCGATCACCCCGAAAGATCACATTACGATGCAGATTCTGCGAATCTGGCCCGGAGGTTGTGTATTCGTAGCCGATGAACGCTGTGAAATTTCCAGGATCGTTGTGACGCTCAGCTGATTCAATGATCTCCTGCCACGCGCTGGTTCTGATCCCTCGATCGTCAAGATCGTCAGGCGAATTTGGATCCCGGTCTCTCATATGGCCAAGGACCGCCTGAAAAGCTGCAACCGACCCGTCCGCTGAATTTGCATTTCCGACGGCATCGGTAAGATTGTGATCAGCGTATGGCCCCTCTCCCCTATTCAATTCGCGCATCATACCCAGATAAAACGCGTGGTCTGCGACAGCCAGAAAGTCTAAAGGTTTTTTCATTTGCATCTTAAATCCCGATGCGTGCTCTATAGCAGCTCCCTTTGCAAACTCGTAGGCTTCATCTGGAGTACGCCGAGTCCCCATGAGATAGGCGTCAAAGGACAAGTTCGTATGAACGTGAGTATCTCCAAAATAGGCATTTTTATTTGGGTTTACCTCAATCGAGCTTGTTTTCTCGCTGACAATAGCCTCATCACCAGAATCACTACCAGCATTTATTTCGGACTCTTGGCTACAAGCAAAAACCATCAATCCTGCCAAAAACACAAGACTTCTCATATCTCATCCTCCCCGGAATCATGAATTAGCATATGCTTTTGACTTTATCAGGTTCAATCTCAGAACAATAGTAGGGCCCGGTCTATCGTCCAGAAAGCCGCTACCGAACCCATTCCCCAAGCAGCAAGCGTATTAAAATATTGCTTCCAGTTTATCTGTGACAGCGCCCAGGCCACAATTGCGAGCACGAGAATCACTGCGATCTGACCGGCTTCAATACCAAGATTAAAAAGAAGAAGGGATAACCAAAGATCATCCTTTGGCAACCCGATATCAGCCAATGCTCCTGCAAACCCCAAACCGTGGAGCAGCCCAAAGAAAAATGCCATTACCCAAGGCCGGCCCAGTGTCAGCCGGGACCGCTTGCTCTCTTCCTGGACCAGCTCCCTAGCCAGAAAGAGTATCGAAAGCGCTATTACCAATTCAATCGGGCCCTGATCGAGCTTCACAAGACCTAAAACAGAAAGCGCCAACGTAATACTGTGAGATACCGTGAACGCGGTTATCGTCTTAATCAGGGCGATGGGAGCCTGGATAAACAAAAACAACCCAATAACAAAAAGAACATGATCAATCCCGAAAACAAGATGATCGACACCTATAATGAAATAATCTAAAGCTGGCGCACCGCCTTCCTTTAAATCAAGTGTTGGATTTGATGGCCTTAAAACATAATTTTCAACCTCATCATCTAGAGTCTCAACTCGAACCAACACATCGGTATGATTAACCATTAACCCAGTAACATGAATCGAAGTCTCACTCAAATCACACTCGGTTTGCCAGTTATAAAGTATCGCCACACTGGTGACTTCTGGGGGTGAAAGATCAGACAGCTCGCACTCATCTGAAAAAACCGGATCAATCGGCAAACGTCTGTTTTGCACAACGGGCTGTTTCCAGAGTATGTGGTAATTCGCCTCACCTCTACCTACTTCCGTTATCTGCAAATAGGCGGGCCTTATCTCGTGAGCAATCGCGAAGTCGCCTGAAACAACCCCCAGCATAACTAAAATACAAAAGGCAACCGAGCGACGTAACACCATCAGATATCTTTAAGCGTTTCCGGAAAGAGGACGTTGTACCGCTCTCTTAACCCTTCGTAGTAGGCTTGATTTGCAGCACGACGGGCAGCTTGCTTCGCGTCGACAGCTACTTTTTCGAAAACGACGACAAAATCGGGCACGTGCTCTTTTTCTTGACCCTCTAGCCGAACCACATGCCAACCGTAAGCTGACTCCAAAGGCCCTTGCCAAGAGGAACTCACCTCCATCGTTGACAAGGCTTTAGCAAAATCTCTTCCAAATAAGGCTCCGATTTGGCTTTCAGAGCGAGCAATGTAGTGCTTTTGTAACATGAAAGGATCGCCAGGCTCAGTTTGAATTTTCGGACAGAAACCCATATCCAGGATGTACTGCTTCAGCACCAGTAAGTTCAATTGCTGACATCAAAGCAGGTATATTTAAATAACTGTTTGTCGGTTGGTGAGATCCTATACAAACGCTCTCATCCGCCAATCTGACATGCATAGAGTCTTTATCGACGTCAGAATGGACTGCAACTGTTTGTATTCCCCATTCTTTACATGCTCTAATTATTCTAACAGCAATTTCTCCACGATTTGCAATTAATATTTTTTTAAACATTAATCTAGAATCACAAGAGTCTGTCCGAATTCAACAGGAGAACCGTCCTGAACACATATTTCTTTTACTGTTCCATCGGAGGTAGCTGGTACATGATTCATTGTTTTCATCGCTTCAACGATCATAATTGTATCTCCTTTTTTTATTTTTTTTCCGACTTCAACAAATTTTTTTGCCCCAGGTTCTGGCGCAAGATAAGCCGTGCCTATAATTGGTGAGGTAACTCTTTTTCCTGCTAATACTTCTCCAAACTCATCTATCTTTTCAGCTACAGTCTTAGGAGATTTTTTTAGATCTGTACTTTGGGATGATTTAGCAGAAACTGATTTAGAAACTTTGATTTTAAGATCATTATTTCCATACTCTAGCTCTGTTAAGTTAAATTCATTTAAATAATCAGTTAATTCTTTAATTAATTTTTTATCTATTTTCATTTTTTAATCATGTTTTGCATTGCAATTATGGCTAAAATATAACCATCTGCACCAATTCCAAATATCCCTCCAGTTACCACATCACTTATTAGGGATTTTTGTCTAAATTCTTCTCTTCTGTAAATATTAGAAATATGAAGTTCAATTATTGGTTTTTTAAATATATTTAATGCATCTCTTATAGCAACCGAAGTATGAGTAAAGCCTGCGGCATTAATTATTATTCCATCACAATCATTTCTTGCATCTTGTATGAGATTTACAATCTCACCTTCTACATTTGATTGAGTAAAATTTAAATTAATGTTTAATTCTTTTGATTTTTTTAGACAATTTTTCTTTAACTCTTCAAAAGTGATAGAACCATATTGTGATTGTTCTCTTTCACCTAATAGATTAAGATTTGGACCATTAATTATTAAAATATTATTACTCATCTGTTAATTATATATTATGAAAAATATAAAAAAAATAAAAATTAAAATAAACGGCAAATTATCGATAATTCAAGATAATGTTACTTTATATAGCTACCTAATAAAACTTAAAGTTCCTATAAAAAAGGTTGCAATTGAATTAAATCAAGAAATAGTTGATAAAAACCTCTTGAAAAAAATTAAATTAAAAAAAAACGATAAAATTGAAATAGTTCATTTTATAGGTGGAGGTTAAGATTGAAGAAAGATCAATTAAAAATTGCTAATAAAAAATTTAATTCTAGATTAATAGTTGGAACAGGCAAATATAAAAATATGTCAGAATGCGCTAAAGCAGTTAAGCTTTCAGGGGCAGAAATTGTTACAGTTGCAGTAAGAAGAGTAAATATTACAAATAAAAACAAACCATTATTGATGGACTATTTAGATCCAAAAAAAATTACATATTTACCTAACACAGCTGGGTGTTTTAATTCTAATGATGCTCTAAGAACTTTGCGTTTAGCAAGAGAAATAGGCGGTTGGAAATTGGTTAAACTTGAAGTTTTAGGAGATAAAAAAACTTTATATCCTGATATGATTGAAACACTTAAATCAACAATGGTTTTAACTAAAGAAGGTTTTAAAGTGATGGTGTATTGCACAGACGATCCTTTAATGGCTAAAAAACTAGAAGATGCTGGTGCGTCCGCGATCATGCCCCTAGCCGCTCCTATAGGATCGGGTCTAGGAATTCAAAATAAAATTAATATTCAAATAATTAGAGATCAAACAAAGTTGCCAGTTATTATTGATGCTGGTCTTGGTCAAGCTTCTGACGCTTCAATAGCCATGGAGTTAGGATGTGATGGGGTTTTAGTTAATACTGCAATTGCGATGGCAAAAAATCCAATGCAAATGGCTTTAGCTTTTAAAAATTCGGTTATAGCTGGCAGACAATCTTATCTTTCTGGAAGAATTGAAAAGTCTTTATTTGGAAAACCATCTTCACCTAAAAAAGGAGTTATTTAGTTTTTTTTTTATAAAATTTTTTTCTAAAAAATTTCTTCTTTTTAAATGAATTTTTTCCCATATTTTTTTTCGACTCAATATTGTTGTTAATATTGATTTCCTTCATTTTTTTAATTTGAGTAAATTTTTCTATTTTTTCTAGAGTTTTTCTAGACTTGTTTTGAAGGTCGATTACATATTCTGGTATAATTAAAGAGTTATCAGCTATTATTTTAATTTTAATTTTATTTTTTTGCTCAAAATATTTTAAATCATCAATAAAATTTTCTTTCATAAAATTTGATACTTTTTCACAAATTTTTAAATCAACAAATTTTGCTTTGTTTGAAATTGATTTAATTTCAATTAGTTTTAGAACTTTAAAAGCAAAAGACTCCTTTGTTAATGAAACTTCCCACTTAACAGAACTTTCTCTTAGTCTTTGTCTAGACATTTCAAGTAAACCAAAATTACTTATTCGACCTATTTGAATTCTTGCTCTGTCTGATCTACATTTTTCTTTAAGTCTTTTTTCAACTAATCTTCTATTTGAATAACTAAGCATATCAATAAAATCAATAATAATAAGACCTGACAAATCTCTGATTTTAATCTGTCTAGAAATTTCATCAGCTGCCTCAAGGTTTGTATCTAAAGCGGTACTTTCAACATTTTTTTGTTTTATAGATTTTCCCGAGTTAACATCGATAGAAACCAAAGCTTCTGTTGGGTTTATTACTAAATAACCACCTGAGTTCAATTTCACTTGTGTATCAAAAATTTCATTTAATTTTAATTCAATGTTTTCTTTATAAAAAAGTGGGACTTTATCTCTATATTTTTTTATTTTTTTTACATGGCTAGGCATTATTATTTTCATAAAATTTTGAGCCTTTTTATAACCCTCGTTACCTTCTATAATAATATTTTTTGTATCTTCATCATACATATCTCTTAAAGTTCTTTTTATGATTTCACTTTCTTGATGTATTAATGTTGGCGCAATAGAATTTATTGCAGTTTCTTTAATTGAGTTCCAAACGTTGATTAAATTTTGAAGATCATGATCGATTTCATTTTTAGTTTTGTTTGATCCGGCAGTTCGAACAATTAAACCCATTTCGTTGGGAATTTTAATTTCATTAAGTATACTTCTTATTTTTTTTCTATCATTTGGATTAAAAATTTTTCTTGAAATTCCTCCTCCTTTAGGTGTGTTAGGCATTAAAACAATGTACTTTCCAGCAATAGAAATAAAAGTTGTTAAAGCAGCTCCCTTTAGACCTCTTTCATCTTTTAAAACCTGAATAAGTATAACTTGATTTGGTTTTATAACTTCTTGTATCTTATATCTTTTTGGACGATATTTTTTTTCATTTTTTAATTGTTCTTCATTATTATTTAAATTTTCAGGTTTTTTTTCTACTGGGTCGGTCACCTCAAGATTACCTTCGCTTAAGTTTTTTTCCTCTAATTTTTGACTTTCTTTTTGAAGTTCTTCTCTATCTTTTTCTTCTTCTTCTTTTATTTTTTGTAAATCACTTTGCGGAATTTGATAATAATCTGATTGGATATCATTAAAAGATAGGAAGCCATGTCTTTCTCGACCGAAATCTACAAAAGCTGCTTGTAGAGAAGGCTCAACTCTACTTACTTTGCCCAGGTATATATTATTTTTTATTAGATTATTTCTTATACTTTCGTATTCGTAATCTTCAATATTTCCGTTTGATTTAAGTACAACCCTAGTTTCATTTGGATGCGAAGCATCAATATATAAATTCTTTTCCATAAAATGTTGATTAATTGTTTCATTTATTTATTTATTTTTATAAATTTTGTTTTAATTCTTGTGCCATATGTTTAACAAATTCGTATATTAAATAATACAAAAATGAGTCAATTTGTTAAAAAAATATTAATATTAATTTCAAGCGGAATCTTATTTGGTGCATTATGTATACTGGCCGTTTTATGGGTATTTTCGAATAATCTACCAGATTATAAGTTTTTAAAGAATTACAAACCTCCAGTTTCAAGCAAAGTTTATTCTGGAGAAGGACAGCTTGTGAGTGATTTTTCTTCTGAGAAAAGAATATTCATTCCTTACGATGCTATTCCAGCAAAAATTATAAACTCTTTTTTGTCAGCTGAAGATAAAAATTTCTTTACACATCCTGGAGTTGATGCAAAAGGAGTTTTAAGAGCAGTTATAAATAATATTTTTAATGTAATTTATTCTAAAAGATTAGAAGGTGCTTCTACTATTACTCAACAGGTTGCGAAAAATTTTTTACTTACAAATGAAGTAAGTTTAAATAGGAAATTAAAAGAAGCCATTCTTGCATTTAGAATTGAAAGGGCATTAAGCAAAGAGAGAATTTTAGAGTTATATTTAAATCAAATTTATTTAGGCGAAGGAACATATGGAATTGCTTCAGCAAGTCTAAAATATTTTGATAAGTCAATAAATGAATTGGAGTATGAAGAGTCAGCTCTTCTTGCAGCTTTGCCTAAAGCTCCTAGTAAATATAATCCCTATAAAAATATTAAAATAGCAAAATTTAGAAGAAATTTAGTTTTAAAAAATTTATTGGATAATAATTATATTACAAAAGAGGACTATAAAAAAATTCAGAGAAAAGAAATTTTACTGAAAAAAAGAAAAAAAATTTATTTGGAAGACACAAGATACTATGTTGAAGATATTAGAAAAGATATTGTTAATAAATTTGGTTTTGAAAAAGTATATAAACAAGGATTTAATATAAAGACTCCATTAAATTTAAATTTACAAGATGTTGCTACTAATTCTTTAAGAAAAGGACTAATTAAATATGATCAAAGAAGAGGGTGGAGAGGACCAATAGTTAATAAAAAAATTACAGATAATTGGAATAAAAATTTAGAGGAACATTTTTTAGAAAATTCTCTTGATTGGCAAATCGCAATTATTAAAAAAATTAATGAGTTTTCATTAGATATAGAAACAATTAATAAAAAAAAAGGTAAAATAAAAAATGAAGACTTATCTTGGACCAAAAAAGAAATCGATACATTTAATATAGGTGATGTCATTTATGTTAAAAAATCTGATAATAATTTTTATGAATTAAAACAATTACCAAAAGTAAATGGTTCAATTGTAGTAATGGACCCTTTTACAGGTAGAGTGCTAGCTTTAAGTGGTGGGTTTAGTTTTAAAAAGAGTGAGTTCAATAGAGCAACTCAAGCTTTAAGACAACCTGGATCAGCTTTTAAACCTTTTATTTACGCTTTGGCTCTTGAAAATAATTATTCACCTTCAACATTAGTTTTAGATGCTCCATTAGTATTAGAGCAAGGTTCAGACTTAAAAATGTGGAAACCAGAAAATTATGGAAAAAAATTTTATGGCCCATCAACTTTAAGAACAGGTTTGGAAAAATCTAGAAACTTAATGACTGTTAGAGTAGCCCAAGACCTAGGAGTAAAAAAAATTGTTAATTTTTCGAAAAAGCTAGGAATTTATGAAGACCCCGATGAACTTTTATCAATTTCATTAGGTTCTACAGAAACAACACTTATGAAACTAACCACAGCATATTGTTCATTTGTAAATGGAGGAAAATTAGTTAAACCAATTATGATTGATAGAATTCAAGATAGTGAAGGAGTTACGATTTATAATTCTGAACAAAGAACTTGTGATGATTGTGAACAATTAACTTTTGATAGCAGCAAAGTTCCAAAAATTTCAGATAATTTTAATCAAATTTTTTCACCAGAAAGTGCATATCAAATGACATCGATGTTAGAAGGGGTTGTGAAAAGAGGAACAGGTAAAAGATTAAGAGATCTAAATTTAGATATTGCTGGAAAAACAGGAACAACAAATAAAAATACTGACACATGGTTTATAGGTTTTACATCTAAGTTAGTAGTTGGCGTTTATGTTGGAATGGATGAACCAAAACCTTTAGGAAAGCACGAAACAGGAGCAAAAACTGCCATGCCAATTTTTAAAGAATTTGTTGAAAATGCTATAAAAAAAAAAGATGCCAGACCTTTTAAAGTAGCTGATAATATTATTATGATGGTTGTTGATCCTTCAAGTGGAAAAAAATCTAGTTTTGCATCAAAAAAAACAATCGTTGAAGCATTTAAAAAAAATAAAACGTCTTCATTAAATGAGGAAAATATCGATATTAATAATAGATTTAGAAACAATAATATATTAAGATTCTATTAATGGAAAACGAATTTTTAAATTATAAAAATGATATCTTAAAAATTTCTCAAAGAATTAAGGAGTATCTTTGAGAAAAATAAAATTAGACATATACTAGACGAAAATAATAAAAAGATAATCAAAAATGATTTTTGGCAAAATAGAATTGAAGCTCAAAAAGTATTAAAAGAAAAAAAACTCCACGAAGATCTAATAAATTCTTACGAAAAATCAATTAAAGAGCTCAACGATTTGGAAGAGTTGCAAAAATTAGCCTCAGATGAAAATAATCAAACAATTATCAATGAAAACTTAAAAAAAATTAAAAACTTAAAAAATGAAACAAAAAAAAATGAAATAAAATGTTTTCTTTCAGGTGAAAGTGATGGTTTAGATTGTTATTTAGAAATACATGCTGGGGCAGGAGGAACTGAAAGCCAAGATTGGGCTGAAATGTTAAGAAGAATGTATGTTAAGTGGTCCAATAATAAAAATTTTAAATTTAAAATCATAAGTGAACATAAAGGTGATGAAGCAGGTATAAAATCATCTACAATTAAAATTGAAGGAGACTATATTTATGGTTTGTTAAAATCAGAGTCTGGTATTCATAGATTGGTTAGAATATCTCCATTCGACTCAGGAGCAAGAAGACACACAAGTTTTGCTAGTATTTGGGTTTATCCAGTTGTGGATGAAAATGTAAATATAGAAATAAAAGAAAAGGATTTAAGAATCGACACTTATAGATCTAGTGGAGCAGGAGGACAGCACGTAAATACAACTGATAGCGCTGTAAGGATAACACATACACCCTCAAAAATTGTTGTTCAGTGTCAAAATGAGAGATCTCAACATAAGAATAAAGAAACTTGTATGAATATGTTAAAAGCTAGACTTTATGACTATGAAATAAAAAAAAGAGAAAAGGAGACAAAAAGTTTGGAAAGTTCTAAATCTGACATCGGATGGGGTCATCAAATAAGATCATACGTTTTACACCCTTATCGCTTAGTAAAAGATAATAGAACAGATCAAGAAAGCTCAAATCCTGATAAAGTCTTGGACGGAGAAATTGATGAATTTATAGAAAGCTCACTTTACAAAATCAATGTTTAAAATATTTATAAAGTTTTTTTCATTTTTACTTATATTGTTGGTAATATTTGTTGGATACTTGAGTTTTTACGGGATCGAAACAAAAAGCTTTAATAAATTAATTCAAAAAGAAATATCTAAATCAAATAATAAAATCACAACAAAATTTGATAAAGTTAAAATCTTATTAAAATTAAGAAATCTCTCAGTAAATATTAAAATTTCAGATGTAGCTTTGATACATAGCAACACTGAAATTGAACTAAAAGATATTTCTACCAATTTATCTATAAGAGCATTTGTAAATAAAGAGTTTGGAATTAAAAACGCTTTTATAGAATCAAAAGACAATGACTTAATTGATGTAATAAATTTTATTAGAATTTTTAAAAATAGCCCTCAGCTGATTATTTTTGAAAAAATGCTAAAAAAGGGAAAAATCAATACTAAAATTGAACTAAATTTTAATGAGAAAGGAAAGTTAAAAAAAGATTATAAATTTAAAGGCTCAATTAAAGGAGCACAAATTAGATTTTTAAACAAAGATATTATTTCCGATATTGATTTAAATTTTGATATTCAAAATAAACTATACTTAATTAAAAGTGCAAAAATTAAATATAAAAGTATAAATTTTTTATCAAAAGAGATTAAAATTGAAGATAAAAGCAAATATTTTTTAATTGAAGGTAGTATAAATAATAAATTATCAAATATTGACGAAGAAATACTATCAATATTCTTTAAACAAAGCTTAGAAAATTTTAATTTTACAAATACAAAATTTAGTTCTGACAATAATTTTTCATTTAAAATAAATAAAAAATTAAAAATTAATGATTTTTCTCTTAAATCAAAAATTAAGTTAGATAAATTAAATTACAAAACAGATACAGCAGAATTAAAAAATTACATTCCAAATTATGATGGATTTGTAGATTTTGAAGATCATGAAATTGAAGCATCTATTAAAAAAAAACAATTATCCATAAAAGGTGTTGGAAGTTATTTGATAGACGCACAACCTGAAAACATAAATTATGATATAAAAAATAAGGATGGTAATTTTAAGTTTCAGTTTAAAATCAATATAAATAAAAACCCCCTACATATAGAATTTTTAAACTACAAAAAAAAAGAAAATAAAGACTCAATTTTATTTATTGACGGAGATTATCAAAAAGAAAAAACTTTATTATTTAAAAAAATATCGTTTAATGAGTCAAAAAATATTTTTTTAATTGAAAATTTAAGCTTATCAAAAGACTTAAAAGTAAATTATTTTAAACTTATAGATTTAAATTTTATTAATGAAAATAAAAAAAATAATGAAATTCTTTTAAATAGGGATAAAAAAGATTATTTAGTTTCAAGCAAAATTTTTGATGGCAGTACGTTTTTAGATGAAATTTTGACTGGTGATAGTGATGAAGGAATTTCTAAATTTTTTAATAACCTTAATTCCAAATTTAAAATCAATATAGATAAAATTTTTATTGAAGATAATTATTTTTTGAAGTCTTTACAAAGCGATATTAAATTTAAAAAAAATAATTTAGTTAATTTGGATTTATCTGGAAATTTTGCTGATAATAAAAAACTTGTACTATCAATTAGAACGAATGAAAATAATGAAAAAATAACGACATTATTTGCCGAAAATGCAAAACCATTGGTCAAAAAATATAAATTTATTAAAGGTTTTGAAGGGGGATATTTAGATTTTTACTCAATTAAAAAGAATAATTTATCAAAATCAAAATTAAAAATTAATGATTTTAAATTAAAAGAAGTTCCTGCTTTAACTAAAATTCTTACTTTAGCATCTCTCCAAGGAATAGCAGATCTTCTTACTGGAGAGGGAATACGTTTCGATGAGTTTGAAATGAACTTTGAAAATAAAAAAAATCTTATGACAATTAATGAAATTTATTCAATTGGACCTGCAATTTCAATTTTAATGGAGGGTTATGTTGAAGGTAAAAATTTAGTTAGTCTTAGAGGTACACTTGTTCCCGCTACTACAATCAATAAAGCTATTGGGCAGATCCCAATTTTAGGTGATATCTTAGTGGGTAAAAAAACAGGTGAAGGAGTATTTGGTGTTAGTTTTAAATTAAAAGGTCCTCCCACAAAATTAAAAACAACTGTAAATCCAATTAAAACTCTAACACCAAGATTTATTACTAGAACCTTAGAAAAAATAAAGAAAACAGAGTCTAAAAATTAAAAAAAAACTAATTTATTTTTATTACTACATGATTTTTTTTGCCATGAGATAATTTTAAAATATTTTCATTATTAAAATTTTCTAAAGAAACAATAAATTTTTCATCTTCGATAGGGTTATTATTCACTTTAATACCTTTATTTTTTATTGTTCTTCTAACTTCACTTTTTGAGGTTAATAAATTTGAAAGTATTACTAGGTCAATTATATTAATTCCGTTTTTAAGATTCTCTTTTTTTATTGAAATTGATGGTAAATCATCTCCTATAGTTCCTTTTCCAAAAGTTTTTTTAGCAGTTTCTTCCGCTTTGGAAGCTGCGCTCTTTCCATGTAACATAGTAGTAGCTTCATTTGCCAATAATATTTTCAACTCATTGATATTTTTATTTTTGATCTGTTCAATTTTATCTAATTTTATATCTGTAAACATTTTAATAAATTTCATTACATCTCTATCATCTGTATTTCTCCAAAATTGCCAATAGTCATAAGGTGATAAAAGTTTTTCATCTAACCATACAGCGCCCCTTTCTGTCTTACCCATTTTTGTACCAGAGGCTAAAGTGATCAGTGGAGTGGTTAAGCCATAAACTTGTTTGCTTGAATGTCTTTTAACTAATTCTACTCCGTTAATAATGTTTCCCCATTGATCAGAACCGCCCATTTGCATTATGCAGTTTTTAGTTTTATTTAATTCTAAAAAATCATAGGCCTGTAAAATCATATAATTAAATTCCATATAGCTTAACGATTGATCTCTCTCTAAGCGTAATTTTACACTATCAAAACTTAACATTTTATTAATTGTAAAATGTTTTCCTATGTCTCTTAAAAATTTTATGTAATTAAGTTTACCAAGCCATTTGTAATTATTAACAAAAATAGGCTTTGTTTTGGGATTATTTGTTTTTAGATATGTTTTAAAAATTTTTTCAATATTTTTTATATTTTTTTCAATTTCTTTTTCAGATAAAATTTTTCTCGTTTCATCTTTGCCTGATGGGTCTCCAATTCTTGTTGTTCCACCACCAAGCAAAACTATTGGTTGATGTCCATATTTTTGTAACATTCTAAGACACATTATTTGCAATAAGCTACCAACGTGCAAACTTGAAGCTGTACAATCAAAACCAATATACGCTCTGATTTTCTTCTTACTCATCAACATTTCTAACTCTTCAGAATTAGTACATTGATTAAAATAATCTCTTTTCTTAAATTCAGATAAGAATGAATTTTCCATATTTTTTAAAAACAGTGTAGAATCAATATACTTTATTTGAATTAATTAAAAAATATATATGAGTAAAAGTTTTTATAGTCTAGGTTTAATGAGCGGAACATCAATGGATGGTATAGATGTTTCAATCATTAAATCAGATGGCGATATCAAATTTGAAGGAATTTTAAACAAATATTTTCAATATACTGAGGATTTTCATAGAAATCTTGTAAACATTAGAGATAAAATTAACAGCTCTCAAGATCTTAAAATACACTCAAAAGAACTTGAGGTGTTGGATAAAGAAATCACTTTACTTCACTCTAAAGCTGTCAATGAAGTGACTAAGGAGATTGATTTTAAAATAGATTTTGTCGGTTTTCATGGACAAACAATTTTTCATAATGCAGATGAAAAAATTTCAAAACAACTAGGAGATGGAAATCTGTTATCACAATTAGTGAAAAAAAAAGTTGTTTATGATTTTAGACAAAATGATTTAAGAAACGGAGGACAAGGGGCACCATTAGCACCTATATTTCACAAATTAATTTCAAAAGAAATCAAAATAGATTTACCAATTTGTGTACTTAATTTAGGAGGTATTGCAAATATAACAGCAATAGACTCTGATATAAATTCAACTTTAGTAAGTTGCGATATTGGACCAGGAAATTGTTTAATTGATGAATGGGTGAGAAAAAAAACTGGGAAAAAATTTGATAAGGATGGCTCAATTGCTAAGCTAGGCAAAATTAACATATCAATTTTGAACCAAGCTTTAGATAACTATGAAAGTCTGAGGAATAAAAATATTCTTTCTCATGATGCTAAAGATTTTGATGTAAATTTTCTGCGTGGTCTTTCCTTAGAAGATGGCACGTCAACTGTAACTGAATTTACCGCATCAGTCTTAGAAGAGAGTATTGTAGGCTTTTTAAGTAAACTAAGCGATAAATCTAGAAAGATTTTAGTTTGTGGAGGAGGTAGAAAGAATTTAACTTTGATGAAAACTATTAAAAAAAAATTAGAAAAAAAACATACAATTGAAAATATAGATAGTTATGGAATAGATGGAGATTTTATTGAGTCCCAAGCTTTTGCTTATTTAGCTATTCGATCTTTTCTTAAACTTCCGATTTCTTTTCCAAAAACTACAGGCTGCAAAGAACCATCAACTGGAGGAATATTAGTTGAAAATATTTAAAAAAAAAGCGCATAGTTTTTCAACATATGCGCTTAGTTTTTTTTAATAATTTTTTATCCTTTAACTACTTCTCTAGTATTAGCGTTAAAAGATTCTTTAAATGGAATATCAACTACTACTGCGTCAACAGGAGTTCCTGGTTTATCTGAATATTTTTCTGGTAGATGAACTTTATACTTAGTTCCAACCTTACCCTTTGGAAATCCATTAGCATTTAAAGTTCCATCGAACGGTACATATCCCATCGCTATATTTTGTTTTTTTTCAGGGTGGTACCAAGGAGATGTGATAAATCCAACTGGATCTCCACCACTTTCTGGTGATACTAACCAAAAATCAGGAGCATATTCTTCGATAGGTTTTCCACCCAGCTCAAGACCAACTAACTGAAGTTTGTATGGTTTTTTACCATCCTTCAATTCAGCACCCATTTTTTCTAATGCTGCTTTACCAACATAATCAGCTTTTTTATTCCATTCTCCTTTACCTGACAATGAAACTTGGTAACCTAGGTTACATTGAAAAGGGTTATGCTGTTGATCCATATCTTGCCCCCAAGATAAAATTCCAGCTTGAATTCTTCTATGGTGAGCAGGTGCTATAACCATTAAATTATGTTTTTTTCCAGCTTCAAGAACTGCATTCCACATATCTTCCGCATATAAAGTAGCATTTCTTAAATAAATTTCATATCCAGCCTCTCCAGAAAAACCTGATTGAGAAATTACGCAGCTTCTTCCACCAACTTTTACTTCAGCTAGCCCGTAGAAAGGCATGTTATCAAAATCAACTTGATCACCACAAAGATCTTTCATTAATGCTTTTGATTTAGGTCCTTGAATTTGTACTGGACAAGCATCGATTTCTTCTACTGTACAATCAAATCTTCCATCTGCGTTAACGCCTTGTAGATACATACCAATATCTGAGTCTGATAAAGAAAACCAAAATTCATCTTTTGAAATTCTTAGAAGAATTGGATCATTTAAAACTCCACCATAAGCATTGCATAAAATCACATATCTTGCTCTCATGGGTGAAATTTTAGTTGCATCTCTTGTTATTACATAGTCAGTAAACTTTTCTGCATCAGGTCCTTTAACTCTTATTTGTCTCTCAACAGCAACGTTCCACATTGTAACGTGATTAACAATTGCATCGTACTCAACCATTGCTCCACCATCTTCAGGTTTTACATATCCTCTTGGATGATAAATACGATTATAAACAGTTGCTCTCCAACACCCAGCTTGCATTGACAAATGCCAATAAGGAGATTTTCTTACTCTTGTTGAAATTAACAATTCAACTTTTGTTGGTCCACTTTGTCTTAAATTATATGGAACTTCTCGATCAGATTGATCAACTGAAGTTACATGTTTTAGTTTAGTATAGTCAAATTCATTAGACATATTTGTTCTCCATCAACCACTTGTTTGTTTCCTTCAAGCCGCCGAATGTATAAATGTGGAAGAAA
>JBJKYX010000020.1:0-40989 GCA_045560825.1 Candidatus Azotimanducaceae bacterium
GTGGTAATGACCGTAAATCCGAGGCTATGGCTGGCACCAGCAGGGCATTGGTGCAGAACATGGTGGTTGGTGTCTCTGAGGGATTTGAAAAGCGACTTGAGCTCCAAGGCGTGGGATATCGGGCGCAGGCAAAAGGGAATCAAGTGGCCTTACAGTTGGGGTTCTCACACCCAGTGGATTATGAGTTGCCCGAGGGAATCTCTGCAGAAACGCCAAGCCAAACAGAGATAATTATCTCTGGAAATGACAAGCAGCAAGTAGGCCAGGTTTGTGCGGAAATTCGTAGGTTTAGGCCGCCTGAACCATATAAGGGTAAGGGTATTCGATATCTAGGTGAATATGTTAGGCGTAAAGAGGCCAAGAAAAAGTAAGGTTATTGCATGCATTTAAAGAAAATCAAGCGAATGCGTAGGGCATTGAAAAGTAGAATAGGAATGCGCAAGCAAGGGGTTGAGCGGCTTTCTGTAACACGAAGTGGTAGGCATATTTATGCTCAAGTTATCTCCGCCGACGGCGCAAGGGTATTAGCTCAGGCGTCTACATTAGAGGAGGCTTTGAGATCAGAAGGAGCTTGTAATGTTGAGTTGGCTTCAAAGGTCGGTGAGTTGGTTGCTGATCGAGCTAAAGATATTGGAGTAAAGAAAGTGGCTTTTGATCGATCTGGTTATAAATATCACGGAAAGATAAAGGCTTTGGCTGACGCGGCCAGGGCTAATGGGATGGAGTTCTAAATGGCTTATGCAGACGAGATTAAAGAAGAAGGGCTGGTTGAGAAGCTCGTTGGTGTAAATCGTGTCGCTAAAGTGGTTAAGGGAGGCAGGATTTTTGGCTTTACTGCATTGACGGTAGTTGGAGATGGGAACGGAAGAGTTGGCTTTGGGCGTGGTAAAGCTCGCGAAGTGCCAATAGCCATACAAAAAGCGATGGAAGCGGCAAGAAAAAACATGATTCATATAGAGTTAAACGGTAATACGCTTTGGTATCCAATAACTGCTCGTCATTCGGCATCGAAAGTGTATATGCAACCTGCATCGGAGGGTACTGGCATTATCGCTGGGGGTACGATGCGGGCTTTACTTGAAGCGGCGGGCGTTCAGAACGTACTGGCTAAGTGTTATGGCTCTACGAATCAAATTAACGTCGTTAGAGCGACTTTTAAAGCGCTGAGGGGAATGCGATCGCCAGGTCAGATAGCTGAAAAACGTGGTTTATCAATCGATGCGATCGAAGCTTAGAGATTTTAGAGAAAGCATTAAATGAGTAGCAAGACAAAAAAGATTACCTTGGTCAAAAGCCCTATCGGTCGTTTGAAGAAACACAAAGCATGTTTAGTGGGGCTTGGTTTAAGACGAATTGGACAGACGGTGGAGTTAGAGGATACGCCCTCCGTTAATGGAATGGTCAGGAAAGTGAGCTATATGGTCAGGACAGAGGATAAGATAGATGAGGCTTAACAGTATAAGTCCTGCTAGAGGATCGAAGAAAGAGAAAAAAAGAGTTGGTAGGGGATCGTCTTCTGGTTGGGGTAAAACTTCTGGCAGGGGTCAAAAAGGTCAAAAATCACGATCGGGCGGGGGAGTGCGACCAGGCTTTGAAGGCGGGCAATTGCCTCTTCAAAAGAGGCTCCCTACTTTTGGATTTCGATCAAAAATTGGAGCTTCGACCTGCGAAGTTAGAACTTCTGAAATTAACTCGATTGAGGCTGAGGTCATTACGATCGAGGTGTTGAAGTCCAGTAGATTGATTCGAAAGGATATGAAGCGTGTCCGAATAATGCTTTCGGGCGAAGTTAATCGTTCAATAAAGATAGCGGATACAAATATTTCCGTAACCGCTGGAGCCGTTTCCGCGATCGAGGCCGCTGGCGGGTCGGTAGACGACAGTGAGAGCAATTAAACGTTTATGAACGTTAATACAGAAGACATTAGAAATCAGTTAGCTGGCAACAAGGCTGGTACTGCTGAGCTGAGGAGTAGATTGCTCTTCGTAATGTTTGCTCTATTAGTTTACAGGGTAGGTACGCACATTCCTGTTCCTGGAATAGATCCAGCCCAGCTGCAAGCGTTATTTAATCAAAATCAGGGTGGCATCTTAGAACTATTCAATATGTTCTCGGGTGGGGCCTGGGAAAGAATGAGTATTTTAGCTCTTGGTGTAATTCCTTATATCACAGCAAGCATCATCATGAATTTGCTGACCATGATGTATCCAACTTTTATGCAGTGGAAGAAAGAAGGGGATGCGGGCAGAAGGAAAATTACTCGAGTAACAAGGTATTTGACATTGGGCATTGCGCTCATCCAGTCTTTTTCATTGACTGTTACGCTAGCCAACCAAGGGCTAGCTTTCCAATCTGGACCAACTTTTTACTTCGTGTCAGTAGTTACGCTTGTAACTGGATCCATATTTATGATGTGGTTAGGAGAACAGATTACCGAGCGAGGTGTGGGGAACGGAATATCGCTACTTATCTTTGCGGGGATTGTCTCGGGATTCCCCGCTGCTATAGGGCAGGTATTCGAGGCTGCCCGGCAAGGGAACATTAATGTAATAGCTCTGCTAGCTATTGCGGCTTTGGCTATAGGAGTTGTTTGGTTTGTCGTTAGGGTTGAAAGGGGTCAAAGGCGATTGAGCGTTAATTATGCAAAGCGCCAGCAGGGAAGAAGGGTCTATCAGGGTCAGAGTAGCCACCTTCCGCTGAAGATAAACATGGCAGGAGTTATACCGGCTATATTTGCGTCAAGTTTGTTGTTAGCGCCAGCCTCTATGGCGAGTTGGTTTAGTGCGGGCGCTGGAATGGAGTGGCTTCAAGAAGTGTCGCTAGTGTTGTCTCCTGGCCAACCTTTGTATATTTTGTTGTTTGCTGCTGGGATTATATTTTTTAGTTTTTTTTATACCGCTATTGTTTTTGACCCGAAAGAGTTATCTGAGAATTTGAAACGGCAAGGTGCTTATTTGCCGGGTATAAGGCCTGGGCAACAAACAGCAAAATATATCGACGACGTCATAACTAAGCTGACGGTCTTTGGGTCGCTTTACGTTGCGTTGGTCTGCCTCCTGCCCGAGTTCATGGTGGTGGCGTTTAATGTGACATTCCAGCTTGGTGGAACCGCTCTTTTAATTGTGGTGGTGGTTGCCATGGATTTTATGTCACAAATACAGTCGCATTTGATGTCCAGTCAGTATGCAAAACTAATGGAGAAATCGAATCTCCAAAACTATGGGAAACGGAGATAAAAGGGTCTGAGTATGAAAGTTAGGGCTTCCGTGAAAAGAATCTGTCGAAATTGCAAAATCATAAAGCGCAAGGGAGTTGTGCGGGTTATTTGTAGCGCTGAGCCAAGACACAAACAAAGACAAGGTTAATGACTCAATCATGGAATATAAGGATTAATATTTATGGCACGTATAGCTGGCGTTAACATACCCGACAACAAGCATGCGCAAATTGCTTTGACTTATATTTTTGGTATTGGACGAACAAAAGCTTTAAGGATATGTGCTGCGGCTGGAGTTAGCCCGGTTTCTAGGATTAGTGCACTGGACGAAGCTAATTTGGATGCGATAAGAACCGAAGTAGCAAAAGAGACTGTAGAAGGGGATTTGCGGCGCGAAAACTCGATGAATATAAAACGTCTTATGGACTTAGGAACTTATAGGGGCGTACGTCACAGACGCCATCTACCGGTCAACGGTCAAAGAACGCGTACGAATGCCAGAACGGTCAAAGGGCCTAAAAGGCCGATTCGTAAGTAAGAGAAATTTTAGGAAATACTAGGATGGCAGAAAAGAAAAAGACAAAGAGGGTTGTTGCCGATGGGCTGGCCCACATACATGCTTCTTTCAATAACACTATCATAATGATTACGGATAGGCAGGGTAATGCTCTTCACTGGGCGACTGCTGGGGGTTCTGGTTTTAGAGGCTCAAGAAAGAGTACGCCTTTTGCGGCCCAGGTTGCTGCAGAGCGAGCAAGTAATGCCGCGGTAGAAAGCGGTATGGCTAGCGTGGATGTTATGGTGAAAGGGCCTGGGCCAGGCAGAGAATCTGCCGTCAGAGCGCTTAATTCGTCTGGATTAAAGATAAATAGCATTTCGGATGTTACGCCTATTCCACATAATGGTTGTAGGCCACCGAAGAGGCGTCGGGTTTAGTTTATCCTAGACATAGGAGTCTATAAGAGGATTAGTATATGGCACGATATTTAGGACCGAAATTAAAGCTCAGCAGGCGTGAAGGTACTGACTTGTTCCTAAAAAGTGGGGTCAGGCCAATCGAATCAAAGTGTAAAATAGATAATGCACCTGGCCAACACGGTATCAGGAGAGGGCGGTTATCTGATTACGCGGTTCAATTACGAGAGAAACAGAAAGTTAGACGTTTATATGGGATCCTAGAGAAGCAGTTCAGAAACTACTACAAGAAGGCTGAAAGAACAAAAGGCGCTACAGGAGAGAATCTGTTGATGCTATTGGAAAGTCGCCTAGACAACGTAGTTTATCGAATGGGATATGGTTCAACTAGAGCGGAAGCGAGGCAGTTGGTTTCGCATAAGTCGATCCTCGTCAACGGAAGTTTGGTTAACATCCCTTCCTATCAGGTGAAACCGGATGATACGGTGTCTGTGAAGGAGGGGTCTAGAGGCCAACTTCGTATCCAATCGGCTCTCCAGCTTTCAATCCAGAGGGGTCAGGCGGAGTGGTTAGACGTGTCTGTTGAAGCATTTTCTGGTTTGTTTAAACGACTCCCAGATAGAGAAGAGTTGCCATCGGAAATCAACGAAAATCTTATCGTTGAGTTTTACTCTAAATAAAAAAGCTGATTTAAGTAGCGGTAGGAGACCCATAAATGTCTGATTTTTTGACCCCTGATAAAATTGATGTTCAATCGGCATCGCCGTTCAAAGCTCGTGTCGTGCTCGAACCACTCGAAAGAGGGTTTGGACATACACTCGGAAATACCTTAAGAAGAATACTTTTATCTTCGATGAACGGCTCCGCAATCACAGAAGTTCAGATTGATGGTGTGGAGCACGAGTACACTACCATAGAAGGTGTGCAAGAAGATGTGATCGATATTTTATTGAATCTAAAGAATGTATCGGTTCAGATGCATAATCAAGATGACGCTTATATTACTTTGTCAAAGCAAGGACCTTGTGCAGTAAAAGCTGGGGATTTTGTTCTGGGACATGATATAGAAGTTGCTAATCCAGATCATATTCTATGTACGCTGAATGAAAAAGGTTCAATAAATATCGAAGCTCGAGTGACTAAAGGTAGAGGCTACGTCCCTGCTGATGCATTAGCAGAAGAGGAAGAAAATAGGGAGATAGGAGTTTTAAGACTAGATGCTTCTTATAGCCCATTAAAGAATGTAGCTTATAGCGTAGAGAGTACGAGGGTAGAACAAAGAACGGACTTGGATAAGCTAATATTAGAGCTTGAGACTAATGGAACTATTGATCCCGAAGAAGCGATAAGAAGAGCTGCGACTATACTTCAGCAACAGTTAGCTGTGTTCGTAGATCTAGATAGCGAGGTTATTGAAGAGGAGGAAGAAGAGGAGGAAAAGGTGGATCCAATTCTTTTGAGGCCGGTAGATGATCTCGAATTGACGGTTCGGTCCGCAAATTGTTTAAAAGCAGAAAGCATTTACTACATCGGGGATTTGATACAAAGATCTGAAGTGGAGCTACTCAAAACTCCTAATTTAGGTAAAAAGTCTTTAACTGAGATTAAAGATGTCTTGGCGTCACGCGGACTTGCTCTTGGTATGAGGATTGAAAATTGGCCACCGTCGTCGATTACATCGGTAATCGGATAGACCAAATATTGGAATATTAATATGCGTCATCGTAAGAGTGGTAAAAAGTTAAATAGAAATAGTTCGCATAGGCAGGCTATGTTTAGAAATATGACCGTGTCTCTGATCGAGCATGAAGTAATTAAAACGACTGTGGTTAAAGCGAAAGAACTAAGGCGATTTGCTGAACCTTTAATAACACTATCCAAGGAAGATACTGTTGCTAACAGAAGGCTAGTTTTCAATAGAACCAGGAGTAAAGCTGCTGTAGGCAAGCTATTTTCTGAAATTGGTCCTAGGAGTATAGCTAGGAATGGTGGCTATACCAGAATCTTAAAGTGTGGTTTTCGAAGGGGCGATTCTGCTCCAATGGCCTTTATAGAACTGGTTGACCGCGATAAATTTACTGAAGGCGAATTAGAAGAGGCCGCGCCACCAGTGGATGAAATTACTGATGAGAGGTCGGATACAGAAGGTAGCCCCAAGCAATTAGAACAGGAAGGTTCTAGTAATAAATCGGAACAAAATAAAGATTAGGAATTAAGTGTCCAATAGTAGTATTTTTTTTCCTTCTGAGAGGACTCTAATGGGTCCGGGTCCCTCGGATGTTCATCCGAGAGTATTATCAGCTCTATCTAGGCCTACTATTGGTCATCTGGATCCGCAATTTATTGATTTAATGGAGAGAATTAAAGAACTTCTCCGTTCGATATTCAGAACGAATAATAGATTGACTCTACCCCTTTCTGCGCCAGGTTCTGCAGCAATGGAGGCGGCTTTTGCCAATCTCATCGAACCTGGTGATAAAGTTATTATCTGCATAAATGGTGTTTTCGGCGGAAGAATGGCGGAAAATGTGGTGCGAATGGGTGGAGAGCTAATCACAATAGATCATGAGTGGGGAGAAGCTGTTTGTGGAGATAGGCTAGAGGCTGCTCTAAAAGAAAACCCCGACACAAAGCTGGTAGGTTTTGTTCAGGCTGAAACTTCTACAGGGGTTAAAAGCGATGTCGAGGCTCTTTGTGGAATCGCTAGAGCCTATGATTGCTTAACTATCGTAGATTCAGTGACAGCCTTAGCGGGTATAGAGCTGGAAACAGACGATTGGGGCGCAGATGTAGTCTATTCCGGCTCTCAAAAATGTCTCTCTTGTCCGCCTGGAATATCTTTGATCACTTTCGGAGAAAAAGCAGAGCATAAAATACAATCGCGTAATACTCCTGTTCAAAGTTGGTTTTTAGATATGTCTTTGCTCATGGCTTACTGGGACGGAGACGGAGCTAGGACCTACCATCATACTGCGCCGGTAAATGCGATGTATGGGTTGCATGAATCTTTATTGATGGTCGAAGAGGAAGGACTGGAAAATTCTTGGCTGCGTCATCGAGAGATGCATAAATTATTGGCCAAAGGATTAGAAGAGCTAGGATTTAGTTTCGTCGTTGAGAAAGAGAGTGAACGCCTTCCACAGCTTAACACTGTTCGGTTTAAAGAAGGGGTTGATGAAAAAGCGGTGAGAAATCGTTTACTGGAAGAATATAATTTAGAAATTGGAGCTGGCTTGGGACCATTTGCTGGTAATGTCTGGAGGATTGGTTTGATGGGTTATTCGGCGAGAAAGGAAAACGTTGAGCTTTGTTTAAGCGCTCTTAGGTCGTGTTTGTAATATTGACGCAATAGCTCCAAAACCGATGTTTTGTAGTTGTAAATTTAATCGGATAACGACGCCTTAAGAAATTGCCCGGTGAGTGAAGTTTTAGATTTGGCAATTTGTTCCGGGGTTCCAGTAGCGACGATTTTTCCTCCACCAGAACCACCTTCGGGGCCTAGATCGATTATCCAGTCGCAAGTTTTAATTACATCGAGATTATGTTCAATTACCACGATCGTGTTCCCAGCATCCCGCAGTTTGTGAAGTACTTTAAGTAATAGGGAGATGTCTTCAAAATGAAGGCCCGTCGTGGGCTCGTCCAAAATGTATAAAGTTCTGCCAGTGTCCCGCTTTGATAATTCTCGAGCCAGTTTAATTCTTTGAGCTTCTCCACCAGAAAGAGTGGTGGCTGATTGACCTAACTTTATGTAGGACAGCCCAACGTCAAGTAGTGTTGCCAGTTTTCTCTCAATCATTGGAATCGCCTTAAAAAAATCGTGAGCATCCTCCACTGTCATCTCGAGAACTTCACTAATGTTTTTGCCCTTGTATTTTATGTCCAGTGTCTCGCGGTTATACCTTTTTCCGGAGCAGAGGTCGCAAATGACATATATGTCGGGAAGGAAATGCATCTCAACCTTGATAAGCCCGTCGCCTTGACAAGATTCGCATCGACCTCCTTTGACATTAAAGCTAAATCGACCTGGGCTATAACCCCTCGCTCTTGACTCTTCGACTTGAGAGAAGAGCTCACGAATGGGGGTGAATAGGCCAGTGTAGGTTGCGGGATTAGATCTCGGAGTCCGACCTATTGGACTTTGGTCGATATCGACAACTTTGTCGATAAATTCAAGACCGCTGATGGAGGTATGATCCGCAGCCGTTTTTGAGGAGTTCCTATTTAAATAACTTGATGCCACTGGGTAGAGTGTTTGATTGATGAGGGTGGACTTGCCCGATCCTGAGACTCCGGTAATACATGAGAATAACCCGATTGGTATTTCCGCTGTTAGGTTAGATAGATTGTTCCCTCGAGCATTATGGATTGTAATGACATTATTGGGATTATATCTGTTCCTTTTTTGTGGGATCAAAATAGATTTAGTTCCCAAAAGGTATTGGCCGGTGATCGACTCTTTTTTATCGGTTATGTCCGATATTTTGCCAGATGCTACTACTTGGCCTCCATGGACACCTGCGCCAGGCCCTATATCGATTATAAAATCTGCTGCACGTATTGCTTCCTCGTCATGTTCTACGACTATTACAGTGTTACCTAAATTTTTCAGATTGTTTAGCGACCTCAATAACCTCTCGTTGTCCCTCTGGTGTAGGCCGATGGATGGTTCATCGAGGATGTAGATAACGCCTACTAACCCAGATCCGATTTGGCTAGCTAGCCTAATCCTTTGAGCTTCTCCACCAGAGAGTGTTTCAGCGCTTCTGTTGAGTGTCAGATAATTAAGTCCGACGTCTACCAGAAACTCTAACCTAGCAATAATTTCTTTCAATATTTTCTCGGCAATCTCCCCCTGTTTGCCCTTTAACGAGAGATTCCTCAGATACTCGTAGCTGCCCTCTATAGACATCTCAGTCAAATTGGGAAGGTTACTCTCTCCTACAAAAACGTTTCGATAGGGTAGTTTCAAACGTGAGCCAGAGCAGTCCGGGCAAGACGTTTTTCGCAGAAATTTTTGTAGATTGTCTCTGACGAGTGAAGATTCTGTTTCTTGATATCTTCTTTCCATATTGGGCAAAACCCCTTCAAATCGATGTCGGCGACTTATCTTATCGCCGCGGTCGTTGACGTAACTGAAATCGATTCTTTCTTCTTCGCTACCTTGAAGCAGTATGGTTTTAATTTTTTTTGGTAGTTTTTTAAACGACACGTCGACGTCAAATTTATAATGTTTTGATAGAGAAGAGATTAGATGAAAATAGTAAACGTTTCGGCGATCCCAACCTCGAATTGCTCCCTCTGCCAAAGATAAATCAGGATTTTCTACTACCAAGTTAGGGTCAAAAAACTGCGTTACGCCGAGTCCATCACATTTCTCACAAGCACCGGCAGGATTATTGAATGAAAACGAACGTGGCTCTAGTTCTGGAATGCTAAACCCACAAACAGGGCAGGAGTATTCAGAAGAAAACACTAGATCGGGATTTTCATCCGTACTAACGAAATTAATTAGAGCTACTCCGTCGGATAGTGTGAGTGATGTTTCGAGACTTTCAGCAATTCGTTGACTTGAGTCTGATTTGACACGCAACCTGTCGACTATAACTTCGATCGTGTGTTTTTTATTTTTGTCTAATTTGGCAACTGAGTCGATATCGGTAACGAAACCATTTACTCGGGCTCTAATAAATCCATTTGCGAGAAGGTTTTGAAAAATTTGTGTATGTTCTCCTTTTCTCTCAGATATTATGGGGCTCATGATCATAATTGCTTGATCATCATAATCTTGTATTAACTGATCAACCATTTGACTAACGCTTTGAGCGTTTAGTTCAAGATGGTGATGCGGACATTTGGGTTCTCCGGCTCTCGCAAATAAAAGCCTCAAGTAGTCGTAAATCTCTGTGATTGTGCCCACAGTTGAGCGAGGATTATGAGAAGTTGATTTTTGCTCGATAGATATAGCTGGAGATAGCCCCTCGATCTGGTCTACCTCCGGTTTTTCCATGATCGATAAGAATTGTCTGGCGTAGGCCGACAGAGATTCAACATAGCGCCTTTGGCCTTCAGCATATAACGTGTCGAATGCTAGTGAAGATTTTCCTGATCCGGATAAACCGGTTATGACTACGAACTGATCCCTTGGGATATCTAGATCGATGTTTTTCAGGTTATGTGTTTTAGCGCCTCTTACGGAAATGTAGTTCAACTGATGGTCTTAATTTAGGTTGCAATTCAAGGTTATTAGACTAATAAAAAGTAGCCAAATAATTAAGGCTATTAGAAAAAAAACGATGAATTATTTCTGGTTGTTTTGTGTCCCTTTGATGCTCTATAGTAAAATCGCCAAGAGAAATTTTGATTTATGTCTGATCCTTAGAGAGGTCGTTAGAATGGCGAGAGGTGTTAATAAAGTAATATTGGTGGGTAATTTAGGAAGAGACCCGGAGACTAGATATACTCAGAATGGAAGTGCCGTTACGCAGTTTAGCATTGCTACCTCCGATTCATGGCGTGATAAATCAACAGGAGAACAGCAAGACCGGACGGAATGGCACAACATCGTTTGTTTCGCAAGGTTAGCTGAGATTGCAGGCGAGTATCTGCAAAAGGGTTCGAAGGTATACATAGAGGGATCTCTGAGAACAAGCAGTTGGGAGCAAGAGGGGCAAAAACGTTATCGCACGGAGGTAATGGCGCGCGAGCTTCAAATGTTGGACAGCAGAGGAAACGCAGGGGGCCAAGGCGGAGATTTTTCAGAGCCCTCTTATGCGGCAGCCGGAGCTGCTAGTCAGCGAGCAGAGCCGATGCCTCAAAATAATCCAACCATATCTGATGAAGACTTTGAGGACGATATTCCTTTCTAAAATGGGAATGAATGTCGATTGAAACTAAAAATTGAATTATCCCTATTTCTAATACAGGACCATTCTCTTCATTTTCAAAATAACGGAATTATGGGTTATTGCTGTCAACAAGGGCTGAAGATGGTTGCCCGAATTTCATCAAACTCGATTTTCGATTGAGCTCAGAGCTTTGACTGATACCCAGACATTGAGTTTGTTCCCCTTGAGCACTGTTTTGTTTCCCAAAGGAAAGTTGCCATTGCGGATTTTTGAGCCTAGATACGTAGATATGGTTAAAAAGTGTATGCGTATGAACCAAGGTTTTGGTGTTTTGCTCATTCAGAAGGGGGGGGAAGTGCGGCATGAAGCTTCTGATGCTCCGGTCCGATTTGCTAGTCTTGGCACCGAAGCCAAGATCGTTGACTTTGATCAAATTGAGGGAAATTTGCTGGGGATATTAGTCGAGGGAGTTCGTAGATTCAGATTAGTGCGTAGTTGGGAAGAGGATGATCATTTGTTGGTTGGCGACGTTGACTATATTGAAGAAGAGCCCTCATTAGAGCTTGATAAGGAAGATCAGAATTTAGTTCGGATATTGGAAGAGTTGATCAAACATCCATTGGTTGAAAAGCTAAACCTTAATATTGATTATTCGAATGCTGTTGAGGTTAGTTATCGCCTTGCTGAATTGCTCCCAATTGATCCTGTTATTAAGCAGTCTTTGTTAGAATTGGATGTTACGGAAAATAGAATTTCTGAACTCAAGAAGTTAATTGATGGTTTTCAAAAACGGTAGCTTATGAAATCGAAAATCGAATCATATTTGGAGGGTCTAGGTGATGATGCGAGAGAGGCATCTATCTCGATATCGACAGCTACCCCGGAGCAAAAGTCAAAGTGCCTTAGATCTATTGCGGAGGATCTGCACAAGAATAGATCTTCGATAAAGGAAAAAAACTTAGAAGACATTAATAATGCTGATCAGAACCAAGTCGATTCTTCGATGTTGGAACGGCTCAGATTAGACGATTCAGTAATCGATAGAATGATCGAAGGGCTTAATCAGATCGATTTGTTGCCTGATCCAATAGGGCAGATTAGAGAAATGAGTTTTCAAAGTTCCGGTATTCAAGTCGGTAAGATGAGAGTTCCGCTGGGTGTAGTGGCAATGATCTATGAGTCACGACCGAACGTTACTATTGATGCGGCTGGGCTTGCTATTAAGTCAGGTAATGCAATGATTTTAAGGGGTGGTTCAGAATCCTTCCTTTCCAATCAAGAGCTGGGTAAATCGATAACCAGAGGGTTGGTCGCCGCAGGATTGCCGAAAGAATGTGTGCAATTGATCAATACAACAGATAGATCTGCAGTTGGTGCTCTGCTAGCTCTAGATGACCACGTAGATGTGATCGTGCCTCGGGGTGGTAAAGACTTAATCAAACGGGTTTCTAGTGAAACCAAAATTAACGTGATTAAGCATTTGGACGGTGTTTGTCACGTATATGTAGATGAGCTGGTTGATTTAGAAATGGCTATTTCGGTCGCCTTTAATTCTAAATCAGAAAAGTATGGCGTATGTAATGCTATGGAAACATTGCTAGTTCATCAGGGCGTTGCTAGAGAATTTCTATCTGCTATAGAGCCGCTCTTTGTTGAACAGGGAGTAGAGCTTCGGTGCTGTCCTCTGGCACATGGCATTTGTTCAACTTCATTTTTAGCAGAAAAATCTGATTGGACTATGGAATATCTTGGCCCAGTGTTGTCTATAAAAATAGTTCAAGGATTAGATGAAGCGATAGATCATATCAATAAGTTCGGTTCTCACCATACTGATGTGATTTGTACGTCGAATTTTGAAAATTCACGAAAGTTCATCAGGAATGTCGATTCTGCTTCGGTGATGGTTAATTCGTCGTCTCAATTTGCAGATGGGTTCGAATATGGCCTAGGCGCAGAAATAGGGATTTCGACTGATAAAATTCACGCGCGAGGACCAGTAGGCTTAGAGGGCCTAACGACTGAGAAATATGTGGTCTTTGGAAATGGCGAGATTCGAAAAAGATAAAGATAAAGAACGTGCACTGTGATGACACACAGGAAGGCAATCGGTGTTTTTGGAAGTAGTTTCGATCCCATTCATCTTGGACATCTTAGATTAGTGCAAAAAGTTCAGCAGGTAATGAAATTTGATGAGATTCGGATGGTGCTCACTGGCAGACCTCCCCATAAGCCTTACTCAACTATTTCCAGAGAAGATAGATGGCATATGCTTTGTCTGGCTTGTGAATTCATAGATTACCTGGTTCCAGAAGATTTTGAAAAGGATCGGACAGAGCTGTCTTATTCCATTGACACGATTGAGTATTTAGTCAGTCGCGATAGTGCGGCCAGTTTTTGTTGGATCATGGGAAGCGATGCTTATTACGGACTGTCGAGTTGGCATAGGTGGACAGAACTTTTCGATCTATGCAATTTCGTGGTCGTCAACCGGCCAATTAAAGATGAATTGATAGTGGATCCTATGAACGAATTCTTGAGTAGAAAAATGGTTAAACAAATAGACACAGAGAAAAACGGACAGATTCTAAATTTAAAATTACCGATGATCGAAATTTCGTCGAGTGAAATTAGACGGTTAATCAAGAAGCGAGATCGTTTTATTGAATTTATTCCAGAGAGTGTTGCTGATCACATTGCTTCTCGTGGGCTTTATAGGTAGGCAGAAGAAGGTGAAAGATTTTCCTTTAGATAAGCGAGTCCTCCAAATATTAGAGGAAATAAAAGCCGTTGACCCGGTCCTGATGGATGTTGGTGACATATCCGGTTTTGCTGACGCAATGATTGTTGCTACAGGAACCTCTACGCGTCATATCAGATCAATGCATGACGCACTGGTCTCCTCAGTCAAAGAGATGGAAATTTCTTTATTGGGTGTTGAGGGTAAGGAGTCGAATGATTGGGTTCTTATCGATTTGGGTGATTTGATCGTTCATCTGATGCGTAAGGAAACTAGAGAGTTTTATGACTTAGAAAAGTTTTGGAGTAATCAAAAGCTATCCAACAAAGGTCTTGGCGAAACCCATGAAGATTCGCATTCTATCGATTTCTAATAAATGTCCTGCTTGGATAAATCAGGGTATCGAACATTTTTTGACAAAGTTTCCGCAAAACATCCGACCTGAATTAATAGAGATTCGCTCTACCAAGAAAAATCGCGATGTAAGTAAGGTTTTAATGGATGAAAAACGGAAAATCATGAGTCGAGCTGACCCTGGAAGCCGGTTGATCGTGCTCGATGAGAAAGGAAAAAATCTAACAAGTGCTCGCTTAGCTCAAAGGCTAGATAATTGGATGGTTGAAGGTAACAATGTGGATTTGGTGCTTGGTGGAGCGGAAGGATTGCATGAAAGCCTTAAATCTGAGGCGGATGAGTTGATCTCTTTGTCAATGCTGACGTTGCCCCATCAAATGGCAAGACTTTTTTTAATAGAGGCTCTTTATAGAGCGTCGTCGATATTGGGTAATCACCCTTACCATCGGGGTTAGAAATCTATCGTGGCGAAACGATTGGCAATTAAGGACACAGTTAATGAACAAAGATTGTTCCTTAACCGCGCTATCGTCTTGTCGATCATAATGTTTTTGCTTTTTGTTGTGTTGTTAGGCCGCTTCGCGGCGCTGCAAGTATTGGATTATCAAACTTACCAAACGAGATCTGAACAAAACAGGATCCAAATCCAATCCATCTCCCCGCCCAGAGGACTTATATCGGATACCAAAGGAGAATTGTTGGCAGGGAACATTACTGTATACAACTTAGCTATTGTTACGGAGCGTGTTGATTCACTTAACTCTATCCTAGAAAAACTAACAAGGCTTGTTGGTATCAACCAAACCGATATTGAGAGTTTCAGACAACGGATTAAAGAAAAGCGAAGGCCTTACGATCCCGTGCCATTAAGATTTAGATTATCTGAAAAAGAGATCGCGATATTAGCAACCAATAGGTATCAGTTACAAGGCGTGGAAATCACAACGGATTTGGTTAGGTTTTACCCCTATGGCCCTTTGTTTGCCCACTCTGTTGGCTCTGTGCGCAGAATAAATGAAAGAGATTTAGTGAATTTAGACCAAACTAAATATAGTGCTACGAAATACGTAGGGAAGATCGGCATTGAAAAGGTATATGAGGCAAGTCTACATGGAAGTATGGGTATTCAGCGAGTAGAGACTGACGCTCATGGACGGGTGAGACAAGTGCTTGATCGGGAGCCGTCAAAATACGGTGCAAACTTGGATCTATATTTGGACGTTTCCTTACAGGCTGCTGCAGTTAGAGCTTTAAAGCAGAAGAGAGGCGCTATTGTCGCTATCGATACCGAAACAGGAGGTATATTGGCAATGGTGAGCAAGCCTAGCTACGATCCTAATTCATTTATAACGGGTATAAGCTCTGAAGATTTCGAAGAAATTTCGAGGTCACTCGAGACTCCTCTATTTAACCGAGCAACGAATGGCCAGTATGCTCCTGGGTCTACCTTTAAACCTATAGTTGGTTTAGCGGGAATAGCGAGTAAGTTGGTAACTTGGCAAGAAACCGTTGAAGACCGTGGAGAATTTAAACTACCTAACCAAGATAGGTTATACAGAGACTGGTCTTGGACACCTGATAATTCGGGGGGGCAAGGGGTTGTAGACCTTAGGCGAGCAATTTATCGATCATCTAATGTTTATTTTTACAGTATGGCTAATAGAATCGAAATTGATATTTTGGGTAAATTCGCGAGGGAGTTTGGATTAGGGCAAAATCTCGCTATTGATATTCCTGAGGCTAATGCGGGCCTGATGCCTGGCCCCTCTTGGAAAGAAAAAACTAAAAAGCTTCCTTGGTTTCCAGGAGACACGGTTAATATAGGTATCGGCCAAGGAGACATTTTGGTTACTCCGCTCCAAATGGCGTTGGTTGCATCAATATTTGCTAATAGGGGACGCATTGTTAGACCGAAAATGGTCAAATCCGGAAACTCTTCTCGAGTAGAATCCGATAGAGAGGTGGTTGAAGGCATAGATCTTGATGATTGGGAACGTATGATTAGAGCAATGGAGGATGTTGTGCACCTAGGTAACCAAGGTTTTCGTGGAAATGGCACAGCGTGGGCCTACATTGGACGAGATATTCCATACAGAATGGCGGGAAAATCTGGAACCGCTCAGGTCGTTGAGATAAAACAAGGTGAGGAATACTCCGAGGAAGAGCTGAAAGAATCAGAGAAAAATCATGCATGGTTTATTGCCTTTGCGCCAGTAAAGAACCCTAAAATCGCAGTAGCGGTGTTGGTTGAGAATGGAGGGGGTGGCAGTTCGGTTGCTGGGCCTGTTGCTAGGCAGGTTGTTGATAGTTATTTAGCTGTCAATTGACAAGGCTTGTTTTGAATGAGTAAAGATTTTGTAAGAACGATATCTGGTATCCAAACGAGCAAAGGTGCGCTTCTTTTAAATCGAATCAATATTGACCATATACTGTTGCCCTTAATATGCACCGTAATTTTATTCGGTCTGTTAATTCTGCGCAGCGCCTCCAATGGGGATGAGGGTGTCGTTTTTTCTCAGTCTATTCGTATAGGGCTAGGGTTCATTTTAATGTTGTCGGTTGCGCAAATCCCAGGACACTTTTTTTTCAGATGGGCTCCGTATTTGTACTTGTTTTCTATATTGCTGCTGTTGCTAGTGATTTTTGTGGGAGTAGAGGCTAAGGGGGGTAAGAGATGGCTTGAGCTTCCTGGTTTATTCAGGTTCCAGCCTTCAGAATTGATTAAATTGACGCTGCCAATGGTATTAGCGTGGTATTTTCACGACAAACTAGTGCCCCCTGGGTTTAGAGACATCCTATATGCCATGGGGATGATATCGCTCCCCGTTCTATTGATCCGTTTTCAGCCAGATTTAGGAACAGGAGTGTTAGTAGGGTTGTCAGGTTTGGCGATAGTATTTTTTGCTGGTGTAAAATGGAGATGGCTTGCCTATGCCGGCGGCACCACGCTTTTGCTTTCGCCTTTGTTGTGGTTTTCGATGACTGAGTACCAGCAGGGGAGGGTGCTCACGCTTTTGGATCCTCAAAGCGATCCATTGGGTGCTGGCTGGCAGACCATTCAGGCGACAACGGCGATTGGGTCGGGAGGCATCTCAGGTAAAGGTCTCTCCATGGGTACCCAAAGTTATTTAGAGTTTCTCCCGGAAACCAAGACTGATTTCATTGCAGCCGTTTTAGGTGAAGAGTTAGGCCTACTTGGATTATCGATTCTAATTTTCCTCTATGGGTTTATTATCGTGAGATGCATCTTCATGGCGGTTCAATCTGGGAGTACTTTTGGCCGTTTGTTGTCAGGTTCCCTAGTATTTGGTTTCTTTTGTTATGTTTTTGTAAATATGGGAATGGTTTGCGGTTTATTGCCTATAGTGGGAGTTCCTTTGCCGTTAGTTAGCTACGGTGGAACCTCTATCGTCAGTTTAATGATTGGTTTTGGAGTAATTATGTCAATGCGGTTTCATAAGGCGTGGTAGAGCAATGTTATTAAAAAAAATCACTAGTTTTTTTGTCCTCATTTTCGTTTTTTTTGCGTTTAGTTTTTCGCATGCTAAAAACTTTACAGAAAGAGAAGACGTCAGGACCTACCTGGATGAGCTTTCTGCTTCGTATGGGTTCTCTAAAAGTAATTTGGAAGCGATTCTTTCGGATCATCAACCGAATAAGAGAATTATAGATCTGATATCTCGGCCCTCCGAAAAAAGATTGCAATGGTATGAATACAAAAAGATTCTAGTGGATGAGGCTCGAGTCAAGCTTGGGGTGGAATTTTGGAAGGAAAATATTCAAGCCTTAAATCAAGCAGAACAAGTATATTCTGTGGCCCCTGAAATCATTGTTGCGATAATAGGTGTCGAAACGCGTTATGGTAAAATAATGGGCTCGTATCCGGTCGTCGAAGCACTGTCTACTTTAGGATTCGATTATCCGCCGAGGGCTAAATTTTTTCGCAAGGAGCTCACCGAATTTTTCATTTTAACCAGAGACCAAAAGCTTGACCCTTCTAGTTTGACTGGCTCTTATGCGGGAGCTATGGGTTATGGTCAATTTATACCCTCCAGTTATCGGGCGTATGCGGTAGATTTTGATGGAGATAACTTTAAGGACATTTGGAATAACAAAGCTGATGCGATTGGGAGTGTGGCGAATTATTTTTCCAGACATGGCTGGCAAGGAGATGGTCCTGTGATTGTCAGGGGTTATCAGACTTCTGATGATCTTGATGTCATTGCTAATGCATCGCTTAAGCCAAAGCTTTTAGCTGGCGATCTAAGAAATCAGGGTATTTCCAATGATTTGGCCGATGACACAAAGGTTGCTTTGTTTAGGATGCAAGGAGAAAGCGAAAGAGAATATTGGTTGGGCCTTAACGATTTCTACGTAATTACTAGATATAATCGCAGCAGCATGTATGCCCTTGCGGTTTTTCAGCTTAGCCAAGCAATTTTGCAGGAACGGAACGACTTATTAAATTCGCTCAATTGATAAGCAAGCTGATAATTATTTTCGCCTGCGGTTTGCCGTTTGGGAGGCTGCATTTCGAATAGTCCTAGCAGCGTCATAACGCTTGAAAAAGATTCTGGTCCCTCTCTAAGCAACGAAATGGTGCGTCGACTTGTGAATCTAAGATTGGATGTTCAGGTTGAACCAAAGAGTAAAATGGGGAATAGATCGCATTATACTGTCGCGGGGAAATCCTACTCTTTGTTAGATACTAATGTTGGGTATAGTGAGAACGGGCTAGCTTCTTGGTACGGAAATAAATTTCATGGGAATGTTACAGCGAATGGCGAGGTCTTCGATATGTATGGTTTATCGGCGGCACACAAACAATTGATCCTTCCAGCGTTCGTTAAAATAACAAATCTAGAAAATGGAAAAAGCACGATTCTTCGAGTTAATGATCGTGGTCCTTTCTACGAGGATCGACTTATCGACGTTTCGGTTGCAGCGGCTGTTCAATTGGGTTTCTATGAGAAAGGATTAGCTGAAGTCAACGTTGAAGTAGTAGATATTGAAGCGGAATCAGTTAGTTATACAATTGAAATAGGAGACTTCGCCGATAATGAGTCAGCGCTCGCTTTGCTGCGAGAGTTAAGGACGATGATAGGTTTCGAATCTGGAAGGATTAGGATAAGACCTGTCTCGGAGATTTCTTATCGCATAGAGATTGGTCCCATTGATCAGAAGAGTAACCTTGAGAAGATAGAGTCTCTTATCAAAGTGATGGATTTACCTGGGTTTCGGGTTCTCCTAAAGGATTGAATAGTCAAATTTTTGTAGAAGGAAAAATCACAAATGAAAACGACTTTTCTATTAGTGGCAGGGATAATTTTGCCTATCTTATCGAGTGCATCGTCATTTGTGCCTCCCGCGCCACAGATTAAAGCTACCTCTTATATTTTGTTGGATGCGCAAACCAATAAAGTAATTGTTGAATACGAAGCGGATGAACGAAACCCTCCAGCTAGTTTGACCAAAATTATGACTACCTATTTGGTCGAGCAAATGATTCAAAGAGGTGTGGTTGAAAGAAAAGAAAAGGTCCCCGTTAGCATAAAAGCTTGGAAAGCTGAGGGGTCCAAAATGTTCATAAGAGAAGGCACGAAAGTAGATTTGACGGATCTACTTAGGGGTGTGGTGATTCAATCTGGTAATGATGCTTCGATTGCCTTAGCAGAGTTTGTTGCTGGAGATGAGGAATCTTTTGCACAGATGATGAATGAACAGGCTGAGAAGCTCGGGATGCTAAATACCAACTTCATGAACTCTACGGGCCTTCCTGATGAAGGGCATTATAGCTCCGCACGGGATATGGCAATTCTTACGAAGGACATGATTAAGAGATTTCCTGAACATTACGAGCTTTATTCAGAACGCTCTTTTAAATTTAATAATATTGAACAGCCTAATAGAAACAGATTGTTGAGATATGATCGTTCTGTTGATGGAGTGAAAACTGGTTACACTAAAGCGGCAGGATATTGTCTTGTAGCGTCTGCTGAAAGAAATGGGATGCGGTTGATAAGTGTTGTTATGGGGACTGAAAATGATGATTCACGTGTTCGAGAATCGCAGAAGCTACTCACTTATGGTTTTCGCAACTTTGAAACGAACACAATTTATAAAAAGTCGGAAATCATTAAATCTGCTCCGCTTTTCTATGGTGAGGAAGAAGCAATATCTTTGGGTGTCTCGGAGAATGTATCTATCACAATACCTCGTGGCAGCTACGAAACATTGGAGGCCCAAATCAAGGTGCCAAAGATAATTGAAGCGCCTGTAAGAAAAGGAGATGTATTAGGAGAGCTTGTATTGGTGATGGACAATGACGCCATATATAAAACCTCTATTATTTCATTAGAAAACTATGACGAAGCTGGTTTCTTTTCTAGATTCGCAGACTACCTTGAATTAATTTTTCTTGATGAGTCTTAGGTAGTTAGAGTGGATTCAAAAATCAACTTCCCATGTACGTATCCAATTAAAGTAATAGGTATTAGGCAAAAGATATCGAAGGACTCTGTTTACCGAATTAGTCGGCTCCATTTTAAAGGGCTAAGTTTGGATGATATCCAGTCACAATATAGTAAACAAGGAAACTATGTATCTTTTCGTCTTAGCGTTGTCGCTGAGGGGGAAGAACAACTTAAAGCATTTCATAGGACTTTGATGGAACTTGATGGAATCAAAATGGTTTTGTAATGACAGAGATTTTCGTTCGAGACTTAGGAACAACTCACTATCCAGAAATTTTTCGCAAGATGCGCGATTACAGTCGCGCGCGCGATATGACTTCAAGTGATGAAATTTGGCTAACTGAACATAATTCGGTTTTTACGTTAGGGCAGGCTGCAAAAATAGAACATGTTCTTGCACCAGGTCTAATTCCCGTCGTCCAATCTGACCGAGGCGGCCAAGTGACATACCATGGGCCAGGCCAAGTAACTGTATATTTCTTGGTGGATATTAAAAGACTCTCTATTTCTGTTCGACAACTGGTGAATCACATTGAGGCCGTTATGATCGCGTGCCTTGCTAACTACTGTATTACAGCGAGACGCTTGCCCGGTGCGCCTGGTGTTTATGTAGATAATAAGAAGATTGGTTCTCTGGGTCTAAGAGTGACAAGGGGAAAAACTTATCACGGGATGAGTTTGAATGTTGATATGGAACTTGAGCCTTTTTCAAGGATCAACCCGTGTGGACTTTTAGGGATGGAAGTGACACAGATTGCAAGTTATAAATTGTGCGATATCGAAATTGTGAAGAACGATTTATTGCGAGAAATCTCAAGAGTTTTTGGTTTTAAGTTGAGCAGATTGGACAATTAGTGGCTTTAGACAGCGAGAATTTCTTCCATTCGGCCTGCTTGGCATCGTAATAAGCTACTTTACCGAGAAGAGTCTCACCTATACCTGTTATCACTTTGATCGCTTCCATTGCTTGAGTCGTTCCTATTATTCCGACCAAGGGGGAAACGACGCCATTTTCTGAACAATTCAGGTTTGTCTCATCAAAGTTGTCGGCTTCAGGATAAAGGCACTGATAGCAAGGCGAGTCCCTAACGGAGCCGTCAAACATAGATACATGGCCCTCCCAGCGAATAGCTGCGCCCGAAATTAAGGGCTTGTCATGCATCCAACATATCTCGTTAACTAAGTACCGGCTTTTTAAGTTGTCGGTGCAATCGATTACTAAATCTATTGAAGGTAGCCGTTGCTCTAGGTCTGAACTGTTCATTCGGTATTCGATCAATGTTGTGCGTTGGTTCGGGTTGAGGTTCGTGAGAGTAGCACCTACGGATTTCGCTTTATTCATCCCTACTGAATTTTGAAAGTGCGCTATTTGGCGTTGAAGATTTGAGATCTCCACTTCATCGTCATCAGCCAGTATAAGTTCTCCAATTCCTGTAGCTGAAAGATATAGTGCGACCGGACAACCAAGCCCTCCCATGCCTAATACTAAAACCTTCGCATCTAAGAGTTTTTCCTGGCCTGCAATATCCAACTCGGGAAGCATGATCTGTCTGCTGTAGCGTAAAAGCGTTGTATCATCCATGTTTCGGCGGAATCCACTGAGCAGTTACGATTCTATTAATTTTGGCTAAATCCTTATGTGAAGTGATTGCGTAAAAATTACGGCTGGCTAGCTTCTTTTTTAGTTTTCTAGCTTGACCCATCCCATGCTCCATTACTAGGTGCCCTTTTGACTCGAGGTAGTCGTGTGCTGTTTCAATTATTGTATCAAGGGCCTCAAAACCTGTTGGACCAGATACCAGGGCAGCTCTTGGTTCCATCTCTAAAAAGGCCAAATGTGGATCGCTTTCTGCAATGTATGGAGGATTAGACAGGATTAAATTCCATTTACCTGCAATCGAAGAGAACCAATCAGCATGTTCCAGAGTTATTTTACATTTGTGCTTTTTAGCATTCCGATCCGCAACTTTAAGAGCTTCAATCGATATGTCAGTCGCTGTAATTGTGAGATCTGGCCTTTCTTTGGCCAAAGCGATAGCGATCGCACCGCTACCTGTTCCTAGTTCAAGAACATTGTCCCCATAGTTAGCCAGCTCGATCGATTTTTCAATGATTAGCTCTGTTTCGGGTCGTGGAACTAGTACGTTGGGATTCACTTGAAAGTCCAGGCTCCAAAATTCCTTGTGTCCAAGCAGATAGGCCAGAGGTGTACCTTTTTTGAGGTTCGCGAGAGCATCAGATAGATAGCTTACCAAGTCGGAGTTGATTATTTGGTCTGATTTTCGAATGAACTCAGCTTTCGACATTCGACAATGTTCTCTAGCTAGAATTTCCAGCTCGTGACGGAAAGGCTCTCCATTTTGTCTTACCCAATTGTCGATGGTTGCCATCTAGTTTTCACTTAGATTTTTGAGTTGATCTGCCTGATGTTCCTGAATTAAGGGTTCTACAAGTGCGTCTAAGTCACCTTCAATGACTTCTTCTAATTTATATAACGTTAAATTAATTCTATGATCGGTGATCCGGCCTTGAGGGAAATTATATGTTCTAATTCTTTCTGACCTGTCCCCAGAACCTACGAGTGATTTTCTGTTTTCTGCTTGTTCCATCTGTTGTTGGCTTCTTGCGCTATCGAGTAACTTTGCTTGTAACAAAGAAAGAGCTCGAGCACGGTTTTTGTGTTGGGATCTTTCGTCCTGGCATTCAACTACTGTGCCAGATGGGATATGCGTTAACCTAATTGCAGAGTCAGTCTTATTGACGTGCTGGCCGCCAGCTCCCGAGGCTCTAAAAGTGTCTTCTCTTATGTCCTTTTTATCTATATCTATTTCATTAATCTCATCAACTTCAGGCATTATTGCAACCGTGCAAGCAGAAGTATGGACTCGTCCCTGACTCTCGGTTTCAGGGACTCTTTGAACTCTATGTGCCCCCGATTCAAACTTGAGTTTACTGTAAACATCTCGGCCATCTATTTTTGTAATTATTTCTTTAAAGCCCCCATGTTCTCCCGGTCTATCGTTGATGATTTCCACTTTCCAACCTTGGGATTCGCAATATTTTTGATACATACGAAATAGATTTCCGGAAAAAATCGCTGCTTCGTCGCCGCCTGTTCCAGCTCTTATCTCCAAATAAACATTTGATTGATCGTTGGGATCTTTAGGGATAAGCAAGATCCGGATTTCATTCTCTAAATTTTCTAGTTTGGACTCACATGTCTTAATGTCCTCTTGCGCGAGCTGCTTCAACTCGTTATCGCATGACTCGTCTTGGATTAGCGACTGGCTATCTGATATTTCAGTAGTGATTTTTTGAATTTGCTCGTAACAGATGACGATTGGTTCAAGCTCTGCAAATTCCTTAGAAAGTTGAGTAAACTTTTCGCGATTGGCCACCACTTCTGGGTCAGAGAGAAGCCTTGAGATTTCTTCAAATCGATTTTTTAATTCTTCGAGCTTGCTTAATATTGATTTAGACAGATTCATCGTTGTTTTCTGTATATTTTTTTGGGCTCTCGGGCTTTTTGCTCTCAAGTTTATAAAGATGCTTTAACTCCGCAAGCAAATCCAACTTGTTTTCTGCGATTGCAGATCGAATTAGGGTCGTAATTTCATGTGTAAGCTTGTTGGTTAGCGATTGGCTAAAATTTTCGAGAACTTCCAATTCACTACTTTTGAAGCCTAATATACTCTTGGTTTTTTCGAGTTCGCCCACTCTTATCGACTCGACTTGGTTTCGATACTGTTTAAGTAGGACGCTTCCAGAACTAATACGTTTTTCTTGTAGATAAATCTTAGATCCTAGTGAAACGTATTCGTCAGCGGCCTCAGCAGCTTGTTGTCGTTTCCCCAGATTTAAGTTGATTACTTCTGTTAAGTGATCAATGGTGTAGAGATATACATTCGGGATTTCTTGTACTGAGCTCTCAATATCTCTAGGAACGGCGATGTCGACTATGAATATTGGGTTCCGTTTTCTTGACTTCATGATGCCTTCGAGATCTCGCTTTTTCAAAATCGCGTCTTCCGAACCTGTCGAAGAGACTATGATGTCTATATAAGGCAGTTTTTCTTCTATGGTCTGAAGGAGAATCGCATCTGCGTCATGATGAGAAGCTAATTCTTGAGCGTTTTGTAATGTTCTATTTGCGATGGTTAGGTCTTTGATGCCGGCTTGCTTGAGATGTTGTGTGACTAGTGAAATGGTTTCGCCAGCGCCAATCAACAAGGCTTTTTTTGAACTAAGGTCTTCGAAAATTTTAGACGCTAAGAAGACTGCTGCATAGGCAATCGATACAGGGTTCTCGCCGATTTTTGTTTCGCTGCGAATTTTTTTCGCATACCTAAGGCCCACCTGAAATAGAGAGGTAAGTTCTTTGCCAACGCTACCAGCTTTCTGCGCTTGCTCGAAACTTTCTTTTACCTGGCCTAGAATTTGAGGCTCGCCTAATACTTGAGAATCTAAGCCTGCGGCAACTCGGATTAAGTGTTTAATGACTTCTTCCTCAGAGTATTGATATGAGATATCGCTGAGGATTGAGCTAGATAGACCGCTCGTTTCAGATAGCCAGGTTTCGAGAGCCGTTAAGGAGCCATCGCTGTTAGAATAATAAAATTCGGTTCTATTACAGGTAGAAACAATGAAGAGCTCATTAATGATAGGCAGTTTTTTTGAGATATCTATCAAGCTTGATTTTAGTTTATCGCCAGACAATACGGTTTTTTCCCTAATTTCTACGGGTGCTGTTTTAAAATTTATGCCGTATACGAAGACGCTCATTGATAAGGCTAGCTATGCACAGACTTTCCATGATACCAGATTGGTTTATTAAGACCTGTTTTAGACAGGGAATTCATTTGATCCTTTGTTTAGTTTTTGCGGGTTGCTCTAGCATGCCGAAAGTAGATGTGGATGATTCGAGTATACTCTTGAAGGGAAAGATGCTTGTTTCTGATGGTGATACAAAAAAAATTCTTCGATATAGGTTGGAAGGAAATTCAGAAAATGGCTCCGCAACCTTTTGGAGCTTAATAGGATTTACGCCTTTTGAATTTAGGATTATTGATAGTCGGTTGTATTACTTTGTTGAGAAAACTCAAGTCCCAATTCTTTATTCAAAGGAGTCGATGCAAAAGGATTTAGGGTTCGATTTGCCTTTCGAGTTGGGCTGGTATTGGATTTTAGGTATGCCAGAGCCTAATAGAGATTTCAGGGTGATTGATCGTTCTGAGAGCGGCGAAATAGTTGCTTTCGAGCAACTTGGATGGACAATTAGCCAAGAGCCAAGCCGGGGGCACGATAATGAATTAAAGGGCAAGGCAAAAAAATTAAGAATTGTGCAAGGGAAGACTCAGTTACTGGTTACGGTTGAGCCTAGTAGGTAGTATCGATTTAAGTTCATTCAATAATTGACAGGTTTGTTGATGATGCGGAGAATTAGCGTCGGTTGGTGCTGACTATTGAAGCAATAGTGTTGTGCTTTATTGGTTTTTGTTTGAATAAATGGGGTGTCGCCAAGCGGTAAGGCACTGGGTTTTGATCCCAGCATGCGCAGGTTCGAATCCTGCCACCCCAGCCACTAATTGCTTTTTGCGCGCTGAAACTGCTGTCTAACTCGGTTATTTGAGGAAAGAAAATTGGCCAATCTGATGTTATTCACCGGACGATCTAACTCTGCCTTGGCTTCTAAAGTTGCCGAAGAGTTGAATATTGAACTGGGCAGTGCCGATGTCGGTAGTTTTAGTGATGGCGAAGCCAACGTTGAAATTCATGAAAATGTCAGAGGAAAAGACGTATTTCTTCTCCAATCAACCTGTCCGCCAACTAATGACAATTTGATGGAATTACTGATTATGGCCGATGCCTTGCACAGAGCATCTTCTCACCGGATTACGGCGGTCATTCCCTATTATGGCTATGCCAGACAGGACAGGAGACCGCGATCCGCTAGAGTGGCAATCAGTTCTAAAGTGGTAGCAGACATTATCAGTACAACTGGAATAGATCGAATTCTCACTGTTGATTTGCATGCCGACCAGATTCAGGGTTTCTTTACGATACCAGTCGATAATGTGTACGGATCTCCTGTTTTGGTGGATGATATATTACTCAAGAACTATTCGATGCCGATAGTCGTCGCTCCTGATGTTGGGGGAGTCGTTAGGGCACGAGCTATTGCTAAGCAAATTGGCGATTTGGACTTGGCGATAATCGATAAAAGACGACCCAGAGCCAACGAAACCGAAGTGATGACAGTAATAGGTGATGTGGCTGGAAAGACCTGTATCATAGTCGACGATATTGTTGATACGGCTGGGACTTTATGCACTGCTGCGACAGCGTTAAAGAAAGAAGGAGCTGAGAAGGTGGTCGCTTATATAACGCATGCTGTCTTTTCTGGAAGCGCTATTGACCGAATATCGAATTCTGAGTTGGATGAGATAGTGGTAACGGATACCATACCATTGCATGCAAAAGCCCAAGAGTGTAGTAAAATAGATCAGCTGAGCCTCGCCAATCTTCTAGCTGAATCGATAAGGCGTGTAAGTAACGAAGAGTCAATTAGTGCGATGTTTAGGTAACTGGTGTGTTGGATTGCCATGACGTTGACTCAGATTAAGAGAATATTTGGAGAAAAATAATGTCGGCAGCTTTAGAGCTAAATGCAGAGATTCGGACTTTAGTAGGCAGATCTGCTAGTCGTAAGATGAGAAGACTGGAAGGAAAGATTCCGGCGGTTGTTTATGGTGCTGCTGAAGAAGGACAGAATTTAATGCTCAACGTTAATGAGCTATCGAAATTAATGCAGTCTGAAGCTTTCTATTCACAGATTTTGAATATTTCGATCGCCGGCAAATCACAGCAGGTTGTGGTTAGAGATCTGCATCGAAGTCCAGATAGTGGGAAAGTGTTGCACGTGGACTTTCTAAGAGTGAGAGCGGACCAAGAAATCAACGTGAGTATACCTTTGCGTTTTGTTAATGAGGAAAACTGTATTGGGGTGAAGGTTGGCGGTGGTCTTATTACTCATAATTTAATTGAAGTTGAAATAAGTTGTCTTCCTGCGGATCTACCGGAAGCAATCGAGGTGGATGTAGGCGATCTAGATGTTGGCGATTCAATACATTTGAGTGGGTTAAATGTTCCCAACAATGTGAGCATCGTAGCGTTGGTCTCAGGCGACGCTGATCGGGATAGTTCTGTGGTAACTGTTTCCGCTAAGCGTGGCGGCGCAGATCTTGATGATGAGCTTGAAGTAGCTGGGGAAGCCGGTGATCAGGCGAGCGAAAGTGAAGACTCCGAATCTGATGCGGGTGGCGGAGAGGGAGAAGGATCAGATAGCTAGTATTCGCAGGTATGCCGGCTTTAAGGTTGATTGTCGGGTTAGGTAACCCGGGAAACGAGTACCTGAACACTAGACATAATGTTGGCGCAGAATGGTTAGATTGCCTTGCAAGATCATATGATGCGCAGTTCAAGGAAAATTCAAAGTTAGAAGGTTGGGTTGCTAAAGCGATGGTTGAGGGCACTGAATGCTTGTTGCTTAAGCCGATGACTTATATGAATGAGAGTGGCTTGTCTGTGAGATTGGCCGCACGTTACTTTCAAATTCCGATAGATGCAATCCTCGTTGCTCACGACGAGATGGCTTTCAATCCTGGTACTGTCCGAATTAAGCAGGGAGGTGGGGCAAATGGACACAACGGACTGAGAAGTCTATTTTCTGAATTAAGTAATAATCGCGAGTTTTATCGATTGAGGATCGGGGTTGGGCACCCGGGTGAAGTCTCGAAGGTTACACCTTATCTGACTAGACATAAGATACCGTCACAAGAGAAAAATTCGATCGGTGATGCGCTTAATTTTCCACCCGCTTTAATAAAAGAAATAGTTAATGCTGATTGGGAGAAAGCAATGACCCGATTGCATTCTGAACCTGGAAACACAAGTAGGTTGTTATAGTGGGGTTTAAATGCGGAATCGTAGGATTACCCAATGTTGGGAAGTCAACGTTGTTTAACGCATTGACTCAGGCGGGTATAGATGCAGAAAACTTCCCTTTTTGCACGATAGATCCTAATACCGGTGTTGTTCCGGTACCTGATCCGAGATTAAATGAATTGGCTAGTCTGGTTAAACCTGAAAAGTTGATTCCTGCTTCTATGGAGTTTGTAGATATAGCTGGGCTGGTTGCTGGAGCATCCGAAGGCGAAGGATTGGGGAACCAATTCCTTGCTCATATTCGAGAAACCGATGCCATTGCCCACGTTGTGCGTTGTTTTGAAGATGAGAATATTGTTCATGTTTCTGGTTCCGTATCTCCTGCCGATGACATTGAAATCATTGATACCGAGTTAGCATTAGCGGATTTGGATAGCCTGTCACGAATTTCTGATCGATTAAAGAGAGTTGCTAATTCGGGCGATAAAGAATCGATAAGCACTTTGGAGGTGCTTAGCAAGCTCGAAGAGAATTTAGAATCTGGCCGAGCTATCAGGAATTTAGATCTGTCCGAGGAAGAAAAAGCCGAGGTAGAAAACTTCCACTTTTTAACGAATAAACCAGTTCTTTATGTAGCGAATGTTGCGGAAGATGGGTTTCATGGAAATAGCATGGTTGAGCAAGTACAAAAAATCGCGGATGAAGAAGGAGCAGAGGTTGTAACGGTAAGTAATCAAATTGAAGCAGAGCTAGCAGAATTGAGTGATCTAGAAAGATCTGAATTTCTCGAAAATCTTGGGTTAGAAGAGGCTGGACTAGATCGAGTAATAAGAGCTGGGTATAAGTTGTTAGGACTACAGCAGTATTTTACCGCGGGTCCTAAAGAGGTTAGAGCTTGGACTATTCCCGTTGGAGCGACAGCGCCTGATGCTGCTGGAGTCATTCATACTGATTTTAAGAAAGGTTTTATCCGTGCTGAAGTGATCAGTTACCAAGATTTCATAGCTTATGGAGGAGAGCAACAGGCGAAAGAGGCCGGTAAATGGCGGCTGGAAGGGAAACAATATCCAGTCGAGGATGGAGACGTAGTACATTTCCGGTTTAACGTCTGATCGCGCTGGATTGATCTGACCGTTTCTCAACCAGCCAGACCAAGCCTGCCAGGTTTTAGTTAGGCTTTGGCTGCCTTTCGCTCTTTTACTTCTTGAATCACCGCCTCTGCCACATTCGCTGGGGACGGAGAGTAATGCGAAAATTCCATGGAAAATTGGCCTCGACCAGAGGTCATGGTTCGCAAATCACTGATGTATCCAAACATTTCACCAAGAGGGCAATCTGCTTTTACCCTTACGCCGGTCGCTCCAGCTTCCTGTGATTTGATCATGCCTCGGCGCCTGTTCAGATCGCCTATCACGTCGCCGACATGATCTTCCGGTGTGAAGACATCAACTTTCATAACTGGTTCAAGTAATTGTGGGCTCGCTTTGGGTACACTTTGTCTATAAGCAGCTTTGCTCGCTAGCTCATATGCGATGGCCGAGGAGTCTACGGGGTGATAGCCTCCGTCGAGAAGAGTAACTTTCACGTCCAAGAGGGGGAAACCGGCTAGAGTTCCCTCCTGCATGCTATCGCCAAAAGCCTTTTGAATTGCAGGCCAAAATTCTCGAGGAACATTACCTCCTGATACTTTTGACTCAAATTCGTAACCGCTGCCGACATCTCCCGGCTCGATAATATAATCGATCTTAGCGAATTGACCAGCGCCGCCAGTCTGCTTCTTGTGAGTGTAAGTATCTTCGATTGTTTGAGTAATTGTTTCTCTATAGGCCACCTGTGGTCGGCCAACTTCAACATCAATACCATGAGTTCGCTTTAGGATGTCCACTTTAATGTCTAAGTGAAGTTCTCCCATCCCTCTCATGATGGTCTCGCCAGATTCTTGATCAGTTTCAATGTAGAAAGAGGGGTCTTCTTGAATCATCTTGCCGAGAGCTATTCCCATTTTTTCTGCCCCGGCCTTATCTTTTGGCGCTATCGCTACAGATATTACAGGATCCGGAAATACCATTGGCTCAAGGGTTGCCGGGTTATTAGGGTCGCAAAGCGTGTGACCAGTCTGAGTGTTTTTCATACCAAGTAGTGCAACGATGTCGCCTGCCTGAGCTGAATCTAGTTCCTCTCTAGAATCTGCGTGCATTTCTACTATTCTGCCAATTCTTTCAGTCTTGCCGGTATAGGTGTTAAGGACGTTGTCTCCTTTGTTCAGAGTTCCCGAGTAAATTCGAGTGAACGTAAGGGCGCCATACTTGTCATCCATGATCTTGAAGGCCAACGCCCGAAGGGGAGCAGAGGCCTCGACGAGAGCTTTCCCTCCAGTCTCATTTCCTTCCAGGTCTACCTCGGGTTGAGGGTCAACTTCGGTTGGGCTTGGTAAATAATCAACAACCGCGTTTAGTATGTTTTGTACACCTTTGTTCTTGAAAGCTGAACCACAAAAAGTAGGAAAGAAATTGAGATCAATCGTTCCCTTTCGAATGCATCTTTTGAGGTCTTCTACAGAAGGCTCGTTTCCTTCTAAGTATGATTCCATCAGGTCATCATCTTCTTCTACAGCGAGTTCTATTAGATCTTCTCGGTATTGAGCGGCTTTTTCCTTCAGTTCCTCTGGAATTTCTACTATTTCGTATTTTTCAGGATCGCCGCTGTCATCCCATACCCAAGCTTTCTGGGTGAGAATATCGACTATTCCTTTAAATTCATCTTCGATACCTATTGGTATCGTCATCACCATGGGTTTTGCTCCTAAGACATCTTTTATTTGCTCCACCACTCGATAAAAGTCAGCGCCGAGGCGGTCCAGTTTGTTAACGAAAATAATTCTCGCGACTTCACTTTCTGTTGCGTATCGCCAATTTGTTTCGGACTGTGGCTCAACACCTCCTGAACCGCAAAAAACTCCCACACCACCGTCAAGGACTTTGAGGGATCGATAAACCTCGATGGTGAAATCGACGTGCCCAGGAGTGTCTATAATATTCAATCGGTGATCATCCCAAGAACAGGAGGTCGCTGCCGATTGTATGGTAATACCTCTTTCTTGTTCCTGTTCCATGAAATCGGTGGTTGCTTCCCCATCATGGACTTCGCCTAGTTTGTGTATTTTGCCAGTTAATTTAAGGATTCTCTCGGTCGTGGTTGTTTTGCCAGCGTCAACGTGTGCAAAGATTCCAATGTTTCGATAGTGCGATAAGTCCGTCATGTCGATTCTCTAACCTGTGTAATCGTTATGTTTATCATCATCGATATTCATAACTCATTGAATTATATAGAAAATAAATATCAATCCGATTCCGAAGCGCGTACCTTACCACCTAATCCTCTAAAGCTCACGCTAATTTCAATATTAAATCAGGAAACTTTTCCTCAAGAAGTCACTCGATATCTATGTAGACTGGAGCGTGATCTGATGGCGTGAGTTCGTCTTTCTTTTTCCTGAAATCTCTGTCTATCACAAAGGTTTTTGTTCTTTTTGTTATTCCTTTCGTTGCGAGAATCGTATCAATTCGAAGACCATGTTTCCGGTGAAAGGAACCGCCCCTATAGTCCCACCAGGTAAACATTTGTTCGTCTGCATGTCTGGTGTCATATATATCATCTAGGCCAGTATTTTTTAATTGTTCCATTCTTAGCCTTTCTTCTTGGGTATGGAAAATTTCTCCGGTTGCCTTTTCTCCTTTCCAGGAATCAATTGGTCTAGTAACTATGTTGAAGTCCCCGCACAAAATTCTATTTTCGTGTTCACTCCTTTTTGACGCTGATATGAGACTATCGTACCAGCTTAATTTCCGTGCATAGTCGGGATGGTCGATGTCTTTGCCGTTTGGGCAGTAACAGGTTGTGAATTCGAGGCCATTTACTTCGATTGTGATCAGTCGAGCCCCAAAATCATCTTGTCCTTTCAGCCCTTTTTGGGTTAGTTTTCCACCGGCTTTGGATAGAATGGCTACACCATTCCAGCTTTTTTGGCCGTGTACAAAGGCTTTATAACCTAAGCTCTCAAAAAACTCGTGTGGAAAATTGATGTCCTGCATTTTTAGTTCTTGAAACCCAACTAAATCCGGTTGCCGTTCCTTAAGCCATATTTCGACAAATTCTTTTCTTGCTCGCATTCCATTTATATTCCAAGTAGCAATTCTCAAGGCTTGTCCTCCTCAATTGGCTGTACGATTTTGGTTATTGTGCCAGACTCTATAATCAATATTCCTTCCCGTAAATTATTACTGAGACAAGGTTGCCCGATTTGACATCAGGAATCTGGATTAGCAAAATCTCATCTCGTGATCGAGTTGGATCTTTTTTTCTTGTTTGGCTAGGTAGCTCAGCTGGTTAGAGCGCAGGATTCATAATCCTGAGGTCGGGAGTTCAAGTCTCCCCCTAGCTACCAATAACCATAGAGAGCTTTTCACCTGATTGTTTGCTAGTTTGTTTTCGATTTGATTTAGATTTAGTAAACCCATAAAAAACATAAGTTTATCTGTTTTTTTCTGAGATAAAAAAAGTTTTCTTTTTTGTTAGTTTATGCTCTTATTTGTGTGTGCCTTATTGTGGTGCATAAACTAAATTTGTTTCGGGGAGAAATGAAAATGAGCTCAGATCGAATAATGGTTCTTGTCGCGGTGATTGCTGCTGTTCTAGCTGTGTTTGTCTCGGCCTTTGCATATTGGGCGCTAGTCTTGTTAGCGCTTGGTTTGGTGTATGGCTTTATGCATACAGAAACCGATTTAGTAAGGGCATCAGCCTATACGATTGCAGCCATTGGTTTGCCTATCGTTGCAAATCAGTTGGATGTGATACCGGTCGTTGGAGGTTATCTCAACAGCATAATTGATATGTTTGCCATAGCGATTGCAGGTAATGTTATTGCTAACTGGATTATGGATATGAAGAATCGGATCATACCTGCCAGCGACGGTGGCTCGAGCATGTAGTAGAGACCCATGAGCAAAAAAAACCTTGCTTCGGCAAGGTTTTTTTTGGGTTATAGTTTGTGCTATGACTTGGTTTTTTAGGAGGTCGTTTTGATTGAATTAGAAAAAGAAGGCTTGATCTACAAGCTCACGATGAATGCGGGCGAGAATCGATGGAACACGACTTTTGTCAGGCAGTTCAGTGCGGCTCTCGATCAGGTCGAGCAAGATGATGGCCCTGGTGCACTGGTAACCTGTGCAACCGATCCTAAATTTTTTTCAAATGGGTTGGACCTTGACTGGGTACAGTCGCCTGATACTCATCCTGAGGGCGGTGATAGAGAGCCCTTTGGTTCAGAGTTCATGTATTTGATGGGAAGGATTATTACTTTATCTATCCCATCCATATGCGCTATCAACGGCCATGCCTTTGGTGCAGGCTTTATGATGGCGCTTTGTCACGATGTTCGAATAATGAGGGAAGACAGGGGTTTCCTTTGTGCGAACGAAATGCAACTTGGCATGACTATTCCAAGGCCTGAGTTGGCTTTATTTCGTCATAAATTACCGGCTGACATCTTTTTTGAGACTGTACAGCTGTCCAAACGTTGGACGGGACCGATGGCACTGGATGCCGGTATTGTGCAGGCAACAGAGTCTGTCGATAAGCTGGTCGGTTCTGTATTAAGGAAAGCAGAAGAGCTAGCTCCACTAGCTAATAATAGGGCCAATTTTCGAGCTCAAAAAGAGTCACTTTATGGAGAGAACGCAGCAATTAACTTAGAGCATGGTCCTGCTCATATGCTTAAGAATTCAGAGCAGTTTTTACGCTAGAGGTATTTTCAGCCGCTCATTACGATTTCACAGGAAGTTACATCGGTCATTTGATCTGACCAGATCAGTCTTTCTAAATATTGAGTTCTTGCCGAACAGTTTAGAGAATCTTGAAGGTACTCCTTGACGGCTTTTTCGAATAGTTTAAGGCCCTCTAGGACACTTTCAGTATGAACTTTAATTTCTATATCGAAGGGTTCGCATGGTAGCTCGTCCTCATCATAGCCCCAAATATCGCTCATTTTGTAAACTACCGGATCTACTGGATTGAGGAGAAGTTCGTCTTTTGGAACTGCTGCTCCTTCGTCCGGGGTCCAAAACCACTGTTCGTGTTGAAACGATTTCAATACTTATCGAGCCTAGGCTTTGGGAGCGATTGATTCAGGAACATCAATCATCTTTGCTCTCAGGTATTCACCCATAGACTTTGCTTGCTTGTCGATACGATGGTTCGAAGCAGCACCAGTTCCTAAAATACCTTTGATGTAGAAGTTTAGGGCTTTTAGATTTGGTAATTCAAAGCGCTCGATGTCGTAGGATGCTAGATCTGGACAGAGTGCTTTGAGTTTCTCTACGGTTAGAAACTCGTGTAAAAAACTGTATGAATGATCCGTAAGTGCCCAGACACCGCAATTGGCGTTTCCTCCCTTATCCCCGGATCGAGTTCCAAACAATCTTCCAAAGGGCACCTTCACGGTCTGATCGGTTGGGGCAGGAGCAAGGTTTACGGGCGTTTCTTGATAAAAAATATCTTCTAGGCCTAGCCGCTGTGTAGGTAGGACTTCCTCGACCTTGCCATTAATATGTAATCTTTCGGTAACCAGTTGACTGTCTATTAAAGTGGGCCAATGAATAATCGCAGGCCCGCCATTAAATCCTGCAGCACCTCGACCCGTATTGCCGGGAATTCCTGCTAGTCCTAATTCAGTTACTTTCGCAGAAAAAAGTCTGCCCAACTTTTTAGGATCGTCACTGGTAACTGTAATTCTGAGGGCAGCATGAGCGACTTCGTTGGATTCTGGATCTTCGTGATCGCTTCTGATTAATTCTATATCGACATCGTCAAACTGGTCTTTCCCGCCTAGATTATGAAAAACTGCATCAAGGTAGACTTCTGCTTTCTTTTCTATATCCAGTCCTGTGAGTAGAACCTCCATACTCTGCTTATTTGGCCCACGAGTATTGAAACAGACTTTATGGGTCGGAGGTGGCGTGCTACCTCTGGTGCCGCTGACTCTCACCCGGTCATCTCCATCTTGTTCTATTTTCATGGTATCGAAGTGGGCGATTACATCAGGGTTGTAATAGGCTGGAGTCGAAATTTCATAGAGCAGCTGAGCAGTTATCGTACCAACGGAAATCAATCCTCCGGTGCCTTGATGTTTTGTAACGGTGAAACTGCCATCTGATTCAATTTCAGCTATCGGGTAACCGACATTTCTAAAACTGGGCACCTCCTCGAAGAATGAGTAGTTACCCCCGCAGCACTGTGCTCCGCACTCAATAATATGTCCTGCTGCAAGGGCTCCCGCTAATGCGTCGTAGTCGTTTCGTTGCCAGTTAAATTTCCAAGCCGCTGGACCGATAACTACAGCTGCGTCCGTGACTCTAGGGCAGACGACGATGTCAGCTCCCTGATCTAAAGCCTCTTTAATGGCCCAGCCTCCGAAGTAGACATTTGCCGTCAGGGCTGCTTGGTCAGAATTAGCCAGTTCCTCCTGAGTGTCGAGATTGGTAAAGGACTGGCCGGCCTGTTGCAGCTCATCGAGATTGGTGAGTAGATCGTCCCCATCGATCCAGGCAACCTTGGCAGTTAAACCTTGTTCTTTTAAAATTTTCTCTATCTCATCGGCCATGCTTTTAGGATTTAGTCCGCCTGCGTTGGTGACTATTTTTATTCCCTTTTCTATACAAGTACCGGCCACTTGCTGGACTTGTTTTAGGAAGGTACCAACATAACCCATATTCTCGCCACGAGACTGCTGCTGGTTATATAAAATAGACATAGTAAGTTCGGCTAGATAATCGCCTGTTAGCACGTCAATAGGGCCGCCTTCTACCATTTCTCGAGCGGCATCTAACCTATCCCCATAAAAACCGCTACAGTTAGCTATCCGAATCACGTCAGTCATTTAAATCTCCCCTAGTCCTTTACCCAAGCTGCGTTTCTTTTCTCACGAAATGCGGCCATTCCCTCTGAAGCTTCATCCGAACGAAACATACGACCGCTCCATTCTGCGGTTTCTTTGAATCCTTCCTCGATAGAAAGCTGTGGTACTCGCCTAACCAATTTTTTGCTCTCAACTACTGCGATTGGTCCTCCTAAATTGATCATATCGATTTCTTCTTGCACGGCTTGCACCAATTGTGCGCCGGGAACAGCCCGATGAGCAAAGTTCATTTCTACTGCCCTTTTTCCGTTAAATCGTTCGCCTGTCACGATCAGTTTCATCCCGTGATGCGTTCCTAATTTTGGAAGGCAGACTACCGAAATAATGGCGGGGATGACCCCAATACGAACCTCGCTGAAGCTGAATTGTACATCTTCATCCGTTACAACGATGTCGGCGGCGCCTACGAGTCCTAAACCTCCAGCAAAAGCCGCCCCATTTATAGCTGCTATAACCGGTTTAGGGCTATCCATGATGGCGGTTAGAACATCCGCATAGGGCACTGCCCGCTTAGCACCATCGGCGATTTGGCCAGGAGGGCTCTTGAGGTCGGCTCCTGCGCAAAACGCGGGGCCTGTTCCGGTTATTACAATGGATCGAACCTCATCATTTTCATTAGATTCAAGTATGTGGTCATATAGTTCTGTGACCAACGCAGCCGACAAAGCATTCCTGTTCTCTGGTCTGTTGAGAGTTATCCATGCCGCACCTTTTTTGATCTCATAGAGAGTAGCTTCGGTCGTAGCCATATTTAATTCTCCTCTTCTTCCAGACTCACCAGTAATTGCTCTTTTTCCACCTGATCGCCTATTGCGACGTGCACGTTTTCCACTTTCCCGTCGCGGGGAGCTGTGATTCGGTGCTCCATCTTCATCGCTTCCAGAACGATAAGCACATCACCTTTAGAGACGGTATCTCCTGACTTTACCTCTGTTGCGAGTATGGCGCCGGGCATGGGTGCAACCAGTCCTCCGCCGAAGTCATCCGGGTTCGAAATTGGGTACCTAGGCAGTTCCACTAGTTCTAGGTCATGAGTGTTGCAGTGCACGAGCCACTGATCTCCTACCTGATCAATAGAGTAACTGGATCTCTGTCCACTGATATCAATTTCAACACTGCCCTGACCGGCGGCGATGGGTGTAACTTGAAATTTTTCATCGTTGACCAGAAACCCGAAGCTCCCATCTCGATTTGTACGATAGGCTAGCTTAATGGTATTTCCATCTACACTGTACTCAACTTGCTCGTTCGGCATGGTGGAATTACGCCAGCCGCTCCTGACTCCTTTGTTTATCTTTGCTCTAGCCCTTCTTTTTGCTTGAGCTTCTATAGATACAGCTATTGCTGCCTCAGCAATGCTTGTCTCATCAACTTCAATGGATCTGGCAGGATTCACTCGTTCTATGAAGTCAGTGGTGGTATCTCCTGCTATGTACTCTTCGGTTCTAAGTGTATTGACGAGAAAGTCGCGATTGGTGGTTAAACCCTGAATTCGAGTTGTTTCCAAGACTCGCGCTAACCGCGCAGCCGCTTCTCGGCGAGTTGGTGCGTGAACTGTAACCTTCGCAATCATGGGGTCGAATTCGGTCGTGATCTCGCTGCCAGTTTCCACCCCTGAATCAAATCGGGCTTTACCAACTTTCGAAGGCTCCCAGGCAATGACTGGCCCTGGAGAGGGTAAGAAGTTTTTTTCCGGATTTTCAGCATAAAGCCTAGCCTCTATTGCGTGCCCATTGATTGACAGATCATCTTGAGTGAAAGATAAAGCCTCACCTTCAGCAACTCTGATTTGTTCGCGGACTAAATCTTTACCAATAATCTCTTCGGTGACCGGGTGTTCGACTTGTAAGCGGGCGTTTACCTCCAGAAACCAAAAGCCTTCATCACTCAGTAAAAATTCCACTGTTCCTGCAGAGGAATACCCAAGTTTTTTGGCGGCGGCTATTGCCGCGTCACCCATCTTTGACCGTATTTCGTTGGTCACAGCAGGGGAAGGGGCTTCTTCAATTATTTTCTGGTGTCGTCTTTGAATGGAACATTCTCTTTCAAAGCAATGGACCAGGTTACCGTGGGTGTCGCCTAAAATTTGAATTTCAACATGTCTGGACACGTCCAGCCACTTTTCTAGAAAAACGGTATCGTCCCCAAAAGAGTTTGCAGCCTCTCTTTTAGCTCCTTCGACCGCACTGTCTAGATCTTTCTCACTTTCCACGACTCGCATGCCTCTGCCGCCTCCACCAGCTGAAGCCTTTACAAGCACTGGATAACCTATTTCGGCCGCAGAAGCATTGATGTCGGTGTTTTCTTGGATTTCAATAGCAGGCAGAGTAGGCACTCCTGCTTCTTGCATCAGTGCTTTGGCTGAAAGCTTGTCTCCCATCAGGCCTATGACTTTAGGTGAAGGCCCAATCCATTTGATGCCGGCATCAATGATGGCTTGCGCAAAGTTCTCATTTTCCGATAAAAAGCCATAGCCCGGGTGCACGGCGTCCGCTCCGCTTCTTTTGCAGGCATTGATGACCTTTTCCACATCCAAGTAGGTTTCGGCAGTTGTTCTGCCTTCGAGAGAGATCGCGGTATCGGCTTCCTGTACGAAGGGAGCTTTGGAATCACCATCGGCAAATATAGCGACTGTGCTTATGCCCATGTCGTGCGCGGTTCGCATAATGCGACGAGCAATTTCGCCTCGATTGGCGATCAATATTTTTTTGATTGGGGTTACATTCGCCATGTGCCGAACTCCTTAGTTCCTTCTACTTTATTGTTGTAGCACGCTGATAAAGACATCGCGATAACGGCTCTGGTATCTCTTGGATCGATCATACCGTCATCAGATACTCGCGACGTGGCAAACAAGCCATCCGAGCCCTCATTTTGCCAATATTCGGATTGCTCGGCTCTCTTGCGATCAGCCTCCTCGTCGAATTCGATGCCTCGGCGTTCTGCTGAAGCCCTCCCAACTATCGACATAACCCCGGCCATTTGTTTTCCTCCCATGACGGCGATTTTTGAGAACGGCCAGACATAAGTAAAACGAGTGCCGAAGGCTCTGCCGCTCATTCCATAGTTTCCTGCTCCATAAGAAGCAGCGAGAATGATTGTTATGTGGGGAACGGTTGAATTCGAAACCGCATTGATCATCTTCGAGCCGTTTTTAGTGATGCCTCCTTGTTCAAAAGCAGTACCCACCATATAACCCGTGATGTTGTGCAGAAATAGTAAAGGCACATCAATCTGATTACATAGCTGAATGAATTGGGCTGCCTTTTCAGAGGATTCAGAAAATAGGGGTCCATTGTTGCCCAGAATTCCAATCCGATAACCGTGAATCGTAGTCCAGCCGCAAATCAGGGTAGGACCATAAAGGGGTTTGAATTCTTCAAAATAAGAACCGTCGGCTATTCTTGCAATAACTTCCCTTACATCGAAGGGAGATTTTAGATCTTTTGATACCATTCCCAAGAGATCGTCAGCATCGTGGACAGGCTCTTCAAAATCTGGGTTCGGCTCAGGGCCAAGCTTTCTCCAGTTAAGATGCGCCACGACCTCTCTGCAGAGTCTGATGCCATCCATTTCATCCTTTGCTAGATAGTCGCCTAATCCTGAAACCTGGGTATGCATGTCAGCGCCGCCGAGATCCTCCTCATTGGCATCTTCTCCCGTCGCCATCTTTGTAAGTGCGACCCCCCCTAAGAAGACTTTGGATTGGTTTTTTATGAAAATGTTGTAGTCGCTCATGCCAGGCTGATAGGCTCCGCCGGCAGTTGATGCGCCAAAGACCACTGAGATAGTAGGGATTCTCATTTTTGATAGTTCGGTAATCTCGTAGAATAGGCGACCAGATTCTGCAAAATGGCCATCACCGCGTTGAAACGCGACTTCTGGGTCTCCGCCGCTTCCGCCTTGACCTCTAAGATCTGCTCCTGCCGACTCAACGAATTGAACATAGGGCAGCCTGTTTTCTCGTGCTATTTCCAAACCGCGCATCAACTTTTTACTGTTGAAATTATTAAATGCGCCTGCCCGGACTGATGGGTCGTGACCGAGTATGACGCATTCGACACCTTCTATGGTCCCAATACCAACTACGAATCCCGAACCTATTGCGAATGGTGATCGCCAGGCGGCTAAAGGGCTGATCTCCAGGAACGGCGCATCGCGATCAAGCGCGTGGCCTATTCTCTCTCGGATGGGCATTTTGTCGCGTGATTTGAGGCGAGCTATGGCCTCTTCTCCGCCACCTTGAGCGGCTTCATCATAAAGTTCTTGGAGCTGAGTTAGTCTTTCATGCATATCCGATAGGTTTTGCTGAAATACTTCGCTCCTGGTATCAAGTTTTGATTCCAGTACGGGCATGTGTCCTCCCACTAATAGTTCTAATGTAGCCTTTCTTTTTGCGGCTTTTTATAACGTTAATTTTGTCCTAAAGTATCAAAAAAAAAAGCCTGCCATAAGTTTTTTTTGTGCTAGGGTCTTCAACCGACCGCCTGATGGCCCGTTTGGCCTTTTATTAATGGCTCTATTTAGA
>JBJKYX010000021.1:0-39591 GCA_045560825.1 Candidatus Azotimanducaceae bacterium
TAGGCGGAATGTTAACTAACTACAAAACCATTCGGCAATCTATAAAACGTTTAGAGGATCTGGAGAAACAAAGCGAAGATGGGACTTTTGAACTCCTTACCAAGAAAGAAGCGCTCCAAAGGACTCGAATGATGAATAAATTGAATGCGAGTTTAGGCGGAATCAAGGATATGGGAGGATTGCCTGACGCGCTTTTTGTGGTTGATGTGCAATATGAAAGAATTGCAATCAATGAGGCTAACAAATTAGGAGTACCTGTTTTCGGGATAGTTGATACCAATAGTGATCCTGATGGCGTTGATTTTGTGATTCCGGGTAATGACGATTCGTTTAGAGCGATCAGACTTTATGTAACTGCTATGGCGGATGCAGTTATCGAAGGAAAGGAAAATGCTTCACTCGTTGTTCATGAAGACGAGTTTGTTGAATCGACAGAAGAAAGGGAAGCGCCTCACACTGAAATATCTGAGGGGGTTGCGGCAACAGTAGAAAAAGCATTTTCTGAGGAAGATCGTCTGGAAGATGAAAGGCAAAAAGCCCAGATTGCAGCAGAAGACACCCAACAGGCCGAAGAAAGTACTGAGACTGAAGTCGGAGAAGTAACCGTAAGTGATGAATCGGCAGAGGTAAATGATTCCGAGGATAAGGAGTAACGTTTTGGCAATAACAGCTGCAATGGTTAAAGAGCTTAGGGATAGAACCGGCCTTGGAATGATGGACTGTAAAAAGGCGTTGGTTGAAGCGGATGGTAATATGGAGCTGGCAATTGAGGAATTGAGGAAGAAAAGTGTCCTCAAAGCGGCAAAGAAGTCGGGTCGGATTACTGCTAATGGGTTGCTAGGGTTAAAGTTATCAGAAGATTTGAGTAGAGCCGCGATAGTTGAAATTAATATAGAAACAGACTTTGCTGCGAAAAATGAAAAGTTCATTTCCTTTGTATCGAAGGTGGCTAATGCTGTGTACCAGTCGGAAGACGATTTAACGATTTTGATGGAATCTGGATTGGATCAGGAAAGAGAGACTCTGGTGCAGGAGATAGGGGAGAATATTTCGGTTCGAAGAGCAGAGAGGCTGTCAGCTCCAGAGGGTGGCTGTGTAGCGGCTTATATTCACAGTGATAATTTAAAAGGTTGTCTCGTTGCTCTTGATACTACCAATTCAGACCTGGGTCGAGATATAGCGATGCATATAACTGCAATAAACCCCATGGTTATAAGAAGCGAAGATATTTCTGAAGAAACCATTGATAAAGAGAGAGAAATATATCTGTCACAGGCTCAGGAGTCGGGCAAACCTCAGGATATCGTTGATAAAATGGTTGACGGCCGAATCAAAAAGTTTCTCAGCGAAGTCAGTTTGGTCGATCAACCCTTTGTGAAAGAACCCGATAAAAAAATAGGTGATCTCCTTCAAGAAGCGAATAGTGAAATCTTGTCCTTTTGCAGGCTCGAGGTCGGGGAAGGAATAGAAACCAAGGAAGAGGACTTTGCCGCAGAAGTTGCGGCTCAACTCAAGGATTCTAACTAACTTTGTCCCGTGTTCTGCTTAAGTTAAGCGGAGAGGCTCTGGGAGGATCTCAGGGTTTTGGTTATGATTCAAAGATTCTTCACTTTTTGTCCCTAGAGATTAATAAGTTAGTTTCTATCGGTCATTCTGTCGGCTTAGTTTTAGGCGGAGGGAATTTAGTAAGAGGATCCGGTTTTGCTGAGTTAGGCGATGACCGTGTTGTGGGTGATCAGATGGGAATGCTTGCAACCATAATGAACGCGTTGGCTCTCTCTTCTTTTCTAAACCGCAACCAAATTGTTAATAAAGTATTTTCTGCTCGTGGGATTGCTGGTGTCGCTCAAGATTACGACAAAAATGAGGCGCTAGAGGTTCTGTCAAGCGGTAGGGTGGGAATCTTTGCGGGTGGAACAGGCAACCCTTTTTTTACTACTGATACAGCGGCTTGCTTGAGAGCAATCGAGCTTCAATGTGACATCGTAGTCAAGGCAACCAACGTCGATGGAGTTTATTCTTCGGATCCGAAGACAGATAGATTGGCTAAAAAGTATGACGCGATAACTTTTAATGAAATCATCGAAAAAGACTTGAGTGTTATGGATATGACAGCAATCCTTCTCTGTCGAGATCATAAAATGCCGATTATTGTTTGTAACATTGATAGAGAAGATAACTTGTTAAAGGCAGTCAATGGTGATCCTGTTGGTACAAAAGTTAGCTGAGTGTTGAGTTGTCTTTTTCGATCAAGGCGAGTCTAGAGGAGAGAAAATGTTAGATGAAATTATTACCGATGCGGATGAAAGGATGGGGAAAACACTTGATTCGCTTCAACAAGCATTTTCAAGGATTAGAACAGGAAGAGCTAATCCCAATCTATTAGATGGAGTCTCTGTAAATTACTATGACGTGGATACTCCACTTTCTCAGGTAGCAAGCATATCTGTGGAAGATGCAAGAACGCTGGTGGTCTCGCCGTGGGAGAAAACGATTATCCCTGACATTGAAAAAGAAATCCTTAAAAGTGACTTGGGAATCACTCCTGTTACCACTGGAGATATTATCAGAATCCCCTTGCCGCCTTTGACTGAGGAAAACAGGAGAGACCTCGCAAAAGTCGCGAAAACCGAAGCCGAGAATGCGCGAATTGCGATAAGAAACATTAGACGGGATGCGATCGCTGATTGTAAAGAGCTGGTGAAGGAGAAAATGGTTGCCGAAGACGACGGGCGAAAGGGCGAGGAGCGAGTGCAGGGGATTACCGATTCTAGGATTTCTGAGGTGGATCAATTGTTGGTGACAAAAGAATCAGATTTGATGCAAATCTGATCAACTAATTAAATCCATCAGGATCTATTTGAGCATCTAAAATTGATAACTAGAATGGTTACCGCCTTACTCTTATTTTCTGCGATCATCTGCGCAACGCTATTTTTGTCGGAATTTTGGTTTGCGGTAATGATTATCTTGGTTACTGGGATAGCTTTTTCCGAGCTCTGCGACCTGATAGGCATATCTCAGAAATTGGCTCGTATTTTTTGTGTAAGTGGTTATTCGTTTGTTTGCTTGGCCTATTTTATTAGCGGTTTACCTAGAGAGCCTTTAATCTACTTTTCCTTTTTCACCTGGGTTTGTGCGATATTTTCGGTGGTTTTCTATCCTCGAGGTTCATGGATTTTTCTCAAAAGATACCCCTCGTCTATCGTGGGAGCACTGTTGCTAGGGGGCGCGGCCTTTAGCGTTATTGCAATTCGAGAAAGCATGGACGGCTACTTTTGGCTGCTTTGGCTATTTGTTTTGACCACTTCTGTGGACGCAGGAGGATATTTTGTTGGTCGCAAATATGGCAAGAGACCACTTGCGCCGAAGGTTAGTCCAGGCAAGACCATGGAGGGCTTGGTAGGAGGCATTTTGGCGTGTTTAGTTATTTGTGGTTCTTTGAATTTTATCTTTGTAAGCGACAATCATCTGGGCTATTTGGTTTTACTGCCGCTAGTGTTTTTCGCCGTTCTGGGGGATCTGGTTGAAAGTGTGGTCAAGCGTGTACATGGTAAAAAGGATTCAGGATCCATTCTGCCCGGTCACGGGGGATTGCTGGACCGTATTGATTCGATTATTCCCGTTATGACTGCGGGAGCCGTCTTTCTAGCGATTGGCAGTTAACGAGACTTGATTAGTTTGATAGAGCAGCTTTAGCTAGTGCCTAACGACTTGGTAAAGGTTAGAATTTAATAATGGATTTTCTTTATTATCCCTTAGGGTTTGCTCTTTTATTAGGCGTCGTGGTAACCATTCACGAGCTAGGCCATTTTTTTGCTGCTCGTATAGTTGGTGTTCACGTTGTGCGCTTTTCCGTTGGTTTTGGGAAGCCGCTCTTTGGGTTTACCGACAAACACGGCACCTACTTCACTCTTGCGGTGATCCCATTAGGCGGGTACGTGAAATTACTCGGCGAGGATTCCGTTGAAGCAGAGGAGGGTGTTGGCCAGCCTAGTAATAAACGGGCAAAAAGTTTTCTCGAATTATCAAATTGGGACAAAATATTTATTGCGATTGCCGGGCCAGGGGCTAATTTTGTGTTATCCGTTCTGACTTTTGCCGTCATTTCCATGATTGGATCATACGAACCGGTACCCTTGTTTAAAGCTGATAATCAATCCCAGTTCATGACAAGCCGCCTAGGAGATCGCATACATCAAGTTATTGCGGTTGATGAGATAGATACGAAAACCTGGGGGCAAGTGCAGCTGAGTTTGGCTGAAAGATTAGGAGATAGTGGGATCATTCGCTTAGGGCTATATGATTTGGAGTCTGATTCTCCGATTAAGTTAGAGGTGCCGATTGCTAGTTGGCACAAGGATGCTACTGAACCAAATCTTTTACAAAGTCTAGGCGTTAATCCCGGGATTTTCCCTGTAATCGGTCAAATTTCTGAAGGTTCTCCAGCACATAGTGTGGGCTTGCGTGAAAATGACTTAATAGTTTCATTCGCTGGCGAACCCACTGATTCGTGGGCTGATTTAGTTGAAAGGATCGAGGAAGCTCCACATTCAACGGTAGATATTTATGTTCTCAGGGACGGACGCGAATTACTTTATAGGACTGTGATTGGTTCTAGGATGAAGAGTGATGAAAAAACGGTGGGTTTCTTGGGTATCGGTCCAAGGGTTGAGTTTGTGGAGAAAAATCTAATCGATGCTCTTTATGATGGTTTGGTAAGAACCTGGGATATGTCGGTAATGACTCTCTCCTTTTTGAAGAAAATGATTTTTGGAGAGGTTTCCACAGGCAATTTAATGGGACCGATTGGTATTGCCAAGGTTGCCGGGGAAGTGGTTCAGACTAGTTTAAGCCAGTTTTTGGTGGTTATGGCGCTGATGAGTCTTTCTTTAGGTATTATTAATTTATTGCCTATCCCTATGCTAGATGGAGGCATGGTGGTTCTAAATTTGATCGAGTTAATGTTGGGGAGACCTATTCCTGAAGGCGCTCAGGTCGTTGGTTTTCAGGTGGGTGTGGTATTGATTGGTGGTTTGTTTCTTTTTGTAACCTATAATGACTTAATCAGGATTTTTTAACGGCCATTGCTGGAATTGTTTTAGGAGACCCATGAAGATTGCAAGAAATCTCGCCATTCTGACAGTGCTTCTCATTTCTTTCTCTGTGCACTCTCAAGAATCTCCTGGCTTTGTAGTAGGCGATATTCGTTTGCAAGGGATTCAAAGGGTATCTGCGGGCACCGTTTTTAATATCTTGCCTGTTAGCGTAGGCGAGACTATGGATATGTTAAGGACTAGGCAAGTAACGAGGTCTTTGTTCGCATCGGGTTATTTCGATGATATACGAATAGCTCGGGATGACGATGTTTTAATTATTAATCTAGTCGAGCGACCTGCCATTGAATCTATTGAAATCGAAGGTAATAAAGCGATAAAGACGGACTCGTTATTAGAAGGTCTAAGCGAGCAAGGTTTAAGCGAAGGTGAGATTTTTAGGCAGGCTACTCTTGAAAGGGTCAGTTTAGAATTGGAACGACAGTATGTTGCTCAAGGACGATATGGAGCCAGTATAGAAACGATAATTGAAGAGTTACCGCGTAATAGGGTAAGTATCAAGATAGAAATCGAAGAAGGTAAGAGCTCAGGGATAAGACACATCAACTTGGTCGGGGCAGAGGCCTTTGATCGAGACATGCTGCTTGGGCAGATCGAGCTACAACACCCTAGTCTTTTATCCTTTTATAAAAATGATGATAAGTACTCTAGAGAAAAGCTTTCAGGCGATTTAGAAACCTTGGAGTCCTACTACAAAGACCGGGGCTATGCTGAGTTTAGAATCCAATCGACTCAGGTGAGCGTTACGCCAGACAAAAGACAAGTTTATATCACCATAGGTATCGATGAGGGGTCTGTCTATGAAGTTAATGATGTGAATTTAGTTGGAGATTTGGGTGATGTTGGCGCAGAGCCGATAGAAGCTTTAATTATTGTGAAACCTGGACAGATTTTTTCACAGGCTTTAATCACTGCTAGCGAAGAGCGTATTACAGGTACTTTAGGCAATAGTGGATTTACATTCGCGACTGCGAGCGGAGTACCAAAACTGAATGAGGATGGAACAGTTGATATTGAATTCTTCGTCACCTCAGGCAAGAGAGCTTACGTTAGAAGAATAAGTTTTTCTGGCAACAGTATGACGCAGGATGAAGTGATGCGTAGAGAAATGAGGCAACTTGAGGGAGGTTGGGCTTCGACATCTCAAATAGATCTTTCAAAGATAAGATTAGAGCGTTTGGGTTATTTTAAGGGTGTTGATGTGGAGACGCCCCAAGTAGCTGGAAAAGATGATCAAATAGATGTGAATTTTTCTTTGGAGGAGCAACCGTCAGGCAGTATTTCTGCAACCCTCGGATATTCGCAGGGTTATGGGCTAATCGTAGGAGCGAATTATAATCAGAGTAACATGATGGGGAGCGGTAATAGTCTGGGAGTAGGTCTCAGCGTTTCGAAATATCAAAAACAGATTAGCTTTAATTATTTTGATCCCTATTACACACTCGATAACATTAGTAGAGGGTTTAATGTTTTTCTCAGAACTGTTGATTATAAGCAAGCCAATCTGGCCAGGTTCGAAACGGACTCTGGCGGTCTCGGTGTGAATTTTGGGTTTCCAATTGATGAGACTCAGAGGATAAATTTTGGGCTTCAGGCGGAATACACCGAGCTAAGCACTGGTTACTATTCAGCGCAGGAGATCGCTGAGTTCATTGATGATAATGGTAGAGATTCACTGAATTTTAAATTGAATTTGTCTTGGCAGAAATCAACTTTAAATCGGGGGATTTTTGCAGATAGGGGGACCTCTAGTCAGGTGTCTTTTGAAGCAGCTATCCCTGGCAGCGGTCTCGAGTTTTATAAAGTCAGATATGCTGGAGAAACCTATTTTCCGATCTCCAACAGTTGGACTCTTAGACTGAGGACGGAATTAGGCTACGGAGATGCCTATGGCGACACCACGGCATTGCCATTTTACGAACATTTTTTTGCGGGAGGATTTGGGTCTATTAGAGGTTTTGAGAATTCCACACTCGGACCTCGAACGACGCCGCCTTTAGATCTCGAAGGTAATCCAATCTGTTGGAGAGATCCCTGCGGTGATCCTTTTGGTGGAAATCTGCAGGTTGAAGCTAGTGCTGAATTAATATTCCCGTTACCTTTTGTTGAAGACAATCGTCAGTTTCGACCAAGTTTATTTCTTGACGTAGGTAACGTTTTTAATACGAGATGTCCCAGAATTAGTGTTAATTGCTTTGGCTTTGATACAGAAGAAATTAGATACTCAACTGGATTTTCCGTGACCTGGCTTACCGGCATGGGCCCAATGTCATTTGCTTTGGTTAAGGCCTTTAACACAAAAGATTATGACGAAGAAGAAGCTTTTCAGTTCGAACTAGGTAAGACATTCTGAGTCATGTAGAATCCTCTTGTTACGAAGGCCCATGCGGGATGTTTAGATTAATTTGTTTAAGGAAAGGCAATGATGAAAATAGGCATAAAATTTTTAGTGATGGTATTGGGGTTTTGGTCCTTAAACGTCAATGCTGAGTTAAATATTGTAGTTTTAGACTCCGTCAGAGCCATCTTAGAAAGCGATGAAGCGAAAATCTTGGTGGAAGCTGCTAATACGGAAATGGAAGAAGAGGCTAACGAACTTCGTGGTATGGCTCAGACGATGCAGGATAAGCAAAGTAAATTGCAGACGGATGGTGAGGTGATGAGCGCCTCGGAAAAACGCAAAATCGCGAAGGAAATTGAGGATGCTCAAATAGATATTCAGTTCAGGCAACAGAAACTACAGAAGGAGGTACAAGATAGACGGCAAGAAATTGTGCAGGCTATTGCTCCTCGGTTTGATAAGGTTCTCAAGGATATAATTCAGGTAGACCAAATTGACTTCATCTTGGCTCCTACCTCATTGCAGTACGCAAATACAAAGCATGACATCACAAAAAGGGTCACAGAAAAACTCAATGAGCAGAAAGATTAAGTAAGAAGTTACGCTCTTGCGTGAGCCAATTACAATAGGGGAAGTCGCTGAGCTGATAGGTGCTGAGATCGTGGGTGATTCCTCAGTCACTTTTACATCAATTGGTAGCTTAGGTTCGGCTTGCGAAGGGGACCTTACCCACTTATCGAGTAATTCCTATAGAAGGTTTCTGTCTGAAACCAAAGCTGCTGCGGTTATATTGCACAGAAGGGAGTTGGATTGTTGTTCGGTGACGGCGCTTGTGGTCGAAAACCCGAAGCAAGCATTTGCTAAAGCGACCCAGCTGTTTGTGCGCGAGAAGGAGCTGCCGAGAAATTTTGTTCATGCTAGCGCGATTGTGGACGATTCAGTTCAGATCGGGGCCGATTTCTATATAGGTCCCAATGTGGTTGTTGGTAAAGACTGTGTTCTAGAGAGAAATGTAGCATTAAACGCAAACGTGGTACTTGGCGAAAGGGTCTTTCTTGGCAAAGACGTGGTCATCATGCCGAACGTGACCGTTTATGATGACGTCGAGATCGCAGCTCGCACGGTTATTCATAGTAATTCGGTTATCGGTTCGGATGGCTTTGGTTTTGAACCTACTGATGGCGAGATTAGTGAAGCCGTAGCTCAGATAGGAGGCGTGAAAATAGGAGAAGATGTATCAATCGGAGCAGGGACCTGCATCGATTGCGGGACTATTGAAGATACCCTAGTGGGCAATGGCGTTAAGATCGATAATCAGGTTCAAATTGGCCACAATTGCAAGATAGGTGACAATTCTATCATCTGCGGTCAGGTAGGCATTGTGGGGAGCACAGTTGTCGGTAGGAACTGTATATTGGCTGGGGGTGTTGGGATAGGCGGAGGAGCTCCTATTGAACTCTGCGATGGAGTGGTTGTAAGTGCTAAAGCGACGATAACTCGGTCAATTAATACGCCGGGGATCTATTCTGGCGTTGCTCCGTACATGGAACACAAAAAATGGATGCGTAATTCTGTACGATACAAAGAACTTGACGCTTTGTTCAAGAGAGTAAGGCGGTTGGAAGAGAAATGACGACTAATAATTCGGAAGAAAAATATATCGACGAGATTTTTGATTATCTCCCTCATAGGTATCCCTTTTTGCTGATCGATCGAGTAACCAACCTTGTTTCGGGAGAAAGCATTAAAGGGTACAAAAATGTAACCATGAATGAAGATATGTTTAATGGGCATTTCCCAAACCAACCGATAATGCCCGGAGTTTTGATTATAGAGGCAGCAGCCCAACTGTCTGGGATATTGGCTTTTGAGACCCAAGGGACCAGGCCCTCCGACGGGAAGAATTATTTGTTTGGGGGAGTAGAGAAAGCCCGTTTTAAAAGACCTGTAGTGCCAGGAGATCGCCTGGATCTTAAATCGGTGATCATTGCTCAAAGGTCAAAAATGATGAAATTTGAAATCGAAGCTCATGTATCAGAAGAAACTGCCTGTTCGGCAAAAATTACGGTGTTTGAGCAAGCTCTATGATTGATGGTAGAGCGATAATCGACCCGAGTGCAGAGCTCGGTAAAAATGTATCCGTAGGGCCTTGGAGCATTGTGGGACCGGGTGTAGTAATCGGAGACAATAGTGTCATCAATTCCCATGTTGTTTTAAAAGGTCCAGCAAAGATTGGTAAAGACGTTAAGATTTTCCAATTTGCGACCGTAGGTGAAGACACTCCGGCCTTGGCATATGAGGGTGAAGAAACCACACTTGAAATAGGAGATCGCACCGTAATCCGTGAAGGAGTAACTATTCACAGAGGAATGGAAGATGGAGGTATCGGCTCCACAATCATTGGGTGTGATTGTTTATTGATGGCTTATGTTCATGTGGGTCACGACTGCGTCGTAGGGGATCATGTGATTATGGCAAACAACGCGTCTTTGTCAGGTCACGTAGAAGTGGGAGATCATGCTAATTTTGGAGGTTACTCTGGTGTTCCTCCATTTCGAAAAATAGGCTCTTTTAGCCATATTGCTGCCTTTAGTCTTGTGTTGAAGGACGTACCCGCATATATGACCGTTGCTGGCAACCCTGCCTATGCGGTTGGTTTAAATATAGAAGGGATGAAGCGTCGAAACTATGATTCAAAGACGCGAGCCGCGATAAAAGAAGCACATAAAATTGTTTATAGAAAGGGTCTGCGTCTTGGAGAGGCGATAGAAAATATTGCGCAGTTAAGAGACGACTTTCCCGAAGTAGGTGTTTTCGCGGAATCTTTAGAAGCTTCTAGTGTGGGTATTATTAGGGGGAGAGGATATTCTTCTTCGGATGCATAGATTGACTGATCCAACTGGATAGCGAATTGGGGCAAGGCCTTTGCCAAAACATTTCACGATAGGAATTGTTGCAGGCGAGTTGTCAGGAGACTCCTTGGGCAGTGGACTGATGGAGAGTCTAAGAACTCAGTATCCGGATTCAGAATTCACGTTTTTGGGTATCGGAGGGCCCAAGATGTTGGGTCTCGGGCTCGAGTCGTTGGAAAAAATGGATAACTTGTCTATGAATGGATTTCGAGAGCCTATTCTTCGACTACCCTATTTGATCAGGTTGCTTAGATTCTTGGTTGAACAATTTCGGGCTAGAAAAATAGATGCTTTCTTAGGCGTAGATTTCAATGTGTTCAACTTTCTCATTGAAAAAATTTTGCATAAACGGAACATTCCGACAGCTCACTATGTAAGCCCGTCTGTTTACGCCTGGAGGCCAGGGCGTGCAAAAAAGATAGCGCGATCTACAGACCTTCTTTTCTGTTTGTTTCCATTCGAGCCTCAGTTTTATCGAAGTCTTGATATAGAAGCTCATTTTGTAGGACACCCTTTAGCAGACATTAACTCATCTGGCCTCAACTTTAATGACGATAAAGAAGCAGTAAGAAATCGTCTTAGGTTGCCAAAAAGCAGTATGGTTGTGGCTTTGTTGCCTGGAAGCAGAAAGAGTGAAATTGATTACATGCTGGACACGTTTTTAGAGACAAGCAGGCTGCTTAAAGAGTCTCATAAGACTGTCTCATTTATAGTGCCATGCGTAAGTGAGGCAATTCAAAAGCAAATTGACAATCAAATCGCCTCGGCTAATTTTGTAGATGTTTCTACCTATGTAGGTGATGCCAAAATAGCGCTATTCGCCTGTGATGTTGTTTTGGCCAAGTCAGGAACGGTAACTCTTGAGGCTGCTCTGATCAAGCGTCCAATGGTAGTTGCGTATAAGTTGGGCCGGGTCACTCATTTTCTACTGAGGTTTTTAGTGAAGAGTCGATACTTTGCGCTGCCAAACCTAGTTTTAGATAAAGAATTAGTTCCTGAATTTATTCAACAGGAGGCCACACCGGATAATCTATGTGCTGCTGTTTTAAGGGAGCTTAAAAGATTTGAAGATGACCCTGGCTATTTAAAGGGGTTAGAGTCTGTTTGCGATTCGTTGCACAAGAATGCAAACGTTCAGGCAGCAAAGATTTTTCATGCTTTTTTAGAAGCTAGAGTAAAATGAATATTGGTCCAGAAAATTAATATCTTATGGATGTTCCACAAATTGATGAAGATTGCACTTTGGTTGGTATTGATGAGGTCGGTATTGGTTGTCTAGCAGGCCCTGTGGTAGCTGCCGCAGTGATACTTGATCCTGCGAACACTATAAGCGGAATAACAGATTCTAAAAAAATTCCTGAAAAGAAAAGAAGGATTCTTGCTGATCAGATTATGGCTAATGCTGCTGACTGGGCTATCGGTCAAGCGAGTGTCTCGGAGATCGATAAGCATAATATTTTGCAAGCTAGTCATCTTGCTATGCGGCGTGCCTTCGAAGGTTTAAAGTCTGACGCAACTTTGATTTTGGTTGATGGTAACAAGTCACCCTTCTTCCCAGTAGAGTCAAAAACTGTCATAAAGGGAGATGAGACCGTGCCCGCAATTGGAGCGGCTTCAATCATAGCTAAAGTCTTTCGAGACAGCTTGATGGAGGAGTTAGGAAGGAAATATCCGCCTTACGATTTTAAAAAAAATAAGGGATATCCTACGAAGTTGCATATGCAAACGCTCAGAACTATTGGACCTTGCGCCCAACACAGAAATAGCTTTGCGCCGGTTAAGAACTGGAACATAGGGAGTCACTAGTTGATCTTGTTTGCTAAAGCGTCGAGTGGGATTTTTGAATGGAGATGAGATTCGGTGACTGATTTCGTGCATTTGCATATGCATAGTGAATACTCTATTTCTGATGGCTTATTAACTATGAAATCGATAAGTCAGTTATCTGATGAGCGAAGGCTTTCGGCCCTTGCTTTAACTGACAAATCGAACTTGTTTGCGTTTATTAAGTTTTATGAAATATCAATCAACGCAGGTATAAAACCGATCGCGGGAGTTGAACTTCGGGTTGAATCTTCAGTTGGCGACGTAAAGAGTGAAGGAAGGGTTATTCTATTAGCGATGAATAATTCGGGTTATTCGCGATTGATCGAGCTTGCTTCTCTGGCCTATACCGAGTCTTCCCGTCGCGAAGTATTACCGGAAGATACCATTTTGTCTGATTGTGAGAATCTGATAGTCCTATCGGGGGGGATAAAAGGGCATATTTGGGATCTTGTGCAGAGAAATGATCTCAAAGCTGCGACAACCCTTTTAAGAAAGTGGAAGGCAAAATTAGGAGATCGTTATTTTCTTGAACTCACCCGAACAGGGCGATTACAGGAAGAAAACCATGTTCAGGAATTGTTAAAACTAAGCGCAAAAGAAGATATTGCGCTTGTTGCAACTAACGATGTTTGTTTTGAAAATTACGATGACTACGAAGCTCATGAAGCAAGAGTATGCATCAACGATGGTAGAACCTTGGATGACCCGAGGAGAGAGAGATTTTATTCTCCCGAGCAATATCTAAAGACGCCTGAGCAAATGGTAGAGTTATTTAAGGATATTCCGACCGCATTAGCTAACTCCGTTGAGATTGCGAAAAGGTGTAACTTCAGAATCAAATTGGATGAGTATTATTTGCCTCATTACCCTACGCCTAATGGTAAAAGTCTCGACGAATATTTATCGATATGTGCAAATGAAGGCTTGACTAAAATACTTCAGAGCCTGCCCTCTGGTTCTCCGCATAGCCAGGAGGATTACCAAGATCGATTGGGATATGAGCTAGAAATTATCAATCAAATGGGATTTCCAGGTTATTTCTTAATCGTAATGGAATTCATAGACTGGGCTAAAAAAAATGACATACCAGTCGGTCCAGGGAGAGGTTCCGGGTCTGGCTCCCTGGTTGCATACAGTTTAGGGATAACGGATATAGATCCACTAGAGTATGGACTAATATTTGAGAGATTCTTAAATCCTGAAAGAGTGTCTATGCCTGATTTTGATGTTGATTTCTGCATGGAGGGTCGGGACAGGGTAATTAAGCACGTCAGCGACATGTATGGGATTAATTCTGTCAGCCAAATAATTACCTTTGGAACTATGGCCGCAAAAGCGGTGGTTAGAGACGTGGCGCGGGTGCAGGGAAAACCCTACGGAATGGCAGATCGATTATCAAAACTAATTCCATTTGAGATCGGTATGACACTTGAAAAAGCTATGCGAGAAAGTAAAGAACTTAAAGAGTTTGTGGAATCAGATGAAGATCTAGGCGAAATCATGGACATGGCGTACCGATTAGAAGGCCTGACGCGAAACGTAGGGCGGCATGCTGGCGGCGTAGTGATATCTCCTGGTGACCTAGTCAAGTTCGTACCTCTTTACGTAGAAGAAGCGAGTGGAGCTCTCCTTTGTCAATTTGATAAAGATGACGTTGAGCGGGCCGGTTTAGTTAAGTTTGATTTTTTAGGACTAAAAACACTAACAATTATTGACTGGACTGTTAAGGCCATAAATGAATCATTGATTGAAGATGATTCAAAGCAGTTAGATATTGGACAAATTGGTATAGACGATGAGAAGGCCTTTGATTTATTGAGGTCCTCAGACACAACAGGAATTTTTCAGCTCGAATCGCGCGGTATGAGAGAGCTAATTGGTCGTTTGGTTCCAGAGTCCCTGAACGACATTATTGCATTGGTTGCGCTTTTTAGACCTGGGCCTCTTCAGTCAGGTGCAGCCGATGATTTTGTTAATCGAAAACATGGTATTGATCGAGTTGAGTACGCACATCCGGATTTGGAACCTGTACTCAAGGACACTTATGGGGTTGTTCTGTATCAAGAACAGGTGATGCAAATAGCGCAGGAATTAGCGGGCTTTTCTCTTGGACAAGCAGATCTTCTGAGACGAGCCATGGGCAAGAAAAAACCTGAAGAAATGGCGAAGGTCCGAGAACAGTTCCGGAATGGCTCATTTGCAAATAATATTCCTGAAAAGCTAGCAGAAGACATTTTCGATCTTATGGAAAAGTTTGCTGGATATGCATTCAATAAATCTCACTCGGCTACGTATGCATTGATAAGCTATCAAACAGCCTGGTTGAAAGCGCACTATCCTGCTCAATTTTTAGCCGCTAACTTGTCGGCAGAAATGCACAACGTAGATCGAGTCGTAATCCTAGTCGACGAAGTCAATAGATTAGGATTGAACCTCAAGCCGCCAAGTATTAACCGTTCGAGTTACCGATTTACGACCTTGGATGATGATATCGTTTATGGATTAGGTGCGCTTAGGGGGGTCGGTGAGTCGGCTGTAGAATCGATAGAGAGGGAGCGCAATGAATCAGGTGTCTTTGAAGGGTTGGTGGATTTTTGTAATAGGGTTGATTCAAAAAAAGTAAATAAGAGAGTGATGGAGGCGTTGATAATGTCTGGGGCGATGGATAGTTTTGTTGATTCCCCAGCAGATTTGAATGACAAACGTGGGGTTTTGCGTGGTGGGCTCGCTTTTGCGATGCAAGGAGCGGAGCAAAGTTTGCGTAATGAAGAAGCCGGAATCTCGGATCTTTTTGGTGATGTGATTTCGTCGAACGAGAGGCAAATCAATTCAATAAATGATTCTATATCGAATAAGGAAAGGTTGGCCGGTGAAAAAGAAGTTTTGGGTTTGTTTCTGACCGGACATCCTATAGACGACTATGAAAAGGAATTATCGCAATTCTGCTCAGGCCGGTTGACCGAATTAAAGGCAGGAAGGAAAAAGCAGGTAGTCGCGGGGACAATTGTGAATTTGAGGACTACGAAAGGTAGGGGCGGAAGCACGATGTGCTTTATGATCCTTGATGACAAGAGTTCTCGGATAGAGGTTGCGGTCTATGCTGATCGATACGAAAAATACTCGAGGCTTTTGTCTAAAGACCAGTTAGTTATCGTTGAGGGGGAATTAAGTAATAATGATTACGGTGAAGGATTGTCAGTGAAAGCGGATAAAATTTTAGATATAAACGAAGCACGATCACTTTATGGCCGAGGCTTATTTTTGGATCTCTCTGCGGGTATTATTTCTGAGGATTTCAATGAGAAACTCAAAGTTCTTCTCTCGCCATATAGACAAATTAATCAAGGTTCGAGAGTAAATATTAGATATGGCCTGACCGAAGCAGAGGCCACGCTCTCCTTGGGCGAGAATTGGAAGGTGAACCCTAGTGACGACTTGCTTAGCTCCCTGAAAAGAGAGTTCGGGGAAAAACGGGTTAAGATAGATTATATCTAGTACCTTGGGGTAAAAATCACGTGCACATTTTGGAGCGAACGCTTTATGAATTTGTTCATTCGAAAAACCCTGAAAAGATATGTGTAGCCTATAGCGGAGGCGTTGACTCGACAGCTCTTCTTGTTGCGCTGAGCAATGTCGTAGATGTGAAACGCCTATTGGCACTGCACGCAAACCACCAATTACAAGTCAACTCGGAGCTTTGGGAAAAGCACTGTATTGAACAATGTAACCAATTGGGTGTTGAGATCGAGGTAGCAAGGCTGGAGGTCCCTAAGAGAGGTAACATTGAGGCGGCAGCTCGAACAAAAAGGTATGCTTTTTTTTCCCGCTTTTTAGGTACCGGAGACCTTTTATTATTGGGCCATCACCATCAAGACCAAGTAGAAACTAGTCTTTTGCGAGTTTTCCAGGGTCGAGGCTTAATACAGATGCCTCAGCAAAGGATTTTGGGTAAAGGAGTTATGGGACGGCCTTTGCTTAAATTCACTCGAGCAAGTTTGATGGAGTATCTGTCTCGACGAAAGTGTTCTTGGGTAGAAGATCAGAGCAATTCGAATCAATCATTTGATCGAAACTATATTAGATCAACAATTTTGCCAGTGGTAGCGAAGAGATGGCCAAATTACCTTAAAGCTCTCGACAGGGTAATCACCTACGACAGAGATAAAGACGCTATTTTGAGGAATTACTTCAATAGTCTTGTTGATCCAGTTGACATTCAAGTTTTGCCGAATGAAGTTAGTGCAAAAATTGCTTGGATTCGAGGCTTTATTGAAAGCAGGGGTCATTATGGTACCAGTGATGGGCAAATTGAAGAGTTTGTCAGAAAGCTCAGCGAGTCGGACACAACGGTAATGAGCCTTAATTCCGCTGTACTTGGAGTTTATAAGCAGCAGCTATTTTGTGAGCCGGCGATTGAGAAAATCGAGACAGAAGTCGAAATTAGCGGAATTCCATTTAATCTAGATCTAGGTTGGACAGAGCTAAATGTGGAAGAGGTGGGTTGTATTGATGAACATTGTTTTTATGCTTCTGGGAATTTGAGCATAAGATTTGGTTCACTAGCAAAAAAAATAAGCACCTCTGGTGGCAAAAATACAAGATCAGTTTCAGTAAAGAAATTACTAAGCGAAAAGTCTATCCCAACCTGGAGGAGACCTAATTACCCAATGATTTACAAGGATGATTGTTTGGTATGTGTCCCTGGCATTGCCATAGATTCAAGCTTGCTAAAAGTGCCGAAAGAAAAGGTCAAAATTTACAGAGTAAACTTTTCAAGTAAAACGAAGGTTAATATCGTTTGAGGTCATCAATCCCATTTGTTAATGTCTAATGCCATCTCGTAAGAATTTTCGCTCAGCTAGCACTGCTTAAGGTTTTTATGTTTGCGATACTTGATGGTTCCTCATGACGCGGTTCGTTTTTGTAACAGGCGGTGTAGTCTCTTCCATTGGAAAAGGACTCCTGACTGCTTCGTTAGCTTCTCAACTTGAAGCGAGAAAACTAAGTGTAAACATTTTAAAGATGGATCCTTATATTAACGTCGATCCTGGAACAATGAGTCCTTTTCAACATGGAGAGGTTTTTGTGACAGCAGATGGGGCAGAAACGGATCTAGACCTTGGTCATTACGAGCGGTTTTCAACCGTCAAAATGACAAAAAAAAAACAACTTTACGACAGGTAGTATTTATGCGGAAGTGATTCGAAAAGAAAGAAGAGGAGAGTACCTAGGGGCTACCGTCCAGGTAATTCCTCACATCACCGACGAGATAAAGCGAAGAATATTTGAGGTCGGTGAAGGCTTTGATATTTTGATAGTTGAAACAGGCGGCACCGCGGGAGACATAGAATCTCAACCTTTTCTAGAAGCCATCAGGCAAATGCGAATGGAGGTGGGAAAGGAGAGGTCTTTATTTATCCATTTGAGCTATGTGCCAACTATACGTAGTGCAGGAGAGGTTAAGACAAAGCCGACTCAGCATTCTGTAAAAGAGTTGAGATCGATAGGGTTACAACCTGATATTTTGGTTTGTCGGTCGGAAGTGCCCATTCCAGCGTCAGCAAAACAAAAAATAGCCTTGTTCACGAATGTTGAAGAAGAAGCCGTGGTATCAATGGTAGATTATCAGACTACTTATCAAGCGCCTTTGATTCTGCACGAAGAGGGTTTAGACGAAATTGTAACTCGAAAGATGTCATTAGATGCTCCAACGGCTGATCTACTTGATTGGGTTGAAGTAATAGATAAGGAGTTAAACCCAGAAAATCAGATTAATCTTGCGTTTGTGGGCAAGTATCTGGATTTGCTTGATGCATACAAGTCGCTAATTGAAGCCATCAAACACGCGGGTATCCACACATCGACTAGAGTTAATTTACAATTTTTGGACGCAGAAGAACTGGAGCAAGGAAATTTTGATTTGTTGAAGTCAGCAGATGCTATCTTAGTACCAGGCGGTTTTGGGAGTAGAGGGTTCGAGGGTAAGATAGCGGCTGCTCGATATGCTCGAGAAAACCGTATTCCCTATCTTGGAATCTGCTACGGACTCCATGCAGTGGTCATAGATTTTGCAAGAAATTGTGCTGGTTTAGCAGGTGCTCACAGTGCTGAGATTTCTGAAAAACCTGAGCACCCCGTTATCGCTTTGATAACCGAGTGGACAGATGAGGAAGGAATCCACGAGAAAAGAGCAGCAGATTCAGACCTCGGTGGCACCATGCGTCTGGGTGAACAGGCATGCGTTATTAATCAAGGATCATTGGCTGAGAGAGTTTATGGGAAAACAGTGGTGAGAGAGCGTCACAGGCATCGTTATGAGGTTAATAATAATTACATTAAAGGCCTTGAAAAAGCCGGATTAAAAATTGGTGGGCGTTCTGAAGATGGAGAGTTAGTTGAGATGGTAGAGATTGAAGACCATCCCTGGTTTTTAGCATGTCAGTTTCACCCAGAATTCACATCTACGCCTCGTCAAGGTCACCCGTTGTTTATTGGTTTCGTTGAAGCCGGTTTACAAAAGTCTCGGGTCGAAAAATAAACCTATAGGTGTTTTTTGAGTGCCCTTATAGAACTATGCGGTTATGAAATTGGTGAGGAACGTCCATTTTTCCTGATTGCTGGACCATGTGTCATTGAGTCGGAATCGCTTGCTTTGGAGTGTGCAGGCACATTGAAGGAGGTGTGCACAACACTAAACATTCCTTTTGTATTTAAAAGTTCTTTTGATAAGGCAAATCGCTCTTCCATTGATGGCTACAGAGGTTTAGGGATTGAAGAAGGATTGAGAATTTTAGAAAAGGTTGGGCGCGAACTAGAAGTTCCAGTTATTACTGACGTGCATGAGGATTCTCCGATCGAAGAGGTATCGGAAGTTGTTGATGTGCTTCAGACTCCTGCTTTTCTATGTCGTCAAACCAATTTTATTACAAAAGTATGTTCTCAGGGCTTGCCTGTAAACATTAAGAAAGGTCAATTCCTAGCGCCTTTAGATATGCTGCAGGTAGTAAAAAAAGCGAGAGCTACCAAAAACAATCGGATCATGGTCTGTGAGCGAGGTGCTAGTTTTGGTTATAACAACCTGGTCTCTGATATGCGAAGCTTGTCGCTCTTAAGAAAAACTGATTGTCCGGTCGTGTTTGATGCTACCCATTCTGTTCAGATGCCTGGCGGGTTAGGCAGCTCATCAGGCGGTCAGAGAGAAATGGTCCCTGTCTTGGCTAGGGCGGCAGTTGCGGTTGGCGTTGCGGGGTTGTTTGTGGAAACTCACCCGAATCCAGAAGTGGCTAAATCAGATGGTCCAAATTCATGGCCCTTAGGACTCATGTCTCAATTGTTGGAGCAGTTAAAAAAATTAGATGACGTAACAAAAAGCTCGGTTTTACTTGAGCAAAATCTTTAGGAACAGATATGTCTAGAATTAAAAAAGTATTGGCCAGGGAAGTTATTGATTCTAGGGGAAATCCGACGGTCGAAGCTGAGGTCCATCTTGAGTCAGGGGTAAAAGGTAGATCTATCTCACCCTCTGGCGCTTCTACTGGAACTAGAGAAGCTCTGGAACTAAGAGACGAAAGAACCGATAGATATAACGGGAAAGGTGTTGAGCAGGCAGTCGACTTTGTTCGTGAAGAAATTAACAAGCTTCTAGTAGGAAAAGATGTTCACGATCAAGTCCAAATAGATACGGCCCTGATCGAGTTAGATGGGACTCCTGATAAATCCAGACTGGGAGCTAATTCAATATTGGCTGTATCCCTGGCTAGCTGTAAAGCGAGTGCCTTGGAAGGTGAAATACCGTTGTTTCAAAAGATAAATAACCTTAGCGGCGGTCCGAAAATGATTATGCCGACTCCCATGATGAATATTATCAATGGTGGAGAACATGCGGATAATAATCTCGATATCCAAGAATTTATGATCCAGCCGGTTAGCATGAACAGTTTTAAAGAAGCCTTGCGATGCGGGGTAGAAGTGTTTAATTCTTTGAAGGCAGTATTGAGAAAAAGAGGCTTGAGTACGGCGGTGGGAGATGAGGGCGGTTTTGCGCCAGACTTGGCTAGCAATGAAGAGGCTTTGGAGTGTATATCTGAATCAGTAGAGAAGGCAGGTTACAAACCTGGCAAAGATGTAGTCTATGCACTAGATTGTGCCGCTTCTGAATTCCATTGTAAGGATTATTATGAATTGAAAGGCGAAGATCGCAGACTCACGTCTGAGGAGTTTTCGGACTATCTTAATTCTTTATGCTCTAGTTATCCTATCTCGTCCATAGAGGATGCGCTTGATGAAAATGATTGGTCGGGTTGGACTTATCTAACAAAAACAATGGGGGATAAGGTGCAGTTAGTTGGAGATGATCTGTTTGTAACTAATATGGAGATATTGAGAAAAGGTATTAACGAAAATATCGCTAATGCGATATTGATAAAGTTTAATCAGATTGGAACACTAACGGAAACATTGGGCACGATCGAAGTCGCCAAAAAGGCCGGTTATAGCAATGTCGTTTCGCACAGGTCGGGTGAGTCTGAAGACACGACTATCGCAGACTTATCGGTGGGAACAGGAGTTGGGCAGATAAAAACCGGTTCACTTTGCAGAACTGACCGTACTGCAAAATACAATCAGTTGCTAAGAATCGAAGAGGCTATAGGGGATACCTGTTCCTATGAAGGATGCAGAACGATAAAGAATATGTAGTGCTTATGGTTAAAAGTTTTTGCTTTTTCTTGATTGCGTTGTTGGCTTACCTTCAATACCTGGTTTGGTTCGGCGATTCCGGTTTTTTTGCGCGACAATCCACAAATCAAGACCTAAAGAAAATAGAAGATAAACTACTTTTTATGAAGAAAAAAAATCGGATTTTGGGCAACCAAATTAGGGAATTGAAAGAGAACCCAGGAGCCATTGAGTCCCATGCGAGACTAAAGTTAGGGATGATAGAACCGGGAGAGTTGTTTTTTATGGTGCCTGAAACGACCTCTTCTAATGAGTAGTGGTTAGTAAATTGATGCCTTATGCGACACCAGTGGTTATTAAAACTACCCCTGAAGATTGGAGAGTGATCGAGGAGCTCCACCCAGACCGTTTGGCAGATATTCGAACTTCTAAAGAGGGTGAGCATCTTTATCTCCTAGTTCAAAAGGAGAATTTCAATACGCTGGAAGTAGTTGGATTTCTAGCAGAGTTTTTCAAGCAAAAGAAAATCAGCATAGGTTATTGCGGCCGAAAGGATAAGAGAGCCGTAACGGAACAGTGGTTTAGCGTTCCCACCGCTCGAGAGATCAATTTGGATGAGGTTTTGGCTCCGGGCATTCGGATAATCGAAAGAGGTAGGTTTAAAAAAAAACTGCGAATTGGAGAACATGCTTACAATCGCTTTGAAATCTTACTTCGAGAGGTGAAAGCTAAACCTTCAGAGCTTTTGCAAGCGCAGCACAAGACATTTCTTAATTTTTACGGACCTCAAAGACATAACGAAAGAAGTCTCGCTGCGGCTTTCGACTGGATTAAATACCGTAGAAGAAAAAACATTCCACAACGGTTTAAGAGTTGGAATTTGTCGGTTTTGCGAAGCTTTTTGTTCAATAAAATTCTTGAAAAGAGGAGAGATGCTGGTTGTGAAGAAAAGTATATAGAAGGAGATCAATGCATCGACTCGGTTCCTACTGCTCCGTTATGGGGTAGAGGCAGGTCTTCATCAAAAGGAAAAGCATTGGAGCTTGAAAGAGAGGCATTAGCGCCATTTAAAGATGTATGTGAAGCCCTAGAATATGCTGGTGTTCATCAAGGGAGGCGAAAGATTTTTGAGAAGCCGTACTCGTTTAGCGCGCATTACGATGAAGCATGTTGCACGGTAGACGCTAGGTTTTGTCTGGCTCCTGGAACTTATGCGACGGTTTTTCTGGGTGAGTACTTTGATTTGAGAGAAGCATCGTGAAGAGTAAGTTTGATCTGGGAGGTATAGGTATGACTTCGCAGCGAACACGAGATCGCCTAATCGCGAGGCTGAGAGAGCAAGGCATTAGTGACGAACAAGTTCTAGAAACGATGCGAACAACGCCCCGACACATTTTCATTGAAGAAGCTTTAGCCCACAAAGCGTATGAAGACACTGCCTTGCCAATAGGGTTTAATCAGACAATATCGCAGCCTTTTGTCGTGGCGAAGATGACTCAGCTGGTTCTGCAAGGTGCACATGATAGTGTTTTAGAAATAGGCACTGGTTCAGGATATCAGACTGCGATTTTGGCTAAATTGTGTTCCAGTGTGCACAGTTTGGAGCGTGTTTCCGCCTTTATTCCAAAAGCTAGAGAGCGTCTAAGAGCACTTAAATTATCAAATTTCAGTTTGCATTTGGCTGATGGATATAAAGGACTGGAAGAGTCAGGTCCTTTTGACGCTATAATTTGCACGGCTGCTCCAAAATCGATCCCGTCGGAGTTAATGAAGCAACTGAAGATTGGCGGACGCATGATTATTCCTGTAGGAGATGCGGTTCAGCAACAACTTAAGGTAATAGAGCGTAAAGAGAAAGAATTTCAGTCCAATGTAGAAGATTATGTGATGTTCGTGCCTTTGCAGGAAGGGTTAGTTACCTGATGTATATCTCAAGGCTTGGTATTTTCCTTCGTGGTGTCTTAATGGGCTTAGCAGAGATTGTTCCGGGCATTTCTGGAGGCACAGTTGCCTTTATTTTGGGAATTTATGCCAAGCTTGTTTACTCTATAGCATCTTTTGGCGTTGGCTCGATTAAGCTTCTTTCGTCTCCGAAAGAGTTCTATGAATACCATAACTTAAGCTTTTTGCTTACTCTTTTCTCGGGGATGATTATTGGGGTATTGATGTTTTCTAATGTAATGAGCTTCTTGTTAAAAGGATATGGCCCAATTGTTTGGGGTATGTTTTTCGGTCTGATAATCGGCTCGGTATTTTTGATTGGAAAAGAAAGAAAGCTTATTAGGTTGCTGACTTATGGAGCGATAGGCATATGTTTGGGATTGACGTTTGTTTATCTTCCTGAGTCTAAAGGTGAGTTGAGTTACATTACTTTTTTTATAGTGAGCATGTTGGCAGTTTGTGCATGGATATTACCTGGGGTTTCCGGGTCATTTGTTCTGTTAGTTTTCGGATATTACTCTCTTGTGATTGAGGCAGTCTCGAGTTTTCAAGTGGATGTGTTGATCGTTTTGGTTGCGGGATTAGTCTCAGGATTGTTGATTTTTAGCAAAGCGTTAAGCTGGTTGCTGGCTAACTATGAAGATCAGCTATTGTCGTTTCTAACGGGAATAATGCTGGGGTCGGTATTAAAGTTATGGCCCTGGCAATTGCCTGGTGAACAGGGTCTAGACGCTTTCGTGAGTCCTGCTATATATTCCATGGTGGTTGGTGAGTCGCCTTTTGTTGTAATAACTATTGCTGCCTTTTTTCTGGGGATTGTTCTCGTATGGCTATCAGCTATTTTAGAAACACGTTAAAGCAATCGAAATTTATCGCCGTTGTCATATTGTCTGGTTGCGCGGTAGTGGGTGATCCACCTGTTATTGATAGATCAACTAGTCAAAAAGTTTATAAAGAATCTGCAGAGATTCAGAAGAAGCGTTTGCGCATATTTCGAACAGATAAATCCTATGTCGTCAAAAAAGGCGATACACTCTATTCGATTGCATGGAAGCAGGGTTTGAGTTACGGAATTCTTGCAGAGCAAAATGACATTTCCTCCCCTTTTATCATATACCCTGGCCAGCGTTTAAAAGTTTCCGGTTTTAAAAACAATAGAAGTGTTACCAAGAGCAAGAAAGAAAAACCTGTCAAGAAACACCCATCTTCGGCGACAAAATCAACAGCTCAAAGCAACCTAGAGCATATCCAAGACCATTGGGTTTGGCCTCTAAATAAAAAGCCCTCTCTAGGCTACAGTAAGGATAATAAGGGCGTAGACTATGAATTAGCTGTAGCTAGGAGTCTTCGAGCTGCAGGAGCAGGAAGTGTGGTTTATGAGGGAGGCGGAATTGGGGGATTCGAAAGCCTGATTATAATTAAACATTCTAGTGAGTTATTGAGTGCATATAGTTTTAATGGGGGAGCTGTAGTAGCCGAGCGCCAAACGGTAAAAAGTGGAGACGTGCTTGCACGTATCTCTCCCGTTTCCGCAAGGAGCGAAAGTGTGCACTTTGAGATTAGAAGAAATGGCCGCCCCATAGACCCTAAGACTCTGATAAAAGTCTCTATATGATTGGTGCGAGCTTTTATTTTATCAGAAGGTCTATTTTGTTAGGTTTACCGTTCCAGGTCTCAGCGTCAGGCAAGGCTTCTTTTTTCTCTGAAATATTGGGCCAGCTCTCAGCCAGTTCTAAAGCCATATCTAGCAGTTGTTGCTGATCTTCGGGAAGCTCATCGTCGGCAAATATGGCTTCGACGGGGCACTCAGGTTCACAAAGAGCACAATCTATACATTCGTCTGGGTGAATCACCAGAAAATTAGGTCCTTCGTAAAAACAGTCAACTGGACACACTTCAACACAATCAGTATGTTTGCAATTGATGCAATTTTCCCCAACAACGAATGTCATATGTCAGCTTATTCTTGTGAAAGTGGCATTCTAACCAGAGCTCTTCTTGTGTCTAGGTAGTAAGGTCCGGAATTAGTTCCATTTTTTGAATTCGTAGAGTATAGAAAGTGCTTCGCGAGGTGAAATTTCGTCTAGATCTATATTTTTTAATTTCGCGGAAAGGGTATTTTTTTCGTCAATTTCATTCTTTAGTGGGGTAAATAAATCGGCTTGCAAGCTTACTTTGGTATTTATTTCTAGTGCATTTAGCCTTTCGGTTGCCGACTTGATTACAGAATCAGGTACCCCCGCTAATTTGGCGACCTGTACACCGTAACTCTGACTTGCAGGACCGTCGTGTACTTCATATAAGAACACGATCTCATTTTGATATTCCATTGCTTTCATGTGCACGTTTTTGACTCCAGAAATGCTCTCGCTGAGCTCTGTTAACTCTAAATAGTGCGTCGCGAATAAGGTGTTGGACTTGTTCACCTCTGCTAAGTGGGTGGCCGCGGCCCACGCGATAGCCATACCATCGTAGGTACTCGTTCCTCGGCCTATTTCGTCCATCAGAACAAGGCTCTTTGAGGTAGAGTTTTTTAAGATCTCCGCAGTCTCAGTCATTTCGACCATGAATGTTGATTGACCTTTAGACAGATCATCAGAAGCGCCTATTCGTGTAAAGATTTGGTCGATTGGTCCAATACGTGCGCTCTTCGCAGGGACAAAGCTGCCAGCAGTCGCCAGTAAACTGATAAGAGCGGTCTGACGCATGAAGGTGGATTTTCCACCCATATTTGGTCCGGTTACGATTAGCATTCTCGTATCTTTATCTAGCAAAACATCATTTGCGATAAACGAGCTTTTTATTGATGCTTTAACAACCGGATGCCATCCACCTCGAATATCAATGCCCTCATTCTCGACAATCTCAGGTTTGCTGAGACCAAGCACTTTCGCTCTTTCTGCAAGAGTTGAGAGGACGTCTATCGATGCGATAGCATTAATAGTCTCTCTTATTTTTTGCGAGTAAACTGACACCCTCTTTAACACATCGCTGAATAACAGTTTTTCAAGTGCGATAGCTTTACTTTGACTACTTAATACTTTTTCTTCGTATTCCTTTAGTTTTGGTGAGATAAACCTTTCAGCATTTTTGAGAGTTTGCCTTCTTACGTATTCATCGGGCACCTCACCCAAAGAAGCTTTTGATATTTCAATGTAGTACCCGTGAACGCGGTTATAACCCACTTTAAGGTTGGTCATGCCAGTTCTTGCTTTTTCTTCAGTTTCCAATTCAAGCAACCAGTCTTTACCTTGATTAGAAAGTTTTCTTAGTTCGTCGAGTTCACTGCTAAAACCTTCTGCAATGAAACCACCATCGCGTAGTGAAACAGGAGGAGATTCCCCAATAGCTTTATCTATTAATTCAACGAGTTGATCAAATTGCGTTAAGTCTCTTAACAATTCCTTTTGTTGTGAACAATCCAGGTTGGAGGTTGCTCTTTTGATTTTTGGTACTTGTTGTAGACCAATCTTCAGCTTTTCTAAATCCCTTGGATTTGCAGAGCCGAGATTGAGCCGAGTGGAGATTCGCTCAAGATCGCCAATGGGCTTGAGCTCATCCCGAATAGCGGTTTCCAGTTGCTCCGTAAGACAGTAATCGATCCAGTTATGTCTTTCTTTAATCATCGCGGCTTTTCTTAACGGTTGATGCAACCATTTTCTCAATGACCTGCTTCCCATTGGAGTGCAGGTTGTGTTGAACAGAGAAAATAGCGTGTGGTCGGTTTCCCCATTCGTTCTGATATCGATTTCTAGGCTCTTTCTTGAGTGAGAGTCGATTTTGACAAAGGCCGCTTTTTCAACTTTGCGAATCTCATTGATATAGGTCAAATCTTGACACTGTGTTTTTTTGGCATATCCAAGTGCGGTGGCTACGGTGCGGAGTTCACAATCCTTCTCAAAGACTTTTGTTTCAAAATCGTAATGCTCGGCGAAATGATCCTTTAGAAACAGTAGAAGATCTTTCGAGTCCCCCACATCAAAATATTTTGGTTGTAAATTAAAGTCATAACTCGTTGTGGTTTTGTCGGAGGTGATTAACTCTCTCGGAGTTTTCTGAGCTAGTAGAGAAGAGAGTTGTTCTGAATCGTCAACTGTTTCTACTTCAATATAATTCTTGGTCAGATCTAAACTAGCAATGACACAGCCTGAATTGTTCAGGGAGATCGCCGCAAAGGAGCTCAGCTGATCTGGTTCAATCAATGAATCATCGGTTAAAGTCCCGGGGGTGATGATTTTTTTTACGCCTCTCTCTACGGGACCTTTAGCAGAACCAGCCTCGCTCAGTTGTTCGCAAATCGCTACTGACTTGTTCGCTCTTATTAGTTTGGAGAGATAGTTATCAGCAGAGTGATAAGGAACTCCACACATAGGAATAGATTTTCCTGCACTTTTCCCTCTCGCAGTAAGTGTGATGCCTAAAATCTCGGCAGCTAGAATTGCATCGTCGTAAAAGAGCTCATAGAAGTCTCCCATCCGATAAAAAAGCAAGTCTTCCGGATGCTCTGCCTTGATCTTAAGGTATTGCTGCATCATCGGCGTGTGTGCTTGTAATTGAGTAATGTCGATTTTCATGAAACTTTAGTGTAAACGATAACGTAACCTGGTCTCTCTTCCAGTTGATATTCTATTCGTCCTAGCAAGTTTAATTTAATGTAATAATTTTATTGATCATTTTGTTGTCTGACGTATACTGAATGTATATACAGTATAATATTGTTTGAGGGTTTCCATATGGTTCAGAAGCAAGACAACATCACATCCAAAGATCCATCGCCAAAAGATAGTGAGAGGGGTAGAGCCTTGACCGCCGCTTTGGCTCAAATAGAAAGACAATTTGGTAAGGGTTCCCTGATGCGCCTGGGTGATAAAGAGCAGATTTCTATTCCCTCAATCTCTACCGGGTCACTTGGGTTGGATATTGCTCTAGGTATCGGCGGGTTGCCAAGAGGCAGGGTGGTTGAAATCTATGGACCGGAGGCTTCTGGGAAAACAACTTTGACGCTTCAGTTGATCGCGGAGGCTCAGAAAGTCGGGGGAACTTGTGCTTTTATAGATGCTGAGCACGCTTTAGATCCGTTATATGCTCAAGCTTTAGGCGTCCAAACTGATGATTTGTTAGTATCCCAACCTGATACTGGTGAACAAGCTTTAGAAATATGTGACATGCTTGTTAGATCTGGAGGCGTCGACGTTGTGATTGTTGATTCTGTTGCGGCTTTAACGCCCAAGGCTGAGATCGAGGGTGAAATGGGTGATACTCACGTAGGCCTGCAGGCTCGATTGATGAGTCAAGCTCTTCGCAAAATGACAGGTAACATAAAGCAATCGAATACTTTGGTTGTTTTTATCAATCAAATAAGAATGAAGATTGGTGTTATGTTCGGTTCTCCTGAGACCACTACGGGGGGCAATGCGCTAAAGTTTTATTCTTCTGTCAGGCTCGACATTAGACGTATAGGTGCGGTCAAAGAAGCCGATGAGGTAGTGGGGAACGAAACTAGGGTCAAAGTTGTCAAGAATAAAGTGGCACCGCCCTTTCGACAGACAGAATTCCAGATCATGTATGGAGTAGGAATTCATAGAACTGCAGAGATTCTTGATCTCGGTGTACAGCAAGGTATCGTTGAGAAATCGGGAGCTTGGTACGCTTATAAAGCAGATCGCATAGGACAAGGGCGCAAGAATGCGGCTGATTTTTTGGACGACAATATTGAAATGCGCGCCGAGATCGAATCCGAATTACGAAAGCAGCTACTGCCTCAATTGGATAATGAAGATGTGGACGTCGTCATTCCTGATCCCGCTCAAGATGGATTGTCAAACTAATTAGGTTTTAGGTGAAAACGACGTTTGTCGATAGCCAATATGCTAGAGCGCGGGGTACCGCGCTTCATCACTTGGCGAAGCGAGAGCACAGTGCTTATGAGCTGATCAGAAAGCTCTCCAGAAAGTTTGGTCCTGCTATTTCTAGTTCTATAGTCAAGGAATTAAGTGAGGGCGGGGAACTCAGTGATCGAAGGTTTGCAGAAACTCTAGTCCGGTCACGATTCAATAGAGGTTTTGGTCCCGTATACATAGCAAAAGAGCTTCGCTCGAAGGGTATAAAGCCTCAGTTAGTGAAAGAATGTATTGGCGCCTTTGATGGTGAGTGGCAAGCGCGAGCGAAAGAAGTGCTCGAAAAGAAAAGGGGCCAACAGATTAGTATTTTCGATAGAGAGCCTGCCGATCTTGAAAACGCCGAAGGAGCCAAAGCTGCGAACGAAAAACTTGCTAGGTTCTTATTTGGAAGAGGTTACCCGTCTGAGATCGTTTTCCGGCTCCTTTAATTGAGTGGTCGATATTCATTTTTCGCTCACCATAAATAGATTTGTTCATTTATAATCAGGTTTTGTTTTGCTGACAGGACCTGATGAAAACTTCAGAGCTTAGGGAAGCCTATTTATCCTTTTTTGAAAATAAAGGTCACCGAAGAATTCCGGCTAGCTCGCTTATCCCTCGAAATGATCCGACTTTGCTGTTTACGAATTCAGGAATGGTGCAATTCAAAGACCCGTTATTGGGGAAGGAGGACCCTGGATATAAACGAGCTACATCAGCCCAGTCATGTGTCAGGGCTGGCGGTAAACATAATGATTTAGAGAACGTGGGTTATACCGCAAGACACCATACCTTTTTTGAGATGATGGGCAATTTTAGCTTTGGGGATTACTTTAAAGAGGAAACCATATCCTGGGCGTGGGAATTCATACAAAAAGTGATGGTGCTTCCTGAAGAAAAGTTATGGGTTACAGTCCACCCGGATGATGATGAATCAAGGAAGATTTGGCGGGATAAAATTGGTATTAAACCTGAACGAATCATAGATATAACAGAGAATTTTTGGACGATGGGCGATACGGGCCCGTGTGGTCCAAATACTGAAATTTTTTATGATCATGGAGAGGATATATTTGGAGGTCCGCCGGGAAGTCCAAATGAAGATGGAGATCGTTTTGTAGAGTTCTGGAATTTGGTTTTTCCTCAATACGACCTTGCTTCTGACGGTGCTTTAACCGACCTGCCGCAATTCGGAGTGGATACCGGAATGGGGCTTGAAAGAAGTGCTGCGATTCTGCAGGGCGTAAAGAGCAACTATGAGATAGATCTCTTTGCGCGTCTAATGGAAGTGGCAGGCAAATTTGCAGGTATCAGTGGTTCTGCTCAAATCTTATCAACTGCGTCCTTGAGGGTAATAGCGGATCACATTCGTTCTGGGGTATTTTTGATAGCCGACGGGGTTAGACCTGGAAATGATGGTGCATCGTACGTATTGCGTCGAATTATACGACGAGGTTTAAGACATGGTTATAAACTAGATATTAAAGAGCCATTCTTCCACCAGCTCGGAAAGGTAGTCATTGATGAGATGGGCAATGCCTACCCTACTATCGCAGAAAGAGAAAAAGAAGTTAATGAGGTCCTGGCGCTTGAAGAGGATCGTTTTAGTGAAACTTTGAGGCAGGGGATGGAGCTCCTTCTCAAAGAAGTAAGCAAGTTAGGTGATAAGCAACTATCGGGAGAGGTGGCCTTCAAGTTATACGACACTTACGGGTTTCCTGTGGATCTGACCGCAGACGTGATTAGAGAGCAAGGATTGGAAGTAGATATGTCTGCTTTTGACGCCTGCATGGAAGAGCAAAGAGAAAGAGGAAGATCAGCCGCAACCTTCTCCTCCACATTAGGACAGAAAATAACGGTAAAAGAAGCTGCAGAGTTTACGGGATACGAAAATTCGACTGAAAAAACTAGCATTGTCTCGGTGTTTGATTTGGACGGTAACGAAAGAGATTCTCTTGAGGCCGGTCAGGATGGGATTATTTGCCTAACTAAGACCCCTTTTTACGCAGAGTCTGGTGGCCAGGTAGGAGATGCGGGGGTTATTGAGACTAGCGATAAACTGTTCAACGTATCTGATACTCAGCTGAGCGGGGATCAGCATCTACATATAGGGAAAGTAAGCTCTGGTCTGTTTAAGCCAGGGGAGAGCGTTACTGCTGAGATAAATGTTTCAAAACGTGATCTAGCAAGGAAAAATCATTCCGCAACTCATCTAATGCATGCTGCATTAAGGAAAGTTTTAGGTCCCCACGTTGAGCAGAAAGGCTCTTTAGTTAATGATCAAAAACTCCGCTTCGATTTCTCTCACGGTGGAAACATTGCGGCTGATGAGCTTAGTCAAATTGAGAACTTGGTTAATGCCGAAATTGTTAAAAACACACTGGTTTCGACTGAATTGATGTCGCCAGAGCAGGCAGTCGAAAAAGGCGCAATGGCTCTTTTTGGAGAGAAATATGGCCAATTGGCTCGGGTTCTTACTATGGGAGAAGGATATTCAGTTGAGTTGTGTGGTGGTACGCACGTCAGTAGGACCGGGGATATTGGGGTGTTTAAGATAACAAGTGAGGCTGGAATCTCCTCAGGAACTCGGCGTATTGAAGCGCTAACTGGTTCGAGGGCAATAGAAGAGATTCGCTCGAATGAAAGTTATTTAGAAGAAGCGTTGGACTTGATAAGAGCGCCCAAGCAAGAACTTCGTACGCGTATCGCCCAACTCCTTTCTGATGTGAAAGATAAGGAAAAGGAGATTGAGGACCTCAAGTTAAAAATTGCTACTTCGGAAAGTACTAATCTAGCGGATAAGATTATCGATATTTCAGGCACACCGTTTTTAGCGAGTGAAATTGTTGGTGACAACAAGGCTATGATGAAAATGCTAGATGATCTGCGGTCTAAACACGGTGGAGCAGTCATCGTGTTGGCCCAGCAAGGACAGGGGAAAATATCTGTAGCCGTGGGCGTCGATGGGGAACTATCTAAATTAGTCGCTGCGGGAGATTTGTTAGCAGAAATCGGTCCTATTATAGGGGTTAAAGGTGGTGGACCTGCTCACCTAGCTAGAGGGGGTGGGGCGGGAAACCTCGAAAGATTTGAAGAGGCAGTGGATCGCGCAAAAGATTGGGTCCGAGAGAGACTTTAATAAATGGGTTTGATCGTTCAAAAATTTGGTGGAACGAGCGTCGGAGATCTTAAAAAAATAAAAGGGGTCGCCGACCGAATAGCTAAGTATGTGAATAACGGGCACAACGTGGTTGCTGTCGCATCGGCTATGTCTGGTGAAACCAACAGACTCGTTGCGTTAGGTTCTGATATTTCAGATGGTGAGCCAGATGCAAGGGAAATGGATTCTTTAACCGCGTCGGGTGAGCAGGTTAGTACTGCGTTGTTAGCTTTAGCTTTGAAGAACCTGGGTATAAAGGCTTCGTCTTTACTTGGTGATCAAATAAAAATTCATACTGATTCGGTTCACGGTAAGGCGAGAATTTTAGGGATTGATACGGAAAAGCTTTTGGCTTTGGTGGATGCGGGGATAGTGCCTGTCATCGCAGGTTTTCAAGGGGTAGATGTAAATAACAACATCACGACGTTGGGAAGAGGTGGGTCTGATACATCAGCAGTTGCTGTCGCTGCTGCTATCAAAGCAGACGAGTGTGAGATATGTACTGACGTAGACGGAGTTTACACAGCGGATCCCCGATTGGTTGAAAATGCGAGACGTCTGGAACAGATTAGTTTTGAGGAAATGTTAGAGTTAGCGAGCCTTGGTTCCAAGGTTCTTCACCCGCGTTCGGTGGAGTTTGCGGGAAGGTATAAGGTCCCGCTCAGGGTGGTGTCTACCTTTTCAGATGGAAAGGGTACTTTGATAACGATGGAGAATGAATCGATGGAAGAGCTTCTGGTTTCTGGGATTGCTCATGCTAAAGAAGAGGCAAAAATAACTGTGTCTGGGGTGCCGGACACTCCGGGGATAGCTTCAAGGATTCTAGGTCCAATTGGAGAAGAGAATATTGAAGTCGATATGATCGTGCAAAATACGGGCGCCGATGGTCTTACCGATTTCACCTTTACCGTGAAGCGTGCGGATTACGACATTGCAATAAATGCTTTAGAACCCTTTGCAAAGGAAATCAAAGCCCGAGAGCTCACAGGTGACAAAGAAATAGCGAAAATTTCTGTAGTGGGCGTTGGTATGAGATCTCACGCGGGTGTAGCGACACGAATGTTTGATTGTCTGGCATCTGAAAACATCAACATTCAGATGATTTCGACCTCGGAAATAAAAATTTCGGTTGTAGTAGCTGAAAAGTATATGGAACTTGCCGTTAGGGCCTTGCACTCAGAGTTTGAATTAGAATCAGACGATTAAGGGCCATTAGATGCTGGGTGTATCGTAACTTTGGGTGGGTCGTTATCATCGATTGCGTCGGAAGTTATCGCTTTTAGCGCATCTTCTTTATCTTTTTCTGTGAATGCTCTAGTCGTAACACAAAATTCCACCATAATTTCATTTGGGTCATTGATGTAGATAGACTTACACCACCCATGGTCGATCTCTGTTACTTCAATGCCATGACTGTTTATTCTGTTGATATGGTTTTTTAAACTGTCGAGGTTATCCAGGCTAAAAGCGATATGGTTTGACCAAAGTGGAAGGCCAAGCCCTTTGGATATGCTGGTCGGAAAATCATCTCCCAAAGAGTTATCATGGATCTCCCAAATGGCTAACATCTCCCCATTGCCAGTGTCGTAGAAAAAGTGTTTAGCCCAAGTTTCTTTATTTGGTATTGCCTTTTCTACTCTCACAAGATCAAAGCCCATGACTTTTGAGTAGAAATCGTGTGTCGCTGTCATGTCCTTGGTCGTTATGGCTACATGGTGAAAAGGCATGAGCTCTCTCGATAGATTGTGAATTGATAGTTACATAAGCCCACTAACCACTGCAATAGAGGAAGTTTAGATGTAAACTAAGTGGTGTTTAGGAGAAGTGGCCGAGTGGTCGAAGGCGCTCCCCTGCTAAGGGAGTATAGGCAACCCCTATCGAGGGTTCGAATCCCTCCTTCTCCGCCATACTGACTGTTAGGCTCGCGATGTATTTAACTTTAGAACTAATACGAATTAGTGTGACTGGAGAGTATTGATGAGTCATTTGGACCTTCTCTCTTTTCTTTTTGTCTTTGTCTTTCTCGCTCTGTTTGGTTCGCAAGTGCACTCAGTGGAGGTGCCGATCGATCAATATGCTGAGAGTGCTGTCGGATTAGAGTGCGAGCAAATATCCGGGACCATTAAATATAAGTATTTTGTACTAGACGTCGAGCAGAAAATGGTTTTCGAGTGGGCCAATGAAGATTGGCGCGCCCAACCGCTGAGCCGAGTAACCTCTGATGAAGTTGAGTGGAGTTATTGGCAAGTCTTCTCGTATGTGTTGAACCGAAAAAATTTGAATTTAAGGCAGTTTGGCTTTGCTAATTATCGGTGTGTGCTCAGGGAAATTGTTGAGATCCCAGATCGGGTAAACCTAGCTTATGAAGGAAACAAGATCTAAATCTTTAGCCATTTTCATCGGTGCCTGAGTTCGCAATCAGTTCTGCCGTAGTCGGGCATGCAAATGCCTCTTTCACAAGACATGGTGCCTTTGTAGGGACTGCAGGTGTTGTTTTCTGGAAAATGAGGTCCGGGGGTTTCTTTGGGTTGTTCGATTGGCGCGAATAAGCTGCAACCCGAAATAGAAAGAAAGCTTAATATGGTGAGTGTTTTAATTCGGAACATTATTTGATTACTAATGCCCATCGCCCGATGAAGACATATCTTGTGAAAATCCTTCTGATCCGCTGTAGCCTAGGTCATTGACATATTTTTCGTGACTAGCCTTGTCGATATCATAAAAGTAAAGTGCAAGTATAGAAAGTAAGACCCCACAGGTTTTTGAAGCAACGGATATCAGGCCCAGTTTAAAGGCGGCGAGTTCGCTTTCTATTGGGGTTAAGTTGCTGTCGAAGCCGGCCCAGGTGATCATTATGCCACCCCCAAGTACGCTGATTCCCGCGATCAATTTATGCATGAAGTTGTTGGTTGAGGTTACCAGAGCCTCGGATTGTGAGCCGGTTTTAGATTCCTGTTCTTCAAGTACGTCCGAAAACATAGAGCTCACCAAGATCCAGAATATCGTCCATAAAAAAGTCTCAACGAATCCATTTAGACTAAATAACCACCACAAAGGACTGAAGATTCCTTCACCAGCATTTGGGAGATAGTTGGTCCCGAAATGAATGTCGCATAATCGCAAGCCCATAAAAATGGGTCCCGTAATTAAAGCTACCCAAGCTGTCGTGATGACTAATCGCTTTTTGTCGTCAAATCTTTTAGTAATAGACATTACATAAAAAGCAGCGGCGACGCTTGCGGGCTGGGTGAAGAAGCCCGTTGATGCTAGCTCATTTGGTTTCCACAGCCAGAGATAGTCATTCAGATAAGTGTATGATCCGCCAAAGAGTCCCCCTGTGATATTAAAAAACAAGACGGAAAAAAATAACGCAAGCCATGACTTATTGCGTATCAAGGATCCTAGTTCATGCATGAGATTTTTTATGGAAGCGTGGGAGGTCTGTTTTTCCTGCAGATTATATTCTATTTCTATGTGACGTATTCTCCACGTTGAGTGACCGGCGTAGCCGATAAAAACAACGCTCAACCACACCGCTGACCACGTGTAACCTTGAATATCGTTCCAGTCCGAAAGAAAAAAGAAGAGCACCGGGCCGAGAACTATGCCTATTCCGACCACATCGGCATTGTTGTTCCTGCTCCAAAGCACGTTGCGCTCTTGGTATCCACGATATAGCTCAAGTCCTAGAGCCAGCCTTGGAACATTGTATAAAGTATGGGCTACTCTCAGACAGCTTATTAATACCAACATTTGTATAAACAGGAGTGTCTGCGTGTCTCCTAGCTTGACGGTAAATAACAGTAAAATTGCCAGGCCAGTGGGCACTACCCCCACGATCATAAAGGGTATTCTTCTGCCGAGCTTATGCTTGAAGCGGTCGGATAGATATCCGATAAGTGGGTCACTTATTGCGTCGAGTCCGATAGATATGGCTATTGCAAGGCTCGCCAATATGGCCGAAAGGCCCAGAACCTGATTGTAGTAATAGAGCAGAAACATGCCGAGAAAATTGAAGAGTCCACCGTTGGCTATGGAGCCGGCGAGCCAGTACCACATCTTTTTTGGTATGCCGGGCGACAGAGTTAGGTAGCCGCGAATGGGGCCCACGGTTCCTTCTAAAGAGTGTATTTGACTGGGTAGATATTCTTTGTGAGGTCCTGATGAATTGTTCTGCTTTGACCTGCTCAATTGATTCTTCTTATTGTATTCTTTGTTATTGGAAGCTATCGGTCTTCGATTATGTTAACCAATTTCCCATTCTGTCCGGATGATCTGTAAAGATTCCATCGACGCCCATATTGAACAATTCTTCAGCTTTGTTTCGAGAATTGACGGTATAGACGAAGACTTTTAATCCTCTTTCCCTAATCAACTCGACTCTTTTTTGATTGACTATTTTGGCGGAACAATTGATCGCTGTGGCATTGAGTTCCTCTGCGATTTCAATGCATGAGTCTTCCCATCGATGAAATAAGGGTGCTACGGGAGTTTCTTTATCTGCTGCTCTAAATGCCCTCAGCTCTTCCAATTTGAATGATGAGACGATAGTTGGAATCTTATCGATCACCTTTATATAGTTGGCCGTGTGTAAACCTGTATTGTCTCCCTTTAATTCAATGTTCAGGCCGATTATTTTGTTTAAAGTGTTCATCTCATTTTCGATAAGCGATATCACTTCACTGAGGAGAGGAACAGAAGCACCATCTTTTGTCAGTATCTGAGGTAGTTCGGTTAAAGAAATTTGACTGACTTTTCCTTTGTGATTGGTGGTACGGTCCAAGGTGTCATCGTGAATGGCGACCAGTTCACTTGAGTTGTTCTTTTTGACTTGATGAACATCAAGTTCAATAAAGGGACAGCCCAATTCGCAGGCGATTTTGAAACTACCAAGAGTATTTTCAAGAGCTAGACCTGCTGCGCCTCTATGTCCAAAGATGACTTTCTCAAAATGTGAAAGATGTTCCTGGAATTGTGCTAACTTAATATTCACGGATGAAGCCGATGACCATGGACTGATAGAATAACCCTCATGACATACGAAGTACTAGCTAGAAGACTCAGGCCCTCGGTTTTTTCTGAATTAATCGGTCAAGATCAAACTGTTCGTGCGCTAACCAATGCTCTCGATTCGGATAGGTTACACCATGCTTATCTGTTTACTGGAACGCGGGGAGTTGGGAAGACAACGATTGCCAGGATTTTAGCGAAATGTCTAAATTGTGAAGAAGGCGTCTCTTCGCAACCTTGCGGTAGGTGCAGCGCTTGCATAGGAATCAAAGAAAATAGTTTTATTGATCTTATCGAGGTTGACGCGGCTTCCAGGACTGGCGTGGATGACACTAGAGAGCTGTTGGAGAATACCCAGTATTTACCATCGAACGGGCGTTTTAAAGTTTATTTGATAGATGAAGTTCACATGTTATCCACGGCTAGTTTCAATGCGCTCCTGAAGACCCTGGAAGAACCTCCTGACCACGTTAAGTTTCTTTTGGCGACTACTGACCCGAAAAAGGTACCAGTAACAGTGCTTTCGAGGTGTTTACAGTTTCAGTTGAGGAATCTATCGGCGCAGTCTATTAGTAGTTATTTAGAAGGAATACTGAATACAGAGGGTGTTACTTTTGACCTTGCCGCCCTTGAAGTAATTGCAAAGAATGCGTTGGGTAGCGTGCGTGATGCCTTAAGTTTGACGGACCAAGCAATAGCTCATGGCGACGGACATGTTTCTCATGACAATGTAGTGGATATGTTAGGGGTAGTGGGCAGAGATGAAATTGAATCAATTTTGTCGGCTCTGGAAGCTGGTTCCGCTCATCAAATTATTGAATTTTCTTCCGAGCTAGCAGAGCGTAATACCAATTTCAGTGACTTGTTAAAAGGAGTCATTGAGGCTTTGCACTCTTTGGCAGTGGATTGCTCTCTTGGAAAGCACTTAGATAAGAATTTCACTGCAGAAGAATTACAGTTGTACTATCAAATAGCGCTGGTCGGTCTGAGAGATATTAATATCGTGCCCGACGAACGCAGTGGGTTTGAGATGACGATGTTGAGGATGCTCTCTTTTGCACCGTCTCCTGTCTCACCAGTTCCTAGCCGAGCTAAAAACATCGATGATTCTGAAGCCTTGCCATCATTAGACGACGCGCAAAATTTTGTGGAGGCTTCATTAAAGGGTCAATCTTCTAGTGAGAAGCCGTCGAAGGTTCTTGAAAGAGAAAATCCAGAGCCAGCTGGCAAAATGACAGTGAAAGAGCCCGGCCTAGTTTTGCATGGTCAGGAAATCGACTGGGAACAGAAGATAGATGAGATGCGGCTTGCCGGTATTTCCAGAATGATCGCGGAAAATTCTATCGTGGTAAAATGGCAGCTACCAAACATAGAGTTGACGTTGGATTCCAATCACGATGCCTTATTGTCTCCTCAACTAACTGAAGAGCTCAGAGAAGCTATTTGTCTTGGTGAAAGCCAGGAAGTCTCCTTGAAAATTAATAGCGGCGTATTAGAGCAAGAGACCATAGCTAAGAAGAAAGTTAAATTAGAAGCGGAGCGACAAGCTAGAGCAGAAGCGATGGTCAAGGATGACCCCAACATCACTGGTCTTTTAGACGAGTTTGAGGGTGAGCTAAAAGAAGTAAAGCCGCTGGATTAGGAGGATATACTTATGAGCTTAAAAGATTTTGGTGATCTGATGAAGCAAGCTCAACAGGCGCAGGGAAAAATCCAGGAGATACAGGAGCAGGTCGCTTCCCTGGAGGTTGAAGGAGAAAGTGGGGCCGGTTTAGCGCGAGTAGTGATGAACGGACGCCACGAAGTAAAGAATGTGACTTTAGATTCTGGTTTATTGAATGAAAAGCTGGAAGTTGTCGAGGATTTGATAGCGGCTGCCTGTAACGATGCTGTTCAAAAAGTTGAAAAAGCGCAAGCCGATAAGATGAAGGAGCTCGCTGGAGGGATGGGATTCCCATTAGGAGGACTTAATCTTTAATGGCACTGATAGACGAGCTCGTAAAAGCGTTTCAAGTATTGCCGGGAGTCGGCCAGAAGACCTCTCAACGGATGGTGCTCCACTTGTTGCAAAGAAATAGAAATGGAGGAGCCAGTCTAGGAGATCTTTTGATTAGAACAATGTCAAATATTCGAAAATGTTCTAAGTGCCAAAATTTCACAGAGGATCCCATCTGTCGAATCTGTTCTGACGTTAATCGAGATGGCAGTCTTCTGTGTGTAGTAGAATCAGCGGCTGATGTGCTGGCGTTCGAGCAAGCTGGTGGCTATAACGGATTCTATTTTGTGCTTCATGGGCGGTTATCGCCTCTAGATGGAATAGGGCCCGATGAACTTGGTTTAGGCGAATTAGTAAGTCGAATAGAAGAATTGAAACCAAAAGAATTGGTTTTAGCCACAAATCCTACCGTTGAAGGCGAAGCAACAGCCCATTACATAACACAAATTATTGATGATTCTATTGAGAAGGTGTCTAGGATAGCGCATGGTGTGCCTCTTGGTAGCGAAATAGAATACGCGGATGGGGGGACTTTGACGCATGCCTTACAAGGCCGACGAACCATCAGTTAGTTGGATATCAGATTCAACAGATTTAAAGGCTGCGGTTCGAGATTTTGAATCAGTTGTTGGGATAGATAGCGAATTTAAGCGGACTAACACTTTTTACCCTATTCCAGCGCTTTATCAGGTTGCATCAGGTAAAGATGTTTTTTTGCTAGATCCTTTATTT
>JBJKYX010000022.1:0-37970 GCA_045560825.1 Candidatus Azotimanducaceae bacterium
ACCGCTCCTTCAGAGTCAGTCGGCGAAACGATTTCTATAAAACCGCCGCCTGGCAGATCAAAAAAGGCTTGTTTTATCCCTAAATCCTGATTCTGATCGACTCGACTTACAGCGTTACCTAATATTGATTCCCAGTTTTTGACCGATGAATCAAAATCTTCAACTCTAATCACTACGTGATGGACATCTGTTAAAGCCATTTAACCCCCTAAATACTGTTTGAAAATCAATAAGAATAAGTAAGTTGATCGTTTCTTTCCCAGCAAGGATAACCAGCTTTCTCCACCACATCGCAACCTACGATCCCTATCCCTTCATTCCTATCACGCGGAAACAGCAACAGATAGTCTCCACGCCGACAGCGAACATTCCAGTAAGCCTTTGAGCTAGAGTCAAACCCCTGAAAATAGGTTTTCATCCCTTTTGGACATACTTTGCCAGTTTTCTCAACGGTATCCGCAAGCTTTCTGTTCCGAGCATCAACATCCATTTTAATTAACGTGTCGTGTCCACGGTTCTTTCTGTTTTCACCAGAAAACTCAGCAGCCGCTGGCTCCATATTCAAAATCAGCAGCAGACCGAACAGAGATACAATCGCGCAGTTTATAGATTTCATCTCAGTCTCATCATAAAAGCGTAGACTCTAACCTATCTTTGTGCGCAAGCACAATTCACAGGCAAGATACAAACTCCAAGCTTGCGATTGAGCTGCAAAGATATAAATAGCCCAATCGCTGATAACCCACTATTTTGTGTCAGACCGAGGCAAAGAACCTATGACCCAAGATCTCAGGGTAAACATTTGTTTTAAAATGCTCTATAGTTGTCTTGGAGAGATTGATCAACCAAATCAAAAACACAAATAATTTCGAATCCACCTAGGGGGTATTATGTTCGAAAGAAAAAAACTATCTGCTGCCATTATTTCGGTACTTGCTACCACGGGAGCCACAGCAGCCACGGAGATCGAAGAGGTTGTGGTAACAGCTACTAAGAGAGCATCTTCAACACAAGATATTCCAGTTGCTGTTCAGGCAATAACCGAAGACACGCTTGAAGATCTGGCCATTGGAAATTTCGAAGACTATATCAGGTACCTGCCTAACGTCACCGCAGGAGGGAGAGGTCCGGGACAAAATACAGCCTATATCCGTGGAATGGCGATCGAGCCAATTACTGTGCTGTTGTCAGGAGCACAAGGAACAGCTCCAAACGTCGCAATGTATTTGGATGAACAACCAGTGACTGCGCCGGCCAGAAACTTAGATCTATATGCAACAGATGTTCAGCGCGTGGAGGTTCTTGCGGGACCTCAAGGAACCTTGTTTGGTGCAAGCAGCCAGGCTGGAACGATTCGCTTAATCACCAATAAGCCTGAGTTTGATGGCTTTGATATCGGCGTCGACCTTAGTATTTCGACCACTGAGTATGGCGAAGAAAGTGAAACAGTAGAAACGTTCATCAATATTCCAGTGAATGACCGGATTGCTCTCAGAGCAGCAATGTACTCTGCAGAAGAGGGCGGCTACATTGATAACGTGCCCGGGACTTTCACAACCGATCCGGCTGTAAACCCAGCGTCCTTGGCGGGCACTGCAGTCAAATATGATACGGCTGATAATACCGCTTTAGTTGAAGAAGATTTTAATGATGCCAAATACCGAGGAGGTCGATTCAGTGCCAGGGGCATGATTAATGAAGATTGGGACGTCCTTTTGCAGCACACAGAGCAAGAGCTTAGAGCTGATGGCGTATTTGATTACGACCCTGAAGTTGGCGATCTTCAAGCGACCAGATTCTTTCCTGATACGCTTGACGACGAATTCGGTCTAACGACATGGACACTGACTGGCAGACTAGGTGCGTTAGATGTGGTTTATACAGGAGGCTACCTCGATCGCGAAATTGAGCAAAGCGTCGACTATACCGGGTACAATAATTCAGGCGGCTACATCGCTTACTATACTTGCACCTACTCAAATCCAGCTTACATTACGAGCTACGGACTTGATCCGGATGCAGGATATGTGACCCCAGGCGGTCGCGAATGCCGAGACCCTGTCAAAGGAGCGGTAATCTATCAAACCCATGAAAGAAACACACATGAGGTAAGAATCAGCACGCCTCAAGATCAAAAAGTCCGAGTTACCGCTGGGTTTTTCTACGATGATTTTCAGCTAGAAACCCAAGACGATTATCACTACGCCGCCATAGAGTCCCTCGGTTTTGTACCCAATTTGCCCATGTCTACGGCAGCAAAGGTTAATCCAAATGCTCGCGGATCAAATGTCGCGTTCTTCAATGACGTCAGGAGAATGGAAGAGCAGATGGCGATCTTTGGAGAGGTCTCTTATGACTTTACAGATAATCTTGAGCTAATAGTTGGTTTGCGTTATTACGACATGGAGATCGACTTTGAAGGCTCATCTAATTTTGGAGATGGAATTTTCCGAGGATCTCCAGAAACAAATGGAGTGGTCAACAAAGATCGAGGTCGAGACTACGATATATCTGGTGGTCATACTTCAGAGCCTTTAGAGTTGGACGACGTTATTGTTAAGTTTACTGCAAACTATAAATTTAACGACGACGTGCTACTTTACGGAACCTACTCCGAAGGTTTCAGACCTGGAGGCTGGAACAGAGGAGGGGGCATTGCTGCCACTAACCCTGAATACCCGACGGTTAGCTCAACATACGAATCAGACGATGTTCAAAACTATGAGCTAGGTTGGAAGATGACATTAATGGATGGTGCTATGAGATTTAACGGTAGCGCCTACTATGTGGACTGGACTGACATGCAGGTCACACGATTCGACCCACAAAACGTGTCGATTCTCACTTTTGTAGAGAATGCAGCTGATGCATCCATTAAAGGTATTGAAGGTGACATAATCTACAAACCTAACGAAAATCTGACTTTGTTCGGTGGATTCTCATTCAACAATACTGAATTAGAAGCGGTATTTGGTCAGGCAGTTGAACTTGCACCTGTTGGTAGCGAGCTACCGCTCACGCCCAATCACCAGTTCAGCCTCAGAGCCCGATATGACTGGTTCCTCGACAATGGTTGGAACACCTATGCGATGGGCGCTATTCAACATGCGTCAACTAGCTTCAGTTCGGTGGTTGCCGCTAAACGGGTTGGCCAAGACAACTATACCCAAATGGATGCCTCCATTGGTGCGACCAAAGAGTCATGGAAAGTAGAATTATTTGCCGAAAATATGTCAAATGAACGTGCTGAGCTATTCATAAACGATCAGGACGATACGATGAGAATCGCTACCAATCGTCCATTCACTCTTAGCTTAAGAGTGTCGTACGATCTTTGATAGCGCCGAGCAACACGACGAAGAACTAGAACCTACTCACCTGGAAGAAGCCAAGCGGCTTCTCCAGGTGGGAAAGGTTCCTCTAGCCTACGCTGCCCTAGAATCCCTAAAATCCGAGCATAACCGGAAGCCTGAGTGGCTTTACTTGCGCGCTGTTTGCGAAAGATATCTAGGGAATACTCAAAAAGCCCTGAATACAGTCGCCTCACTGATTAAAAATTATCCTAGGCATGCAAGGGCTCATCAAGAACGGGGTCACCTGACTCGGTATCTGGGCCCTGAGGAAGCTGCAATAAGGTCCTATGAGAAAGCACTCGATTTAAATCCAACCCTAATGGCCAGCTGGAAAAACCTTGCTGAGCTATTCCTCAAACAAGGCAAGTCGGAGCAATACGAGTTAATACTTAGAGAATTGGAGCGCCTTAATTCGCTGCCTCCTGAAATTCGTTCAGTCGCTAGCTTTTTATATGAAGGAAAACTATTCAAGGCGGAGAGGCTATGTAGAGAGTATCTCAAACGTCACCCAAAATATGTCGAAGCCATGCGGCTACTGGCGCTGATCGGTGCCAAGCTCCATGTTTTGGACGATGCTGAGTTTCTACTTGAGAGCGCCCTAGAGTTCGAGCCCAATAACCTTCAAGTACGAATGGACTACATCGGGGTCTTACAGCGTCGACAAAAATTCTCCGACGCGTTGGAGCAAGCAAGACTGATTCAAGCATCCGATCCAGAACAAAATTCATTCAAACTGGTTTACGCAAACGCTCTAGCCGCAGCAGGAAAATATGAAAATGCACTAGAACTTTATCTGAACGAATTACCCAAGCAACCCAAAAACGCCACTCTTCAAATGGCCATGGGTCACGCCTACAAAACAATCGGCGACCAAAAAAAAGCCATCTCTGCGTACGAAGCTGCCACCAAAATTAGGGGCGACTTCGGTGATGCTTACTGGAGCCTTGCTAACCTTAAAACTTACAAGTTTTCAAAGAAGCAAATACAGTCTATGGAGGCAGTTGCTATAGATCCGGAAACAAGCCTGGAGGATCAATATCACACCTATTTTGCTTTAGGGAAGGCCTTAGAGGATCAAGGCGAATACGAGCGAAGTTTCGAATACTACGAAAAGGGTAATTCCCTTAAAAAAACGGAAAGCCGATACGACGCGGAAAAAATGACAAACGAACTCGAACTGCAAAAGGAAGTTTGTACTAGATCTTTTTTTACCGACCGACAGGGCTTTGGAGCGGAGGCGCTAGATCCTATTTTTATCGTCGGGCTACCTCGAGCAGGATCAACCCTCCTTGAACAAATTTTAGCCTCCCATTCTCAGGTCGAAGGTACCTTGGAGCTTCCAAATATTCTATCCTTGGTGAGAAAATTACAGGGAAGGCGACGCGTATCTGATCGCCCTCGTTACCCAGACATTTTAAACAAGCTAACCAAAGAGGAATTTATCAAGTTTGGTGAACAGTATATTTCTCAAACTGCCTTTCATCGAACTCAAAAAAGAGCTTTTTTCACAGACAAGATGCCTAATAACTTTCGTCACATTGGCCTAATCCATCTGATTTTACCAAATGCCAAAATCATAGATGCTAGAAGAGAGCCAATGGACTGTTGTTTTAGCTGCTTCAAACAATTGTTTGCTGAAGGACAAGAATTCACTTATAACTTAAAGGACCTGTCTCAATACTATCAAGACTATATTAGCCTAATGTCTCATTGGGATAACGTTCTACCAGGACGAGTATTGAGAGTAGACCACGAAGAGGTCATCCAGGACTTGGAAACACAGGTTAAGAGAATACTGGATTATTGTGGGTTAGATTTTGAGCAAGAATGTTTAGAATTTTATAACACGGATCGAGCTGTAAGGACGGCGAGCTCTGAACAGGTTCGTCAACCGATTTACAAGTCCTCCGAACAATGGAAAAATTTCGAGTCGTACTTAACCGAGCTAAAATCAATTTAATAAAGGAATTGGGAGAATATGTCAGAAATTAATCCTAGGGAGACTGCAACAGAGGCTCCCAGTTTAGACATGGCCGTTTTTATCCCTTCTGGATGCGTGGTTTTGCTCGCTGGAATTTCGCTCGTCGCATTTCCCCAACAGGCTGGCGAAATCGCCGCTTATTGGATGACCATAGTTACCACAAATTTTGGCTGGTTATTTTCTCTTGTGGCATTTGTGACTTTAATCTTCTGCTTTTGGCTAGCGTTTGGGCGGTATGGACAAGTTAAACTCGGTCAGCCAGAAGACAAACCTGAATTCTCAGAAATATCCTGGGCAGCGATGATGTTCAGTGCAGGGATTGGAATTGGTCTCGTCAGTTGGGCATTCGTTGAGCCGGTCATCTACCTTCAAGAACCTCCTTTTGCTCTTTCTCCAGGTAGCAATGAGTCAGCAGAGTGGGCTCATATGTACACGATGTTTCATTGGGGAATAGTCCCTTGGGCCTTTTACGCACTACCAACTATCCCAATCGCTTATATGCTTTACGTGAAACGATCTCCTTTTTTACGAATAAGTAATAGCATCAATGGTGCTCTTCCAGAACCAAACCACAGAAAATGGGATCCAGTTATCGATACACTGGTTATCATCGGCATCGTTGGAGGTGCGGGCACTTCTCTAGGCCTTGGCGTACCCTTGGTTTCTGCTTTTTTTGGCGAACTCTTTGGACTACAAGATGGGTTTGGCTTGCAGATTTTAGTTTTAACCTTTTGGACTCTGATATTTGCGACTAGCGTTTATCGAGGCCTGAATTCTGGTCTTCGCTTACTGGCCGACACAAACATTTTGTTGGCTATTGTCGTACTCGGATTTATATTATTCGTCGGACCAACGGTTTTAATTCTTACAATGACTGCCAACAGTTTTGGTATGTTACTCGACAATTTTTTCAGAATGAGTTTCTGGTTAGATCCAATCAATCAAGGCGATTTCCCAAGAGACTGGACACTATTTTACTGGGCCTGGTGGATAGCCTATGCGCCCTTAATGGGTTTATTTTTCGGCAGGATATCGCGCGGCCGAACCATTAAACAAACCGTTCTGGGAGTCATCGGCTGGGGGTCAACAGGTTGCGTTTTGTTTATGGCTGTTTGTGGAGGCTATGCCCTGCATTTAGAGTTGAACGGGATTCTCCCAGTCAGCGACATCATTCGAGAAAGTGGTAATCCAGCAGCCGTTGTAGCAATCGTCTCTACGCTCCCTGGCTCAACTATAGCTATTGCTGTCTTCACTATTCTCTCTTTTATTTTTCTCGCTACAACACTCGACTCCGTAGCTTATGTACTAGCAGGAATCACTACCAAGAACCTGCCCGGTGACCAGGAACCTGACCGAATTTATCGCCTGATTTGGGCTTTCTTCCTAGCGTTCATCGCCGTAGGCCTGCTCGTTGTTGGAGGTTTGACAACGGTTCAATCTTCATCAGTAGTGACGTCTCTTCCACTAATACCAGTGTTATTCCTACTGGCCGTATCAATTTTCAAATGGTTAAAAAGTGATTTTGGCAGCCTTGTCGAGCGCCCTATTTTATCTGTTCGCATCGACAAAGAGGGAAATACGGAAATCGTTAAAGAATAGTCGGCTATATCCCGAATAATTGAAAAACCCTGTGATCAGTCTCAAATCGATCCCGAGTAAAAAAACCACTGACTTGGCAGTCAATCTCATTTGCTTTTCGCTACTCTTATTTTCTACCAATATCATCCCTTCTGAAAAAGAGAATTGGAATCTGAAAATTCAACAAGACGGCGTTACGGTTTACACCAAAAAAGTAGCTGAGCTGACTCCCGAATCGACGCCTTCAAGGCAACCACACTGGTTAATGCAGGATACGAAAAAGTTAAACAGATTGTCCTGGATTACCCTAACTATCCAAAATGGTATCAGGATTACAAATCGGGAGAGATTCTAGAACAATTGGATAAAGACGTGATTATTGTGCGTTTTGTCATAGACGCGCCGTTTCCAATCAAAGATCGCGACTCAGTAAATCGAGTCCTTATTCAACAAACAGATGAGCGCATTAAGATAACGCTTGAGAGCACGCCAACATTTATCCCGCATAACAATAAACAGATCAGGATGGCTGTTTCCTCAGGACACTGGACGTTAGCAAAGGAAGGCAATCAAACCCGAGTCACTCTCGAATATCACGCAGACCCAGAGATACCAATCCCTTCTTGGGTCTCAAACCGCTACGTTGTGCAAGGTCCTGCGAAATCTCTATCCAACTTAAAAAAACGCCTTAATTAAAGCAGCCTAACTCTTCACTATTCGAATCAACATCTAAAAAAACCCTGAAGTAGCGCATCGATCGCCGACGAAAACGCTAGGGGTTGATCAAGCATTATATGATGGTAAGCATTGTTGATTTGGACCATGGGAATATTATCTGAAGTGTTCGATCGAATATAATCCGCCGCTCGACGACTGAACATCTGTGAATGCTCCCCGTATATAACTGCTCGAGGAACTTTCATATTAGCGAATCGGTTCGAGAGACTTTGCCACCAATCTGAACTCCTTTCTTCATCTGGACCTAATATGCGTGGGTCAAATTTCCAGACCCAACCCTTCTCTACTTTTTTCAAAGAATGATAGGCCATATATTCTAAGAGAAAGCGATTTTCGCAGGGCTGCTCAGGCGCCAGCCGAAAGCGCTTCTTCGCAGCCTCCAAAGTGTCGGAAACTCGGTGAGGCTTAACCCCTCTTTGCTGCCTCTTCTTTCTGTAGCTCTCAAAATCTGAAATTTCATCAGGAGCCAACATGGTCATGTCACAAACAATTAATCCGCCCCAGGCGTCACTTTCTTCTTCTGCCGCGCTTAACCCTACCGAGCCGCCATAGCTGTGACAGACCAAAAAAGGCTTCTTATTCAGACGCGTCATACCAAGATGCTCAGCCACCGCTTTTGCTTCATCAACTCGATCTAGGACGGTATAGTTTTCTCGCCAACCAGAATCTCCCATTCCAGAAAGGTCGAAGGCGACCAAGTGGTACTTTTCAGCTAATAACGGAGCGATGAAAGCCCAACAGCGAGCGTGCGCCATAAAACCATGCGTCAGGATAACTCCAGGGTTAGAGGGGTTGCCCCAAGAAAAATAGTGAATGTTGGTTCCCCCGCAGTCGACCCAACCTTCCTTTCTCTCAACAGAAAAAGCGTTGTTGAACCACTTGGGCATATCCGTATCGACAAATTGCAAATCTGCTATTGGAAACTCTGTATCACTACTAATAAACATTACTTTGACAAACCAAACTACCGAAAGCCCACAAATTTACCGCGGCTTTCATACTTCAACTATACTCTGCCTCTAAAGAGACAAACTTAATATTTCGACATCTGCAGCTGCCCCAAATAATCTCGAAGCATCAAAAGGCACTTCTCCAAGTGGCACAAGTGTGGGCCACATTTCTAACAGGTCTTCCAGGCTGCCTTTCAAAAGTCCAATTACCGCCAAATGGTTTTCTGACAAACCAGATTGTTGCTCATGACTTCTTGTTAAATTCATCGCGATCTCGATGAAGCCGCGCGCATCCTGATACTCGTGCACATTGTCGACTTGACCATCAATAATCCCAACAGCATATTCTCTGGCCGCCTGAGAGATAAGCCGATTAATTAATTCCAACAATTCCCCGGTGGTCAACTCAACTAAATCGTGTGAAACCTGTACCGAATCGATAAGCGCCCGATAATCTTGTTCGATCGCTCTTTTATCTCCGCTGACTACTGAGTTAGAGAAAGCACTCAGCTCCAAGGCGAAGCCTCTCAACCCCTTCGCTTCAAAAACTTCAACAAGATCTGAATAAATTTCGTCTTCGGGGTGCTTTGCATGCATCGCCGCATGATCCAGAAAACCCGTCATAGACAAACGCTTTGCCACCCAGAGGTGCCCTCGAATCAAACTTAACTCGTACATATAGCTGACTGAATCCGATAATAGTTCTCGCTTTCTTTGACTCTGAGTTTCGTCGGATTCTGGATTAGCTAAAGAGCCTGCATTTCCAATACCCGAATTATCAGAACATCCTAAAAGAAGGACGACCCCAACAACTCCAAAAATTTGGAATAGAGCCTTATTCACGACTAAATACCCTTATTATTGTTTTGTTACCAACCCACCAGCTGTCGCTGTTTTTCATTTAATTGAGGCTTTGACGGCCATTTATACTTTGCCCTGTCGTCGACTGACAAGATTTGTGGGAATTCGTCTGCGTTGATGAAACGATCGGACCAGTTTGTAGTCGATGTGCAATCTTCCACCGCCTGTTTTCGTTTAGAAATCACCCCTTCGTTTGATTTCGATTTAGGCATCATGCAAATCAAACTACCAACCCTGAGAAGATCACTAGAGTTGGGGGGTTCTTCAATGCCATGACTACTGCAGTGAATAGTTCTCGAATCCCAAATCATTAAATCGCCTGGCTCCATAAGAGCGACTATTGGCTGGGTATCTGAAAGCAGAGGATCATCTTTTGGAAACCGAAAATGATCTATGGAAGGATGTATTCTCGACAAGCGTTCTTCGTACTGTTCCGGGATGGCAACAAACCGTTTGTGGCTTCTTGGAATCATCACATTGCCACCCGTGTACCTAGTTACTTCCATTAAATTCAAAACGCCTTGAAAACAATGTTTGCCAGGCCTGCCCACCGGATGCTGATCGATATGAAGCCAATCAGTGCCTAAATTTGTCTTCCACTCTTTCCGGTAAGTCCATGGCCTCCAAATTGTAATGCCATCAAAACTGGTGAGCAGTTCGTCTGTATCCCAAATCGAAGCAAAACACTTTGAAACTTTATCTACATCCCTCAGATACCATTGCATTTCAGAGTGGCCAACACCGTAGCTCGGCAAAATGCCACCGTGAACAGCGGTAGGCCACCTATCATCCGTCCAAGTGTTTTTATCTTCTCTGTCGATGCCCGTAGATAAACCTTCGAGATAATCCCACATCAATCCAAGAGCACATCCTGTTTGTTGGGCATCAAGAACATTCGCGTAAACGACGAATCCCTCTTCATCGAGATAATTAAGCGATTCAGCGCTACCGGGCTCAAAACGTGGTACTTCCTTGAATTCAATCTCAATGTTCGCAGACACAGTCTCTCCTCCAAATATAAGAGCCCTACAAAAGATCGGGTTGTTTAGGACTGTCCGAGAGTTTAACTGGTTTACTTTGGGATGTAATCTATCCCCTCCAGCTGGTTAGTCCCCTAAACCTCTTAAGGATAGAACCTCATGAAGCATCTAATAATAAATTTGGCTTTTCTTAGCGTAATGGCTTTCAACACCCCCAACGTTTTCGCGGAGGATGACAATCTCTCTTCAAAAGAAGCGATGAATGTCATGGATCAATTCTTAGAAGCGTTCAACGAGCAGGATATCGAAGCTTGGTCTAAAACCCTAAATTACCCTCACGTCAGATTCGCTAGCGGCCAAGTCAAAGTCTGGAAAAACCGTCAGGCGTTCGTCTCCGAAGCCAATCTCCAAGCTCTGATTAACTCGGGATGGGACCACTCGCGCTGGCTTCGAAGAGAGGTGGTCTTATCATCACCACTAAAAGTGCATATCTCGACCTCGTTCGAAAGGTATGACAAAAATAATCAGGCAATAAGCGCCTATGATTCGCTATACATAGTCACGAAAAAGGACGATCAATGGGGTATTCAAGCGAGATCCAGCCTTGCTCCTTAATCAATCTGTCAGAGATAACGTAAACTATCTACTGATGACCTCGTGGCATCGCATCTCTCAAGCTGTCATCAAAGTCCGAGGCCACCCACTCACATTGGGCCGTGTTCCAGTGAGAAAAGAAGCGACGTACAGACTCATCCGAATGTAACGCCAGTCGTTTGGGAAACAGGTTCCAATCAGTCAAGACTGGCGAGGGAGATCTGACGTATTTTGTATCCGTCCGACGCCAACCTCCTCTAGCGTAGTATTGATGCCATGTTCTTCTCCTTTGGATCCCATCTCCATCATATCTCGTGTGGTAAATGGCAGTATCATATAAAACGCAGGTCCCTGCGGAGCCATAAATCGGTACCTCGACATAGCGCTCTTCAAGATTTTCGTGAGCTTCTTTCAGGGACTTGAATCGATTACTACCAGGGACAACACAAAAGGCGGGAGCCCCTAGGCCTACATCAGTCAAATAGTGTATCGCGCACAGCCAATCACAGGGATAGTAGGGCTGCCTTACGAAACGGTCTTCTCGAACCGCGTCATGATGGAAGTTCATTGCACCAATTCCTGCTTTTTCTGGTGTTTCTCTGAAGTTGAATTCGCTGAACCGTACACACTCTTCACCACCCAATAACTCACTCACAACGGGATAGGAGCTCCGGTGCTGGGTATATGGATCTAACTCCGGATAGTCAAGCAAGGGCTGAGAAAATATAAGCCCCTGATCATGGTGGTGAGGCTTTCTTTTGCCTTCAAGGCCCCATTTTTCAGGATGACCCTTTTGTGTCCGATCATAAAATTCATTGAGATGCTCGATTTCGTTTTCATTAAGACAATCTGATAAAACGACGTACCCAAAGTCACGGAAGAAACTGCACGCTTCTTCCAATTCAATCTTAGGATTAAACGATTTCAGCTCTGAATCGGATAGCCTTCCAAAACCTTGATTCGCAAGTTTTCCATCTCCCGACAGGTTTCTTTGTTTTTCTAATTTTACCGCCATACTTCGCTTTTCCAATCTGAACTATTCACAATCTACCAGAGGTATTGTTTCAGTCCATCATCCACTACCTCAACCCAAATCACATCGCATTTTCACTTACCGATTCTCCACCCCAAAATACTAACTGGTAGAAAGGCTAGCCCGTCTGGGTAAAGACAGGCCAGCGTTTTTCTAATTTACCGCCTGACACGGTGATCAAGTCTCCAAATTGCAGCATGACATGCTCACTCTGGGTAGGCCGATAAAAAACATAATCATCCACATCTAACTCAACGTCAGCGGCCGTCGTAATTGGGCTCTGATTGGTGCTCTGGTAAATCGGCTTACCAATAGTTGGTGGTGAAGCGATATTCGCTTTCCAGTACCCACCATATATGTAGTAAAGCCTCTCCATATTCTTGGAAGGGTCTTGCAAAAAGGGATTGCCTTCATATCGCTTCAGAATCGGCGTCGCGATAAAGCAGGCCGGTCGATTTTCCTGTAAATGGTAGGTGTCGAAATCAGTCGGCATGACAACAGCTGAACCGGCCGACAGATCATTCATCGTATCGTCTTTCTCATAAATCTTTAAGGTGTGGCTCCCAGCCCCATTAAAAGTCATACCTCTATAATCGAGGCCGGAGTTTGCAAGACTTTCCTTGAAACCGCGATAAACAGTCAAAACATCTTGAACCGATTTATCTTGGAGTTGCGCTTTCTGTCCGGTCAGGTGTGGCTCATACCCCATTAGCCCGGAAATTTGGACTAGCGACCCAGAAGCTCGTGTCTTTTCAAGAGACGAGTTAAATTGTTCGATACTCGAATAGCCGCCTCGGCGCAAACCTACATCAATTTCAATATTAAGCTTCAATGACACTCCTAAATCTTTTGCTAATTGCATGTATTGCAATAAACGATCCGGGGAATCTATGAGCCATTGGATCTTGCTAGCAGAATCATAAGACCTATTACCAAGCTTTGAATAAAAAGTCCTAGCTGCACTTACCGGGAGAGGTTTGCCAAGTAAGACATCCGATTGCGGTAAATTTTCCGCCACAGCATTAAGGAAGGGCTGATGAAACACCATCAAAGAGTTAGTCTTGGATCGAGACATCACATGCTCCAACAGAGCCAGCGACGGTAGAGATTTCACTACCACCCGATATTTCTTTTTGTGTCCAACTGAATCAGCAATCATATCGACGTTATGATTAACCGCGTCTCGGTCAATGAGCATCACAGGACGACCCGGGCCTTCTCGTTTTAGCGACTCATTTAGCAAGGAAAAATAAGAATTGTGAGGATTACGCGCGAAAGCTCCAGGAGCCCATAGCAGTGCTCCACCAGTTGCGGGAATACCAGCTGCAAGACCCAATAATAGCGAGCGCCTTCTCATCGTTATTTCTAAGTCGACAAATCCGGAATAAAAAGTTTCTTCAAATGATCATTTAACAGCCTGCCCTTCGGATCAAGACTATTTCGAATTTCTACGAAATCCCGAAATCGCGGATACAACGCGTCAAGATCCTTGAACCCCAGACTATGAATCTTTCCCCAGTGCGGCCTACCTCCATACTTCCAAAATATAGGCTCTATTAGGTCAAAATAAGGTTTAAAGTCTTCTCCGGCTGATCTATGAATCGAGATGGCCGCGTGGTCTTCGTCTCCCGAACTCATACTAAGCCAGGTATCATCGCGCCGCACATAGCGATACTCCAAGGGGAAAACGACATCAATCTCCTGATCAATTACTGTTTTGACGATCTCGCGTAGACAAGGCGCTCCTGCATCCAGAGGCACTGAATACTCCATTTCGTTGAAGCGATTGTTCCTTATATTGCTCAATATTTTATAGGACACATCAATCGCCTGACTCTCTCCAATCATTGCTGCAACCCCATCGACTAAAGGCTTACGCAGTGCCGGTGAAACTTTTGCCCAGCCAGACATTGCGCTGGCAAACAAAGCTGCCTCCTCAGGCGACGGAGGGGGATTGTTGATAGGTTCATCCGTCTCATCAATAGCGAGCGTCAAAGCATAATCTGAGTGGGTTAGAGGGAACATTTCGTAATGTCGATGGCTTTGAGCAGATTCATCAAAATGTTCCAAAACCTGTTCTATGGGCTCACAAGCGTTGACCGCCTTCAATCGGTATGGCTCTCGATTTTGCAACTTCATTGATGTGATAATGCCTAGGGCACCCAGACTCACCCTAGCTGCATTAAAAAGATCCACATCGTTTTCCGCATTAACATCTATAATCTCACCCTCAACACTTACCATGCGGATCTCTTTAACAAAGCCTGACAAGCTGGGAAATTTCAAACCAGTCCCATGAGTCGAGGTTGCTGTCGAGCCCGCAATCGTTTGCCGATCTATATCAGGCAAATTAATCATTGCCTGACCTATTGAATCCAATAATGGACCGGTATCACCCAGCCGAGTGCCAGCGCCCCAAGTAGCAGTCAGCGCGCTGCGATCATGGCCTTGCAATCCAGATAGCTGATCGATGATGACTAAATCCCCATCCGTGGGAACCAATGGACTGAACGAATGGCCTGACCCTACCGTTCTCAAAGATCCTGAGGACTGCTGGAGAAATTCTACAAGCTCTAATTCATTTCTCGGCGAAAAACGGGTAGAAGGATTCGATAGCAAATTGCCCGACCAGTTTCGCCACGCTAAAGTTTTTTTCTTCTCTGCAAAGGATCCAGTGGGCAACACGAAACCCATTAACCCGGCCAAAACCGAATGGGCCAAAAACCCTCTTCTACTAATCCCCTTCAATTTAGATCGCCCATCATCAAACTTATCATCGCCAGAAAGTCGGACTCTTCACATGACATGCAATAACCCAAAGGAGGCATGTTGTTAAGACCTTCTACGGTACTGGCCAACAACTCCTCTTTACTTTTACCCACTAGTTCCGACCAATCTTCTCCAAACCCGATTTTCGGGGCACCCCCATTTCCTTCAATATGACATAAAGCACAGCTTGTCTGCCATTTCGCCAGTACCGCGGGATCCAATGCTAATAAAGAATCTTGATGGCGCGATTCGTCTGTAGGGGATATATCTCTGGAATCGGTCGCGTTTCGGGAAGGTTCATCCTGTATGCAGCCCCCCAGTAATAACATACCAATCAGTATCATCAGTCTAAAAATCATTCAGCTACCCCCTACTCTGAGTCAATCATAAACTGACCATAAATAGCTGACCATGGGTACTTCAAAATATCTGGAAACCTACCAGTCTCTGAATCGGGAGCCCAAGTCTATTCGATTCCTCCAATTCGCAGAAATCCGTGTGTCATCTGTTGTTCATATTCATTACTTAGGCTCATCCATATAAACAAAAAAAATAATGTCAAAGGAAGTCTCATGGTCGACGCACTGGGTCCCGCGAACCCTTTTTCGCGTGCTAATCAATCCCAAACCGCTCAAGCCGTATCCACTCAAACCGCTGATGAGCGGACTAGAACGTCTGCCAATAACGGCGTAAATGCGACACCTCAAGATGGGGTAGAGGTTATACTCACTCAAGCAGAACGGGTCGCAGAAGAATTAACCTACGAAAATCTCAGACCTAATCGATCGGCCCAAGGAAATACCGAATCCATTAACGAGGGAGAGAACGCGGCAGATGAAGCCCTCAATAGTGATGCTCTAGAAGGAAGCCGGGTTTAAACACGATCTCTCTTCAATCGGTCATCATGCGATCGCCAGTTGCACTGCCTCCTGACTCAAAAAGCATAGGGACCAAAAAACAGCTAAAAGTTGATGACCTCTCAGTGTTTTAAGCCAGCAACCCAACAAAGAAATCGGCACCATTAGGTAGCCGAAAATTTTTTCCAGCGGCACTTGTTCGAAATCAAGCATTACCACGGTCAAATCTAGGTGTATCCACATCACTGCCAAAAGAATGTAAAAAGGTTTCCTTTGTTCCAAAAAGAACTTTAAAGAATCGGGGCCGGCCTTCGTCTCCGAGGAAATAGGTAATAATACCGATATCAGGAAGAAACAAACTACAGTGAAAAAAGGCCCCAAAATAAACGACCAAATCGAGATTTCGGTGTAATCGATGTAAATCCGCCAGAATGCCCACAAGTATCCTACCGTACAAACTAGCAAAATCACGCACCATAAAGGTCTGTACCAAAGTTGACCCCAGTTTCCCACACGCAAAGTGATCGCCAGTTTATTAAGTAGATTAGTAATTGAGATACCCAGAACTATCGCAACCACCATGGACATGTACTCGAATATAGACAACCGCCGACTCAAAGGTGACATTTCAGAACTGATAATCTATCTCCTCATCTCACCAAACAAAAGAACTGCGGGCATAAAAAAGATAGTTTGATCTAACCTTAAGGCAACTAATATGCGAGACTCTAAAGCTATGAATACATCGCAAATTACAATCAAGCCTAACCATTTAACCAATTCTGAAGAGCCTATCCTTGAATCTATACCCTACATGCAAAGGCTCAGAGACTATTATTTAGCCCTTGGCTATGGCAATCCTTACCAATGGGCCGCCTACTCAGAAGTACCTTTTACAACTCTGACTAAACCACTGGCTCAGTCTAAGATCGGTCTAATTACCACTGCCGCTCCTTATAAAAAAGGCGCTGGAGACCAAGGACCAGGAGCTCCATATAACGCGGCCGCAAAATTTTACGAGGTCTATGCAGGAAATACTGATCAGGTTGACTTTCTGGGTATATCGCATGTCGGCTACGACAGGAAATATTCTACTGCCGAAGACATAAATTCCTTCTTTCCTCTTGAAGCGCTTAGAAGAGCCCAACAAAGAGGCAGAGTCGGCGAGCTTTCGACAAGATACTACGGAGCACCTACCAATCGCAGCCAAGCAACCACCATTCAACAGGACTGTTCTGATTTGCTAGATCTTGTAAAAAAAGACGGCGTAGACGTCGTGCTACTGGTGCCCAACTGACCGGTCTGCCACCAGACCGTGAGTCTGGTCGCGAGACACCTGGAAGCTAATAACATTCCTACTGTGATTGCGGGTTCTGCTAAGGACATCGTTGAGCACTGCGGTGTTCCTAGGTTTTTATTCTCCGATTTCCCGCTTGGCAACTCCGCTGGCAAACCAAATAATGCAGCTTCGCAAGACATAACATTAGAGCTTGCCCTAAAGCTCTTGGAAAACTCAATTGCACCTAGGACCACCGTTCAATCACCTGAAATCTGGTCAACCAGTCACGACTGGAAACTTGATTTCCAAAATGTGGACCGTATTCCAGCAGACGAGATCAAACGCCGCAGACAAGAATTCGATAAAATCAAGGAAATCGGTCAACAAGTACGCGATGAAACCTTGAATGCCAAAGCCAACTGATACGCTTGTACCCACTCTTAACTGAGACGATGACAACCAAACTTTTCAATCTTTGTTCGCGCAGAGTTCCTACTTGTCACTTTTAGAAGCGCTTCTACTTGGGGTGATACAGGGGCTCACGGAATTCCTCCCGGTTAGCAGTAGCGGCCACCTTGAACTCGGGAAATTCTTGTTAGGCGACGATAGCATCCCCCGAGAGAGTATGATGTTTACTGTGGTGCTTCACTTCGCGACCGCTCTCAGCACTTTGATTGTATTTAGAAAAGAGGTCACATCGATACTTCTCGGCCTTTTTGAATTTAAAAACAACGAGCCTTTTCGATTTTCATTGAAAATTCTATTGAGCATGATACCAGCTGGCTTTATTGGGTTTTTCTATTCTGAGGAGCTAGAAAGGTTGTTTGATAAGCAAATACTGCTCGTCGGCCTCACGTTGTTGGTGACAGGTTTACTCTTGTTCGTTGCCGATCGATCTCGCGATACCGACAAAGAAGTTTCTTTCGTTTACGCACTAGTATTGGGTCTCGCCCAAGCGGTAGCAATTCTGCCTGGAATTTCACGCTCCGGTGCGACCATTTCCACGGCCGTGTTGTTAGGGATAGACCGAACCAAAGCGGCTAGCTTTTCCTTTCTGATGGTTATTCCCTTAATTTTTGGGAAAATTACCAAAGATTTACTCGACGGTTCTTTAGCAGTACAGGAGGGTCAGCTTTTAGTCTTAATTGGTGGGTTCACGGCCGCTTTTCTAACGGGCATCGTTGCTTGTAAATGGATGATCTCGCTAGTTCAGAAAGCCCAGCTAAAATATTTCGCTTACTACTGCTTTATCATTGGAACGCTGGCGATCTTTGCCGACTTAACGCCTTAAAATAAATGGACCAACGCATCTAATCGATACATTGGTCCACAGATCAAATTACAAGATCGCTGTCTCTGCAATACTCTGGAGATGCTCCGTCGGATCTGCAGCACCCATCATAGGCACCACAACCCGTCCAACTCCGACGGACGACAGTTCCTCAAGAAAATCTCGGCCACCCTGTCCGGGCCACATACAGGTAATCTCGATTTCACCCACATCTCGGCCGACTTTGTCACATTCTATTTTCAGGCTTTCTAAATGCTCTTTAAGTTCACTCGGATCACCCGTTGGCGCAAACCAGCCATTTCCTAACTGAGCCGTGCGCTCAAAGATCTTGCCTTTGACGCCACCCATGACCACAGGAAAAGGATTTTGTATCGGTAGGGGGTAACTCTTGAAGCCATGCCACGAAATAAATTCACTTTCATGTTCCACGACTTCCTCTGACCAGATCTTTCGCATACCTGCTACATAATCGTCAAATCGCGCACCTCTTTTTTCATAGGGTACGCCTAGGGCTTCAAATTCTTCTTTCAACCAGCCAATGCCCACACCAAGCATGAATCGACCATTCGAGACGAAGTCCAAGCTCGCTGCCTGTTTCGCCATGTACAATGGATTTACTTGGGACAATATATTTACTCCCGTTCCCAAACGAATCTCCTCAGTCACTGCAGCAACCGCTGTCAAAGCAATAAGAGGGTCCACAAAATTCGTCTCTGGCGGCATTCCCATCTTACCCGAGCTGTTGTAAGGGTATTTGGATTCATAATCGATTGGCACTATCACATGCTCGAAAGTCCAGACGGACTCATACTTCAATGATTCAGCAAGTTTTGCCAGACCAACAATTTGCTCGACACTTTCCACACCAATATTTACAGGAATAATTCCTACTTTCATTTAAACCCCCTCTAGCTGAAAAACTAATACAGACTCGACCGGACCATTACTGACAACCCTATACAAAAACACCCTCATGAGAAACAAAACCACAAATTTATTATTTAAAAAATTCACAAAACTACCAGTCTGACAAACGCCTCCCTGATAGAATGTAAGCAATTGAACTGCCAACCGAAGTCACTAGGTATGAAAATTCTCAAATGGATTGGCCTGGCCTTTTTAATTTTGATTCTGACTTCAGCGCCCTTTGTCTTTGAAGGCGATATTCCAAAAGAAATGGTTGATGAGAAATACACGAACTCAGCTTCAAAATTCCTAGTTACAGAAAAAGGAGCACGAATTCACTATCGCGACCAAGGAAAAAAGGCAGCTCCTACAGTTGTTCTAGTGCATGGAGCTATGGCGTCACTTCATACCTGGGAGCCATGGGTAGAAATTTTAAGCTCTAAATACAGAATAGTAACGCTAGATTTACCAGGCCACGGTTTAACGGGGAAAGTCCCTAAAGATGCCTTCGGCGAAGACAACTTCACTGAAACAATCAATACGATAGTTAATGAGCTTGGGATAGAGCGTTTTATTCTGGGTGGAAACTCGATGGGCGGTGGCGCGACATGGCGCTATACATTAAGCCATTCAGAGCGAGTACAAGCTATGATTTTAGTTGCCTCTGTGGGACTCTCGTCGTGGAGAAAAAGTGCTCAAAAGGCAAAAGATAGATCGAGCGGAGACACTCCGATAGGCTTCTATCTGCTTAGTCAATCCTGGTTCCGAGCAGTTGCTCGCTATCTAGATCCTGGACTTCTAGTCGAACAAGGGTTGAGGGCCGCCTATAACAACTCGCCGGTAGTCGACCAGAAACTTGTTGATCGATACTACGAGCTAATTATGAGGGAAGGTACTCGGGACGCCATCCTTCAACGGGGGGCGCCATCAACGACTCGGAATAATCCAGAGCCTGACCTTAGCCGGCTAACTCAACCGACCCTCGTTATGTGGGGAGCGAAAGACGCCTTAGTACCGGTGTCTATAGCCGAACAATTCGATAGAAATTTACCCAACACCGACATTATTATCTACCCAGATCTTGGGCATATACCAATGGAAGAAGATCCAGTGCGCACCGCAACAAAGGTGATGGGTTTTTTGGATTCACTGGCCTTTTGATAACATAAGACTTAACTCACGAAACGCAGTAGGCGCGCTAAACAAGGCACAGGAGAAAAAATGTGATGCCAAGTCCTTTACTCCAGTTGGTTCTAGTACTATTCCTGATAACATCTTGTGGGGGTGGATCAGGAAGCAGTTCTCAGCCCAACCAGGTCCAAACGGCTGCACAAACCTCCTCCAATGCCTCTAGCTCCGCGAGCACAACCGACGATAGGACAGATAACACGACACCGAGCTGCAGTGAATATCAATCAGAAACGTCAAACTCAGAAACTCAGACCGAAACCCCTGCTAACATCCAGCGCTGCGCACTCAGGCATGGTGGCCTCGATAGAGTATTCTACATGTACGTTCCTACTTCTTATTCAAATTCAAGCAACAATCGACCGCTGTTGTTTAGTCTTCACGGTTACACCAGCAGCGCCCTAACCAATCTTAGCTATACCGGCTTTGAAAGCCCGGCAAATACTAATGGTTTCATCGTAATTTACCCGCAGGGATCGATCCTACAATCAACAGGAGCGACTCACTGGAACGTGGGAGGATGGACAACCAGCAGTACAACCGATGACGTAAGTTACATTGAAACGATAATTGATTACATGCTAATCGAGTATCGAATAGATCCGGATCGGATCTATTCGACCGGAATGTCCAATGGCGGTTTTATGAGCTATCGACTCGCTTGTGAGCTAGGTACGAAAATTGCGGCAATAGCATCCGTCACGGGGTCAATGACACCTGAAACCCTGGCGGCGTGCGAACCAGCACACGCGACGTCGATACTGCAGATTCATGGTGCTCTCGACAATACTGTCCCAAGAAACGGTAACAACGGAATGAAACCCATCGATGAAGTAATGATGTTCTGGCAAATGAACAATAGGTGCGACGAAACTCCAGAAACCAAGGCAATCAGTGATCTAACCTTAGATGGATTTGGCGGTACTCAAAGTAACTATTCCAATTGCGAGAATGCTGTTGAGGTGTCGCTGTACCTGCTGGATCAAATGGGGCATGAATGGCCCCTTTCTGGCGCACACGATTTAGACGCTCCTAGTGCGATTTGGGATTTTCTATCTAGATTCGACCGATATGGTCTTATTCAGTGATCGATTTCACTCGACCAAAATTGCCGACGATTGAAGACACGTCAGTATGTTTGAAATCCATAATCTGAAAATTGAGCCCCAATCAGAGGCTTTTTCACACGAGTTCAAAAAAGCCTCAACAACAGTCGTGTTAGGCCGCAACAATTCAGGAAAAACCAATCTACTAAGATTTATCGCAGGGTTATCTAGTCCTGCAAAAGGAATTTTAAAGCTCGACGAAGAAAATATAACTGATAGGAGGGCTCAAAACCGGTCGATCGCATTAGTCCTACAACATTTCGTTAACTACCCCAATTGGAATGTTAAACAAAATATCATCTCGCCGTTGCTGCAAAAAGGCTTGTCAAAACAAGACCAGAATCGAAGAGCAGCAAATATCGCAAAGAGAATGGGACTGGGGGAATTGCTCGATAGGATGCCTAACGAACTGAGCGGCGGGCAGCAACAGCGACTGGCCATCGCAAGAGCTTTAGCCAAAGAGGCACAAGTCTTGTTACTAGATGAACCCTTTGCCAATCTCGATTACAAACTGAGGGAACTCATTGCTTTAGAGCTGCAGGAACTACTCGCAGAACAAGGCACTATAGTCATCTATGCAACATCAAGTCCTCGCGAGGCCTTTGCCATGGGCGACGAGGTCTTATTACTTGCCAATCAGCAAAAAATACAGGCGGGTCCAATTTTAGACCTGTATCAAAAACCTGTTAGTAAGGAAGCAGCTGATCTCTTTAGTGAGCCCAGTGTTAATTTAATTCCCACTAGTACAGGAGGAAGTTTGCCCGCCCAATTAACTGCGGTCAGACCAGAGCACGTGCGCATCGCAAGCGAAACCACCTCTTCACAAGAAACCTATTTTAAATTCGCCGTGAGTGCCACGGAGACAACGGGTGAGGAGACGATCCTGCACGGAAAGGTAGATGGCTTAGATTGGGTAGTTCGAAGACCAGGAATGATGTCAATATCAGCAGGGGAGACCGTTTCCGTATCGGTCCATCAGAGAGACCTGCTGCTCTTTCAGGATAAGTCGTTGTGACGATAATCCGATTAGAAAACCTTGAGTATCGTTATCCAGGCTCAGAAGATCCCGCCTTAAAACCCGTCTCATTAGAAATAGAAAGCGGAGAAGCTTTTGCCCTATTAGGAGCTTCAGGTGCTGGAAAAACCACACTGTTAAACCTGTTATCAGGCATATTGAAACCTAGTTCCGGCCTCATTAAATTTAATAAGAACTGTATTAACTCAGTCAAAAGCCGCGACAGGAATCTCGCTCAGGTATTTCAATTCCCTGTTCTCTACGAGGCTCTATCCGTAAAAGAAAACCTCGAATTTCCTCTTAAAGTCCGCAAGTTTAATCGTCCGCTTGTTCAAAAACGTCTTGATCAAATCGTTCAGCAATTGAACATCTCAGACCTATTTGATAAGCGCCCAACAGATCTATCACTATTCCAGAAGCAATTAATTGCTATCGGTAAATCGCTAATTCGTCCCGATATTTCGGTTGTACTTCTCGACGAGCCACTCACTTCGGTTGAGCCTCGCATGAAGTGGCAACTTCGTGACACATTACGCACGCTCCAGCAGGATTTGGGATTAACCATGATCTACGTTACCCACGATCAAACCGAAGCCCTCACCTTCGCAAATCGAGTCGCGGTAATGGATCAAGGCGAAATTTTGCAAATCGACGACCCACAATCTCTCTATCATAGGCCGGCTCAAAAATTCGTTGGGTCCTTTATTGGGTCCCCCGGAATGAACTTTATTTCAGTCGAATTCTTGAGCTCAAATATTTCGAAGAGGGGTTCAGGGAAAGAGATTGGCTTTCGGCCAGAGTGGGCAAGATTTGTGCCCGCTGAAGATGGTGATTTGAATGGGGTAGTAACCAAAACTCAGCTCACTGGTACTGAGCTGGGCATTGCCAAAGGTATAACATGGATTTCAACACAGGCTGGCGAAATAGCCGTTGCGGGCCCTCTGGATCATCCAAGAAATAAAAAAGTAGCAGTTAAACTGGAACATTTTCTGACATTTCAATCAAACAAACTCATAGAAGAATCTGAATATGTTTAAAACTCGAAACAACAAGGCATGGTTGGGCGTGTTGCCTGTTGTGCTCATTGTTTCATTCAGCGGCGTTATCCCTTTGATGGCCGTCGTTAATTATTCAGTGCAAGATATACTAGACTTCAACACCCGATTTTTCGTTGGACTGCAGTGGTACCAACAAACCCTTCAAGATCCCAGATTTATTGAAGCTTTCCTTCGCCAAATAACTTTCAGTGCCAGCATTCTACTGATCGAAGTGCCTCTAGGAATCCTGATAGCTAGGGGGATGCCAAGGGCTGGTTGGGCCGCCTCTCTAATTCTAGTTCTATTAGCGATACCGTTATTAATCCCTTGGAACGTCGTCGGCACAATCTGGCAACTCTTTGCGCGTTCAGACATTGGACTACTTGGGGTGGCTTTAAACGCTATAGGTTTTTCTTATAACTACACTGCTGATCCTTTGGATGCCTGGCTAACCTTGTTAGCTATGGATGTTTGGCACTGGACCTCTCTAGTCGCATTACTGGCTTACGCCGGCTTGTCCTCAGTTCCCTCTGTTTATTATCAAGCTGCAGAGCTTGATGGCGCCAATGCTTGGCAGGTATTTCGATACATAGAACTTCCCAGGCTACGGAGCGTGCTAATCATCGCAGTGCTCCTCAGACTGATCGACAGTTTTATGATTTATACAGAACCTTTTGTTCTTACTGGAGGAGGCCCTGGAAATACCACAACCTTTCTGAGTCAGTACCTGACGACGATTGCCGTTGGACAGTTCGATCTCGGGCCCGCCGCTGCATTCTCCGTTATATATTTTCTTTTTACCTTACTGTTTTGTTGGATCTTCTACTCGAGCGTAGTCAATAATAATGACTGAATTCAAACCAAAATTATGGACTCCCAGCCAATGGGTGCTGGCATTTTATTGCGTCTATCTCGCATTACCAATCTACTGGTTGTTTACGTTAGCTTTTCAGTCAAACAGCAACATACTGGGTGATTTTTCTATTATCCCGGCTGAGATAACGTTAAGCAATTTCGCAGAAATTTGGTCTAACCCAGCCTGGTATCAGGGGTTCATGAATTCTCTCAGCTACGTCATTATCAACACCACAATATCAATCATAGTCTCAATACCGGCAGCTTATGCCTTTTCTCGCTATCGGTTTTTAGGTGACCGACAACTATTTTTTTGGCTACTCACTAATAGGATGGCACCACCCGCCGTTTTCTTAATACCATTCTTCCAGCTTTATTCAGCGATAGGACTATTTGATACGCCTTTCGCAGTTGCCTTAGCGCATTGCCTGTTTACTATTCCTTTAGCCGTTTGGATTCTCGAGGGGTTCATGTCTAGCATTTCCAGAGACCTCGATGAGATGGCTGAGATTGATGGCCACAGTTTCCTTTTCTTTTTTTTCCGAATTTTCCTTCCTATCAATCGTAGCGCAATCGGAGTGACTATCTTTTTTTGTTTTATGTTCAGCTGGGTCGAGCTACTTCTTGCAAGAACTCTCACGGCAACAAATGCCAAACCTATTGTAGTAACGATGACCCGAACCGTGAGCGCTTCGGGCATCGATTGGGGTGTTCTCGCGGCAGCAGGTGTACTAACCATAATCCCGGGCATTATCGTAATTTGGTTTGTTAGAAAACACCTGACAAAAGGATTTACCTTGGGGAGACTCTCGTGAGTTGGATGGCCTGGACCCTACCAACGGCTATTTTTTTTGTGTCGATCGCGACCGGATTAGCTCTGTTTACTGTTTTGGAGATCATCAGGCCGACCGTTAAACGCAGGGGGTTTTTACCAATAAGCACTACTCGGGGGGATCGAGTCTTTATCAGCTTACTAGGGTCAGCATTTATCCACATTGCTTTCCTCGGACTTTCCTCAGCCTCAATATTGTATGGATCCGTAACAGCAATTGCTTGGGCAATAGTAGTGTTACGGTGGGGCTGAAATACTATAATTCTTGAGGGAAAGACTAATGTCATAAGGGAGCGCAACTTGAAATACATTATTTACTCGATACTTGTCTGTACGCTTTGGGGTTGCTCAGAAACTGAGAGCATTTCAACCCAAAGCATCGACTTTGCCGCTAATGCGGAAAAGCTCGTCTTGAATGAATTTCAGCCCTCCACCTTAAGTAAAGAGGAACAAGCCGATGAGCTTGCTTGGTTCACAAAAGCTTCAGAACCATTTCGGGGAATGACAATCAACGTTGTCTCAGAAACCCTAACTACCCATGAGTACGAGAGCGAAGTACTGACCAAGGCGTTTTACGAAATCACAGGCATCAAGGTCAATCACGACCTGATCCAAGAAGGCGATGTAATCGAAAAACTTCAGACTCAAATGCAAACCGGTCAAAATGTTTACGATGCTTACGTCAATGATTCCGACTTAATTGGGACTCATTCGCGCTATGGATACGTCGTTGCCTTGAGTGACTTCATGGAAAACGAAGGCTTAGACTTCACTTTACCAACTTTGGACCTTGAGGATTTTATCGGTATCAGCTTTACCACTGGACCCGACGGCAAAATATATCAGTTGCCCGATCAACAATTCGCGAATCTGTATTGGTTTCGACACGACTGGTTCAGCGACTCCCAACTTAAAGATCAATTCGAAAAAATCTATGGTTATCAATTGGGAGTACCCATCAACTGGTCTGCTTATGAAGATATAGCGGATTTTTTTACTAAAGAAGTCAAAGAAATTGATGGCCAACCCGTCTATGGTCATATGGACTACGGTAAAAAAGACCCCTCGCTAGGGTGGCGTTTCACCGATGCATGGTTATCCATGGCTGGAGCTGGCGACAAAGGAATTCCTAATGGTTTGCCAGTAGACGAATGGGGAATCCGGGTTGAGGGTTGCCGGCCTGTCGGATCCTCAGTGAGCCGTGGAGGAGCGACCAATAGTCCTGCGGCTGTCTACGCCCTACAAAAATATATTGATTGGTTAAAGAGTTATGCTCCAGCAGAAGCATCAGGCATGACTTTTTCGGAAGCCGGACCGGTACCAGCACAGGGCCAGATCGCACAACAGATTTTCTGGTATACCACATTTACGGCCGACATGATCAAGGAAGGACTTCCGGTCGTAGACGAGGATGGCTCGCCAAAATGGCGTATGGCACCCTCTCCTCACGGACCCTATTGGTCGGAGGGCATGAAACTGGGGTATCAAGATACTGGCGCCTGGACTTTATTAAAGAGCACTCCATTGGAGCGTCGACAAGCAGCGTGGCTCTATGCTCAATTCGTCGTGTCGAAAACAGTTTCGCTCAAAAAAACGTTAGTCGGATTAACACCCATCAGGGATTCTGATATTCGATCTGAAGCCATGACGAAACTCGCTCCGAGGCTGGGGGGTCTCGTTGAATTTTACAGAAGCCCAGCGCGAACCGCTTGGACTCCTACAGGAAACAACGTACCCGACTACCCCAAGTTAGCACAACTCTGGTGGGCTAACGTGGCTAACGCTGTAAGTGGAGAACAAACAGCGCAAGCAGCAATGAATCAATTGGCCGAGCAGCAGGACAGAGTTCTAGAACGTTTAGCCACTCACGGAGTCCAAGGAGAATGCGGTCCTCAACTCAACGACAGCGTAGATCCCGCGTATTGGCTCAATCAGGAGGGGGCACCAAAACCAAAACTTGCTAATGAAAACCCGAAGGGCAAAACCGTACCCTACGATGAACTGATCAAAAGCTGGCAAGACCAATAGTTGTTCCTAATGGTTTGCTAAATTTTGTTCCCGCCTTCGGCAAGGCATTAGAGTGAAAATTTTTACCTATTTCGCGGTCAACTTGTTCCTCTTCTATCAAAGATTCAAGACCAATTTAAATCGCAGACTTAGTCGGAATTTTTCGAAGATCACCTCGAGTCAAATTTCTCTGACTTTTGGTGACCAGGGATCTGGGCCTCCTCTTTTATTGCTGCATGGAATAACTCAAAATGCCTCGTCATTTGATCCACTTATCAGGCGCCTCAAATCAAGCTTTAGAATCATCGCGCTAGATTGCCGCGGGCATGGTGACAGTGATAAGCCCAGAAAAGTCGCGGATTATGGAAGCAACATGGTCGAAGACGTCGAGAACCTACTTGCTCAACTAAAAATCGAAAAAGTCCATTTGTTGGGGACCTCTATGGGGGCTGAGATTGCTCTTCGTTTTACCGCATACAACCCCTCTTCTGTCCTTTCTTTAACCGTTATAGGGTCTGGGCTGTCCAGCGACAAAGAATCCGAAAACTATCTGGCTGTGGGCGAGGCTCTTAAAAAACACCATAGCTTCGGCCCATGGATTAAAGCGACAGGCGGCATGGGCTATTTTTCACCAGACAAAATCGGAATCGCGACGGCAGATTCTATGTTACGAGGCCAAGACATCGAGGCCCTTTCTTCTGTATTCCTAAGCATGCCAGAAATAATCAATCTCACGGAAGATGAAATCAGCACACTGACAATGCCTGTTTTAGGAATATGCGGTGAACTCGACGAGGAAAGACCGGCTCTAGAAAGGATGGTCGGCAAAATCCCAAATTTCTCTTTGAAAATCCTCGCCAATCGAGGCCACATGGACCTAGACCAAGATCCAAGCTACTGCGCCACAATCGAAGCATTCTTATCAGAGTCTATGCAATCAATGCGAAACGGCAACCCCTAAACTGATAATAGAGAACATCTACTAAGTTAGAGTTCGAATCGATGAGTTAAGGACTTTGTGTGTCGCCCTAAGAAATGTATTGGTAGGCACGGGCGAATTCGAATCGCCGACCTCTTGCATGTCAAGCAAGCGCTCTAACCAACTGAGCTACGCGCCTATAAAAACCAACCTTCCCTTATTGTAACGAAGTTGAGCGATCAAGGCATTGAGCAAAATCCTGCCACTCCCAAATAATTAAACTCTATCCAAATCGATCGATGAACATATTCATTCGACAAAGGCACGCTCGAAGACATAATCTCCTGGCGAACCCTGTCCAGAGGAAACCTTAAAACCCCTGGAGTTCAATAATTGACTCACATCCTTAAGCATACTCTGACTACCGCACAACATAACGCGATCAGATAACGGATCAAGATCTATAATTCGATTCTGAATAAGTTGAGTAATTCTCCCTGTCGTTTTAAAAGGTTCTCTTGTTACGGTAGGGATATACTTGAACTTAGCCGTGACATGATCACCAATATATTCATCTTCTCTCAAATCGCTCGTAAGATAATCAAAATAGGCTAAATCCTCTTTCTTTCTAACACAATGGATCAATTTTACGTGCTCGAAACGTTCGTATACATCGGGGTCTTTGATAATGCTTAAAAAGGGCGCCAAGCCAGTGCCTGTCGCCAAAAGATAAAGTGACTTCCCCAAATTGAGGTCGTCTACCACCAGAGTACCTACTGGCTTTTGACTCATCAAAATTGAGTCTCCTTCTTTAAGGTGTTGCAGTCTTGAGGTCAAAGGTCCATCCGGAACCTTTATCGAAAAGAACTCTAAGTAATCATCATAATTCGCACTCGCGATGGAATAGGCTCTCAAAAGCGGTTTACCTTCGATCTTTAAGCCGAGCATTACAAAATGACCATTTTGAAATCGAAAAGAGTTGTTCCTGGTACAACGAAAAGAAAAGAGATGTTGATTCCAATGGATGACTTTCGACACCCGTTCTTCAATATACTTAGCCATCTTATTGATCCACAAAACTGAGGCTAATTTTCAAAATACTTCTCTGCCAACGTTCATTTGGGTCGTTGCTCGTCGTAACAAATCGTGAAAAGCGAGATTCTAAATCAAGTAGAACACATTACAAATGCACTGGAAGCTTGATCACCTTGGAAAATTGATTCGAAAATCTAGCCCTGCCTCCGAAGATTATGCAATTTCAGGCCAGTAACTCTTGATCGCGCAGCTGCTGCAATTGGTCGCGCACCTTGGCAGCCTCTTCAAATTCTAGATCCTCTGCATGTTTTAACATTTTTTTCTCTAGTTCAACCAATAGCTTACCCCTTTCCTTGCTACTCTTTGGAACTAATACCAGATCGTTTTGTCTCTTGCCTTTGCCAGAAACCTTTTTCTTAACATAATCTTGCGACCGAGCGCCTTCCATGACATCTGCTATATTCTTTGACACCGTTTTCGGAGTGATCTTGTGCTCAGTGTTATAAGCTTCCTGCCTATCTCTTCTGCGAGTAGTCTCATCGATAGCCTTTTGCATGGAATTCGTGACTTGATCAGCATATAAAATCGCGCGCCCATTAATGTTTCTTGCTGCTCTTCCTATTGTCTGAATGAGCGATCCTTCAGAGCGAAGAAAACCCTCTTTGTCTGCATCCAAAATCGCGACAAGGCTTACCTCAGGCATATCCAGCCCTTCTCTAAGCAAATTAATACCAACCAGCACATCAAACTCCCCTAGCCTCAAATCTCGGATAATCTCCATTCGCTCTACAGTATCGATATCCGAATGCAGGTAACGCACTCGAATGCCATGCTCATCCAAATAATCGCTTAAATCTTCAGCCATTCTTTTGGTTAACGTCGTCACCAACACTCGTTCCTGCCGATCAATAACTTCCCCAATCTGGCCAAGTAGATCGTCTACTTGTGAGGTTGCTGGCCTAATGTCCACCTGTGGGTCTACCAGACCAGTGGGCCTGACTACCTGCTCGACCGTCTGTCCTGACATTTTTTTATCATAAGGGCCTGGCGTAGCCGAGACCAATATCATTTGAGGGGCTAGGGACTCCCATTCGTCAAATCTTAGCGGCCGATTATCTAATGCTGAAGGTAGCCGAAAACCATACTCAACTAATGTTTCTTTACGCGATCGATCGCCTTTATACATGGCCCCGATTTGCGGCACGGTCACATGGGATTCATCCAAGATCAAAAGGGCATCTTTTGGAAGATAATCGAACAAAGTGGGGGGCGCTTCTCCCTCCTGTCTTCCTGAGAGATACCGGGAGTAGTTCTCTATCCCAGAACAGTAGCCAAGCTCCTGTATCATCTCCAAATCAAACTGCGTGCGCTGTTCAAGTCGCTGAGCCTCGACAAGCTTATTTGCTTTTGTGAGAACCTTTAGTCGGTCTTGCAGTTCAACCTTTATCTCATCAATGACCGCCAAAAGCCGATCTCGGGGAGTCACATAATGAGTCTTGGGGAACACCGTATATCTAGGAAGACGATTAAGAACTTCTCCAGTAAGCGGATCAAAAGTCGACAAGTTCTCAATTTCATCATCAAACAGTTCAATCCTTAGCGCTTCTTTTTCTGACTCGGCGGGAAACACATCGATAACATCGCCACGAACTCGATAGGATCCACGCTGAAAGACAACATCGTTTCTGACATATTGGAGCTCTGCCAAACGCCGAATGATTTGCCTTTGATCAAACTTATCCCCCCGATCAAGATGTAAAACCATCCTCAAGTAAGATTGCGGATCGCCAAGTCCATAGATCGCAGATACAGAGGCCACTATTATCGCATCCCGCCTTTGCAACAGCGCTTTGGTCGCGGATAGCCTCATTTGCTCTATATGAGCATTGATTGAAGAATCTTTCTCTATATAGGTATCCGAGGCCGGTACGTAAGCTTCCGGCTGGTAGTAATCGTAATAGCTAACAAAGTACTCAACGGCGTTATTTGGAAAAAATTGTCGGAATTCCCCATAAAGCTGGGCAGCGAGTGTTTTGTTTGGGGCCATCACGATGGCGGGCCGCTGAACCTCTTGGATTACATTTGCGACAGAAAATGTTTTTCCGGAACCGGTCACCCCCAAGAGTGTCTGATGAGTCAGGCCGTCTAATAAGCCATCTTTCAACTCGCTGATGGCCAAAGGTTGGTCGCCAGCCGGCCCAAACTTCGAGACTACTTCAAAGTGACCTTCGGTAATCAAGGATGATCACCCCCTCTCACTTTCGAGACAGCGAGAAGCTGCCAGTTCAGGCTATTGCTACCCATCTTCTGTTTTGTCTTCTTCCTCTTCGGGTTGTTCAGGTGCATCAGCCTCATTGTCTTCTTCCGGTTCAGCTTCTGGCTCTGGCTCGGCGTCCGCTTCAGAATCAGCACCAACTGTCTCAGCTGCTGGTTCGGTCGCTTCCTCACTTGTTTCATCAGAGTCGGCGGACGCAGCCTCGTCTTCACTGGCAGCGGATGGAGCCTCTTCTGCAACCTCTTCCGGAGATGACTCCTCCTTCGCCGGTAACACGGCCTCTATCAACTCATGTTGAAGCAGTATTTCTATTTTATCACCGCCATTAACAGGCTTTCCTTCGGCATCTTGAATAGCGAATCGACCGTCACGGCGTTCAAAAATAGTGTACTCGTCAGTTTTCAATTTGACTTTCAATTTAAGCTCCTGATTCAAAATTTAGCCGTCAGATTACGTTAAGAGAGAAAAGAGTCAATGCTGGGAAAGTGCTATTTTTGATTCTGAATTCCTCTTGCTTTTTATAATCTCTCCTTTAGAATGGCCAGTCCAAATTGGTATGACCAATTAGGTTATACCAACAAGGCTAGACCAATTTAAATTAGCGCTATGGAAAAATTAAGTAAACACGAAGAGATCGCAGCCGGACTGATAAAAGATATTCTCTCAGGAAGATATCGTGTTGGTGAGCGATTACCCTCTGAACGAGATCTAGCAGGTCGATTTGATGCCAATCGAGGCTCTGTTCGAGAAGCTATGAAAAAACTGGAGCAAATTGGTCTTGCAGATGTCCAACCAGGAGGCGCCCGAGTAAAAAATAAAGAGGAAGCCAGCCTAGAAGTAATAGGACACCTTCTGGCGCAAGATCACCTTCCCGACGAAAGCCTAGTTGACCAAATTTTAGTTGTGATGAGCGGTCTAATTGCCATAGCCGCGTTTCTAGTGACGACGCAAGGCAGTGAAGAAACTATTAGCGAATTGAGAGAACTGGTTGAACCTTTAAAGAACAAAAAGCTTAACCGAGAGAGCCACACCGTAGCTCGCCTCGAATTGATTAGTAGATTCGTTCAAGCCAGTGGCAATCTGCCGCTTCAGATAATAGGTAGGGCTCTCTTCCAAGAAATGGCACCTAACCTAACGAAATTACTGCCACATGTAAAAGTCGACCCGAAAGCATATGGCCCTATTGCCGAACAACTTGACCATGGACTGAAATCTAGGAATACCGACTCCGTCACTGCCGCTTTTAAGCAGCTCTATGAAATCAACAGGGACAATATGATGAACGCGTTTTCCGAAGCTCGAATAAAAATTCAAAACGAAAATAAGGAAGTTTTGACAAAATGATAAGACATTTCATCATTCCAGTTTTCATATTGGGAATTTTTCTTTTTCTAGCGGCAACACTTATGGCTACGGCGCCGGTGCTGGAGCCAAGCAGTATAGAAAAAATTGCAACTACCGTTAGAGTCGTAGAAATTCAGCCCAAATCCGTGCAATTGAAGGTAAACTCTCAGGGTAGCGTCATGCCATCAACCGAGAGTCAGCTTATCCCCGAAGTGTCCGGCAAGGTCTCATGGATGTCCCCTAATCTAGTGGCTGGTGGTTATTTCGACGACCAAGAAATACTGATTCGCGTCGATGATGCCGATTACAAAACAAAACTAGATCGCGCTCAAGCTAATCTGACAAGAGCTGAGGCCGAACAACAACATAACGAATTTGAATATCGTCGAATGCAAAGTCTTGTGAAACGTAATCTAGTCTCTAGGTCTCAGCTGGAGAACGCGCTAAGAGCATTCCGAGTTGCTGAAGCATCGCTCCAGGATGCAACCGCAAACTTCAATCAAGCCGAGCAAGACCTATCTCGAACCCAGATTAAGGCGCCTTTTGCTGGGTTAGTTCGAGCCGAAAACGTCGATATCGGTCAGTTTGTCTCACGAGGAAACCCTATCGCAACCATCTATGCCGGCAATCAAGCAGAAGTAAGACTTCCAATAGCAGATCGCCAGCTCGCCTTTCTAAATATTCCTGTCAGCATTCGAGGAGAGATACCCAAAGAATTTCAACCGGAGGTTACTTTAACCGCTCAGTATGCGGGTCAAACTCTCGCATGGAAGGGAACAATAGTGCGATCCGAGGCAGAAATAGATGTGTCCAGTAGGATGGTGCAATTAGTCGCGAGAGTAGAGAGCAGCTCTAACCCTGTACCTTTATCAATCGGTCTTTTTGTCTCAGCGGAAATAGAGGGACTCGCGGCAAACAACATCGTCGTTTTACCTCGCGAAGCTCTAAGAAATGATAATCAGGTCTTAATCGTCGATAAAGAAAACAGATTGCGTTTTAGAAAAATAGACACTTTACGCCTTTACCAAGATGATCTTTTGATAAAGGCAGGCCTTGAGGCTGGCGAACGTGTGTGTGTTTCGCCTATACAAACTGTTATCGAAGGCATGAAGGTCAACCCTATCTCCATCGAAGCGTAAAACCAGAGGAAAATTATGCATACCGCCATACGCTGGTTTGCGCACAACCCAGTCGCCGCCAATCTAACTATGATTATGATGCTCGTAGGTGGGGCAATAAGCGCATTAATAACCAATCAAGAGGAATTCCCTAGTATCGATATCAGGATGGTCCAAATACACGTACCTTATTTGGGAGCAGCTCCTGTCGAAGCAGAAAAGGCGGTCTGTACACGGGTTGAGGAAGCCATCGAGGGGGTAGAAGGTATTGACCGAGTCAGAAGCGGAGCCTCAGAGGGGATGTGTGGGGTATATGCCGAGCTACTAGTTGGGGCAGAGCCTGTTACCGTTTTAAATGAGGTCAAAAGCAAGGTCGATGGAATCAACAGTTTCCCGGTAGAGACGGAAAAACCGGTTGTGTCAAAGCTAACTATGGCACGTCGAGTAATGCAAATCGCGGTATCCGGCAATACCGACGAAAAAACCTTGAAAGAAATAGCAAGGGAACTTCGGGATGAAATCTCCGATGTCAGAGGCATTTCAACAGTCAACTTAAGTTATACAAGGCCGTATGAGATCTCCATCGAAGTTTCAGAGAAAGAACTCCGACGTTATGGAATTACTCTAGGGCAAGTTACCCAAGCAATAAAAAGTAGTTCTCTGGATATGCCAGGCGGAACGATTAAAACCAGCAACGGTGAAATCCTGATACGCACGACCGGCCAAGCGTACCTTGGTAGCGAATTTGAGGACGTTATAGTCAAGACCAGAAAAGATGGTACTCGGTTAGCGCTAGCGGATATTGCAGACATAAGAGACACCTTTGAAGAGGGCGACTTGGTCGCAGAATTTAATGGGACCAAGAGCGTTTTTGTTAATGTCTCCCAGGTTGGTAACGAAGACATAATTCAGATCTCACGAGATGCAAAAGAAATCATTCAGAAGTTCGAACGAAATTTACCCGATGGAATCTCCCTTAACATATGGGTTGATACAACTGAAAAACTAAAAGAACGCATCAATGTTCTTTTGAAAAATGCTGGAGGCGGGCTGATCTTAGTGCTAATCATCCTGACTCTATTTCTTAAATTCAAAGTGGCGATGTGGGTCGCTGTTGGTATACCCATAGCGTTGATAGGAACACTTGCGTTTTTCCCATTTTATGACATGACTATCTCTACGATGACTATCATGGGCTTTATCTTAGTTCTCGGTATTGTCGTTGATGACGCGATAGTTGTGGGAGAACGGATTTATGCTCATGAACAACTCGGCAAATCACCGCTGGAAGCTGCAGTGGATGGAACATGGGAAGTTAGCGTACCAGTGATTTTCGGGGTGCTGACAACAATCGCTGCATTCCTGCCCATGGTAGTAATTGAAGTTGGTTTCTCACCCTTTTTCGCTGCAATCGGCTTTACCGTAATCATAGCTCTAATCTGCTCGATTATTGAATCCCAATTAATCTTACCCGCTCACCTAGCTCATAGAAGCCGAGCTCCGGCTAAAACAACAATCACTAAGTCATGGATCAAATTTCAAAGCAGACTGGCATCCGCGCTCGAAAGTTTTGCATTAGGGCCTTATAAAAGCTTCCTGCAGAGAACGCTGCGCTCTCGATACATATCCGTTTCACTAGGTGTGGGAATACTAATCATCGCACTTGCACTGGTATTAAGTGGAAGAGTCGTATTCGGATTTTTCCCTTCGGTCGAGGGCGACCGAATCTACGCAACGATTGAAATGCCAGAGGGAACAGCAGTCGACGCGACTTTAAGAGCCAGCCAACAAATGACTGAAGCCGCCAAACTCGTCAATGATGAGATGAAAAAAAGGCTAAATCTAAACACTCCTTTCATCAAAAATACTTTTACCAGCATTGGCCAACAAGGCGATAGGGATGGTCCAGGAAGGCCAAGTGGACCAGGGCAAAGTAATCTAGCCGAAGTAGCGATTGAGTTAATTCCGCTTGGCGAAAGAAACAATCTAAGCGCCAAAGAAGTCACCAAGCTTTGGCGAGAGTACACTGGCTCCATTCCTGATGCAGTCAAAATAACCTTCGACGCGTCAACATTTAGTGCAGGATCAGCATTTGAAGTCGAGCTGAAGGGTAAGGACGTTGATCGTTTAAGAATGGCTGCCGAAGAGTTTAAAGTCGAATTAGGTCGATTCGACGGCATGCTAGATATAAGCGACTCTTTCAGATCAGGCAAGCAAGAGATTCAATTAAGTCTTTTACCAGAGGCAAGAAACCTGGGGCTAACACTTAATGACCTCGCAATTCAAGTGCGAGACGCTTTTTATGGGGCACAAGCACAACGAGTTCAGCGAGGCGAAGATGATGTCCGTGTAATGGTGCGATTTCCCGAAGCCGAAAGAAAGTCAGTAGGCAGTTTAGAAGATATGTACATACGTACCCCAGATGGAAATCAAGTTCCATTTTTCAGCGTAGCCAAGTTCGAGGTGAAAAGAGGTTACTCTACGATCAACCGAATCGATGGAAAAAGAACGGTCTCGGTTTCTGCGGATGTAGATAGAGCCACAGTGTCACCTGAACAAGTGCTAACTAGCGTTCAAAATCAAGTTTACCCAATGATCCAGAATAAGTACCCAGACATAGATATTGAGCTAGGGGGAGAACAAAACGAGCGGTATGAGTCGATGAACGCAATCTTATACGGCTTCATAATCTCCCAGTTCCTAATATATGCCTTACTAGCAATACCTCTGAAAAGCTATTTACAACCCTTAGTTGTAATGGGAGTCATTCCTTTTGGCGCAGTCGGTGCGGTCGTCGGCCACTACATCATCGGTATCGAATTGATGTTTTTTTCAGTCCTTGGAATCGTAGCCCTGTCAGGCGTGGTTATTAACAGCTCTCTTGTTCTTGTCGACTATGCGAATCGACAATACAGAGAGGGCTTAACTCTCCATGATGCAATCGTCAGGGCATGCACCGTCAGGTTCAGGCCTATTATTCTAACTTCTTTCACTACTTTCGTCGGTCTCATTCCGTTAATGACGACGATCACACCAAATACCGCGCCCTTTTTACCAATGGCCACTTCCTTGGCCTGGGGCGTACTATTTGCCACTTTCATCACCCTCTTACTAGTCCCCTGTTTTTACCTCATAGTTGAAGACTTGCTAAGTGCTATTGCGTCCTTCAAGGCCTGGCTATTCAACGACCCTGAGCTTAAAAGAGCCTAGACTAAGCAGATAGACTAATCCAGAATCGTATCCGTCTGCATTGGATACCCTTTACCTGTGCAAAAAACTTTCGCGGACGAACAACAAAATTGGCACCGTAGAATTCTGGCACTGAGCTGGCCGGTCATTCTTTCAAACCTATCTATACCTCTCGTAGGCTTAGTAGATGTCGCTATTTTGGGACAGCTATCAAATCCCAGTTATATTGGAGCAATTACAGTCGGCACGGCCGTATTCAGTGCAATCTATTGGTTATTCGGTTTTCTTCGGATGGGAACTACAGGTCTGGTAGCTCAAGCCTATGGCGCCAAAAAAGACAACGAAGTCAAGTTAACTTACGCCAGAGCTCTACTGATCGCTACTTTGTTAGGCATGATCTTAGTGTTGATCCAAAAGCCGCTTGAACACCTCCTGTTCATTCTTTTCGATGCGTCTAACGACGTTGAAGAGATGGCTAAACAGTATTTCTCTATTCGTATTTTTAGCGCTCCCGCCGTGCTCATCACACTTGCTTCGGTAGGCGTACTTTTTGGTCTACAAAAAATGAAGACCACGTTATTTCTGACCATATTTTTGAATCTGAGCAATTTGTCATTGGATGTTTTGTTAGTTCTGGTGTTTGATTACGGAGTACAGGGCGTTGCTATAGGCACTCTAATCAGCGAATGGGTCAGCGCCGCCCTTAGCGTTTCCCTTGTCGCCTACCAAATAAATCGATCCAATCCATTCAAGTTCAGTAAAGAAGATTTATTTCAAAAAAAACAATTTTCACAATTCTTCGATGTCAGCGGCAACCTTATCATTAGGACCTTTTTTGTGCAGATCCCGTTTTTTGTGGGGACCTTACTAGCGACGGAGT
>JBJKYX010000023.1:0-37868 GCA_045560825.1 Candidatus Azotimanducaceae bacterium
TGATTCTACGTGAGAGCCGTCAACTTTCTGATGATCTGTCTGACCAAATTAAATTAAGAATCAGAAACCATGCTTCTCCAAGACACGTGCCCGCAAAAATCATCGCCGTAGCCGACATCCCCAGAACTATGAGCGGTAAAATTGCGGAGTTAGCTGTTCGCGACAAAATTCACGGCAAGGAAATAAAAAACACCTCTGCTCTAGCAAATCCTGAGTCCCTCTCACTATTCGAGAATTTGGTTGATTTGGCAGGCTAATCTGGGAACGAAAAGGGCTCTGGGTCTATAAAACGATCTAATACGTTGTTCGTTATTCGAGCGATATTATTATCATAATCATTGTGAGCCAGAGATCCTGCATAGGAAATTGAACCGGTACTGAACACGGCTCCACCAAAAGCAGTCTCAAAAAAGGTCATATCCGCCCTCACTCGAGAGTCCTTCTCTGGAGCCGGCAACGAAAATAACTCCTCTTTTACCCGCAACATCCCAGGCCTGTGGTTTTCAGAACTCGCTAATATAATAGCGTGAGCAGGCGAACCAATTGAGTCATCCCAGCGATCTATTTCCTCGCCAGCTGCTCCCCCACCTTGGTTGCCAAAATTCCCCCATATATCTTCTGCCGTATCGAGACCTTCCACGATAAAACTTACACGTGGGTCTAGCGCGCCGGGTTTAACCCGATAGTAAGTGCCACCATCAAAACCTTGAGCAGCAAAACCTACACCCACCAACTGATTAGGGGGACGACCCAAACGCCTCCATAGACCTCCGTATTCTCCTGTAAACTGATGGTAGTACTCTCCTTCTGCCGCGATCCAGGCGCGGACACCATCTTCCGATCTCCTTACCTCAATAATTCCAGAATCTTCCGGGTGATAGGCGATGCGCCAATAAAACCCGTTACCTCCCATGTACATTAATCGGCCACCATGCTCTAGCCAGTCGGTAAACGAATCAAGCATATCTGTCGACCAGTACTCGGGATGAGTGCCTGTGATCACCACTCGATAATCCTTCAGCGCCTCATACCCTTCATTGTGTAAATCCTCATCGGTCAGGACATCAAAACCCTCCTCTCGAGTTTCCAGCCAAGCCGTTATGTGGGTATCGGCGTTAAACGCCCAGGTTCCATTTTTAGGTTTCATGTTGAGAATAGGTCGGTGTCGAGACGAAAAGTGCACTCCAGAGCCATCGTCGTGATGCTCATAAAGTGAGTATCCTACCTCACGGTGATCGAGCAAGTAGGCGTCATTGCTATTTCTTACAATCGATTTAGAAATCGAAGACATACCTCCTCCCTCTCCTAAATTCATGCGATGATTTGCATACGCTAAATAACTCGCAGAGGGCACCAGATAAAGAACATCGGCCTTCGGTGTCTTTAACCCGGGTCGCACAAAAAACATGACGTAGTCTTCGCTGTCGCCTTGATTGATTTTGAGGGCATACTGTCCGCTCGGTAACTCAGCCGGGACGTTCCAAACAAAGGTGTCATCCCAATCGGCATTGGTGATGTCGTCCTGATGAAAATGAACTGCGCTATAATGGCTAGGATTATCTTTCCAACGTTGTGTACTGCCGTCCCAAGAAATTCCTTTGACCCCTCGAGTCGGCGTTTGCTTTAAATATCCGTTATGGCTATTGCCTGAGTTATCAAATACTCGATCGCTCGAAATGTCTCTTGAAAAATCCCAGCTGCTGAGAATTTTATTCGTCTCGCGAACCACAACCCCATCAATTTTTCCATTGAAATGCTCAATCCCAGGCCGTTCACAAGCGAGATACCATTGCCCCGCTTCGGCAACTAGTTCAGCTGGTAGCTCGCTATTAGATCTCTTTTCAATCTCTCCCGGGCCTTTCGGAATGCACGTCACCTCAATCTCTCTAAGAGCCGACGATATTCTAACCTGATGCCAACGATTCACTTTTAGAGTGGCAAATAAACGCGTTTCAAAACCCGAATGGTTGAGCGTGTATCCATCCTCCGAGAAGGAGAATCGCACGCCACCAAACTGAAACAGCGTTTGCATTGACTCAGTAACTAATGTGGGAAAAAACGCGAATTCGACATCCAAAGCCCTGGCTGTAGGCATAGTAAAAATCGCATACGAACCAGGAACGACCTGTTGATGTTCAAGTTCAATACTATCTGGCAACGCGACCGATGCTTTCTCTTCGATTAGTCCGGTACCATGGGGTCGATCATCACCACTGATTAAACGAACCATGGCTAACTTTGCCGGACCAGGAGTCTCGCTACTAAGCTTGAATCGGATCTCATTACCCGCGACAACGGAGATAGGATCACAGTACCCCACCACATCTTTCGTAAATCCAGACGAAGTCTCAGTAGTCGTCACAGCTCTATCCTGCCGCTGCTTGGAGTGCTTCGCCCTCCAAAGTCACGCGATGCATCAGCCGTTTTTTTCCGTGATAGTCGTTAATGGCAAAGTGCCAGGTCGCTCTGTTATCCCAAAATGCCATGGAGCCATCCATCCATCGGTGCCGATAGGTGTACTCCGGCCGTGTGATGTGAGCATATAAAAACCTCAGCAAAGGCTCAGACTCTTCCACCGTCCAGCCTTCAAATTGAAGCGTAAATCCAGGATTTACATAGAGAGACTTTTTGCCTGACAACGGATGTTCAATTACTACTGGATGAATGGCATCCTGTGTCGCTGCCTGCTGATTGCCTAACCGACTTCCCATCTCAGCGGGCATCTCAGGTCTCTTGCCAAAAACATGTCTGGAAGAGTGAACCGCACTTAGTCGTTCCAACGTTTCCTTCATGGCATCTGAGAGCCCCTCATAAGCAAGGACGGTGCTCGCGAATAGAGTATCACCACCGACACTGGGTAGCTCTTTGGCTAGCAGCATCGACCCCAGAGCCGGAATATCGTCGTAACTATGATCGGTATGCCAGCCGCCACCAATATTAATCCGCTGATCTGGCTCTTTCCGGACTTCGGCAATCTTAGGGAAGTCGGGAACCGGGGTAAAAAACCGATTGACATTAATCGTTCCCCATCGTTCTGCAAACTCAATATGCTGCGAGGGATTGAGAGTCTGATCATGAAAAAAAAGTACTCCCGCCTCTGCGAACACGTCTTTAAGAGAGGAAATATCCTCGCCAGTCGCTTGGCCGAGATCGATCCCCATCACATTTCCGCCAAACCCCGAAGCCGGCAACACACTAAAAGAGCTACTAGTCATTGAAACACCTAACCCGTCATTCTTTTTCGCAGTTATTGGATCACAAAGCCCGATGACTTAACACCGCTGAAATCAGAGCTCTTATCTCCTGGGAGCTGGCACAAGAAATATAAGAACTCCAGACAACACGTTCAAGGCAGCCACGACTAGTAAAGCCTCATCATAACGTCCAAACACATCATGATAGTAGCCAACCAATGCTGGAGCTGGAGCTCCAAGCAACAAGGAAAATGGCATTGCCGCTCCTCTAATAGAACCCAAAAATCGGCGGCCAAAGAAGGAAGCCCAGATGACTTCCTGCAGAGGAATCATGCCCCCCCATCCAAAACCAAGAACAACAAAAGCCAATAAAACCCACTCGAACTGTTGATAGGATACTGCCAACACAATCAGGAAGAGCGCCAGCCCAGTTACTGCCGCTGAGACCGCTGCCAGAGGTTTAGCGGGACTGCGATCAATAAAATATCCCCACACAGGTTTAGAGAGCATTGCTGGAACAGATACCGTAAAAACAACCCATCCTGCATCAGATGGGGTAAATCCACTGTCAACTATGTAAGGAACGGTATGCAGCAGCATCACGCCGATATTGATGGTGAAAAAGCCAAACGCAATGACCAGCGCATAAAACGACAGTGTCCTTAAAGCCTGTGAACGACTTAAACTGTTTTCGTATTCTTCGAAAGCCCTTGCCCCATCGCCCTGTCGAACTTGTTCTTCAGTCAAACCGTCTGGATAGAGACCGTAGTCTTCTGGCATTCTTTTCATAACCAACGCCACAGGATAAATAAAGATCGCTGTCCCTACAGCTAACCAAATCCAAGCTAATCGCCATCCAAACTCTTCAATTAGCCAAATGACAACTGGTGTCATGGCGATTCCGCCAAACGACACCCCCATCGCAGCGATCGCAACCACCATGCCTCGCTTGGTAACAAACCATTTAGACAGGGTGACATTAACAACCAGGTTACCAACCATTGCACACCCAATTGACATCGCAGCACCATTTATTAACCACCAGACTGCAAGACTCTCGATCAAGGTATGTAGAGCCAATGAAAAGACCAAGATAGTACCGCCGACCAACATAACTGGCCGAGCTCCTACCCTATCAATTTGTACTCCGATGAAAATACCGCAAACTGCTGTGACAAACATGCCAATGGTACGGACCATGGAGTAATCCAGACGACTCCAGTTAAGCTCTTCGATCATCGGTATCATGAAGGGTCCATGAACATAACTAAAAAGACCCATACCGATGAACTGAGCTAAAAACGCAGCAACGACTATGCGGTTTCCATAAAATGAATTTTTAAACAATCGCGTGCTTGAATGACTCGAGAGACGTGATTAGATCACGTTTACATATGAAAGTATTCTTGCTGTCAGCTTTCCAACGGATAACTAGAACGGTACGCCAACGCCCTCGCAGAGAAAACGCATATACGGCGTCGCAACGTTATATTTTTTCTTTACTACTTTGACGAAATCGGACGACATAGCTTCGTTGCCAGAGAAATTATGAACGGCCATAAAATCTTTTCTTTTCAGGTCCTCTAAAAAAGGATCTTCCTTAGAATATCCCTTTGGCGGTCTGGTTAACGAGCGACCACCTATCGTAAAGGTTTTTTTGAACCCGGACGACTGAACGGCCTTACCCCAGACATCCGGTTTTTCCTTTATGAGAGACCTTATGCCAGCAAGAGCTTTAGGTTCAGGCCGCCAAAGCCCGGCAGCCAAAAAACAGTTGCCTTTCTGGATGTGCAGATAGTATCCCGGAGCATGGATATCCTTGCCAAACTGATGTCGAAACTGAATACCAATATTTGTTTTGTAGGGCCTTTTATCTTTGACGAATCGCATATCCCGATAGACGCGCATTAATGACCCGCCTGTACGCTTTGGGATCGCATCGAAATAATCCGAGAATCCATGAATAGCAGGTGCAACTGTCGCAATAAAATCCAAGGCAGGATCTAGAACATCGTTAAGATACCGGTGCTTGTTCTCTTGGAACCACTCTCGATTATTGTTCTTTTCGAGCTGCCCCAAAAACGTGAAGGTTTTTTTTCCAAAACCCTTGAATTGAGGCATCTCTTTAAGAGAATCCTGAAACTAACTCTTTTCTGCAGACAGAGCCGCTATCACGCGATCAACCACCGCGTCTGCCTTTTCACTCATTTGCTGATCTGTCGCATCCTGTATCGGGTGATCAACAAAAACCCTACGAGCATCCTTCATGCCTAAAGCTTTTGCTTGAGTTTCCGCCGCATCCTGAAACTCAGTGGATGCTATCGCAACTGCAGGTACTCCCTGGATCTCAAACCATACCGTGTCATGCAAACTGCACGTGGTACAGGATCCTCAGTCGGCTAACGCCTCAACAACAAAATCATTGTTTTCGATAATGTCCGAGCGTAAGTCTTCGGGCGCAGGCTTTGAAAAAGTTGGTTTTATATAACGCGTAATTTCAATTTGAGGTAAGCGCTGTTCAAACGCTTCCTGTAATCGATCCAGAAGTACGTTCCCTCTGCTTTTCGATATATCCAAAAAAGCAATCTTGCCCTTCACGGTTTCCGGTCTCGGCGTTACTTGCCTTTCTACTGGCACCGTCTCATTCGTCGGATCCAAAATTGTCAAAGACATAAGTCTCTCCTTATTCACTTATCCAATAGCCTTGATAATAATCAATTGCTTGTATTAACGCTCGTCAATTTTTCGAGACACCGAAATTGACCCTTTCGGCCCGGTGAGCCAACCGTGGAAACAAGCACTGAACTTGCCCGCCTCACTGCCTGCAACCACAATATGAATATCTGAATCTGAATTAAACTTTTTGACAGTTTTGTTCAAGGCCGCTTCATCCATTTGCGCCGCTATCTCTGGTTTTAAACCCATTCCTGAAATGTCGTCGACTATCATCTCTCGATAAGTTTTTTGGGTAATCGACTGAATTCGATTTCGAATATCGGTTTTCTGATAATCGTCCCTTGAAAACGTGTCTACGTGCTCAGGCGACACGACCAATAAACAGTCAGTCACCCCATAAGCCTTCGGGGCAAGAACAGTCTGAACACACTGAGCGATCGTACCCGCCAGTGGATCGCCTGTTAAAGAACTCTCATCAATCGTTAATACGGGCCCACTACACATTGTGAATACAGTCACCACGGAGTCCTGCTGACGGAATCCACGCTCTACATGAAGAGGATCCCAGTTAGATCTTTCCTCCCACTCAGCAAAGCACATCGTAAATTTCATCGGATTCCCAAAGGTCGACCGCTCCGTACCGCCCGGAATCGCACCTCCAACATTTCGCACTACCAAACGAACTGCTCTGCCTATGGTCGCATTGGCTCTATTTCCTTGACCCAGAGCTCCAATACCCATGTTCATACCAATTTTCTTTCGTATAGGCCCATTCACAACGATTACGGGACTCGCACCCATCGTCGTCGCCATAACTCCGTGAATATTGTAATCATCTGTGGCAATGGCTTCGACGGCAGCTATCACCACGGGCAGATACTCTGGCTTACACCCTGCTAGAACACAATTGATGGCGACTTTTTCCACTGTCACCTCTCCCATATTAGGAGGCATAACAGCAACGACTTCCTGCGGGTCTCTCGAAGTGCCCTCTAGCATACGGACCACCCTTTCCGCCGTTGGCGGAATTACCGGGAGACCATCAGAAAATCCTTGATCAAACATAAACTCAAATTCGTCGTCTTGAATGCCAATCTCAATTCTCCTGGCACGAATTGGACTGTTTTCCGATTCCGCTTTAAGTCGCTCAGCATGAAATGGGTCGACCGATAATGAACCGCAACCTGGACGCCACTTCGGAAGCGAAGCCCAATTAATCACCTCTGATGAAACGGAATTCGCGTCAGCTATTTCATCGACCAAGCTCTTCCACTCGTTCCGATCAAAGCCTACTACCTCTTTCTGTTTGTTTGATCCATCTGACCAAATCATAGTAGGAACCGTTTCAATATCGGTTTCAAAAGACACTTTCAAATCTGAATCATCCACAATTGAGAAAGAGGGGGAAAATTCTTCTTCCAGCAACACATTACCTTCCTTAGTCTGGCCAATAATGTGGATCTCTAGGCGATCATTTAAAAGCTTTTCTATCTCACTCAATAAAGGCATTACTTCACGACAGGTAGGGCAGTCTTCCTTAATAAAACAAACAAGCGACTGTTTCTGTGCAACAAACTGGCGTTCTTTCCCGGAAACATCCTTAAGAGAAAAAGCTGGCACTGTATTCATTAGTCCTCCTCCTGATCATAAATTTGACCCAAATTTGTATCTGCTTTAACTAGGCTATTTAACTGTTGAGTTGAGTAGTCTATACCGAGTAGAGTGACGAATTGTATGTATTTATAGGATGAACCGGTGTCGGAATTAGCAGAATTTAGAGAAGAAGTAGCCAACTGGTTGAATGAAAACTGTCCAGAAGGTGCTAAAGGGCCCGGACAAATTGCAGTTGGAAGTTCTAAGATAACGCTGGAACCTGACGTCAAGCTCTGGCTGGAGCGCTGCGTTGAGCGAGGCTTCACAGCACCGACCTGGCCAACCGAATATGGCGGCGGCGGCTTAACTCCGCAGCAAGCAAAAATTCTTTTCGAAGAAATGGCAGAAGTCAGAGCACGAACCCCTTTGACAGGAATGGGTATGTCGATGATAGGACCGACCCTCCTTGAATTTGGCACCGATGAGCAAAAAGAGCGACATCTACCTAAAATTATCAGAGGTGAAGTACAGTGGTGCCAGGGTTATTCTGAACCGAATGCCGGCTCTGATCTTGCCTCTCTTCAAACCAGAGCTTCAGATAAGGGAGATCATTGGGAAATCAACGGACAAAAAATCTGGACCTCGGGTGCAGCAACCGCTGACTGGATGTTCGCCTTAGTACGGACGAATCCGGATGCCCCTAAACATGACGGCATCAGCTTTGTACTGCTGACTATGGACCAACCAGGAGTGACCGTTAAGCCTATTCGACTTATATCTGGCTCATCTCCTTTTTGTGAAACGTTTCTAGACAATGCAACGGCCGCGAAAGATGACCTCATCGGCAAGCTCGATCAGGGCTGGACCGTAGGAAAGCGACTACTGCAATTCGAGCGCTCAGGTATCGGAGGTTTATCAGGCGGCGCCCGACGAGCGCAACCTGGCTCGGGTCTAGCAAAGCTCGCCAAAGAATCGGTTGGTGAATCTGGCAATGAGATAGCAGATACCGCTGTCAGAAAAGAAGTCACCGTTATGAATATGAACCGAAGTGCATTTCAGTTGACCGCCCAGCGAGCTAACGAGGAAAACAAATCGGGAATACCAGGCGCTGCTACCTCAATCTTCAAACTCTATGGTGCAGCTCTCCAGCAAGATGGAGCAAATCTGCGTCGAGAATTACTCGGATTCAAGGGGTTAGGAGCACATGACACAAATGGGTTCGATAAATCAGATCTCGTCGCAACGGAAGAATGGTTGCATACCAGAACAACCACTATCTATGGTGGCAGTAATGAAATCCAGGCAAATATTATCGCAAAGCGAGTACTAGGATTACCCGACTAACTTAATATCGAGGAGAGGGAAATGGTCGCAGTATCGGGCTTTCAAACTATTGGAGTCGATAATCTGACGCCACACATTGGCGCTGAAATTGATGGTGTGGACCTCTCCAAAGATCTTTCAAATGAACAATTCAGCGAGATCTACCAAGCTTGGTTAGATTGGAAGGTGATCGTGTTCAGGGATCAGCAAATCAGCAGAGATCAACACAAAGCTTTTGCAAGGAAATTTGGATCGTTACATGTCCACCCGATGCAACATCATTATCAAGGCGACCCAGAAATCCTGACCGTCAAAACCACCAAAGATTCAGCTTATACTGCTGGTAATGGCTGGCACACCGACGTCACCTGCGACGAGATCCCACCTTTAGGCTCTATGCTTTATATCAAGCAAACACCCGAATCAGGAGGCGGAGACACTCTTTATGCGGATATGTATCTCGCCTATGAGCTACTTAGTGAAAAAATGAAAGAATTACTATCAGGCCTGATTGCGGTTCATGATGGGGCTTTGCCCTACCTAAGAAACTATAAAGTGGCCGCACCCGATGGCCACGAATATCCAAAAAATGAACATCCAATCATCACAACTCATCCAGAAACAGGTAAAAAAGTACTCTATGTTAACTCTGGTTTTACTTCCCATATCAAGGGACTTGCGGCCTGGGAAAGCGACTCCATCTTAAGCGGACTAAAGCAATTCATTGCAAGCACGCCTCGCCTAACGTGCAGAGTCAACTGGACACCGAATACGCTAACATTTTGGGATAATCGCTGTACCCAGCATCATGCGGTTTGGGATTACTGGCCGGACTCTCGTTCTGGAGAACGGGTGTCCATCCTAGGTAGCGAAAGGCCCAGAGCCTGATAAAGAATCCGCTTACCTACATCGAAACAACTTAAGAGCATAGCGGTGTTGTCTGACTTCATGTTAGTCACTCCTTTCTAAGCGAATAACAATGATACTGATTCGCAAGGGCGATCACTTTAAAGAGCTCAAACCCATATTAAAATTGGGGTGGCCCGTCATTCTTGGTCAGCTGTGCATTATGGCAACCGGCTTTTTAGACACACTGATGGCGGGTCGGTATAGCGCCACCGATTTGGCAGCGGTGGCGCTTGGTTCAAATCTGATATGGCCCTTCTACTTACTTGTTGCTGGCAGCTCTATGGCACTAACACCAATGGTCTCCCAGCTACGGGGAGCCAGCCAACTTTCAGCCATCGGCCATCAAGTGTGGCAAGGTCTATGGATTGCTGCAATCGCAGCTATTTTTTTACTCCTAATATTAAATAATCTGGAGCCGATATTTGTTCTGATGCAAGTTGACCCAGAAGTCACAAGGATTGCGACCGAATATCTCCAAGCAGCTTCCTGGGGCGTTCCAGCCCTGGTCATCTATACCGCCTTTAGACACTCCTGTGAAGGACTGGGCCATACAATCCCTCCGATGCTAATTGCGGCCTCAATTATCCCCGTGAATGCCATACTAAATTATGGATTTATCTATGGACACTTTGGATTACCGGAACTGGGCGGCGCTGGCTGTGGCCGAGCTACTGCCATTGTATGGTGGGTTCAGCTCGCGTTGATGCTAATAGTAATCAATCGGCCTTTTTTCAGGAAGACGACCTTCTTCACCTCATCAAGAAAACCAAAATTAGAATCGGTCAAACGTCTGTTTCTAGTTGGTCAACCAATCGGCTTATCTGTATTTCTAGAGATGGCTATATTTTCCGTTATATCGTTCTTAGTGGCAGGGATCAGTGTCAAAGAAGTAGCAGCTAATAGCGTTGCCTTCAACCTGAATTGGTTGACCTTTGTAATCCCAATGAGCTTCGGCACAGCCGCTGGCATCAGGATCGGTTTTCACATCGGTGCTCGTGATTTCGATCTGGCAAGAGATGCAGCGACCGCCGCGATTCAGTTTTGTCTGGCATACGCTGTGGTCGTCAGTTTGCTGATTATATTTTGGCGGTACGAACTAGTCAGTCTCTACACGACCGACATCGAGGTGATCAACGTGGCCGCTTATTTGATGATTTTCCTTGCTGTCTATCAGATAGTCGATGATACGCAAGCTGTCGCGCTCGGCTGTCTCAGGGGATATAAAGATACCTTCGTTCCCATGATATTTGGGTTGATAGGCTACTGGTGCGTGGCTTTACCCATTGGGCATTATTTTGCTCATGGTCCTATCTCGGCACTTCAAGGGGCGGCCGGTTATTGGACTGGCATGGCCCTAGGATTAACCTGTGTGGCCATTTTCGCGACGCTCAGATTATCCAAATTGACTGACAATCCTCGTAAAGCACTTCAACTGGCTACGCACGAAGTAAAGTGGTAGCAGTTCGACACTTTATAATGGAATTTCAGAATCTTCAGAGTACTAGCTTCGCAGCATCTGTCCTGACAAGGCACCAGAGTGTTCGCCTGACTCCATGAACACTTGCCCATTGACCAGCACATAATCATACCCTCGCCCAGTCTGCACATACCGGCCAGCTCCGCCAGGAAAATCATGCTTATACTCTGGCAGATCAATAGCTAGATTATCTAGATCAATGACATTCAAATCGGCGTAAGCGCCCTCCTTCAAAATACCTCGCTCTTTGATTCCAAAGAGATTTGCTGTATCTGAAGTCCAACCTCTGATCGCTTCTTCTAAGCTCAAAACCCCGCGTTCTCTCACCCAATAGCTCAATAACCATGTAGGAGAGCTCGCGTCCATGATCTGCCCCACATGCGCTCCGGAATCAGCTAACCCCATTGCTACGGTTGGATTGACGAGCATCTCCTCTATGGCTTCCATACTCTGATTGAGACCTGGATGGTAAATCACGACCCTTCCTTTGTGCTGTCGATTTAACTGAATAAACGCTTCAACCGGGCTGAGGTTCATTCTTTTCGCGTGCGCCGTCAAAGAATTTTCATAATCGTGTCGATAATCCACGGCATCATCAAAGAGCAAATAGGAAATATCAAAATCAAGCTGTGGCTCAGCGTCTAAATCACACAGACTGTTTCGGACACTTTCAACCTCGAGCATGGCTAGTCGCTCTGAAAACGATTTATCTTTCAACATCTTCCAGCTAGTCGAAGCATCAAATGGTGTTCGGTGGTCCAGGGCAAACAGGCCGCCAACCCCTCGTGAGGTAGTTTGTGGCCTCAAACAAGCGCCTTTGGCGTTTTCTTCTTCGACAAACTCGATCACGCGTTTGTACAGCTCCGGACGCCGAAAACTGTGGACCAAGCCAAAGGTAAGATTAAGGTTATTTTGCCGTGATACTTCGCCCATCCAGGCAATTTCAGCGCGAGTGTTCGGTAAATCTTCAGCATCACGCTCTCCCAGGCGAGCTGCTGCCTCAAATACTCCTTTTTTATGACGCCCCAAAACAGAACCAATAGCAAGCATTTCACCCGGGTCCGCATGGGTTCCAGGCACAAAACGGCCATCGGGCACTCGGTGCATAAAGGTCCGGGAAGTAGAAAACCCTAACGCGCCACTGCCGATCGCTTCATCCACCAAAGAGGTAATTTTCTTCAAGTCATCATCGTTCGCGGGCGCTTCATCTAGTGATCGCTCTCCCATAGCGTGATAACGAACAGCGCAGTGTCCAACCATACCGCCAACATTAACCCCTTTGTCCATTGTCTCAAGCGAATCAAGGTATTCGCCATAGGTCTCCCAGTCCCAGGGCAATCCGGCATGAATACTATTGGCCGGAATATCCTCCACCGATTCCATTAGTTGAGCCAGGTAATCCCGGTCTTCTGGTTTACAAGGCGCGAACGTCACTCCGCAGTTACCCAGAACAACAGAGGTTACACCATGAAAACATGATGATGAGGCAGTAGGATCCCATGCAATCTGTGCATCTAGATGGGTGTGAATATCTACGAAACCCGGAGTAACAAGCTTACCTGCAGCATCAATCGTACGCTTTGCCGTACCTAGGTTGTCCCCGATTGCAGCTATTCTGCCTGAATCAATCGCAATGTCCGCCTCAAACCGATCAGCACCAGATCCATCAACAACCGTACCACCCTTAATTAACACGTCATATGGCATTACTTCTCTCCTCCGCTCTCTTACACCTAATCCAAGATATTACAGTTCAATCCGGTTTTGACAAACTTTTCCACGCGAACCCCAAATGGCAAGTGCTTAGCTGGACATGCTGGCCAGCATCGCATCGACAGCAGGAACTCCCAACAGAACTCTGCCCGCATCCTCAATATGGTGAGGAGCAACGGTTTGGTGCTGGCCCACCACCCGAATATCTCGCGCTGTTCGTTCCAAAGGATGCCCCTTTTGATTCGCTGTAGTCCCTGCAGCCTCGACCAGCTGATTTACTGATGCGATGCAACCTCGAACCGCATCAGAACACGCTAACTGGAAAATCGCGGCTTCTTTATCAGAAACAGGTTGATCAAGCCGGGCCTTCTCCCACAACGATTCAACAAGTTCAATCACCAAAGCACGAACAGAGCGCACTCGGACCTCAGATTCTGCTATCGCTCTCTGAGCCCAACCTCTATTTTTCAATGATTTGCTGGTAAAACGTGGCACTTTCCCCTCAGCCAGTTCTACAAAACTATCCAGTGCTGATCTTGCCAAGCCAAAAGCAATCGCCACTTTGTTATAACAAAGTCTACTTCTAAACGGCATTCTTAACAGGGCGGACTGATGCTGAACTTTCCCCAATGGCGCGACCAAACGTTCTTCCGGAACAAACACATCTTCTAGCAGGACATCATGCGACCCTGAACCGCACAAACCAGAGGTGTGCCATGTATCGAGTATCTCAAATTGGGCTTTAGGAACCACCAAATACTGGTGGCCACTCTCTTCTCTTTCCCCGTTTTCATAAATAAAAACAGTCGCTCCGAACAGGTCACTATTATGACAACCGCTACAAAACCCCCATCGCCCCGTCACTCGATAGCCTCCATCAACTTTTTCAGCTCTGCCTGCCGACGCAGTAGAACTGCACATGATGACACTTTGATCTTCGATCAATTCACGACAGTGGGTGAAACCAGGAGCAATAAGTCCGAAGGTCTCAATGCCGATCATTAAATTCCACGCTGCACTGCCGTCGACAGAGGCGATCGTTTCTATCGTCTCTATTTGGGTAACGGGGTCTTGCTCCGACCCAAAAAAATCGATGGGCGCGGCAATTCGAAACAAGCCTTCCCGCGCAAAAGCATTAGCCACCTCGCTTTTAAGATGTCGCTGAGTTTCACTTGCATCTGCGTGCTCTCGCACCAGTCCCAAAAGACTTTTTGCTCTTTCCTGCGGAGTCCCCATAAGCTGCCAAAACCCATTTTTTAATACTAAGTAACATAACAGTCAAAGTAGTAGAGTTCGATAGCAAATTTCGCCTAAACTGAACCATGACGAAGATTTATGAACTACCCTTTCCGGGATTCAAAGTAGGACACGCTGAAGACATCGCGGTGGTCACAGGAACCACGGCTTGCGTATTTGATGAACCTGCTGTTGCGGCAGTGCATATCATGGGAGCCTCGCCTGGCACTCGCGAAACGGAGCTACTTAATCCGGAATATGCGGTATCCAAAGTCGACGCAATCGTCTTGTCTGGAGGGTCGGCGTTCGGTCTGGATGCTGCAGGCGGGTGTCAGGCCAAATTAAAAGAGGAAGGTAGAGGCATTTTTATCGATCCTGTCAGCATTCCCATCGTACCCGCGGCAATCTTATTTGACATGCGAAACGAAGGAAAAAAGGAATGGGGAAGATTCTCTCCCTACCGAGAGCTCGGATATGAAGCAACCTCGCTGGCCAGCAATCGAGTGGCTCTCGGCAGCGCAGGCGCGGCATTTGGCGCATCTACAGCCAATACTAAAGGAGGGTTTGGGATGGCCAGCGCTAGGTTTGCGGATGGTCACATACTGGCCATGGTAGCGTTAAATGCTGTAGGCAGCCCGCTGATCGGGAATACAAAACATTATTGGGCGGCTCCCTTTGAAGAGGACGAGGAATTTGGCGGTCTTGGTTTCCCTATTCCCTGGCCGGCAGACGCTAAAGTCGGACGTTTAAAAAGTGGACAACTTGTTGCTGGTGCAAATACGACATTAGCGATCATCGTAACCGACCTTTGTCTTACGCCTTCCCAAGCAAAACGAGTCAGCATCACCGCACATGATGGCTTTGCTCGCGCTTTGTACCCGGTCCATACGATGGCTGATGGAGATCTGATATTTACCGCGTCGACAAGTCAGATCGAATTTAGTGAGGACAAATTACTCGAACTATCTGTTATTGCTGCAAACCTAACGACAAGAGCAATCGCCGTGGCAGCGTATCAGGCCGAAAAAGGAACATCCTAACAATGGAGCAATCCAAATTTCGCCAACGGATAGAAGAAAAAAAAGAGGATCTAGTCTCGTTGACTCAGGATCTCATCAGGATACCCACCGTAAATCCTCCAGGAGAGTTTTATTCGGATTGTGTGGAATATCTCAACAAACGATTCAAATCGAGGGGTTTTAAGACTCAGATCATCCGTGCAATAGGCACGCCAGGCGATAACAACGAGTACCCACGCCAGAACATCGTCGCCAATATCAGCAATGGCCAGGGACCCTGCGTCCACTTTAATTCACACATTGACGTAGTGGCAGTCGGTTCAGGCTGGACCCAACCTCCCTTTGAAGGCAAGGTGGTCGGCGACAAAATTTACGGCAGGGGCTCCTGCGATATGAAGGGAGGGCTAGCTGCCTCGATCATCGCCGTTGAATCGTACCTCGAGTTAAACCCTAAGTTTGCGGGTAGCATCGAACTATCTGGTACCGCAGACGAGGAGACTGGAGGGTATGGCGGCGTTGGTTATCTCGCCGAAAAAGGGATCCTCGCCAAACCAAGAGTAGACCACGTAATCATTCCTGAGCCTCTTAACAAAGACCGAATATGTTTAGGCCACCGAGGAGTTTGGTGGGCAGAGATCGAAACATTAGGGAAAATCGCTCATGGCTCCATGCCCTTTGATGGCGATAGTGCGATCAGACATATGCATGCTTTACTCGATCGTTTCGAAAAAGAACTGTACCCAGTCCTAAAAAGCAAAAGAACCGACATGCCAGTGGTCCCAGACGGCGCAAAAGAATCAACGCTCAACATTAATTCGATCCATGGCGGGGCAAGCGAAGAATTTGAAGGCCTGCCCTCACCTCTGGTTGCAGATTCTTGTCGAATCATAATCGATCGTCGCTTCTTAATCGAAGAGAAGCTGGAAGATGTTAAACGAGAGATTTCCTCAATACTTGAAGATCTCACTGCTGACAGAGAAGGATTTCTGTTCAAACTTAGGGACCTCTTCGAAGTCATACCGTCGCTCACACCTGAAGAAGCACCCGTGGTCCAGGCAGTCAAAAAAGCCGTCAATGAAGTAATAGGGTCCCCACCCGAGATGGTAGTCTCACCGGGAACCTACGACCAGAAACACATCGATCGGATTGGTAAACTCGAAGATTGCATCGCATATGGACCAGGAATACTGACCCTAGCGCATCAGGCAGACGAATACGTCAACATCTCCGACATGATCGACTCTGCTTGCGTGATGGGCTTAGCCCTAGACGACCTCTTGCGCGGTAAGAAAAAATGAATCGAATGCGCGATATGGTGGCTATCATAACAGGCGGCGGGTCAGGTTTTGGTGCAGGAATCGCAAAGCAATTTAGCGAAGAGGGAGCAAGGGTCGTTCTGCTGGACATTAACCAAGAGGCCGCGGAATCGATTGCTAAAGAACTTGGAGAGCAATGTCTCCCCATTCACGTCGACATCAGTGACAAATCTAGCCTGAGCCAGGCAGTGGATAAAATTATTGATTGGTCCGGTAAGATAGACGTACTGGTAAATAATGCTGGAATTGGCCATGAACCTACGCCTCTAGACGAGCTCTCAGAAGAACAGTTTGATCGTATTTTTCAAGTTAATATGAAAGGCATTTATCTAACCAGCAATCTGGTGGTGCCGATAATGAAAGCCAAAGGCCAGGGCAACATCTTAAATATTGCCTCCACAGCAGGAATTAGTCCTCGACCAAATCTGACCTGGTATAACGCAAGCAAAGGATGGGTAATCACGGCCACAAAATCCATGGCGATTGAATTGGCGCCTTTCAATATCCGAGTAAATGCGATAAACCCAGTCGCTGGAGAAACTCCTCTGCTGTCGACTTTCATGGGCGAAGATACGCCCGAAATGAGAGAAAAATTTCTTTCTACAATCCCGCTTGGCCGATTCTCAACCCCGGAAGATTTAGGCAGAGCCGCCGTCTATCTATGTAGTGACGAATCGTCTTTGGTGACAGGTACTGCTTTGGAAATCGATGGAGGTAGAACAATCTAATATTGCCAAACTCAGCTACTAGAAAAGCTCTTCTTGAGTACGCCTATTGGCTCTCCTCTGACTCATCAACAGAATAAATGCCACTTACAAGCCAATCCAGATCAACGCCATAAAGCATCGCCAGTGAATGCACAGTGACATAACTTGGCATATATTCACCGTCTTTCCGGTTGGGCTCCCCGCTCTTGAGGTATTCGATCTCGAAGCCGGCCAGGTTTGCTTTCTCCCAATTGCTAAGACTTGCTGGTGGAACATTGACGAACTGCGCAGCCTGAAAAACAGACATGTCAGCGCTCTCGCGAGCTTGTCTTAGTCGATCAGAAAAGTTTCCGTACTCAGGCATTAAGATCCTTCATATCAACGATAGACAAGTAGTTCACTAAACCCAATAACTATCTCTGATATCGCGCTCTTCTTGTCATACTGCCTCCGCAGGCAATTCCTTCTCGATCACCCGAGCAAAAAAACTGCCACCATAAACAAGTGCATCATCATTGAAGTCGTAATTTGGATTGTGTAATGGACTACTCGTTTCACCGTTGCCAACAATCAAGTAACAACCTGGCACTTTTTCCGCCATGAAGGAAAAATCTTCGGAGCCAGTCCCCGGATCGCCAGAACGAAAGACATTGTTCTCTCCAACAATATTACTGCAGACATCTCCTGCAAATGCAGTAGCTGCTTCTTCGTTCACCACAGGATGAAAAAGCACCCGAAAAGAGACTTCAGCAGAGCCTCCATGCGCCTGCGCGATTCCGTTAGCCAAAGATTCTACCTGTGCCTCAATCGCGTTCATCTTTTCCATAGAAAAGGTCCTAACCGTTCCCGAAAGGACCGCAGAGTCGGGAATGACATTGTAAGCATCCCCCGCATGGATTTTCGTAATTGAAAACACAGCGCTTTCGTTCGGTGAAGTCGACCTCGAGACAACCGTTTGAAGCGAACCGATCAGCTCCCCGGCGATTGGGATAGGGTCTATCGCTAGATGAGGAAATGCGCCGTGCCCCCCTTTCCCTTGAATCGTTATATCAAAAAAGGCCCCAGCAGCCGTACGGACCCCCGGTACCGCGGCAAATTTACCAACTGGAAGGCCCGGACCGTTATGCATTGCGTAGAGTCGATCACACGGAAATTGTTCAAACAGGCCGTCCTCGATCATCGCCAGGGCACCCCCCAATCCTTCTTCCGCAGGTTGAAAAATAAAATTTACCTGGCCAAGAAAGTCCTTGGTTTCCGCTAAATATTTTGCCGCTGCAAGCAGCATGACAGTATGACCATCATGACCACAGGCATGCATCGTTCCTTCATGAGTAGAACAATGCGAAAATTCATTTTTCTCGTGTATGGGCAGCGCGTCCATATCAGCTCGCAAACCTATCGAGCGGGTTTCATTTCCGACTCTGAGAACCCCGACCAGACCCGTTTCACCGATACCTCGATTTACCTGTATTCCAAATTCTTCGAGTTTCTGTGCCACAAAGTCAGCCGTACGATTTTCTTCAAATCCAAGCTCGGGATGCGCGTGAATGTCTTTTCTCCAAAGGGCTAGCTCTTCTTGCATCGCCACTATCTCTTCAACCAGTTCCATCTCTATCTCCTCATAATTTAAAGGAAAACGACCCTAGATTTTATTCAACCTAAGTATGCAATGATTCATTCCGCTGTCTCAAGTATCGAAAACTCTTAATCAGACCATCTGCAAATTGTTTTATTGGTATGGCCCCACTATCATCGGCAGAGGGAGAACATCAGGACAATCGGGGAGGTCATTTGTTTCATCAAATCTTTACAAAAGTTTTCTTTGTTCTCTTGGTAACAGCTACTATTTCAATTACTGGATGCTCGAAAAACGAAACACCCATCATAACTCCCGACCCTTTAGGCCAAGTGGATGATCAGCGCATCATCAATGCACCCCAAGATGAACCAGGCAGCTGGCTGACCTACGGTCAAACCTACAAAGAGCAGCGTTTCTCGATGCTCACGCAAATCAATAAAACGAACATCCAGGAATTGGGGCTCGAATGGCATAAAGACATTGGTGGTCCGACGGAAAGAATGCAAGGTACGCCATTAGTCGTGGATGGCATCATGTACGTTTCAAGTGGTTGGAGCGTCATCTATGCGCTAGATGCCAAAACAGGTAACGAAATCTGGCGATACGACCCACAAACTGACAGGCAATTCGTGAAGCTGTCCTGTTGTGGCGGAGCAGTCAACCGCGGAGTCGCCGTCTACAAAGGTAAAGTCTATGTGGGCACCTTCGATGGCCGACTGATCGCTATTGATGCCACTACTGGTAAAGAAGTATGGGACGTCGATACTTATCACCCGTCCGCTCTGGGAAGATTTAATATAACGGGTGCACCGCGCACCGCAGCAGGCAAGGTATTTATCGGCCAAGGAAGCTCAGAGAGTGGTCACAGAAGAGGGTACGTCACCGCGTACGACGCAGAAACAGGGGAACTCGAGTGGCGTTTCTATCTTGTTCCGGGGGATCCCTCACTTCCCTTTGAGCACCCCGAGCTCGAAATGGCGGCAAAAACCTGGGGCGGAGAATGGTGGAAATATGGCGGCGGCGGAACCGCCTGGAGTTCCCTAGTTTTTGATGAGGAATTAAACAGCCTGTATATCGGAGTAGGAAACGGAGCGCCATGGCCTAGAGACATTCGCTCCCCCGGGGGAGGCGATGACCTGTTTCTAACCGCCATAGTGGCAGTAGATGCAGATACTGGTGCTATGAAGTGGTATTACCAGACCGTGCCCGGAGATAATTGGGACTACAGTGCGGCTATGGACATCACCTTAGGAGAGCTGAAGGTCGATGGCAAACTCACCAAAGTACTTCTACAAGCCCCTAAAAATGGTTTCTTTTACGTGATCGATAGAACAGACGGAAAGCTGCTACGAGCACACCCTTACACTGAAGGAATAACCTGGGCTACCCACATCGATATGGAAACCGGCCGACCAGTCGAAAACCCAGATACAGTCTACGAAAAAGATCCACAGTGGATACTGCCGGCCAACGCGGGCGCCCACAATTGGGAGCCCATGTCCTGGGAAGAAGAAAAAGGACTGATGTATTTTTACTATCATGACTACGCAAATTTTTATTCGCTCGACGAATCCTTTGTTAAAACAGGCCAATATAAAATAAACCCCATCGGCCTGAGCCTCGGAATCGGAGTAGGACCTTATCGACAAGAGTTAGAGCAAAAGGCCGCACCAAGACCCGAGACCAAAGGCTTTCTTGGCGCATTTGATCCTTTAAGCGGAGAATATAAATGGCGACTGCGACTGGACTCTGCATTTAACGGTGGCGTGTTAGCCACAAAAAGCGGACTGCTCTTTCACGGAGAGGGACAGGGAATTTTCTCGGCTCGCGACAGTGAAAACGGCGGATTACTCTGGCAATACGATGCCTATGGATCTTTTTCTTCTTCCGTAATGAACTACAGTATCGAGGGGAATCAGTACATCGCTACCATGATCAGCGGCAGTCTTAAATACGATAGACCAGGAACACTACTCGTATTCAAATTAGGGGGAACGGACGAGCTGACTGTACCTCCGCTACGCGATTTTGCTATCCCAGAACCGCCGGATATCGAAATCAATGAAGAAACCATCGCCAAAGGCAATAGTCTCTACCATGAACATTGCGCTTTATGCCACCGAGGTCTCGGTCAGTTGTCAGTAGTGGCCACCGCCGTACCCGACTTACGAAGGATGTCGAGTGAAACTCATCAGCAATTTACCGCCATCGTTCTCGGCGGCTCAAAGAAAATTCTAGGTATGCCTAGTTTCGCAGGAACCTTAGATTATGAGTCAACTGAGGCCATACGTAACTTTGTTATTTCGAAAGCCCGGGAAGCCAAAAACGAACAAGAAAAACAAGCCGCACCAGCAAGAGGATAAACTCATCAATCAAAACGAAATCGAACAAAAACTGCTGACCCTTCAAAGCGATCTCACTTATCTATCTGAAGAAATAGATGAAATGGTTTCGGACTTTCAAAGACATCCCGAAAAATACGATACCCTTAATCTACAAGAGCTCATGCATGCGCATAATGGAGAAATTTCAAGAATCAAAAAAGAAATCGATGAATTTGAAAACAGGTTATTGGTAGAGAAATCGCGCATCAGTCCATAACAATGCGCCAAGCTAAACTCATGAGCAATGATCTTTTGCGATCATCAATATCCTGATTGTTTGTTCCTGAATGAACGCCTAGAAGTAGAAAGTTATCTGGGGCGTTGAGGGTATCTGGCGTTCGGTTTTTCAAGCAAGGCCAATTTTCTCCTGTCCATGTCCGCGTAATCCACAAAGTCATCGGGATTGAAAAAATCAGCTGACCAGGTCAACGCGTGAGGCGAAAATTTGTAAAATACGGTGGTTCGCTTTTCATCCACCTCCCAGGGTAAAGTCCCATGGGTCAAGGCCTCGGTAAAAACGATAGCATCACCTGGTTTCGCTGCGACACGCTCAACACATTCGTTGACTCCTGCACTCAGATCACGCCATTTATCTGGCAATTGCAAGTTGGCTTTGTGAGAGCCCGGAATACATGCAAAACCTCCATTATTCGGTTTGGTGTCGAAGAGCTCAAAGCTGACGGTCGTTAACCCGTTATACATTACACCGTTATCATATCGATATAATCCTGCAGTACCATTCCATCCGCCATGCAAGCGACCCCCCTCAAAACCTTTTGACACGTGCGTATGAACATTAATGTGGTCGAGTCTGAAGGTTGGCAGGGGCACTTCGTATTTCTCTTTTCGCGCTTTTAAAAGATTCGGATTCCCTATCAAGCATTCCATGAGCTCCGAGATAACAGGCAAGTCCAATAAATCCCGCCAAATAACGTCCCAATGGAGCGGGCCCTCAGACTGAGGAACAGGAGGAAATTGCTCAGTGCCACCGCGAATAGTAGAGCGAAGTTTTGATATTTGTTCCTGAGTCAAAACATCTCGCATGACAATAAAACCAAATAAATCAAATAAATATTTTTGTTCTTCGTCCATAAGCTATTACGAGCCCAAGCAAACTCCTTCTAAAAGCACTCACGATTAAACACGAAGCAGCAAGAAAAACAAACAAGAGCAAAAGCTCCGCAACAACTCAATGGTCTGTCGTGAGGCCGGTGACTTCCTTTCTTTTCTAGGGTTAAATAAGTCTCGTTCAAAGGAGGAGAGATACAAATGGCATTAGTAACACGTGAAGACTCAGAGGGAATCGCTATTTTAAGTCTCAACCGACCAGAAGCGCTGAATGCGCTAAGCCCTAGTCTGTTCCTAGAACTTCGGCAACATATCGACAGTATTGCCTCTCAGACCGAAGAAATTGGTTGTGTGATTCTGCGTGGCGAAGGACGTTCCTTTTCTGCTGGTAATGATCTAAAAGCAATTCAGTCGGGCGAAAGATCGCCATCTGCACACTTCCAGGCAGAAACCCTCGATGCGATTGAAAGACTACCACAGCCGGTTATCGCATCTGTACAAGGCCACTGCTATACCGGCTCTTTAGAGTTAGCTTTGTCCTGTGATCTTTTGGTAGCTGGCGAAAGCGCCAAATTTTCAGATACTCATGGCAAGTGGGGCTTATCACCCACCTGGGGAATGAGTCAACGCCTGCCTCGAAGAATTGGGCTATTGGCCGCAAAAGAAATGATGTTTTCTGGTCGTGTGGTTAAGGGCAGCGAAGCGGTCATAATTGGTCTTGCTAATCGATGTGTCGCCGACGACATTTTGATGGAAGAGAGCATTTCCATGGCAAAGAGCTTCCTGGAAAACTCATGGTTTACATTGAGGGCGGACAAAATGCTTATTAACGGAGGCCTCGACAATACTCTGCAGGACGGCCTGTTATGGGAGAGAAGCAATAGCCCGGGACGAGGTCCTGACATGGAAGAGAGACTCGCAAATTTTGGTAAAAAATAAGCGGCGACAACTCTCAACAAGAATTGCTAAATATAATTTTTGGGTGGCACAAACTTAAAGCCCATCGTCTCGAGCTCACCGGCAAGCCCAATCGTAACGAGATCTGAGTACTCGGGCCCAATGATTTGCACGCCGATAGGTAACCCATCAACCCCCAGGCCTGTCGGTAAAATTGTAGAGGGCAGGTAGGCCACTCCTGACAATCCCGCCCAAAACACGCCCTCAAAATAATTACGTTCTTCATTATCAACCATGAGAGTTCTGTCGCCGAATTTCCTGTGGTCGTGCTTAAAAGCAGGAGTCGGAGTGGTTGGCGTCAACAGCACATCATAGTTTTCAAAAAACTCGTGCCACTGCCATCGGATGCGGTGACGCATCTCGTTTGCGGCAGCCCACTCTTTAAAATTTGATACTTGCGCTCGTTGGGTTCGAGCAACCTCACTCTGATCATCCGGGTCTAATTCATCGACGTGTTTTTTTAAGCTCTCATAATCCTCGTCCGGCAGGCGCACGGCCATAGTAGAACTTAAAAGGCGACCGTAAATCTCATGACTATAATCAGGATCAAATCCAGGTCTTGCAGCCTCATCGACTTTAGCTCCAGCGCCGCTCAACGCCTCCGCCACTTGCTCCACCCGAGACTCAGTTTCACGTGTGACCGGCGCTAGGGGATCGTTCTTCCAAACAGCAACCTTGAGCTCACTGATGCTTCTGCCCTTCCATTCCGGCAGATCCAGTTTGTAACCCCGGGCTCTGATCGAATCGGGGCCCGCAACTACCCTGAGAGACGCGTCCAGATCGATCGCGGAGCGACCTAGCGGGCCGATCACAGAGATATCCGAAAAAGCTCGATTGTCTTCAATAGGAGAATGCCCTTTCCCCCACACTAAATCATAAGTGGGTTTGTGACCAAAAACCCCACAAAAGTGAGCCGGATTTCGAATCGATCCTCCAATATCTGACCCCGTTTCCAAACCAGTCAAACCAGCACATAGTGCTGCGGCTGACCCTCCTGATGATCCTCCTGGTATACGTTCTAGGTCGTACGGATTATTGGTTGTACCATAAATGTCGTTGTAGCTTTGAAAATCAGCCAGGGCCAATGGGACATTTGTCTTACCAAAGATATTTGCGCCGGCTTGCTTTAGTTTCTTAATAGATTCAGCGTCCGTTTTGATCACATTATCTTTCAAGGCCGGGTTGCCAAAGGTAGTCGGGGTTCCAGAAACGTTGTAAGATTCCTTCACTGTCATCGGTACCCCATGTAAAGGTCCCAACAGCTCTCCGTTAATAACCATATTGTCTAAACGCTTAGCTTCTTCAAGGGCTTCCTCCCTAAGGTCAACGACTATCGCGTTGATAGATTCGTTGTATTTATCCACCCGCGATAAATAGTGTTGGAGCAGCTCAACACAGGAGATCTCTTTTTCACGGATCTTTGCTGCAAGCTCAACCGCTGATAAAAACCCAATATCCATTCCGCTCTCCTACTACACAAATCCATTTAATTTGAACATGTTACCTGCTTACCTAAAAAGCCTGAAGTTAGTTTGTACTACCTAAAAAAAATAGTCGACTTATCAGGGTAGACAGCTGCGATATCACTGTAACGACTCATCCCAGGTCGGACGAAATAATCCAACAATTTGTCGTGCGCTTATAGCCTTGGGACAAGCAGTTCAGCATCTTTTTATCGAAGAAATGCAACTGATTCCCTTGCACACAAGCGCCTTAATTCCTATAAGGATCCCTCTAAGCCTTTGACCTATAATCTGTAGTTCATATATCGACCAGACCAGTAATTTACTAAAGGAATTTCTATGAGCCAGGTATGGACTCCGCTGTGCAACGACTTGAAAATTGAATTTCCGATATTCGGGTTTGCGCATGATGTGAATGTTGTGGCTGCCATCACCAATTCAGGAGGCTACGGGGTTTATGGAGCAACCAGGCGTTTCCCACACGAAATTGACGAAGAGATAGCACAAATCAAAAAACTTGTCGGCGACAAACCGTTTGGGGTTGACTTGGTACTGCCACCAGGCATGCCTTCTGACAATTCTCGCGCAGCGATCGAGGCGGAAATTCCAAATGAACATAAGACTTTCATCAATAACTTAATCGAAGAATATGATGTACCTGATGCTACCGAACCAGGCATGAGAACACGATTCATTCGCTCCAAGGAGATCGAGGACCAACAACTTGAAGCTGTGCTTAGTTCAGAAGTCAACATGCTGGCCTGTGGGATCGGTGCGCCGCCGAAGGTAATCGTAGAGGCCAAACGGCTAGGCAAGACGACGCTTGCCTTAATTGGAAGCCCCCACCACGTGCCAAGAGCCCTAGAGGCGGGAGTGGAAATACTGGTCGCACAAGGATACGACGCCGGAGCTCATACCGGCCCGATCGGAACCTATTCACTGGTGCCTCAAATTGTGGACGCAGCGGGAGACATCCCTGTCCTCGTGGCAGGAGGCGTCGCAACTGGAAGACATATTGCGGCAGCGCTTGCCATGGGAGGGGCGGGAGTATGGATGGGCACAGCCTGGCTCCTATCTACCGAACATCAATCTCACATTCATCCCATCAACGCCGAAAAACTTAAGACTGCAGGAAGCGCTGATACAGTGATCACAAGTTCAGAAAGCGGCAAGCCTTTCAGACAAATTATCAGTGGATGGAGCCAGGCCTGGGAAGCGCCAGACGCTCCCAAGCCTCTCAAAATGCCAATGCAAGACGTCCTGGTTGGAGATCTTCTTGGTGCCATAGAAGAGCATGACATCGAACCACTCATCCATTCGGGCGCCGGGCAAAGCATCGGTTATTTCAACGAAATAAAAACAGTAAAAGAAATCATGACTAACCTGGCGAAAGAAGCCTCGAGCGTTCTAGAAACACAAAAGAATTTTCTGAAATAAACAGAAAGGCCTAAGATCAGAGGAATTCCAGAAAGCTATCAACAACACTAAGCTGCGACTTTATTCTTACTGCTCGGTCCTGAATCGGACGATTCCTCAGTGACAGCAACATCAACAAATGTCATAACACCATCTTCTAAAGGGGCATCTCTGATTATTTTTTTATCCAAGGCGTAGTTTTGAGTATTTCTCCATGGGTCTTCCTTCCCTTGCTTAGGCATCAAATCCAACGAACGCTGAATGTACCCCGCAGAAAAATTCTCAATCCACGGCTTGGCCATCATATTGGAATCTTCATCTGCCAGCCTTGCAACACAATAGTCTGCGCCGAGTTCATCAATACGATTGATCAAGCGACACGCGTACTCTGCCGTTAAATCAGCTCTCAGGGTCCACGACGCATTGATATAACCAAACGTTTGAATCAGATTCGGAATGTCCGCATACATCATGCCCTTGTAAGAGAACTTTTCTGCAAAATCGATTGGCTGGTCATCAACATAAAACTCCACCCCACCAATCAACTGCATATTCAAACCAGTAGCAGTAACAATAATATCAGCCTCCAGCTCTTGTCCGGACTTCAAACGAAGACCGGTGGGTGTAAAACAGTCGATGTGCTCGGTAACCACTTGGGTTTTACCCGACCTCAATGAACGGAACAGGTCCCCATTGGGAATAAGGCACATCCTCTGATCCCAAGGGTTATAATTCGGTGTAAAGTGAGTATCCACGTCATATTCCGGACCTAGCGCTTTTTTCACTAGACCAACCAGATAGCGTTTCATTTTGTGAGGCTGGTTCCTCATTCTTCTGTACATAATCTGCTGAAGTTTTGTATTTTTGAAGCGGGTTATCGCGTAAGCCCACGAGATTGGTAGAAGCTTTCTGAGCAAATTCGCTATCCTGTCTTCGTCAGGCATAGAAACCACATAGGTGGGCGATCTCTGAACCATAGTGACTGATTCTGCCTTATCCGCCAATGCAGGCACCAGAGTCATCGCTGTCGCTCCGCTGCCGATAACAATAACTTTTTTGTCTTTGTAATCTAAATCTTTAGGCCACAATTGAGGATGGATGATCTGACCTGTGAACACATCCTCGTTTTCGAAATCGGGCCGAAAGGGTTTTTCATAATCATAGTAGCCGCTGCACATCATCAAAAATTTGCAAGACAACTGACTCGCCTGTTCATTTTGGACTATGTCAACGTTCCAGGTCTGATCTTGAACACACCAGTTGGCCGACATCACTTTCGTTTCGTATTGAATATGGTCTGCGAGGTCGTTTTCGTCGATGGTTTCCTTAAGATATTTCTTTATTGACGGTCCATCTGCAATCGATTTTTCAGCAACCCAAGGTTTAAAGTTAAACCCAAGGGTATGCATGTCGCTATCGGATCTGATGCCTGGATACCGAAACAAATCCCATGTGCCTCCATATTCGGTTCTGGCTTCGACTATTGTGAAAGACTTTCCAGGACACTTGTTCAACAAATGACATGCGGAACCAATACCGGATATCCCGGCACCAACTATCAAAACGTCAACATGTGTCATGGAAAATCCCCAGTTAATTGACTCACAAGTGTTTTCAGAAAAAAATATTGGAGCGGGAAACGAGGTTCGAACTCGCGACCTTCTGCTTGGCAAGCAGATGCTCTACCAACTGAGCTATTCCCGCCTATTCAAAAGACTCTTCAATTTACGCGGTTGAAATTATCGATTCAAGTAAATTATGAGCGGCAAGTATAGTAGCGTATTCGCCTGTAAATTGGCCATCTTTTACATCCACCAACTAACTCGATCCTGAATGATCTATTGTGTAAATACGAATCCTTAAAGGACTTCAACTAGCTTATTGTTTGTAAACTCTTCAGACTTCAAGCCAACAAAATCCAAGGAAGAACAATATGGAAACTCTGACAATTAGCGATAACAACGGGGTACGATTGATTACGCTAGATCGACCCAACGCGCTCAACGCCTTTAGTTCTCTTTTAATGGATGAGCTCACAGAGAGTTTCCTGTCGGCAGAACAGGATAAGACGGTTAAAGTTATCGTATTGACTGGCGCTGGAAGAGCGTTCTCAGCTGGCGCTGACTTGGCAGATACCTCGAACCGAAAGCCAATACACGGGTTAGCTGGCATGCTGGAGGCGATAGTCGATTTTTCAAAACCTTTTCTCTTAGCTGTGAATGGCTTAGGGGTGGGCATAGGCGCCACGATTTGTGGGCTGGCTGATTTCACCTATATTGCAGAGGGAGCAAGACTAAGAACGCCCTTTTCTTCGTTGGGTCTTACTGCTGAAGCTGCAAGCACTTTCACATTCCCCAATCTGATGGGTCGCCAGAAAGCGAGCTGGATGTTGATGGCAGCAGAGTGGATAGACGCAGAGCAAGCAATCAATATGGGTCTTGCGATGGAAATTCATCCCCTCGAAAAGCTGCTCCCGCATGTCATGGCGCAAGCCGACAAGCTGGCCAGGCTGCCTTTAGCATCTTTGATCAAGACCAAGTTCCTGATCATGGATCCCGTGAAATCCCAGATGAAAGAATCCATCAAAAACGAAAACGCGGGTTTGGATGAGCTAAGAGGCAGCAAAGCGAACCTTGAGGCGATCAACGCTTTTAGAGAAAAAAGAGAGCCAAACTTTGATGACTGTTAACCGATTAGCCTAATGGGCAATTAAAGCGAATGGCTAATCCAAAGCTCTAGCGTGCCAACTTTTATGACGTTACCCTAGTTACCTGAAAAGAATTAAAGCTAATAGGGACAAAGGGGAAGCACATGGGGAAAGTGGTTACATTTTTTTCGGGAACAATTTTTGGATTATTACTCTCGGGTCTAGTCGTAACGGGAATAGCCAATACAGAAATAGATAAAGCGTATCTAATCGTATCAGGTAAGACGATTAGCGATGAGGATTTAGAAGCATACAGCGAGAAAGCCGGTCCAGTTGCCCAAAAAGCGGGCATCAACTTAATCGCTAGAAACGAGCAGGTAACTTCTGACTTGTTATTCGAGGGCTCCTGGGAAAATGAGGGTTTTGTGGCGATTGAAGAATTCTCTTCAATGGAGCATCTAAAAGAATTCTGGTTTTCATCCGACTATCAGGAAGCGATCAAGCTTCGAGAGGGTAAGGTCAAACTCGATTTCGTCGTAGCCGTAAAAGGCCAGTAACAGGAGACAAACCCGATGACAGACTCTTACTACGAGCACCTTTTTGGTGTCAAAAGCAAAGTAGTGCTAGTGACAGGGGGAACCCGAGGCATAGGCTATATGATTGCCGAAGGCTTCGTACGATGCGGAGCTACCGTATACATCGCCTCTAGAAAACCTGAGGCCTGCCAGAAGGCTGAACAAGCGCTCTCCAACTATGGAACTTGTATAGCAATTCCATCAGACATCAGCGACATAGCAGGCTGTGAAAAACTAGCTAACGAAATCAAAAACCGCGAAGCGAAACTCGACGTTTTGATTAATAACGCCGGCGTGACCTGGAGTGAAGACATAGACCGATTTTCGGAAAAGGCCTGGGACAAAATTGTTGATCTAGACGGGAAAAGCCCTTTCTTTTTGACCCAAAAGCTGCTTCCTTCGCTCGATGCAGCAGCTAGCGAAACCTCAAGGGCCGTGGTCATTAATGTGTCGTCAGTCAACGGTATCCGCCCCAGCGGATTGCGCAATTACTCCTATGCTTTTGCGAAGGCAGGGCTCCAGCAACTGTCCGTCCAAATGGCTCAAGACCTTAACGAGCGTAACATTAACGTCAACGTTATAGCGCCGGGGCCTTTCAAATCAAAAATGACAGCACCACTTTATGCAGACGAAAAAGTAGAGGCTGAAGTCATGCAAGGATTCACCATGAGTCGGTGGGGCGCCACAGAGGATGCGGCTGGGCTTGCGATATTCCTATCTTCAAAGGCCGGATCTTTTCTAACAGGCTTGATAGTCCCCTGCGATGGCGGCTCCACTGCAATAGGTTAGAACGAGTCTATTAACCATGAGCGACGAACAGTTATCTTTTTTTGATGTTGTCTACAATGTACGAGCGATGCGCCGCATTAAAACTGACCCGGTGCCTCTGGCACTTATGATGAAAGTTCTTAATGCTGGGGTTCAAGCACCGTCGGGTCAAAACCTTCAACCATGGAAATTCGTGCTGATTCGTGACGACGAAAAAAAACTCTGGTTTGCCCAGCGTTACACTCAGGCGATCGAGTCCAGATTCAAATTCAGCAGAGACGACCCGCAAGCAAAACCACCAAGTAAACAGCTCAAAGCACTCTTTTATCAAATGGACCACATGCACGAATATCCTTACCTACTTCTTGTATGCGGCAAGCGAGACTGGCCCTTTAAAGTAGGCGAAGAAAATAGAGTCGGACTCGCGCCACCCAATTATGGAGCCGTTTATCCCTGTGTTCAAAATGTCCTATTGGCATGCAGGGCAGTCGGATTAGGCGCCGCGCTAACCACCATGCACCAGGTCTTCGAAGAGGAGCTACATCTGTATTTAGTATCCCGGATGAATATGGCGTGGTGGTCACTATTCCTATCGGTTGGCCGATGGGACAATTTGGACCCGTAACACGTATCCCGGCAGAGGATCTTACCTTCATTGACCGCTGGGGAGATTTGATCGACCCGAATCTTAGTGATCCTTTATAATAACTCTAAAAATTGAGACCTTAACTTAAGATGACACATCCTCGAACCCCAATTTTAATCGGTGTTGGCCAAGTAACGGAAAAGGATCCTCCGATCGAAGAGGCTTCTTCACCTCTCGATCTCATAGAACAAGCTACAGCACTCGCATTGGATGATGCTGGCATCGCTCGGGAAAATTTATCTGACCTGAGTACTTTGGTGGTCGTGAAAAGCTTCAGAGAACCAATGAGAAATACGCCCGAGGCGCTCGCTAATCGCATAAACGCAACCAAGGCAACCCAGTGGCTGGCTCCTGATGGCGGCAATGGTCCTCAATATCTGGTAAACCGTTATTCAGAAGCGATATTTTCCGGTGAAGAAGACTTTGTTCTGCTTAGCGGGGCAGAGGCAATGGCGACCGGGAGGAAGATTGTTAAATCAGGAAACACGCCGCAATGGTCTGTCGAATCAGACAGGGACGCTGATCTATTGTTTGCGGACAGACAGATGTGGAACGATCACGAACTCAAACACGGCATCTGGCAAGCTTCTCATGTCTATCCCTTATTTGAAAACGCGTTAAGAGCGCATTACGGGAATTCGCTCGAAGAGCACCAAATCATGATGGGGCAGCTGTTCTCGCGATTATCTGAAGTAGCCGAGTCCTCCCCCCACGCATGGTATCCGATCAAACGCTCGGCCGAGGAAATCTCTACTGCAACCCCTTCAAATCGCTTCGTAGGATGGCCGTATACGAAGTTCATGAACGCGATGAATCAGATCAATCAGTCAGCCAGCCTACTGCTCACCTCTATCGAAAAAGCCGAAGCGATGGGCGTTGATCCAGACAGATGGGTCTTCCTGCATGGCGCTTCCGACGTTACCGATGTATGGCACCTCTCTTATCGAGAAAACTTTTATTCCTCACCATCTATGAAAATTATGGGAGACAACGCCCTTAACATGGCCGGACTCGGAATCCAGGACATCAAACATCTGGATTTATACTCGTGCTTTCCAAGCGCTGTTCAGATCGCGAGAAATGAACTCGGAATCCCGCCAGGTGATCAGCGTCACTTAACCGTCACGGGCGGATTACCATTTCACGGTGGCGCAGGTAACAACTACGTGATGAATTCAATCGCCGCAATGGCTGACAAATTGAGATCCGATCGAGGAAGCTTTGGGATGGTCACAGCCAATGGGGGATACATCAGTAAACATGCAGCGGGCATTTACTCCACCAAGCCATTAGAGTCAGACTGGAATCGGGAAACCTCTCCAATAGTAGAGCTGACAACAGAGGATATTCAGTCGCCCGAATTCACAGAAACACCAACAGGCGAGGCGAAAATAGAAACCTATTCCATTGTCTTCGGCCGATCTGGAGAACCAGAGAGCGGTATCGTAGTCGGGCGGACAGGTGACATTGATGACCCGCGATCGAAAAGATTCCTAGCATTGGTCGATGGTGACACAGACACTCTCGTAAGTATGACGCAAGAGGAATTCGTTGGGCGAAAAGGGAAAACGTGGAGAGATAATGACACTAACCGGTTCACCCCCGTTCTATAACGGAGCAAGAGATGCAGCAGCTCGAAACAGATTACCTAGTCATTGGAAGCGGGGCGATGGGGATGGCATTTTGCGACTCGCTGATTACCGAAACAAATTCCAACATCATTATTGTTGATAAACATCACCAACCTGGAGGACACTGGAATGATGCCTATCCCTTTGTTCGCTTGCACCAGCCCTCAGCCTTTTATGGCGTGAACTCTAAAAAACTAGGCAACAATACCATTGACGCAACCGGATTAAACAAAGGTCTATATGAATTAGCGACCAATTCTGAAGTCTGCGGGTATTTCGACCAGGTCATGCAGCGGCAGTTTTTAGGATCAGGCCGAGTCCGTTACTTCCCCAGCTGCGAATACTATGGCGATGGACAGTTCGTATCTTTGTTGTCAGATGAGAAATATTCTGTTTCTTTCAAAAAAGAAGTGGACTCTACCTACATGAACGTGATGGTCCCTTCCAAAAGATCTCCTCCTTTCTCCGTGGAGGGCTGTGCTAAATGTGCTCCTTTGAATGATCTGCCTGTTTTGAGTCAAAAATACGACGACTTCGTCATCGTCGGAGCCGGTAAAACCGCCATAGACGCTGTATTGTTTCTTCTGAAAAATGATTTAAACCCCGCGAAAATCTCCTGGATCATGCCTAGAGACTCCTGGATTCTGGACAGAGCCCAGATCCAGCCAACGCTTGAGTCTATAGGCACAGCCCTAGCCACCCAGATCATACCGGGCTCTCAATCAGACAGCATCGATGACTTTTTTGACAAGATCGCGAAAGCCGGAGGGCTGCTGAGGATTGACGAGAACGTCAAACCAGAAATGTATCGCTGCAGTACGGTGACAAAAGCAGAACTGGAACAGCTGAGAAGGGTGAAAAACATTATTCGTAAAGGCAGAGTCAAAAGTATTAGCGATACGGAGATAATCCTGGAACACGGCTCAATTGCCACAACTCTTGAGACGCTACACATTGATTGTGCGGGTGACGGCCTTGCCAGGAGACCGCCCACTCCAATTTTCAAAGGTCAAAAAATCACATTACAGTCAGTACGAACCTGCCAGCAAGTGTTCTCGGCAGGACTCTTAGGTTATATCGAGGCAAACTACCGAGACGATGAGAAAAAAAACAAGCTCTGCAAGCCGGTTCCACATCCCAATAGCGACATCGATTTCCTTAAAAATAATTTGGCGGATGCCGAAAATCGTGAGCAATGGGCAAAAGAACCCAGACTGAAGGGTTGGCTTCAGAAAAGCCGACTTAACTTTGAAAGTCACATCCTCAATGCGAATCCACTGATAAAAACCCTTTCTGTGTTGGCCAAAATACCCTTTCTGCGGCTTTCTAATAAAGCAGATGAGGCGCAACAAAAAGCGACCGAGAACATAAAGAGGCTACTGGATACGCTCGAGTCCTAATGAAAAACTTATAGAAGCAATCTTCTCAAACGTACTCAAAATAAGCATTGGACACCACCTGCTTATCATCGACCGTGGCATCAAATATGACTCGACCAGGGCCGTCTTCCCAGGCTCTGATACCAATGGTGTCACCGAGCATTACTGGAGATGAGAAGCGAACTTTGATTTTTCGAAATCGCGCCACCTCTCCCCCGCACAGCTTCTGCAAAAGAAGTTGTCCGCAGTGACCAAACGTACACAGTCCATGCAAGATAGGCTCATCAAATCCGCCAAATTTTGCCGATTCCGGATCGATATGAAGCGGATTGTAGTCTCCAGAAAGCCGGTAAATGTGGGCCTGGTTGTCAGGAATCAGAGTTTCAAACTGAATTGAGGGTTGCGCATCGGGTAGTTCAATTTTAGCAGAATAGGTTTCACCTATGCCCTCAAATGGCTCTATGTCACCGAGCTGTTCGACCCCTCTTCTGAACGACCCATTAACCATCCGAAGTAACACTTCGCCTTCCATTGAGCGCACTTCGCTCTCACATTCGACGAAGCCATTCCCCTTGCCTCTTGGGTGGACGCCAATTAAACGCGAGATTACCTGGACTGAGCCTTCGGTGGGCAAAGGTTTGTACATCTCAAGATATCGTTCCGCATCAATATTTAACGGACCCGGAGATGAGGGTATTAAGGAAGTATCTATAGGCGCTCCAGCTCCACCCCAGCGAATAGGGAAAGTAGGGAAGACCGCAAATTCAGGATTACCTTCGTAGATATATCTCAAATCCCTAATACCGATTCCTACTGAATAAAGTAGAACGTCACGGTGATCGTAACTGACTGTAACCGGCTCGCCCCAGGCTCCTGGTTCTCCGCCAGGCAGAGCGGTCAACGCATCATATCTCGCCATTATCTTTTCTCCCTGAAAACTTGGTTTCTTCTAATTCATTAATAGCAAACAATTAATCACTCATCCACCAATCCGTTTGCCTTGTCCGATTCAAGCAGAGCTTGGGCTCTAGACTCAGGGGAACCAAGACCACCGCCACCCGGTGTCTCCATGACCAATCGGCAACCCGCTGGGATCACGTCTCTGCCTTTGCCAGGCAATTCAGTTACATCTCCTTCCGAGGAAACATATGCCACTCGGCCCGGCTCACCCGCATCCCCGCCATCTCGTCCCCGTGCAGGATGAATTATCCGATCAAACATCTTTGACACCACAAAATCTGAACCGTACCGATGACTAATTTCAATTGTTTGCCCCAGACCGCCACGGAACTCTCCTTTTCCGCCAGAATTAGACCTGTATTCTTTTCTCCAAAAGATAAGTGGCGACGTAGCCTCATTCACCTCAGTCGATGTCGTTCTAACACCAGAGGGAAACGCAGTAGTAGACATCCCATCCTTGTGAGGTCTAGCCCCGGTACCTCCATTAAATATCGGGTTGATAACGAAACGATCAACTTTCAAGTTGCCCGTCTCCGCCTCAATTCCATTCATAAAGACAGGGTTCCAAATACAAGAAGCACCTTCACAGGGCACCCTATCTGGCATCACCTGATGAAGACATCCAATCACCACATCAGGCAACATCTGACCGATTGAATGCCTAGCCGAAACAGCACGAGGAAATTTTGCATTTAACAACGATGCTTCAGGAGCAGAAACTCGAATTAGCGCGAGGGATCCAGAATTATTGGGTATCTCATTACCAATTAGACACCTTACACCGAAAGATGCATAGGCGATCGTATAGGGGAAAGGCACGTTTATTCCCTTGGAAGAGGCTCGCGAGCTACCACCAAAATCAAGATCAACAATCCCTTGGTCTATTACCATCCTGCAGCAAATATGCACCGGTTCATCATAACCATCGATGATCATTTCATATTGAACATCATGAAACCCAAGCCTATTAATCTCCTCTCGCATGGCATTTTTCGAACGATCAAGAATAATTCTTCCGATTTCCTCCAAATCCCTAAGATCAAGGTCGTTGAGCATCTCCAAAAGCTCAATCGATCCAGTTTCATTACAAGCAATCAAAGAGTACAGATCCCCTTCTGCAACCAACGGATCGCGAACATTCGCTTTTATCAGGTCCATTAAAGTTTGATTTGGTTCTCCTTTCTGCAACAAATAACTAATGGGAACCCGCAACCCTTCCTCAAAGAGATCATTCGCGTCGGGACCAAAACCCCGCCCCCCCACGTCAGCAATGTGACTCGTCGAGGCAAAGAAACCAATAATCTCCGACGAGAGAAATACCGGTGTCACGACGGTGAAATCATTCAAATGACCAGTCCCATCCCAGGGATCATTAGTCAACAACACATCTCCAGGTTTCAGTTTTGATGCCGGATACTTTGCTAAAAACTTTTTAACTGCTTCGGCCATCGAGTTCACATGTCCCGGGGTTCCCGTGACCGCCTGCGCAAGCATCTCTCCTCTTACATCAAAAACACCTGCGGATAAATCTCCGGCCTCGCGGACCACGGTGCTGAAAGCTGTTCGCATTAACACCTGGGCCTGTTCTTCAACGATCGCCAATAAACGATTCCATGCTAACTGAACCTGAAGCTCCTTCACAATTGCAGACCCAAAGTAATTCGCAAAACGCCCTGCTGGGTAATGCTTACAGAACTGTGTTTGGGTACTACCGTAGTCGTCTGATTTTCTGTAATCAGCAATGGGCCTAAGTATTCTTCGCCTTCCTCTAAGGCTTCTCTCCATAAAACCGGGGTTTTTAATTCGGCATCGCTCATATACACATTACTTTCGCCAATTTGAGTCTCTACAACTGCGTTACTTTTTTTAAACTCGAACCATTCCTCTCGTTGAGCAGCCCCCTCTAACGATAACGTCCAACTGAGAATCTCGGCCTCAACCTCTTCCAAGATTCGACCATAAGTCTCTCGATAAGCACTCTCAAATCGCTCCCGGAGATAGTCTGCATCGGCTAGTTCAACTTGATCAACCAACACACTAACTTCGTGACCCTGCCCTTTATACCGAATATAAGCTCTGACCTTTTCATCTACTGGACCTGAGGACATTTGGCTAACCACACCCGTCGCTTCATTTCGCATTTCTTCGATCAAATTGACCATTGCACCCATGTTCAAAGCCTTGAGAGGCGAGAAAAAACTACGTACAACTTCAAATCGCGCAGGCGCTAACAAAAACCCAAGAGCACTTCCCACACCCGCCCCTTGAGGAATATAAAGTCTAGAAATCTTTAACTTTTTTGCAAGATTTGCTGCGTGTAGCGGCGCAGCTCCGCCAAAAGCAACCAGAGCCCTAGCATCCATGGTTTTGCCCCACTCCGAACTGTGGGCTTTCGCAGCGGCCACCATATTCTCGTCTACGACCTCGGCCACCGAGTTAGCTGCGGCAAATACATCAAGTCCCAACGAGGCACCTATTTGTTCCTCGATGGCAAATTTCGCGGCATCGACATCAAGCGTTAAATCGCCTCCCGCGAAGAACTTCGGATACAGTTTACCCATCACAGCATCGGCGTCGCTCACTGTTGACACCTCACCACCTCTTCCGTAGCAAACAGGACCGGGATCCGAACCCGCACTCTGAGGACCGACCTGTATTCTCTTCATCGGGTCGACACGCGACATCGACCCACCTCCGGCACCAATCTCTACCATTTCGATAACTGGAATTCGTAAAGGTAGGCCGCTACCCTTCTTAAATCGATAAGCCCTATCTACTTCAAAAGATCGAGAATGGTTTGCAGAACCTTGGTCGATGAGGCATATCTTCGCGGTCGTACCCCCCATATCGAAAGACACGAGAGACGGCTCGTTCAATTCTTTAGACAGTTGTTCCGCTAATATCGCGCCGCCAGCAGGACCGGACTCGACCAACCGAATTGGATAGTCTTTCGCCGTGTCCAGCGTTGTCAAACCTCCGCCAGAGGTCATCAGCAACAAAGGACACCTTACACCTCTGGACCGAAGCTGCAGTTCGAGACTTTCAAGATACTCTGCCATCAAGGGCTTGATGTAGGCGTTTGCCACTGTGGTAGAAAGTCGCTCATATTCTCGAATTTCAGGACACACCCTTGACGACAGGCTTACAGAGGCTTGCGGCACTAAATCTTTAATGACCTCTAAAGTACTTAACTCATGCGAGGGATTTGTGTAGCTGTGGAGGTACCCTACCG
>JBJKYX010000024.1:0-5034 GCA_045560825.1 Candidatus Azotimanducaceae bacterium
CCTGAGGGAGTCTGCCGCTCGTTTCGATCAGTCTTTATCGGCAAGACGGGTTTTTGGTGATGACTTCGTTGATCATTTCGTATTGTCCAGAAGGCATGAGGCTAGTGAGTACGAGCGTTCGGTCAACGATTGGCAGTTAGAGCGCTATTTCGAGATCATTTGACTAAATGAAGATAGGGATTCTAATTACTGACGCGGTGCGCGAGGAACTCATCAGCGAGCATGGAGATTATCCTGATATGTTCGAAGAGCTGATAGTGGGCGTAGAGCGAAGTGTCGAATTTACTCGTTTTTATGTTCAAAACAAAATCCCTGAGTCTGTGGATTGCGATGGTTATCTGATAACCGGTAGTCGCTACAGCGTTTACGAGGACCTGCCCTGGATCAAGGAACTTGTTAACTTTATCAAACATGTTCTGGCATCGAGGCGGAAGATTATTGGAGTTTGTTTTGGTCACCAGTTGATGGCTCACTACTTTGGTGGTCTTGTCGAAAAATCGATCAAAGGCTGGGCGGTAGGGGTTCATAAGAGTGATTTAGTGGCCCGTCAGTCGTGGATGGATAAAGCTGATTTCAGGGAGGATGTTTCTTTATTGTCTAGTCATCAGGATCAAGTGGTCCGGCTGCCAGAGGAAGCGACGTTATACGCTACTAACGAATTCTGTCCGATAGCGGGTTTTGTCGTGGGCGATCAGGTGTTAACGATTCAAGGGCATCCCGAATTTGACAAAGAGTATGCACGAGCCTTGTTACACCTGAGAAAAGATATTTTAGGAGGGTCGGTTTTTGAAGCTGGACTAGCTTCTTTGGAGAGACCTACTGATCAGCAGGTGCTGGCACGTTGGTTTATAAATTTTCTTCAAAATCCCCCAGAAGATTTTCGATCAAATAAGAGATTAGGGCGATATTTTTCTCAAGCTGAGAAAGTCATCCAGGAAGAAGGACGCGTCCATGAGTTGATTAGAAAGGCGACTGAAAAAATTGAGAAACTGGGGAGGAAAACTTTCGGTGACACTTGGGATGAAGTGCTGCTTGTTGTCGAAATGATCAAAAGCTGGGCGCAAGGTGATTATCAGGATATTTCGAAGAAGAGCGTGATCATGATGATAGCAGCAATCATCTATTTTGTTGCTCCGCTCGATGCTGTTCCTGATTTTTTGTTTGGTTGGGGGTATCTGGATGACCTGGCGGTATTGCGGCTGGTATTCGGCCAAATAAAAGTTGAAATGGAAAAATTCAAAGATTGGAAACAGCAAAGATGAAACGTGCATTGGCGTTGGGTTTGTTCGTTTTGATTTTTCTAAATGGCTGTAGTATCAAGCCGATCTATAACAACCTAGATAGATTGATTGTTTGGCAAGTTGGTGACTATCTTGATTTAAATCGAGATCAAAAGGCTTCGCTTAGGGACGATTTGTCAGTTCTCTTGAGGTGGCACAGGGAGTCTCATTTGACTCTTTATGCTGACTGGCTTTCTGAGTTACCGAGCCAATACAGTGACGGGGTTTCCGCTCAGATGATTGAAGACCTCTTTGATCAAATGCTGGTTTGGGGTGAGGAAATCGAGAATCAGGCAATGCCATTAATGACAGATGTACTGGTCTCTTTGAACGAGGGTCAAATCGATCATTTAGAGTTGGAGTTTCGGGCGACAAACGAGGAATGGATGGATGTAGAGCGTGGAGAATCCTTGGAAGACTATCAAAGAGGTTGGTCGGAAGAGATTGAAGATGCCATCGAGCGCTTTACGGGTAGACTCAATGCGGAGCAGTTAGACTATTTGAAAAGGAAATCAGTAACCTATCAACCAGAGCGTGCGCTTTGGGGAGAGTATCGCGAAAGATGGCAACGAGATTTTTTTGTTCTTCTAAGATCAAATAAAAAAGCAGATTTCGCTATTCGGTTTGAGTTGTTGATGGATAGTCGAGAGGATTATTACGGGGCGGAATTTAGCAAAGTTTTTGAATCAAACCTCGATTTAAATCGCGAGGTAGCGGCTTATCTTTTGTCAAATTTGACTGAAAAACAGACCAATAAATTTAACAAGACACTATCTGATCTGAGTAAATCTTTTAGGGAGCTAGCAAAAGGGAAATAGATCAGGCCCCGAACTTTTGTTCTATAGGTTACATTAAGCGAGATTTGACTTTGCCTTTTAAGGATTGTTTTACATGCAAATAGACCTTGCAACAGCCTGGGAGGAGGTTGCCGATCTTTTCCCGAATAGAAATGCCATCAACTGCGATGGTCGGTCTTTAGATTGGCGAGAATTCGAGAGTAGAGCGAGCCAACTCGCTACTCTATTGACTACAAACGGTTTGGGCAAAAACTCGAAGGTAGGGTTGTACCTTCACAACTGTAATGAGTATGTAGAGGCTACCTTTGCAGCTTTTAAAATCGAGGCTTCCCCGGTTAATTTAAATTATCGCTACAAGTCAGATGATTTGGTTTACCTGCTCGATAATGCAGATGTAGAAGCGATTTTTTTTCAATCTTGCTACGCGATGCGCATATGGGAAATTAGAGATCGGCTCCCTAAAATTAAACTGTTTGTACAGGTAGATGATGGAACTGAAGGCCTTCTCAAAGGAGCGACGGACTACGAACGCGCTCTTCGGTCATTAGAGCCCGCTGTCAGAACACAAAGAGATTTTTCCAGTAACTACCTTTTTTATACTGCGGGAACGACAGGTTTACCTAAAGGGGTAGTCCATGAAGTAGGAGCCTTTTCTAGCTATTTTCTTGGACAGGTAGCTTTGAGATACGGGCTAGAGGCCCCGACTCAAATCGAAGACTATCGAGCTTTATTGACAGAAATTAATGGATCAGTAGTGGCCTTGCCTGCCTGTCCATTGATTCACGAGACCGGTAGTTGGCTGGGGTGTTTTTTGCCAATGCTGAGCGGCGGTAGCATCGTCATGAGCTCGAGCCGTGGGTTTAATCCTGATGTTTGCTTAAATTTGGTCGAACAATATCGAGTGACGGATCTGGTTTTCATTGGTGATGCCTTTGCAAAACCTATTCTTGAGTCTCTGGATTTTGCACTGAAGCGAGATGATCCCTACGATTTGAGCAGCTTAACGCAAATCGTTTCGAGCGGTGTGACTTGGAGTCCAGATGTGAAGCGTTCGTTATTGAGTCATTGTGATGTAATTATGACTGACAATGTCATCGCAGTTGAAGGAGTTTTGGGTAGCTCAACTAGTACGCGAGAGACTTTGGGTTCTAATTTGGATTTAGCTAAATTTAATTTAGTAGAGGGTGCTGTACTTCTCTCTGAAAGTGGGGAGGTCTTGGGGTCAGATGAGGGAGTAGTAGGACGAGTTGCCACTGACACCCTGGTGCCGATCAGATATTGGAAGGACCAAGAAAAATCTGAGAAGACGTTTTTGGAGATTGCCGGAGTTAGCCTCTCAGCATCTGGTGATCACGTATCAGTTAGCGATGACGGGAGCTTCTCTCTGTTGGGTCGTGACGAGGTAAGCATCAACATAGCGAATGAGAGAGTGTTTCCGGGGGAAATAGAAGAAGTAATAAAAGGGTATGAAGGTGTTGTCGATTGTACTGTCGTCGGTATATCTGATAGCGAAGATCTCGAAAAAATCGTTGCCCTGATTGCGTATGAGGAAGAATCGAACATCGATGAATCTACAATCCAAGAGTTTGTGAAGGAACAGTTAGCTAGTATTAAAGTACCGGACAGAATGCTAAAAGTGGTTGAGGTTCGTAGAAGTCCAGCTGGTACTGGTGATTACAGATGGGCCAAAGAGACGGCTATGAAGCGAATTCAACAATAGTATCGATTGTAGGTCTGAGTCTTGTGTATGGAAGTTACCGCTGAGCAGCGCGGTATTTCATTTTTATTTCCAGGGCAGTCACTTAGTCGCTGGCGCTGGCTTCTTTCCTTCGAGATAAGGCACCACCGGCCTTAATAAAAAAGGGTCCAATACATGCCAAGAGGATAATCCCTGCAAGGACCAGAAAGGCCAGCTGATAAGAACCTGTAATATCTTTGATATAGCCGGCCATCGGTGACGCTGCTAAAACGATTGGAGCTTCGATGTACTTAAGGACTCCTGAAGCCGTAGCGTAAGTGTTACTTCCAAGTGAGGTAGATAAGCTAAAGGTTCGAAGCGGCGACATCCCTGAATAGCCGAACCCATAAAGAGACGCGGCCAATAATGCGATCTTTAGGTCATAAGCTTGAGAAAAAAGCAAAAGTCCGGCTACTTGGCTGATTAAAGCCAACCAAATCGTTATTCGGCTTCCCGCATAATCTGACAACCATCCTATGATGGGTTTCCCGACTGCAGAGAATAAAGCGGTTACCGAAAGCACCATCGCCGCGTTTAAACCCATGTCATTGATGTGGCTGAACATATGGAGCATGGTTGCGTTAAATACGGCAGACATGGAGCCGAATATGAGTCCGATGCTCCAGAACGCAGGACTTTTTAGCATTTGCTTTATAGACCAGGGGGCTTTATCTGCTTCATCGTTGAACTTTGCTTCCTGATTCGAGAGATTTTGGACGTAGGCAAGACCGTCTCTGACTTCTCCTATTTCCTCCGGTTTGTCTTTCATGAAAAAAAAGACCACAGGGAACAAGGTGATTGCTGTTGAAGCCGCGAAAATGCCATAGGTCATCTGCCAGCCGAAATTTTCAATTAGTTCGGGCACAAACTGCGGCATGACGATCCCGGACAACGAAGCGCCAAGCACTCCCAGTGCTATGGCTCGGCCTCGCCAGTGATCGAACCAGTTAATGATGCTTCGATGCCAGGCAAGCCCCCCCATACAAGCCATCCCCAACCCCATTCCAATAGTGGTTACTAGATAGAATTGAAGAATTGTTTCTACCTGGGAAAGTAGTAAGTAGGAGCAGGTTACGATCGCCACACCGTACATCAAAACTTTTTTGGGCGATGAGCGGTCCAGTAGGCGACCAATAAAAGGAGCCATCAGGGTACCCATCACAAAAGCTGAGGAAAAAGCAAAAGAGATCTCGGTCCGGTCACCATTTGCTATCGCGAT
>JBJKYX010000025.1:0-35529 GCA_045560825.1 Candidatus Azotimanducaceae bacterium
AGGTATTCCATGGATTTCGGACGGGACCGAAATAACTTGTCTCATTAGAAGAACCCATCGCGAATTCGTCCATATTTGTTTTGCCGAGCAAGATTGCCCCAGCGTTTTCTAATTTTGTGATGACTGTAGCATCATATGGAGCTAGGAAGTTTTCTAGCATCTTGGAGCCGCAGGTGGTGGGTAACTTCCTTGAGCAAAAGATGTCTTTGTGGGCAATTGGAATGCCGGTTAGAGCTGTGGCCTTGCCATTGGCGATCATTGAGTCCGCTAGTTCGGCTTCTTTAAGAGAGATCTCTTCGTCCAAATTTATGAAGGAATTTATTTTTTTGTCGTTCGATCTAATTCGCTCTAGAAAATCCTTTGTAATTTCTTTACTGGAAACCTGTTTTTTTCGAAGGGATTTTTGAAGCCCGATTACTGTATTTAGATTTTCCACCCTATTATTCGATAACTTTAGGTACAAGATAATAGCCCTGATCTGTTTTCGGGGCTGATTTTTGAGTTTTGTGAAGATCTACTTCTTCAGTCACGTGATCTTCTCGCAGACGTTGAAAACCATCGTGCGGATGGGTCATCGGCTCGATGTTTTGTGTATTAATAACATTCATTTCGTCGACTAACGACAGGATTTCTGAAAGGTCTTTCTCGATTTTTTTGTAACTGACTTCATCTAGGGAAAGAAGCGACAGAGTGGAGATATGACTTAAGTCGATGCGCATGAGGGCTATATTACAACAAGTCAGAAAAGATTTTTAGAATAACGCTGTTTTTCCTACCAATTCCGGTTTCACAAATTTGTTGATAAACCAGTGATTTTATCAATCGGAAGCCATATTATGAGGGCTTTTGAGGTGTAATTCCAATGCTGAAGGGGTTGAGAGGTATATTCTCCAGAGATCTATCAATAGATCTCGGAACTGCTAACACTCTCATTTATGTTCGAGAAGAGGGGATAGTGCTTAATGAGCCTTCGGTAGTCGCTATACGTAGTCAAGGAAACCAAAAAACTGTCGCTGCTGTTGGCCTGGATGCTAAAAGAATGTTGGGAAGGACGCCAGGTTCTATTACTGCAATACGACCCTTGAAAGATGGAGTAATAGCTGATTTTTTAGTTACAGAAAGAATGCTTAAGCATTTCATAACTAAGGTTCATGAGGGATCTTGGATTAGACCTAGTCCCAGAGTATTGATTTGTGTTCCGTGCAAGTCGACTGAAGTGGAAAGGCGCGCTATCAGGGAAAGCGCGCTCTCTGTTGGGTCGAGAGACGTTCGATTAATTGAGGAGCCAATGGCAGCGGCGCTTGGAGCAGGGATGCCCGTGCATGAAGCGGTAGGCACTATGGTTGTTGATATTGGTGGGGGCACTACTGAGATCGCGATAATCTCATTAAATGGTGTAGTGGTTTCTGACACCGTTCGTGTAGGAGGAGATAGATTTGATGAGGCTATCGTCGCCTACATCCGCAGAACCCAGGGTAGTTTAGTGGGAGAAGCCACTGCTGAGAGAATCAAAAAAGAAATTGGAGCGGCGTTCCCTCAAAAAGAAATGAGAGAAATCGACGTAAGAGGAAGAAATTTGGCCGAAGGGGTTCCGCGCTCATTTACAATGAATAGCGATGAAATTTTAGAAGCTTTACAAGAGCCACTTTCCATCATTGTCGAAGCTGTAAAAAGCGCCTTAGAGCAATGCCCGCCAGAGTTGGCGGCGGATATTGCTGAAACAGGGATTGTTATAACTGGAGGAGGAGCTTTGTTGAGAGATTTAGATGTCTTGATTGGGGAAGAAACAGGTTTGCCTGTGGTAATAGCAGAAGACCCATTGACTTGTGTGGCTAGAGGGGGGGGAATAGCTTTGGAGTTGATGGATAGTGCAAGCGGTACGAATGACTTTCTATCAATGGAGTAGCTGGTATCGCACTCAGGAGAACATAGCCTATTAAGTCAATATTTAGCCGTGATGATGGTGTAAGTTATTTAGTACTTTTCCTGGTTCTTTTGTCTCTTGCGTTATCGTTCGTTGATAGTTACTCAAGGCTTCTTACTCCAATTAGAAGTGCTATTTCTCTTACTGTTACTCCTATTTATTTCGCAGCAAACTCACCCTATCTCTTGGGAAATGTGATTGTTGGATTCTTCGAACCCAGAGAAACTTTGCAACAAAAAAATCTCGAACTCAAAAAGAGAAATCTGAAGTTGCAGCAAATGATTATGCATTATCAATCCTTGGAAGAAGAAAATCAGCGTATTAGGGCATTGTTGAATATTACAAACCGGATGCCGTTAGAAACCAAGCTTGTTCAAGTGGTTGGTGTTGTTCCTGGAAATATGTCAAGAATAATGATTGATAAAGGTTCTGCACATGGCCTAGCGCAGGGCCAGGCAGTGGTCGGAGGCTCTGGCGTTCTTGGTTTGTTGTCTGAGGTCAATGCTTTTTCTAGCAGAGTAATGTTGATATCCGATCAGGATTCGGCGGTTGCTGTCAGAGTTCGTAGGACCGGTTTTAGAAGTATTTTGGGAGGGACCGGGGATTTGGATATTATGTTGTTGGAGAATGTTCCTACATCTGAAGAAATATTGGTTGGAGATGTACTGGAATCGACTGGATTAGGCGGCATTTACCCGGCAGGTTATGCCTTAGGTGAAGTGACTTCCTTTGTCTTGGAAGAAACTTCCGCCTACGCTGAAGTCATCGTGCGACCTCTATCGGATTTGACTGGCATACAAGATTTATTGGTGATTCTTGAATAGTCTCTTTGGCTTTGTGAACGTTAAAACCAAGCAATAATGTTTTTTTCAAGGGACAGTTTGGTTTTGGTGTCTATATTTTTTTTGGCGATGTTAACGGAAGTTCTGCATGGTCCTCGTGATTGGCCGATCTGGATAAGTTGGTTCAGACCGCATTTTACGATAATGGTGGTGCTTTTATGGGCTACGTATTATTCAGGGACTATAAACTTCATCTTAATATGGGTTTTGGGGCTTCTACTTGATGTTCTGTACGGCAGTCTATTAGGTGTTAATGCTTGTTTGTTGGTTTTGATTGCGTTCCTTGCTTGGAAGTTTTATGAACGCTTTGTCAGTTATTCTTATTTTCAGCAGATTGTTTTGGTATTCTTGGGGTGTTTCTTTTATAGGCTGATTCTTTGTTCGATCTTACTAGATGACCTTTTAAATATTCTGATGGATGCTCTTATAAGCTCTTCAGTAAGTTCTGTGTTATGGCCCTACTTTCAGACTTTCATTAGGAGGCTGTATCAGCGCTAGAGATCCAGATGACTTGCAACGAATATATCTGAATTCGGCGTCACCTAGACGGAAACGATTACTAGAACAAATGGGTATCGATTTTGAGCTAATTCACTTTCCTATTTCCGAACAAGTAAATGATGGAGAGCTGCCATTAGATTACGTTGTTCGAATGTCAAAAGAAAAAGCCAAAACGGAAATTGGAGAAAACGGGCTAACTATTGGTGCGGATACAATTGTGTGCTTGGGCGATCGGATTTTTGGAAAACCAAAGAGTCTTGATGATGCAAAAGAAGCCCTAAAGTTGTTATCAGGTTGCGAACACGTTGTATTGACCTCTGTTGCAGTGTTCGATGGTACAAGGCTTGAGCACGTTACGTCTGAGAGTAAAGTCCAAATTAAAAAACTAAGCTCCCAGGAAATTGAAGACTACTGTAAAACTGGAGAGCCCTTAGACAAAGCGGGTTCTTATGGTATCCAAGGTATAGGAGGAATTTTTGTGCATCAGATTAAGGGTAGTTATAGTGGAATAGTAGGGTTGCCCATATTTGAAACAGAGCAGTTGTTATCTCAATTTAAGATAGATACTTGGAGGGGGCGTATAGGTCTTTGATGCTTAGATGCGCTGATTGAAATTGCTTTTAATTCAGCATTGTTTTCGCTATGTGGAGTACCTAAGAAGTGACAATTTTTCAACGCTATTTCGGGTTTTAAACTGCATGTTATCGAGGTTGATGAAATGAAAGGGCTTTTTAGGTGGCTGTTCCTTTTTTTAACCCTAGGTTTATTATTTTTTAGTTTGATACATCTTGGTGCGCGAAGCTTAAGCACCCACTATTTTTCCTCAATTGATCGCGTTAACTCTATTTTTTCTAGTATTGGTATTTCAGCTGAAAACATTGTTTTTTCTTGGGCCGGGTTAAATCCAGTTCTGGAAATAGAGGTTGCTGAACATAAGTTTTTTCGCTTAGAAAATGTCTTGATTGAAGTAGGTTTTGGGATTCGTTGCTACAAAATGATTTGGTCTTGGCGAGATTGCGAGTGGATTCTGGTGAGATTCGATCCTATAAAAAGGAGGATGCATCAAATTCAATTGGTTTGTGGAATTTTGACGAATTAGGCGAGTTTCTTGGCTCCCTGACTGAAACTAAAGAAGTCTACATACGTTTGTTTTTTCGTGCATCTGAAGTAACCGATTCTCTTACGATGAATAGTTTCGAGCTGAGATCTTTTAATCAGAGTGGCATACAAAAATTACGTGGTAAAATTGTTCATAGTGACAAAAATTTAGAGCCTTTTGTATTTTCTATCGACAAGCACGAACAGAGTTGGTGGGAATTCAACTCTCCAGTAGCCATTGAAAGCCATGGAATTCTTAATTTTGAGGACTTTTACCCCAAGGTTGGGAGTTTAAGGTTGAATTTCAGCAAAGGGTTTTGGCTAGGAGATTTGCATAAAGGACAAGGTTTTTTCCAAATGTCTTTGGAGACAATCGGCGGCCGTAACGAATCTCAAAAGATTAGCTTTCCAGTAAATTTTAATTTGAGAGGCTCTGGCGGTGCCTTAGATGGCAGACTTCAGCAGAATGTCGTTCCTGAGAGCCTGCCATTATTGGAAATGACTCCTATTTGGTTTAGATATCAGCCAGACTTCCACAGTTCGGACGGCTTCAAGGGGTTAAGGACTTTGATATCAAGTCAAAGTTTTCCGCTAGATTTCAAGTTTTTTTCTGATTCTTTAGACTTGAAGTCTGTTAGCGACTTTGTGACTGAGATCTTTCCTGAATGGGAAGTCTCAAACTCATGGGTTGCTGGCCTGAATCTAAAAGGAAAGCTGTCTAAAATCTCAGGTTATATGGATGGAAACTCTGGAATAGGGATTTATGGCTCTTTCAAGGGACTAAGCACGGATAGCCACAAAGGCGTACCCCGGGTTGCTAATTTAGCTGGGTCAGTATATCTCCATTCAAACGGTTTTCTTTTTGAGCTTGATTCAAGCGACTCTCGAGTCATGTTTCCTAATGTTTTTGATCACCTTTGGTATTCAGAGAAGTTGAGCGGGAAACTCATTTCTTGGTTTGATCAAAACTACTTTTCGCTAGTAAGCAGAGATATTGAATCGCGTTTTCGTGAGATGGAAGTAGACGGCTCTTTTTCGCTTTCGCGTGCAGCATTAGAAGAAAACAGAAGCCTGTCGCTTTTTTTCGAAACGCCAGATCTTGATTTAGTTGACCGGCATCAGTACGTTCCTAAAGTACTTCCTCTGGCACTAGTGGAATGGCTTGACGATGATTTGTTGACTGGAGAGCTTTCTAATCTGCATTTTGCATATCATGGACAGATTAAGCATGCTGATTATTCGAATTCGAGAAGAATCGAGCTGAAAGGAGAATACGAAGATTTGAGGGTAAGGTACCTCGATGGTTGGCCAGTAATGGAGGATGCTAAGGGCAATGTGCATCTCAAAGGTGCTGAAACCAGCATTAGTGTTGTGGCGGGAAATATGTTGGGAATTCAAGATTTATCAGCTGAGCTGATTATGGATAATCTCAATGCTGACTTGTCAGCCGACGTCAATTTTACGAGTAAGGACAACGGAATAATCTCTTTTATCCTCAACAGTCCTTTAAAAGAGGAGCTATCTTTTCTGTCGAATGAATGGCAAAGCCGAGGGATAATCACCGGGAATATGGATCTGAGTTTTCCATTTTCTAATGTTCTCCCTAGCGCGATAGACTTGGATATCAGATTTCAATTAAGTGATTTCGATCTGATGGTCCCGGACTACGATTTAGATTTTCAATCTTTAGAAGGGAAGGGAGGATTCTATTTACCCCATCATCTTAGTGGCGATTTTCAAGGGAAACTTTTCAATGAGAAAATCTCAATAAAAGCACTGAGTGATAGAGATAGTCTGAAATTTGCTTTAGAAGGTCTCGCAGATACAGAGATGATTAAAGTGGTTACTGAGTTGTCAATTGATGAGTATTTGGAAGGTTCTTTCGAATATTTTGCAGAAATGGTTTTTGCGACTAACGCAAAGAATCGGTCGAACTTTACTTTGGAAACAGACCTCGAGGGCATGACAGTGAAGTTGCCATTGCCATTCTTCAAAGCACAAAAAGAAAGAATAGAATTTAAGATTAATATTGATTTCACAGACGATAAAGAATTCGGCTATTTGTCTTATGCAGATCATGATCTATTTTTAACGACAAAAGAAAGAGAGGTCATAAACGCAGCCATCGCGTTTTCCGGAAAGACGCTTCCGAAGGACCTTCCGCAAAATAACGGTTTAGTTATGGGCGAACTCGAAGCTATTAACCTTGCTGCGTATCTGGATCTGATTAGCTTCTCAGAACCCTTGGATTTTTTTTGGAAACTAGAGGATTTGCAGATCGAGCAAGTCAGTTTTAATGACATAGGTTTACAGAATGTAACGGCCAATGGAAAACTAGGTGGGCCGGTTTCTAAGGTTGAGATTCAGTCTCAACTTGTCGATGGCGCCATCGAAATTGAAAAGGTAGGTAATATTAACATCGATCTTGATCGATTAGATTTGTCGATTTTTGGTGTGACAAGTTTTACTGGGATGTCGACTGGTAAATTCGTTAAAGACTATCTTAGTGAGTTGCCGAATATGATTTTTAGCGTTGATCGATTGAGTTTTGATGAACAAGAACTAGGAGCTGTAAGTTTTGTTCTCCGTGGCGAAAATAGCAACTTAGAGTTTTATCCCTTTAGCTTTGACCTCAAAGGTATAGTGTCAGAAGAAGCTTATATGCGCTGGGATCTAACGAAAAACGATACGAAGTTTAATGGAAGCCTGTTTATTGAGGAATTGGACCTTACCTTGAAGGCTTGGGAATATCAGCCAAGTATAATCTCTGAGTCAACAGAGATTGCCGTAGATTTCTCTTGGAAAGGAACGCCGTTTGACTTCGATTTGTCAAATTTAAGAGGCGTTGCGGACTTTAATTTGAAGGATGGTAGGTTCGTCGAAATGTCACCAGCCGAGGGAGGTATGAAATTAGCGAGTCTATTGAACTTTTCTAAAATTTTTGGAAGGCTTTCGAAGCTTGATTTTTCCGATGTACGTGGCCGTGGTATAGGCTACGAGACGGTAGAGGCGAAAGTAAGATTTGACGAAGGTATGGTGTCTTTTGTGCAGCCCATGATTATTTCAAGCACTTCTTCACGGATGCGAGTAGGCGGTACTATTAATTTGCTAGAGAACTCTCTGGATAATGAATTGATTGTTACTTTGCCTGTGAGTGAGAGCTTGCCTTGGTATGCAGCCTACCTCGCCGTTGCTAACCCAATTGCAGGTTTGGGCGTTATAGTGGGCGAGCGAGTATTTAGAAAACCGATTGAAAAGTTTAGCAGTGGAAAGTTTCGCGTTAAGGGGGCGATCTCTGATCCAGATGTTTCTTTTATAGGATTATGGGATCAGAAAGTCGAGATAGACAGTTTTACGGATACCGACTTAGATGAACGATTTTCGGATTAGAGTTCTCCTGTGTCGAACTATAATGTTTATGGGTTTTCCCTTGAAATATTCTGCCATTCTTTCCACGACGTAAACGCTTCTATGCTGACCGCCTGTGCATCCGATGGCCACTGTCATATATAACTTGTTGTAATCTTCGAAATGGCTTATCCACTTGCTAAGATAAAATGTGAGATCTTGTACCATTTCTTCAACTAAATCTTGTTTCGCCAGAAAGCTTTTTACGTCCTCGTCTAGGCCGGTAAGGTTTTTCAATGTCTTTGACCAAAAAGGATTTGGTAAACAGCGTATATCAAAGACATAGTCCGCGTCTTTTGGGATACCATGCTTGTATCCAAACGAGCTAAAAGCCAGACTCAAGGTTTTAGCTTTTCTTTTAATAATTCGATCTATTATAAGCTTTCTAAGCTCTCTCTCTGTTAATGTACTTGTGTCGATTCTGAGGTCTGCTTTCTCAGAGACTTTGTCGAGGAATTTGCTTTCTAATTTGATGGCTTCTTGGATATCTCTAGTTTTACTTGTAAGCGGATGGGGGCGCTGGGTTTCACTAAATCTCTTTAGAAGTGTTTCGTCCAAGGCATCGAAAAACACCAATTCGCAATTTATCTTAGTTCTATCAATCTCATCAAAGAGCTCGGTAAATTTGTTTAGGCTCCTATTTCTCGCATCGATGCAAATAGCTAGTCCTATGTCTTCTGAATGACTGGAATAAAGAGTTTCTTCTACGATAGGCTTTAATAAGATCGCAGGTAGGTTATCGATGCAGTTGAACCCAGCATCTTCAAGGACTGCAAGTGCAGTAGACTTTCCAGATCCAGATCTTCCACTTACTACGATCAGCCTCAATGTTTCTCTCTTTGATTGATTGCCGGATACATTGTCAATATGACCTTAAGGAAATTATCGACTTTTTATCAATTGCCGCTACTTTATTTCACCTTGAATATTTTTTCCGCTCACTAGAAGACTGTATGCCAAGCGACTCTCTATATTTTGCGATTGTTCTCCGAGCAATTTTTACATCTTTTTCGAGCAGTATTGCGGCGATTTTGCTATCGCTTAGGGGTTTCGCTTGATCTTCTTCGTCTATTAATTTTTTTATCAATGCTCTGATAGCCGTGCTCGATATCTCGCCTCCTGAAGCGGTGCCTAAGTGTGAGGAAAAGAAATACTTCAGTTCGAATACACCGCGTGGCGTAGAGAGATACTTCCTATTAGTTATTCTGGATACTGTTGACTCATGAAGCTCAGTTCTCTGAGCGACGTCAGATAAAATTAGTGGCTTCATATGCTCAGGCCCATAATCAAGAAAGTCTTTTTGAACTTCTACAATTGTGGAGGCTACTTTTAGCAATGTGTCGTGGCGTGTTTGCAGACTCTTTATAAACCACTTGGCTTCTTGCAAGTGTTCCTTGAGGTAAGTTTTTTCGGATTTATCAGTAGACCTTTTCGATAGTCCTTCATAAACGGAATTTATGCGAACTTTGGGAAGTACTTCAGAGTTAAGCTCCACGATCCAGTTATCCGTTATTTTGCGAGCAATTACATCAGGATAAATGTAATCGGTTTCTTTTGGTGAAATAATCGATCCAGGCTTTGGATTCAACGATCTAATTAATAGCAAAGCTTGTTGCAATAGAGAGTCTGAGGCCCCGAGGCTTTTCTTAATCTTAGGGTAGTCGTTACCAGCTAATTCCTGGAGATGATTAGTTATTATTTTCGTGCAACATTCATGAAGATCTTTACTTACGTCTATTTCTCGCAATTGCAAAAGCAAGCACTCAGAAAGATTTCTAGCGCCGACACCAGTGGGGTCAAAATCCTGAATGATCCCCAATATTTTTTCTAAAATATCAATAGACACTTCATTTGATACTTCCTCGATATTAATTGCTTCAAGAATCTCATTGAGTTCAACGGTTAAGAATCCATTAGGATCTATAGAATCAATTAAAGTAAGCGCTACGATTTTGTCTTCCCTTGCCAAAGGAGCGAGGTTGAGTTGCCAGATTAAATAGTCGTGTAGAGTTTCTTCAGAGGAATTGTTCGTAAGGTATTCTTGATTACTTAGGCCTTCACTTTTTTCCTTGTTGCTTTGTTGTGTGCTCTGGTAGGTATCCTCCCAAGTTGTGTCTAAGGGAAGTTCTTCGGACAATGGGTTGTCTAACTTTTCTGTTATTTGATTTTCTTCTGGAGCTCTATCTTTGGTTTCGTTTTCAGTCTGGTCTGCTTGCAGACTAAGGTCAACGATATTGTCCGTCTCTTGTTGATTTTCTTCGGATCGACTGGACTCTTCGTTTTGAATGAGATTTTCTTCTATTTCAAGCAGAGGGTTGTTTTCGAGATTTTCCTGAATTTCTTGCCTCAAGTCTAAGGTCGACATCTGCAAAAGCCTTATTGCATGCTGCAGTTGAGGCGTCATTCGGATTTGTGTACTTAGATTTATATTTAATGTCTGTTTCATCAATAGCTATTTTTAATTCTTAGATGGATTTACAGTTGGGTTGTTCACCCCTTATCAATACGCCATATCGCTTTTATCTCTGAGGATTTGGTCATGTTTTAAATCAAATAGTTGTCCCCTAAATATACACTTTTAACTTTTTTGTTGTTCAAGATTTCTTCAATGTCTCCGTTTGCAATTATAGTGCCTCCGTTCACTATATATGCGCGATCACAAATATCTAGTGTTTCTCTAACGTTATGATCGGTGATCAAAATACCGATTTCCCGTTTCTTTAAAATATCAATCTGAGTTTTGATATCATTCAATGAGATTGGGTCTATTCCTGCAAAAGGTTCGTCAAGAAGAATAAATTTTGGGTCGCTTGTAAGCGTTCTTGCTATCTCTAATCGGCGTCTCTCACCACCACTGAGGTTTCTCCCTAAAACGCTCTTGATTTCTATGAGCCCAAATTCTTCTAATAATCTGTGGCACAGATTGTGTTTTTGTTCTCGGTTCAGATCATTTCTGTACTCGATCAGGGCTTTCAAATTATCTTGCGTACTTAGCTCTCGAAAAACGCTCGGTTCTTGTGGGAGGTAGGTTAGTCCTGACAGCGATCGCGAGTGCATTGCTAGGCTAGTAATGTCTTCTGAATCAAGGAAAATTTCCCCTGAATCTGCTTGGATTAAGCCGGCTAAAATCCCGAAGCAAGTTGATTTTCCTGCTCCATTTGGACCGAGCAGTCCTACTATTTCGTCGCTTTGCATTGCTAGACTAATATTACTTATAGCGACTGTGTGGCCATATCTTTTAGTTAGATTGTTAGCGTTCAAAAAGTGTTTAACCATAATGATACGAAGTGCCTATTTAGAGAGATTTTATAACCAGTCGAACCGGGTCTTCTCCCTCCGCACTTCTGGCAGAAATCTCTTCGCTAGCGATGTTGTAGCTTATAGAAGTTGCTTCTAATGTGTCACGGTTTCTCTCGACGACCGCATTCCCTTTAAAGATTAAAATCTGATCTAGTCCTTCGTAGATGATTTCTGTCGCAGTTGCAAAGATGTTAGATTTGCTTTTTAGCAAAGTTCCCTGAAAAGAACTAGGGTTGCCAACCATCGAAATATGCGTAGCTTCGCCTTCTCTGTATGAAATTATTAATTTTTCTCCTGTTATTAGGAAGCGTTCATTTACTAGCTTGACGTTACCAAGATAGGTTGCCGTTTCGAGACTTTTGCTTATGACTGCTGATTTGCTGGATATCACGAATTCAGGCGGCAGATCTTCTCCATAGATGTGGCTCAGAAAACCTAGTAGAAGTACTATTGATAATAAGAAACGTACGATCATTTGCCGGAGTATAGAGTTCTGAAAGTTAGCGTTTACCAAATTGCGGGCTCCGGATTTTGGTTTCTACATATTGAGTTGAACTGGATTGCAGCCTCATTTCTCCGCGACGTAAATCAATGGAGAGCTTGCCGGCTCTAGTTAAATTGTTGCTTGAGTTTAACGTGACAGATGAAAGAGTTTCGGCATATTGTTTCTGAGGTAAAAGGATAAAATTATCACTCTGTATTTCTACGAGTTGACCTTCAGCTGTGCGCCTGGATATAACAACGTCTCCCTGAGAGTTCGATACGTTGTTCGGAAATGCCGTCTCGATTGGAGCCGTTTCTTGATACGGTGCCAAGCTTGGATTTGATCAACCATAGGGTCCCTGGGGGATTTTCTAACTTTACTTTAGGGTTCTTTAGATGACTTTGACCGCTTAACGTATCTTGTTTTAGACTGGTTGCTTCAATTTCTAAATCTAGATTCCCCTCTTGAGAGAAACTATCTAATTTGACATTAGATAGAGAAATTGCAGGCCGCTTGTTCTCTGAAATTTCATTGATTTCACTGGAAGAGATGCTTGGGTTTATAGTGTAAAGAAGTATGAACAAACCGATCTTTGAGAATGGAGTGGCAGAGTTCATTGTTTTTCACTGTTCAATAATTCACAGACTTCCAGCATGATGCCTTCTCCTCCCTTGCGTTCAGTTACGAAATCTGCCTCTTGAATGACCTTTGGGTGTCCATCTCTAACTGTAATTTTTAGGGTCACACGGTTGTGGTTAAAGAGAGTCAAATCCTGAAGGTCGTCTCCAATAGCGCATATGTTTTTCGAAGGGAAACCATTTTTGATGAGTTCATCTAGGGCTTTTCCTTTATCGCTGATATTCTCGCACAAATGTTTTATACCTAGTTCTTTTGCTCTTAGTTGGTTTGCGACCGATTCTCGCCCGCTGATAAGAGCAAATTCTATTCCTTTGTTTTGTAATCTAACGATACTGGAGCCATCTTTAACATTAAAACTTTTGAATTCGATCCCAGAGCTCGAGTAGATGATTTCACCGTTAGTGAGAACTCCATCGATATCTGAAACGATGCTGGTAATATTTGAGCAAATTCTATTTAAATGTATTCTGTTCATTCTCTATGATGTCTTTCTTTATCCGAACTGGTCGAAGAATATGAAAAATAGGTGCGTTAGGAAATAGCAAAGAAGTTTGTGTTCTTGAATGATTTGCTTAAAAGAAAAGTATTAGTTCAGATGAAGTTCTGGAAACAATGATTCCCTTTGTCTCTCTATTGGCAGAATTGGGGTTCTTAATTGAATACGCTATCGGCATAGCTCGGCATTTGTGTAATGGGGTAGAAAATGATTGAAGAAGAAATCAAGAAGAGAATACTAGACGGTATTCCTGGTTGCCTAGTTAATGTTGTGGTTTCCGGCAATAGAGCCGAAATTAAAGTAGTCAGCGAAAGTTTTGAAGAAATGAATCGGGTTCAGCGGGACCAAGCGATTTACAAATTCGTAAAAGATTATATTTCAGAAGGTACGCTGCATGCAGTTACCGTCATGGCTACAACACGATAATTCATTAGACGATGGATAAACTGATTATCGAGGGAGGTAGGCCTTTAACAGGCGTGGTTAGCGTTTCTGGAGCTAAAAATTCAGTTTTACCTATCTTAGCGGCAACGATTTTAGCAGAAGGACCTGTCCAATTAGATAACGTGCCTGATCTAAAAGATGTTTCTACGATGGCCATGTTACTAAAAGAAATGGGAGCGCTTACCAGCTCCACAGAAGATGATGAATATATAGTAGACGCGTCAAACCTGTCTTCATTTACAGCGCCATATGAGCTAGTAAAGACAATGAGAGCTTCTTTTTTGGTGTTGGGCCCACTTTTGGCGAAGTATGGGGAGGCTGAGGTTTCTCTGCCCGGTGGATGTGCTATAGGAGCAAGGCCCGTCAATTTGCATCTAAAAGGCTTGGAAGCTATGGGCGCGAAAATACAGGTTGAATCCGGATATGTTAAGGCAAGCGCTCCTAGAGGATTGAAGGGTGCCGAAATCTATCTTGAGATGGCTTCGGTCGGTGCTACTGAGAATTTGATCATGGCAGCTGCTTTAGCTGAAGGAAAAACTGTTATTCAGAATGCAGCAGAAGAGCCTGAGATTATCGATTTAATAACCTTTCTTATCAAGATGGGGGCGAAAATTGCAGGAGCTGGAACTTCGGTAATTGAGATTGAAGGGGTCGGTAAATTAAGGTCGATTGCGCACAGAATAATAGGTGACCGGGTTGAGGCCGGTACTTTTTTAATCGCAGGTGCAGCTCTTGGAGGGGAAATTGAAGTCCAAGGCTTTGATCCAAACCACTTGACTATTGTTCTAGAGAAATTAGAAATGTCGGGAGCAAATATAGAAATCTCAAAAGACTCGGTTAAGTTATGCATGGGCCTTTCAAGACCAGAGCCGGTTGATGTCGAGACTGGAGTTTATCCAGGGTTCCCAACGGATATGCAAGCGCAGTACATGGTTTTAAACTGCATTGCTTCTGGTAAGTCGGTTATCCAAGAGCGCATATTTGAGAATCGATTTTTGCATGTGCAAGAACTGAGTCGGTTAGGCGCTGATATCAAATTGCGAGGCAACTCTACAGCAGTTGTTACAGGAGTTAGTAAATTGACTGGGGCTCAGGTAATGGCCACGGATTTGCGAGCCTCATCAAGTTTGGTTATTGCAGCATTGCTGGCACAAGGTAAAACACTAATCGATAGGATATATCACATAGATCGGGGGTATGAGGCGATAGAGCGAAAAATTAGTGCTTTAGGTGGTGTTATAGAGCGTGTGTCGTGAAAAGGTTATTGAAGATCGAAAGCCTTAGCTCCCTCAGTTACTATACACCGTTTAGCATGGGTGTTTGAAAATGGCGCTGGTTATCGCTTTGAATAAGGGCAGAATATTTAAAGAAGTTTTGCCGATTCTAAAGGAGTGTAATGTGGTGCTGGGGGAAGACCCCAACGACTCTAGAAGGCTAGTTTTTGATTCTGTTGATCAATTTTATAAAATTATTGTGGTAAGGGGCGCTGATGTCCCCGCGTACGTGGAAAATGGGATAGCTGATATAGGGATTACGGGTAAGGACACAATCCTCGAATGCAATAGTTCGCTCGGTTTTTATGAATTGCTCGATTTGCAGATCGGAATATGCAGGATTTCTGTTGCTGGTTTGGTTGGGGAACTAGAGCCAGAAAGAGGCTTGAGGGTTGCTACTAAGTTTCCGAAAATTGCCAGGGGCCATTATGAAAGGGTTGGCAAAGAAATATCGCTGATAAAGTTATCTGGTGCGCTTGAGATAGCCCCTCTGCTGGGGCTTGCAGATGTTATAGTAGATATAGTGGAAAGCGGCAACACTCTAAGAGCGAATGGTCTAGAGGAAAAAATGAAATTGGTGGATATATCAGCCCGGCTGATAGCTAACCGAGCTTCCATGAAGACTAAATACTCCGAGATTCAAAATTTAACGAAAGGATTGAGTCAAGTTTTGAGTTTGTCATCGTGAGGAAATTATTTACTGGTAGCGATAGCTTCCAGGCAGATTTAGATGAATTGCGTTCTCTTCAATTGTTGGAAGACCAGGAACTTGATGTAAAAGTTGGCAAAATTCTAAGGGACATTCGTTTGAAAGGAGACGCGGCCGTTTTGGCTTATGTCAAGGAATTTGAGAGCATAGACGTTGATTCCGGGTCGGATTTGCAGTTAGACCTAGAACTATTGGCAACCAGCTGGGAAAAGATCTCAGAGAAAGAACGCAGCGCGCTATCGTTTGCGATAGAGAGAATAGAAACTTTTCATAATCGCCAAATTGAATCGTCTTGGTCGTATAAAGACGAACAAAATAATTTGCTCGGACAACAAATAGCGCCAATAAATCGGGTGGGAGTATACATTCCTGGTGGAAAGGCTAGTTATCCTTCCACTGCGCTTATGACTGTGATACCTGCAAAGGTGGCTGGAGTGAAAGAGATAGCTGTCGCGACTCCATTGATGGGGCAGCATCACAATGACTTGCTTTTTGCCGCTCTCTATAAGCTTGGAGTAGAAGAAATTTATGGGTTTGGTGGAGCGCAATCAATTGGAGCTTTAGCCTTTGGAACTGAGAGCATAAAGAGAGTTGATAAAATCGTTGGCCCCGGGGGTCTGTACGTTACCGCGGCCAAAAGAAAGGTTTTTGGTTTTGTCGGTATTGACTCAATTGCGGGGCCTACAGAGCTTGTCATCTTTGCAGATTCTGGAGCCCCTTTAGATTGGTTAGTTTTGGACTTCTTGTCTCAAGCTGAGCATGACCCTTCAGCGCAAAGTATTCTAATTTCACAAGATCGGGAATACATCGATAAGTTTGTCGCGAGAGTTTATGAGGTGTTTCCCAAGTTAAGTAGGCAAGAAATAATTGGCCAATCCCTAGAAGCTCGGAGTGCGGTTATTCAGGTTAGTAGTGATGAAGAAGCGATGGAAATAATTAATAAAATAGCACCCGAACATTTGCAGTTGTGCGTTGAGCGGGCTGATGAATATCTTGATCAAATCCAGAATGCAGGCGCAATTTTTTGTGGCAATTACTCCACAGAATCCTTTGGAGATTACCTGGCAGGACCATCTCATGTCTTGCCCACGTTTGGAAGCGCACGATTTTCTTCTCCTTTAGGCGTTTATGATTTTGTTAAAAAAAGCTCGGTTGTGGAAATATCACAAGAAGGAGCAAGCTTGCTAAGCGAGCCTGCTTCGATAATCGCTAATAGTGAAGGTCTAGAGGCCCACGCGCTAGCCTCCAAAATTAGAGGGCCTGACTTTAATTCAAATATTTTAAACAATTAAATTAATGGAATTAGCCTTTTAGTCGGAAGACTCCCAGCTTTGAAAAATACTCCGATAGATAAGTACTCTGCGTTAGTCGATTCGGGTCGATTACTTTCCGATTCTGGCCAAAAAGAAGCGATTGAGTGCTTAAACGAATTATATCTAGAGTTGACGAGGGTGAGTTGGAAACAGAACTTAAGACCATTGAAGCGATACTTTCCCAACCCCTTTACCGCCAAGAACGAAAACACTGTCAGAGGTGTGTATCTTTGTGGTGGTGTGGGCAGGGGCAAAACGATGCTAATGGATATGTTTTATGGTTGCCTACCGCAGGGTATAGGCCAGCGATATCATTTTCATCGTTTTATGCGAAGGGTACATGAGGAATTAACCAGTAGGCGTGGAACAAAAGATCCTATCAAGGACATAGCGGAACAGTTCGCTCTAGAAACGAAAGTCATCTGTTTCGATGAATTTTACGTATCTGATATAGCTGATGCCATGATTTTGGGCGAGCTGCTAAAGTGGCTTTTCGATCGCGAGGTAATTTTAGTTGCTACTTCTAACTCTGAGCCAAAGAACCTATATCCGAATGGGCTGCAGAGGTCGAAATTCCTCCCCGCGATTGATTTGCTATACAAACACACTAATTTGTTTTTAGTCCTAAGTGATCAAGACTTCCGCTTAAGAGCATTAAGTGATGCGAACGTGTACCACTCTCCAGTATGTGAAGATAGCCAAAAGTTAATGTTGGAATCTTTTCGGTCTCTCGCGGATGGGGAAGTAAAAGTAGGAGAAAAAATCAGAGTTTTGGGCAGAAACATCAGTGTAGTTAGAGAGTCAGCTGATTTGGCATGGTTCGACTTTTCAGAACTATGCGAGGGGCCAAGATCTCAGAATGACTTCATTGAGTTATCGAAGATTTACCAGACGGTATTTTTAAGTGGAGTGCCTATATTAAATCAGCGCCATGAAAGTGCGGCAAGGCGTTTTATAAGCCTGGTCGATGAGTTCTATGATCGTGGTGTTAAGTTGATAATTGAAGCGGAAGCATCGCCCGGGGAGCTCTATAGAGGCGAACAGTTAACTTTTGAGTTTCGCAGAACAGAAAGTAGACTCCTTGAAATGCAAAGTTTGGAATATCTTTCAAAAGAACATCACTAATTTTTATCTAGGCTGCTAAATCTAGGTTGAAAATAAAGATTTGCTCTAATATGATTCGCGGTCCTTAGAGCGGTTGGTTCATCTAGTATCGAGTCAGCCGGTCTGCGAACAGCGTCATGGAATCGAGGTAATAATGAAAACCGTTAGTCTTCGAAAAGAAGATATTGAGAGATCATGGTGGTTAGTCGATGCCGATGGAAAAACACTAGGCAGGATAGCAACCGAGATAGCAACGCGATTACGAGGCAAACATAAACCAGAGTATACTCCGCATGTTGATGCTGGAGACTATGTCGTGGTCGTTAATGCCAACAAGGTAAGCCTAACGGGAAACAAAGAGACTAAAAAGATCTACTGGCGACACACGGGATACCCTGGGGGCATCAAAAGTATAAATGCTGCAAAAATGAGGCAAAGTCACCCGGAAAGAATGATCGAAAAGGCAGTAAAGGGTATGTTACCCAGGAATGCTTTGGGTAGAGCTATGTATAGAAAGCTTAAAGTATATGCGGGCACCGAACATCCGCATGGAGCACAAACCCCTAGGGAAATGGATATTTGACATGAAAGAATATAGTTATGGCACAGGTCGTCGTAAAACATCTGCTGCGCGAGTGTTTATATCAAAGGGTACAGGTCAAATTAGTGTGAATGCGAAGTCACTCGAGGATTTTTTTGGAAGAGAAACCTCACGGATGGTGGTTCGCCAGCCGCTTGAGGTTGCCGGATTAACGGATAGTGTTGACCTTAAGGTGACCGTAAAGGGTGGCGGTAGTTCTGGCCAGGCGGGAGCTATAAGGCATGGCATAGCGAGAGCTTTAGTCGATTATAATGAGACTTTTCATGGCGCTATGCGGGAATCAGGGTTTCTGACTAGAGATGCCCGAGCAGTTGAAAGAAAGAAAGCTGGGTTAAGAAAAGCCAGGAAAAGACCTCAGTTTTCGAAGAGATAACCCACTAATATCTTCGGACTTCCCCATTCTTATGGTAGAATTGCTCGCACGTTGCGGACGCCGAAGGTGTTTGTTGTCAAACGTTGAAAACTTCGTTCAGTGGACATACAAACGGTAGTGCGTAAGTCAAAAGCAATAGTCGATTTTTTGGAGTAGTGGAAATTTGAGTGACGGCGAGGCTAAAGCTGAGTTGGCAGTCGAGCAAGATGCGTCTCAACAAAAAGAAGAAGAGCGCGCTTCCTATTTGTCAGCAGAGGTTAATTTAGGTAGACGGTATTTCATAATCGGTGCGACTGGAGGAGTGGCTTCTGTCGGTGTTGTCGGGGCTGCAATCCCTTTTCTCCAGTACTGGCAGCCTAGCGCCAAGGCTAAGGCATTGGGAGCACCAGTTAAAATAGATATAAGCAAACTGCGGCCTGGAGAGATATTGAGCCCTATTCTCTCCTACCGGGGCCAACCAGTGTTTGTAATATATAGGGACGCTGATTCTTTGGCTCTTTTAGAAGAACAAAGTGACCGACTAGCAGACCCAAACTCGGAAAATTCGGATCAGCCAGAATTCGCTTTGAACCCTTATCGTTCAAGCCGACCAGAAATAGGTGTTTTTTTAGGACTTTGTACTCACCTGGGATGTTCGCCAAAGCATCAAGTGGCCAACATTTTTCCGGATTCTGAGCAAGGAGGGTTTTTTTGCCCTTGTCATGGCTCGGGGTTTGATCTCGCAGGGAGAGTCGCCGCTGGGGTGCCGGCGCCTACTAACTTGACCGTGCCCCCGTACCGCTTTTCCTCAGATACAGAAATTATTGTAGGTGAATTGGAGGCTGATGCCTGATGTCTATGGTGCAGAACGAGAGTAAATTAAAGAAGGGTTTGAGCAGTCTTATGGGATGGGTGGACGAAAGATTCCCCGCGACGGAAACCTTCGAGTACCATATGTCGCGTTATCCGGCGCCTAAGAATTTCAATTTTTTCTATTATTTTGGGGTGCTAGCGACGGTTGTGTTTGTTATGCAGATACTGACGGGCATTTGGCTCACGATGAATTACGTGTCAAGTGGTGAGGGGGCTTTCGCGTCTGTTGAATTCATTATGCGGGATGTGGAGTGGGGCTGGCTCATGAGATACATGCACTCAACAGGAGCTTCATTTTTCTTCATCGTTGTCTACTTGCACATGTATAGAGCTCTCATGTACGGATCATATCGAGGTCCCCGAGAGCTGCTCTGGTTGATTGGCATGGTGATATTTGTGGTTCTGATGGCTGAAGGCTTTGCGGGTTATCTATTGCCCTGGGGTAACATGTCGTACTGGGGTGCTCAGGTCATTCTCTCATTGGCCGGTGCTATTCCTATAATTGGCGAAGACATACTAATTTGGGTGAGGGGCGATTACCTGATCTCGGGTGCGACTCTTAGTCGAATGTTTGCGATACACGTCATTTTGATTCCTTTGGTTTTAGCCGCCTTAGTTTTCGTTCACATTGTTGCACTTCATCACGTGGGCTCAAATAACCCTGATGGCATTGAGATAAAGAAGACGAAAGATAAGGAAGGCATTCCACTTGATAGCGTGCCTTTTCACCCCTATTACACAGTTCATGACATACATGCGATCGTTATCTTTCTTTTTATTTTTTGTGCAGTGGTGTTTTTCGCTCCTGAGATGGGAGGCTTTTTCCTGGAAAAACCGAATTTTGTTGAAGCCAACCCTCTGGTTACTCCTGAGGTTATAGCTCCAGTTTGGTACTACACGCCTTATTACTCAATGTTAAGGGCGGTTACTTATCCTTTCTTGGGAATCGATGCCAAGCTTTGGGGTTTAATCATTATGTTTGCGGCGATTCTGATCCCTGCCGCATTACCTTGGCTTGACAAGAGCCCTGTGAAGTCGATGCGGTATAAGGGAACAATATCCAGAGTAATGCTTGGGTTGCTAGTAGTGAGCTTTTTTGTGTTGGGTTATTTGGGTGTTAAATCTCCGACTTATGAAAGGACGTTGATGGCTCAGATAGGGACCTTGATTTATTTTTCTTATTTTGTGCTTATGCCTTGGTATACAAGGGTTGAGAAAACAAAACCGGAGCCGGAGCGCGTTACGGCATGATCAGAATTGTTACAAGTTTATTAGCTGGCTGTGTTCTCTTGTTGTCGTCTGGCCCTATTTTCTCCGCTTCATCGATTTCATGGGATATGGAAGCATTTGAACCTGATATGAAGAATATTCCTTCTCTTCAAAATGGGTTTAAACTTTATAGTAACTATTGTCTGGGCTGTCATAGTCTTAAATATCAGCGATATGAGCGTACAGCTGACGACTTGTTAATCCCCCACGATTTATTGGAAGAGCATTTGATTTTTAGTGACCAAAAGAAAGGCGATTTGATGTCGACTGCCATGGATCCTGTAAAGGCGAAGGCCTGGTTTGGCGCTCCTCCTCCGGACTTAACAATGGTGGCCAGGGCTCGAGATTCTGAGTGGGTATATAACTATCTAAAGACTTTCTATGTTGACGAATCAAGACCTTTCGGAGTGAACAATAAAGTTTTTGAGAATGTTGGAATGCCAAATGTTTTGATGGAACTGCAGGGGATTCAGCGCCTTAATTGTGAGGCTCAAGTGTTAGATTGCCGGCAATTGATTGTAGAAACAGGGACCGGTTTATACAGCCAGAGCGAGTTCGATAAGGCTATCTATGATCTAACTAATTTTCTTCATTATGTGGGTGATCCCTCCCAAGAACAGCGTCGAAGCTTGGGGGTTTGGGTGTTAGCCTTTTTGGCCTTTCTAGGGATATTCACTTATCTGTTGAATCGTGAGTATTGGAAAGACGTACACTAGATATACGGTTATTTTTTTTGGGGAGCGAATGAGTTTAGTTACAAAAAGATCATCGATGACCTTGTTTTCGAAGACGACGGATCATTACTCGCATAGGGTTAGAATGGTCTTAGCTGAAAAGGGCGTGACCTTTGATGTTATTGACATTGATGCGAACAAGAAAAATGAGGATCTAGCTGAGGTTAATCCTTACCACTCAGTTCCGACCCTACTGGATAGAGAATTAGTTTTATATGAAGCCAATGTGATTATGGAATATCTTGATGAGCGCTTTCCTCATCCTCCTTTATTGCCTGTCTATCCGGTACAGAGGGCGCTCTCTAGGCTTTGGATTACACGCGTAGAGAACGAATGGAGCTCGAAGCTAGATATTTTGATGGCTGGAAAGGGCAGAGAGGCAGCGATTTCAAAAGCAAAAAAAGAATTGAGAGAGAGTATTATTACTATTTCACCGATATTTGGTGAAAAGCCATTTTTTATGAATGATGAGTTTTCTCTCGTGGACTGCTGCGTAGCTCCTCTCTTGTGGCGTTTAAAGCGAGTTGGAATCAGCTTGCCAGAAAAATCCACGAAACCTTTGCAGAAGTACATGGATAGGGTTTTTGAAAGAGATGCTTTCCAGGCGAGTTTGACCGAAGATGAGCTTGAGATGAACGAGTGACACCTAAAAGACCGTATCTGCTTAAAGCTTTTCACTCCTGGCTTCTCGATAATGAAGAAACACCTTATATATCAGTTGATGCAGAGGAGGGTGTTGGCTCAGTCCCACAGTCTGCTGTTAAGGATGGAGTTGTTGTGCTAAATGTGTCTCCTGTTGCGGTAGAATCTTTGGATATCGGTACAGATGTTATATCTTTTTATTGTAGATTTAACGGTGTTCGAACAAGTGTGAATTTGCCGATGCAACGTATTCTCGCAATTTATGGCAAAGAGTCTGGTCAGGGAATTGAGTTTGATAAACAAGAGTATCCAGATAAATCTGGATCGGTTGAAAAAGAGAAAGTAAAGACATCGCTGCGTTTAGTTTAATTCTTTATACAGATTAACGATTTGCCTGACGCCATAAACAGACTTAACTAAAGACGTTGTGCGATCGGTGTCAGAGCCGTTGATTACTCCCATCAAGTAAACAGTCCCGTCTTCTGTTAATACTTTTAGTTTACGGTTGGATGTATCGGTTTTGGGAGAGAGCCGGACGTAATAAGTTTAGCTTTGATTTTTGTTGTAATGTAAGCGTCGTTGGTTCTAGCTAATAGAGTGGTTGGCGGAGCGACCTGTAAATAATTGTAGACTTTGCCATTTTTGGCTTTCTTTAATTTTTGTGTCTCGCGAGTAGCTTTCTCCTTTAAGCTGTCGGAGGGCACTTGTCCTACCAGCAGAATGTTTCCATCAAAGACTTCTACAACTATGTGAGAACCTTTGAATCTTGGATCCGATTTTCTTATTGTGCGCTCAACGATAGCGATGTCTAATACAAAATCGTCAATATAGGTGCCAGGCGTGCGACTACCTGAAGCCTCATTCATGGCTGAACAGCAGATTAACAACCCGAAAATAGGTAGAGTAAAAAAGACTTTTATCGCCTTCTTGAAAGCTGTTTGAGGTCCCTTCTTAATTTGGAAGTCATTTAACATGTTCATTATTTACCTTATTTGTAATTCTTTGTTTGTTTGTTTGTTTGTTTGTTTGTTTGTTTGTTTGTTTGTTTGTTTGTTTGTTTGTTTGTTGAAATTATTGGTTGCGAGCAAATCATCAACCCTTAACATTGTGGTTAAATTTTGTTTTCTATAACTCTAAGCTTTCTGAAAAAATTTTGCTGCTCACCTAATTGAACTATGCCGGTTTGGCCATGTATCTTTAAGTCGGGTGCAACGCTGAATATCTCGATAAGTTGAAGTAATCTAAATGCGTCCATACCTAAAGCGAAGAGCTCTTGGTTAAACCTAGTGCGCAGCTCGAACTGGTCTTTGAGAAAAACGTTAGCATTGTTTTTCTGGCTGATGAAGGGGAACTCTAAGCTTCTGACTTTCAGCTCGCTGAAGGTGCGGTTATGCAGTTCACTTTGCGAAGATGCGAATACCGGTGTCTCCTCTAGAAAGTGAAATTTCAATATTGATTCGAGGGTTTCTGATTCGCTTGGAGAAATGAAAGCGATGATTGCATCGATGTCGGTCCTTGTTCTTGGAAGAAATTTGATCGGCCTCCTTACGATTTTATCAATGGACTCTTTTCTAGAGATTGAAGCTTCGACTCCAACCGCTTTGCTAATTGATCCCGTAATATCGCTTGGGTTTTCGAAATTTGCGCTCGTGATTGTTTTTAACCACTGGTCTTCAAATAATTTCTTTGACCTGATAGCCCAAGAAGAGTTATTGCTTACTATTAGAATATTATTAAAAGCTTCCTGTTTTATTTCTTTTAATAGGGAATCAACCTCGTGTCCTATCGATAGCCCCAAAGAATATTGATGCTTAGATTTCTCAATATTTTCAGAGATATAGTTCAATAGCAGAATTGGAATAGAGATTTCTTTGGAAATTCGGGCGAATATATGGCAATTTTCCTTTAAAAGGGGCCCTAAAATATGGGTTGTGTTACTTTTACTAATCTTCTCCAAGATAGAGGCCATGGACTGCGCTTCTGAATCGTAGAAATTAAGGGTTCCTCTGAGACCTTTAGCTGCATAAAAACTGCTTGTTACTATTCCATCTCTGACGGCTTTGCCAGCTGCCTTAAAGTCTCCGCTTAACGGCAATATTACCGCGATGTTCGGGTTGCTAAAGTCTTCTAATAATCGTAGGGCAAGCGGAGGTGCGATAGCGAATGAATGAGCGGAATTGATTTTTTTCCACTTAATCCATAATTCCCGTTTCTTGTCTAACGAGTCGGCTTCTACAAACCCTTTTGAAAAATGAATCAACTCATTGTCAAAGCCAGGTTGTTGAGGATAAATCTCTTCATTAGAAGCCAATAGATGATTCCACAGTAGGTTTTTCAGTTTGGAATCAAAAAGTGATTGCTCCGACTCGGTGAAACGGACGAAATTAAATAAGGCTTCTACAGCACATCGATGATTGGAGAGTTGAGAACAGGCATAAGCAATTGATTGATAATCTTCTTTGTTTTGCTTTTCGATACTTTTTAGAGTCAAAATTGCCAGATCAAGCATTTTCTGACTTAAGAGTAATTCCGAAGCAATCCTAAGAACAAGGTCGTGATTTTTTTTACTGGAATCTAATAGATTTATCAGCGCAGTTATGGCGTCATGATCCTGACTATCCAAGGCTGCTCTGAATTTTTCAATAAGTTTATGCTGTTCCGCGGTAATTGCCTTTGAGTAATTTAATCTCGAGTCTGTGTCAGGGAAAATTTGATCCTTTTTAGTCCTGTCGGGCGTGTATTGCGCTTGACAGGCTATTAAGATAGCAAAGAAAACAGGAAATATAATTAGGTAGCGCAATATGTCAGTGCTCTATGTTGTTGCCACTCCGATAGGCAATCTATCAGATATTAGCCAGCGAGCATCAGAGACCTTGCGTAGGGTCGATGTGATCGCAGCGGAAGATACAAGACGTACCAGTATTCTATTGAAGCATTTGGGTATTGAGAAGAAAGAAATTACTAGTTTCCATAAATTTAATGAGGCTAAGAAGGCTCCTCAGTTATTAGCAAGGCTACGAAATGGGGAATCGGTGGCAATTGTTTCTGATGCAGGTACACCTTTGATAAGCGATCCTGGATTTTCTTTAGTTCAGCAAGCTTGGTTGGAGCAAATAAAGGTAAGTCCTATACCGGGTCCAAGTAGCGTGGTCGCCGCTCTTAGCATATGCCCGTTAAGCGTCGATCGTTGGAGTTTTATCGGGTTTTTGCCTTCAAAGGTAGCTGAAGCTGAAGCGCTACTTAATGTTTATTTGCAAAGGCCTGACGCTATCGTTTTTTTTGATTCACCTCGTAGAATATTGTCTACACTCGAAATTGTGGAAAAGCTTAGTTATCGGCGACTGATGGTGGTCAGAGAATTAACAAAAGTCTTTGAGTCACTTTATGTGGGCGAAGTTTCAGATGTCAGAGGCCAGATTGAGGGTAATTTGAAGGGAGAATTTATCGTTATTTTAGAAAGTAATGTAAAGGTTATCCCTAATATTGAAGAAGAAAAATTACTGCGAGCGCTCCTGGATTATCATGAATTGTCTACTGCTTCCAAAATAGTGGCGAGAGTGCTTGGAGTAAATAAGCGAGACGTTTATAGCAGGGGCATTAGTCTAAAACGCTGAATTGAATCAATGACCTTTCGGGCATTTGTATTTGGTTCTGATTAGACATAACCTCTGATCTGAGTTGGCTGGGCAGTCGCCGGTAGCTTTTTAGTATCGGAGGAAAGTCCGGGCTCCGTAGGACAAAGTGCCAGATAACATCTGGGGAATGCGAATTCACGGAAAGTGCAACAGAAAAAATACCGCCTCTTTCATTTGAATTGGGGTAAGGGTGAAATGGTGTGGTAAGAGCACACCGCATTATTGGTAACAATAATGGCATGGTAAACCCCACTTGGAGCAAGGCCAAATAGGAATCATATGGTGTGGTCCGCACCAGATTCGGGTAGGCTGCTAGAGGTTGTTGGCGACAACAATCCCAGATGAATGACTGTCCTCGACAGAACCCGGCTTATAGGCCAACTCTATATTCTGGTGAACTTTTTAAGTTTTTTAAAAAGTTTCGCGTAAATCTGTCTCACGATTTAAGTGTGTTATTTTGTGGGATTTTTTGGGAAAATGTGGTCGTATGGCCCAAAATACTGAAAAGTTGATCTGATTTGTTCCGCGGAATATCCCAAGCTTCCATTGACGCGAAGGGAAGGCTAAGTTTGCCTAACCGGTTTAGAGAAGCACTCAGTCCAAGCACTTCAAGCACTTCAAGCTTAGTTATTAGTATAGATATCCGAGACAAGTGTTTGCTGATATATCCAGTACTAGAATGGGAGATCGTTCAAAAAAGATTAGAAACTCTTTCAAATGTAAGCCAGAGAAATCGAACATTGCAGAGGCTATTAATTGGACATGCAATTGATTTGGAGATGGATAAGTCTGGCAGAATTTTATTACCTAATATTCATCGAAAGTACGCTCTTTTGAAGAATAAAGTGACGATACTAGGTCAAGGAAACAAATTAGAAGTTTGGGCCGAAGACGAATGGCAGGAGCAAATGACCTCTTGGCTGGATAAGAAAGATAAATTGCTTGGTTCCGGTGAAGATGCAGTTAATGGGATGTCTATCTAAAGTGCTGGCCAAGGAATATATACATGTTCCTGTGCTGTTGACCGAAGTCGTAAAAAATCTTGTTACCTCAACAACGGGTGTATATGTAGATGCAACATATGGCCGCGGAGGACATAGTATTCAGATCCTTAGACGGTTATCCGCTGAGGGCTGTGTTGTAGCGCTCGATCGAGACATTAGCGCGATAGATTCTGCGAAGGCGGTGGCTAGCAAAGATCCAAGGTTAATCCCTTTCCACTCTTTATATTCGGAATTAGAAGTTGTTCTAGAGGGTCTTAGGATCGAAAGTGTAGATGGGATACTGATGGATCTAGGAGTCTCCTCTCCTCAGTTGGATGACCCTGACAGAGGGTTTAGTTTTCAAACTAGAGGCCCGTTAGATATGCGTATGGATCAATCTCTAAAGTTAACAGCATACAGTTGGCTTAATAAAGCCTCTGAAAAAGAAATTGAAAGCATTCTTAAGGAGTTAGGAGATGAAAACCGAGGTCGGCAAATAGCTCGAGAAATAGTGCGACGGAGACCCCTAAGCACAACCACGGAATTGAGCAACATAATTGTAGAAATTAAAGGATCGAATTCTAACGCTAATCGGCGACATCCTGCGACAAAGACTTTTCAGGCTTTAAGGATGGTGGTGAACTCGGAATTAGAGGAGTTGTCGAAAGGATTGAAAAGGGCTTTTGAATGCTTGTCAGTCGGTGGACGTTTAGTCGTTGTTAGTTTTCATTCTCAAGAAGACCGCATAGTGAAATCGTTTTTCAAGGAATTATGCGGAAAGAGTATTAGTTTGCCTCGGAGAATGCCCGTGCAAGAAGATAAAATAGTTCCAAAAGCCAACATGATTGCTGGCCCTATAAGACCTAGCCAAAAAGAAATTAGTGAGAACCCTCGATCCAGAAGTGCGACTATGAGAGTAGTCGAAAAAACCCCTAGTGCAAATCCCTAATGCAATCCCGAAGAAGTGACATAGTGCTGATGAATTTCTTGTTGGCGATGATATTCGTTAGCTCGATGTTTTTGGTTGATGGGGTCAACGCAATCCGAAAAGCAAATCAATCTTTAGGCCATTTACATAAAGATTATGACGATGAATTAGAAAACTACAGCCGCTTAAGGTTGGAGCTCGGTGCATTGACCAGTCTCTCAAGAATCGAGCGTATTGCAGTGGAAGAACTGAATATGACTTTCCCTGAAAAAATATATGGCTTAGTCGATTGAAAGATGAATCCAATATCGTTGGGAATTTAAGGTGGCGGCACTATTGCTTCTATAGTTTGTTGTTGTTAATTGGAATTATTTTTTGGGGAAGAATCGTATATCTAGGTGCGGCAGATAAAGATTTTTTGCAAAGAAAGGGAAAGATATCGGAGAGGTTAGAGGTGATCCCCGCTGTTCGTGGTTCAATCATAGATAGAAATGGCGAGGTCTTGGCGGTTAGCACACCGGGATACTCTATCTCTATTAATCCGAGTCAGGTGAGCTTCTCGGAAGAAGAGCTTAAGACTATTTCCACCGTGTTGAAGTTAGATAAAGATCGTTTGCGCTCATCTATTAAGCATAACCAGAATAAAAAGTTTCTCTTCATAAAGCGAAAGGTAGCTAGAGAAATTGGAGATTTTCTAAGAACTTTTGACATAGAAGGCCTTAGCTACGATGAAGAGTATCATCGGTATTATCCGGCTGCAGAAACTTCAGCTCATGTTATAGGGAGGACTAATATCGATGGTATAGGTTCTGAAGGAATAGAGCTTACGCGGGATAGCCTTTTGGAAGGGCGGCGTGGAGAAAAGCTAGTTTTGCGAGATCGTAAAGGTGGCCTTATTAGAAATCTAAATTACAGAGCTCCTCCAATTTTTGGAAAAGACGTCAGATTAACCATCGATTTGAACCTCCAGTTTATAGCCTATAAGGAGCTCAAGTCAGCAATAGAAAGCCATAGAGCCAGGTCGGGTTCCTTGGTTATGTTGGATGCAAGGTCGGGTGAGATATTAGCGATGGTAAACCAACCTTCCTATAACCCAAATGAACCGGTGCCAAACATGGACGTTTTGAGAAATCGCGCTGTAACAGATGCCTACGAGCCAGGATCCACCATAAAGCCCTTTGCGATGTTGGCGGCCTTAGAGTCTGGTAATTTTCGCCCTGATTCCGTTGTTGACACTTCGCCCGGAACTTATCTCATTAGTGGTCACCAGATCAAGGACCCTACTAATTACGGGGCATTGTCACTCTCAAAAATAATTCAATTTTCCAGTAATGTCGGAATATCAAAAATCGCACTAGATTTACCTCACCGCGCTATATTTGAAGTTCTTGGTAGATCAGGCTTTGGTCGGTCGGTGGACATAGGTTTGCCAGGCGAGGCGAGAGGTTCTTTGAAACCAAATGATCTGGAAATATCTGTCCAAAGAGCGGCATTGGCGTATGGCTATGGTTTGACCGTTACGCCTTTGCAACTGGCAAATGCGTACTTAAAGATTGCTTCCCATGGCGAAAATAGACGGACCAGCCTTTTTAAAGGTGAATTTAAACCGGCATTTGATCGAATTTATAGGGAATTTGATACAAAGGAGGTGATAAAGATGATGGAAACGGTCACTGAGATTGATGGAACAGGTAAAGCCGCTGCTGTAGAAGGCTATCGGATCGCCGGCAAAACTGGAACAGCTCAGAGATTCGTTAATGGTCGCTTTGATCCCGATAGTCACAATGTTTGGTTTGTTGGAATTGTGCCGGCTTACAAACCAAGATTGGTGACGGTGGTTGTCGTAAATGATCCTAAAGCTGGAGCGAGTGGTGGTGGAACGGTCGCTGCACCTATTTTTGCTCAAGTGGCTCGTCATAGTTTGCGGGTATTAGGCATTGAACCTGAGAAAACAATTCCTTTGGCGTCGTCCAGAATGAAAAACCGAGTGCTTGAACGGGGATGAAATTAAGAGATTTATTGGCTACCCAATCCGTTCCCAATATTGAAATTTCGGGAATTTCGGAAATGTCGGGGGATGTACAAGCCGGAGATTTGTTTTTGGCCTTAGGCGATTCAGAAGGTCAAAGGGCGCACATAGCCGAAGCTAAAGATCGTGGTGCCGTTTGTGCACTAACAGATAAACCGGCTTTTTTGGGAAGCGATCTTTCAGATTTTCCTATTATATATATTGGGGATCTTGCGAATAGAAGGGGGGTATTGGCATCTAAATTCTTTTCGAATCCAAGTCGTGATTTGGAATGTATAGGCATCACAGGCACTAATGGCAAAACATCGATAGCATACTGGGTTGCAGATCTAAGTTCGCGGATTGGTATTAAAACAGGATATTCTGGCACTTTGGGTTGGGGAACTTTGGAAAACCTTAAGTCGGGGAGTTTAACCACGCCAAACGCAGTGGACATTCAGGAAAGGTTGTTTCACTTGTTAAAGGAGGGGTGTTTGCGTACGGCGATTGAGGTTAGTTCTCATTCTTTGGATCAGGGTAGAGTAAGCGATGTCATTTTTGATGTCGGGGTTTTCTCTAATTTGACAAGAGATCATTTAGATTATCACAAAACGATGAAAGCTTATGCAGAGTCCAAAGCTAAGCTTTTCAAGGATTTTGAGCTGAAAAAGGCTGTTGTTTGTAATGATGATCCGTTTGGAAAAACCATTGCTAATTATCTTGGCGCTAGAGTGTTGACTTATGGGTTGAAAGGAGACATTTCCTGGGTAGCTAACCCTTCATCGTCGGGTTATAGAGTTAGTTGGAAAACACCCTGGGGTGATTTTGAAAATGATTTTCCATTTTTTTGTGAGTTTTCGATTTCAAATCTAGGCGCAGCGATTGGGGTTATATTAGTTTCTGGAGGATCCGTTGAGCAGCTAGCCAAGGAGCTAAGATACGTGAAACAAATTCCGGGTAGAATGGAGACCGTAAGTGATATGAGCCACTCTCGTCCGGGTGTGATAGTGGACTTTGCTCATACGCCCGAGGCCGTGAGGCTGGTGCTTACGAGCGTTCGCTCCAGAGGTAATGGTCGGTTGATCACTGTGGTAGGGTGCGGAGGAGATAGAGATCAAGGCAAACGCCAAGAAATGGGTAAGATTGTTTCTGAGCTCTCTGACCTGGTCTGGATAACATCGGACAATCCCAGAAGCGAAGACCCTATGACGATTATCCAACAGATCGTTTCGGGCATTACTGCGAACAACTATTTCGTCTCTCTTGACAGAAAGAATGCAATTAGGGATGCGATAATGAGCGCCCAAGAGCAAGATATTGTAATGCTGCTGGGCAAAGGCGATGAGACAACTCAAGAGGTAAATGGTGTTTTTTTACCTTTTAGTGATCGAGATATTGCGAATGAAGTAGTAGGGGGTTTGGTCTGATGCTTTTGTGGTTGACGGATTATTTATCGGATTTTGTTAGAGCATTTTCGGTTTTCCAATATTTGACTTTACGTTCGATGGTGAGCGCTATGACCGCGTTGCTCTTATCTCTGATTATTGGACCCATATTTATAGAAAAGTTGTCTCGCCAGCAGATCGGTCAAAGGGTTCGTTTAGATGGTCCGGAATCGCATCTCGCCAAAGATGGTACGCCCACTATGGGAGGCGGTTTAATCATAGTGGTGATTACAATAGCAACTTTATTTTGGGGAGATTTGAGTAATAGATACATATGGTTAGTCCTGTCTGTCACGTGTGCCTTTGGTTTGATAGGTTGGTTGGATGATTACCTAAAGATTCGCAGACAAAACAGCGACGGTCTTCCAGCCAGATGGAAGATTTTTTGGCAAACAATTATTGCGTTGTTGGCGTCATCTTATTTGTACACTACTGCCGATATGGCGATTCAAACTGATTTAGTAGTACCTTTTTTTAAGGAAGTTGCTTTACCTCTGGGTATTGGGTTTATCATATTTAGCGTTCTGATGTTGGTAGGTATGAGTAATGCAGTGAACTTAACGGACGGCTTAGATGGGTTGGCTATCTTACCAACCGTGATGGTTGGTGGAGGGTTAGGTTTAATAGCTTATTTGGTTGGTAACAGCGAGCACTCAACTTATTTGCAAATCCCTTATATTCCAGGAACCGGCGAGCTTAGCGTGTTTTGTGGTGCGTTGATCGGAGCCGGCCTTGGGTTCTTGTGGTTCAACACATACCCTGCTCAGGTATTTATGGGCGATGTAGGGTCTTTGGCTCTCGGCGCTGCACTAGCAATTGTTGCGATTGTAATAAGACATGAAATAGTTTTGCTAATAATGGGAGGTTTATTTGTTCTCGAAACAGCGAGTGTCATTGTTCAGGTTATCTCCTATCGTTTTACAGGTAGGCGCGTTTTCCGTATGGCGCCTATTCATCATCACTTTGAACTAAAAGGCTGGGCTGAACCTAAGGTAATAGTTAGGTTTTGGATCATTACTGTGGTTTTGGTGACAATCGGTATTTCCAGCTTGAAATTACGCTAAATTGGAAATATCTCGAAATTGTATTGTTGGTGTTCTCGGATATGGCGTCACCGGCCAATCGGTCCTTCGATACTTGGCTAAATTTGGCTGCTCGCGAGTAGCTTTCGATACGAGAAAGCCTCCGATAAATCTCTTGGAAATTCCTGGTGTGGAGTATAACTGGGAAGTCGAGACTTGGAGTAGGTCGGATATTGACGTTCTTTTTGTGAGTCCGGGTGTAAGACTGGATTTACCTATTTTGCAGCAAGTAAAAGAATGTGGCATTGGAATTGCCAGTGACCTTGATTTATTTTTCTCCGAAATTGATAAGCCTGTATTTGGTATTACCGGGACAAACGGCAAAAGCACTGTAACTACTATGCTTGGTCACGTTTTCTTGGAAAACGGTTTTAACTGCAAGTACGGAGGTAACTTAGGGATTCCAGCTCTCGATCTGATTTGCTCAGAGGCAGACCTCTACGTTCTTGAGCTATCGAGCTTTCAGTTGGAAAGAACCAGTCTTCAAAAATTTGAAGCGGCAACCATACTAAATATCACTGAAGATCATTTGGACCATCATCTGAATATGGATGAGTATATCCGTATTAAACAAAAGATTTTTTCGAAGGCACAAATCAGTATTTTTAATCGCGACGACAAAAACACTTTCCCCTTCCATGAAAGGATAATGGTTAGTTTTGGCTCGAGCATTTCTTCTAATGAAAGTGACTGGGTAATCGAGGAGCAAGGTGGTCAGAAGTGGATTATGCTGGGTGGTCATAGGATTGTCGTGTTGGATGGTTTGGCTGTAAATTCCCATCACGAAGAATTGAATATTCTTTGCGTGATAGCGCTAGCCTCTAACTTTGTTGATCCCGAGAGTGTTATTTCATCTTTACAGTCGTACAAAGGGCTTGATCATCGATATAAGAGTGTTGCTACGTACAAAGGGGTAGAATTCATTAACGACTCAAAAGCAACGAATTTAGGCGCATTAAAATCAGCGCTGGAGAATTTCGCTAGTGAAAATGTCGTGTTAATAGCAGGTGGCGATGCTAAAGGCAGTAAGTTTGAGCAGTTTCCAGAGATTATCGAGGGGAAATTGAAGTCCTTAATTGTTATGGGTCGAGATGGAGCGAGTCTGGCCGCGATGTCGAAGCGCCTTAATATAGCCACATTTCAAGTTAGTTCGATAGAAGAAGCTGTAGACAAAGGGTTTGAACTTGCCAGTCAGGGGGACACGGTTTTACTCTCTCCCGCTTGCGCTAGTCTGGATATGTTTAAAAACTTTGAAGAGCGTGGACAGCGCTTTGAGTTGGCTGTTCGCGAACTAGTTAGCGAGAACTGTTAGAGTGGCTAACTCGCGCAATTCAAAAAGCAGTAGTAATGAAGTGGCTTTTGTCTTGTTTTTTGTTTTGGTGCTAGTGAGTTTCGGGATTGTTATGGTTTTCTCTTCTACTATCGCCTCGGAAACGGATTATCTTACGAGACACTTAATTTTTGTTGCTGCAGGTTTAAGTCTTCTGGGACTGATGTCGATTACGCCTCTCCGACTGCTTAGGGATAATTTCCGCTGGGCGTTGGTTTTGGCTTTTTTTTTAGCGATCATTACCTTTTTCTATGGCGTCGAGATCAATGGAGCGAAGAGATGGGTAAGGGTTGGTGGAGCCACGTTTCAAATTTCAGAGTGGGCAAAAGTGTTGCTATTGATTTATTTGTGTGGGTACTTGTCTCGGTATTATCAAAATCTTTTGGCTCATCAGAGTCGATTCCTGATCCCTGTTTTTTTTGTAGCCTTATTCTGTTGTCTGCTCGTAGTCCAGCCAGACCTAGGCACTGCTGTGTTAATCATGCTTACGTGTTTTAGCTTATTGTTTTTGGTTGGAGTGAGGCTAAGGTATTTTCTCGTTCTATTCCTAGTTTTTTCCTTGGCTCTTTTCTTTCTAATCATTTCGGAACCCGAGAGGGTTGAGAGAGTCACCGCGTTTTCAAATCCTTGGATGGACCAATGGGGCTCGGGTTGGCAATTGAGTCAGGCGTTAATTGCGTTTGGGCGGGGAGAATGGTTAGGCGTGGGCTTAGGTGGCAGCATTCAAAAACTCTTTTATCTTCCTGAGGCCCACAATGACTTTATACTCGCGGTAGTCGCTGAGGAAACCGGGATTTTGGGGTGTTCGTTACTTTTGCTGGTTTTTACCCTTCTGATAAGTAAGATTTTCAGTATAGGAAAACGTTGTTTACAAGATAGACATAATTTCTCCGGTTTAGCGTGCTACTTCGTAGGTATTTTGTTTTCGTTACAGATATTGATTAACGTAGGCGTTAGCACTGGGGCTTTGCCGACCAAGGGCTTGACCTTGCCTCTCATTAGTTATGGCGGGAACAGTATGGTCGTTTCTCTTTTTATGTTGGGAATCGTTCTTAGATCGTCAAAGGAAATGGAAACTCATGACAGTCATTGAGCAGTATAGGGTCCACGGCATGAAGCGTATTAAGCGCATTCATTTTGTCGGTATTGGTGGGTCAGGTATGTGTGGGATTGCGGAAGTGCTCATTAATCAGGGTTATGAGATAAGTGGCTCAGACCTCAAAGAGGGTGAGGCTACAATGAGACTGAGTGCTCTTGGGGCTTTAGTCAGTCACAAGCATGACCCGAAGTTGGTGCACAACTCAGACCTTGTAGTTATGTCTAGTGCTATTTCTGAAGATAATACCGAAATTAACACAGCTCGAAATCAAGGAATACCAGTAATTCAACGTGCTGAGATGCTGGGCGAATTAATGCGGTATAGGCACGGAATAGCTATTGCCGGTACTCATGGTAAAACCACAACAACGAGTATGATCGCCGAAATATTGTCCTTAGCAAACCTTTCGCCGACTTTTGTGATTGGAGGAATATTAAACAGTGCTGGATCTGGTGCAGTATTAGGGAGCGGGCAGCACATTGTTGTCGAGGCAGATGAAAGTGATCAATCTTTTTTGAAGCTCAAACCATTGTCTTCGGTTATTACCAACATAGATAGAGATCATATGGGTACATATGATCATAATTTCGATCGATTAAAGAAAAGCTTTATAGATTTTGCTAACAATCTACCTTTCTATGGTAGTGCAGCGTTGTGTATAGACGACCCCAATGTACTTGAAATTATGCCATTTATTTCTAGGAGAGTTCTTACCTATGGTTTTGATTCGAGCGCAGAATTTAGAGCCGCAGAGGTCAGGATAGACGCTAAAGGCGGTTGGGTTTTTCGTGTCGATAGAGGCAACTCCTTTGATTCTTTGGAGATTACTTTGCCTGTGCCCGGTTACCACAATGTCAGAAATGCGCTTGCTGCGATAGCTATTGCAACCGACGAAGGAGTTTCCGATCAAACTATTGTCCAAGCACTTGGATGCTTTTCGGGAGTGGGTCGCCGTTTTGAAGTATCGTCAGAAATAATGCTGGGAGGGAGGAGTTTAACCTTGGTTGACGAC
>JBJKYX010000026.1:0-34627 GCA_045560825.1 Candidatus Azotimanducaceae bacterium
TCGTCGGTGACTGTCGTCAGAAAACAGGAAGATAGTTGTGGCCTAAGCGTTCCGGATTTGAACAGGGTTGGGGTTGAACTCATGTAATCAAAAGATGATAACAAGTCATAAAATTCGACTGCTCTGGTGTTAGGATCATCCTCTTCGGTTGCGAGCCCCATCGCCACTCGCATAAAAAATACCTGTGGCAGCTCAAATCGCACCTCATCCCAATGGATGAAGTAGCGATCGTAAAGAGTTTGTAATCCCAGATAGGTAAACTGTAAATCCCTTTCCGGTCTAATGGCTTCTCCGAGGAAAGTTAAGTCAAATTTAGTCAGTTGTGGATCCAATAACTCCAGTTGTATTCCCTTATCAATGAAAGCTCCTAGAGTTTTTGGGTATAGCTCAGTCATTTGTCCCTGAGTAGCATTTTCAGCTACGGCCAAAAAGTCTAAGGCTTCGGTTCTTAATTGATCTAGCAGTAATCTAGAAGTCACGTAGGTGTAGCTAGGCTCTTCTTCTACCAATGTTCTTGCAGTAATTAAGATCGAGGTAGCTACATCATCCACTGATATGCCGTCATACATATTATCTAATGCGCTTTCGATGACCCGGTCGGCATTGACGCCTCTCAAATCCTGGCATGCTTCTCCAATGAGAGTTCGCAGTCGGGCCACATCCAATGGTTCTTGGCTTCCATCTTTGTTGGTTACATGGATATTCGAATACGCGTCGTCTTTTGGTTGAGTTTGGCCAGTTTCAGTCCTTAGCTTAGCCCTCTCAGCGCGATACAGTACGTAAGAACGCGCCACTTGATGTTCGCCCGATCTCATTAAAGCGAGCTCTACTTGGTCTTGGACTTCTTCTATGTGGAGTGTGCCGCCTGTAGGTAGTCTTCTTTCAAAGGTTTGGCAAACTTGGTCTGTCAGCTGGTTTACTAGTTCCCTTATTCGCGGAGATGCGGCTGCTGTGCCTCCTTCTACGGCCAGGAAGGCTTTAGTCATGGCCACCGCTATTTTATCCGATTCGTAGCCAACAACAGCACCGTTTCTTTTTATGATTTTAAGCTGACCAGGAGCGGTAGAGGTAACCGAAGGGCTTAAAATTGTATTTTGATTTTCTGCCGTTAAAGGTTCGATATTAGTTGACGACTGTGACTGGCTAACTGATTCTGTTGTATCCATAACTGACCGCGGTCTCCTTTCGATTAACGACATTTACTACGATTCTTTTATCGTTCGTTTTTTCAGGTAAGCATCTATCAGAGACCGCGGCAGATCATGCTTTGCATGACAATCTTTGCTAACTTGCTTCCTAAATAAGGCTATTACTAAATGGAATGTACCTCGCCAAGCTCATTCAATTAAAGATTTATTGACTTAGTCAAAAAAATTAAACGCAATATCTAGTATAATTTAAAACGAGCTACACAAGATAATGTGTTAAAAATACTAATGCAAGTATTAAGTTGTGGATAAGTTGTGGGTGACCCGTGAATTAGCGGTGTTAAACCATTTTTGTTTTTTCGTTTGTTAAAAACTCTAAAGACCACCTAAAATTCTCTGTAATTGCCGAGACAAGAAGGGGTTTGATTTGGAAAAGTTTATTTTAGCGCTAGATCAGGGCACATCGAGCAGCCGAGCCTTGCTTTACGATGATGCTGGAAAGACTATTTCAATGGCGCAGGAAGCGATAGACATGTCGCACCCAAAGGACGGATGGGTAGAGCAGAAACCAGATGAAATTTGGAACTCTGTTTTGTCTACGGGGCGAGAGGTTATAGGCAACAGCGGCATTGATCCTAAACTAATTAAAGGGATAGGCATTACGAATCAGAGAGAAACTACGCTGGTTTGGAATAAACAAACTGGTGAATGCGTTTACAATGCGATTGTTTGGCAGGATCGTAGAACCGCTGCGACTTGTTCAGAAATGAGCTCTGCTATCTTGGAAGGAAAGTCGTTGTCCGAGCAAATTGCTGAAAAAACCGGGCTTGTCATAGATCCTTATTTTTCGAACACCAAGCTTCATTGGATATTGTCGGAAATAGTAGCGAGTGACGAACGTTTAAACATAGAAAACTTATTATTTGGTACCGTTGATACTTATCTGATTTGGAAGCTGAGCGGCGGTCATTCTCATTTTACCGATGTGACTAATGCAAGCCGCACCCAATTATTGAATATTTCCACTCTAGATTGGGATGAAGATCTTTTAAAATATTTCGATATTCCGAGGTATATCTTGCCTGTGGTTTTGGACAGCTCAGCTCAATATGGTTATGCAGAAGAAAAGTGTTTCGGCGCTGCCATACCCATAACAGGCGTGGCCGGCGATCAGCAAGCCGCTCTGGTAGGTCAATGTTGTTTTGATCCAGGGATGTCTAAAGTCACGTTAGGGACTGGCTGTTTCATAATGACCAACACGGGGGCCGAGAAAATTCAGCCTAAAGATGGCTTGTTAACTACTATAGCCTATAGGATTAATGGTGAAGTATCTTATGCTTCAGAAGGTAGTATTTTTGTGGCTGGGCAGGCTGTTAAGTGGTTGCGTGACCAATTGGGCATCATTGAGAGTGTTGAAGACACAGAGAAGGCGTTTATCGAAACCAAAGGGTTTGCCGGTGGTGTGACTGTTGTGCCGGCTTTTACTGGCTTGGGAGCCCCACACTGGGATCCTGACGCACGTGGGTTAATTGCCGGTTTAACTCTTGATACCAGCGTGGATCAAATTGTAGTTGCTACCCTGCAAAGCATCGTCTTTCAGATCGCTAACCTTGTAGGGCTCATGTTAAAGGGGGGGGCAGTAGATCAACTGCGAGTCGATGGGGGTATGGCCGCGAATGATCCTTTTTGTCAGTTTTTGGCGGACATTTTAGATCAAAATATCGACAGACCAATCGACACGGAAACTACTGCAAGGGGAGCTGCTTTATTGGCTGGGATCGGCGCGGGTATTTGGAAGGACTTAAATGAAGTCAGGACAACATGGCAGGCTGAAAGAGTGTTTTCTCCAGAAATGGAACAAAGTTTAAGAACATCGCTGGTAGAAGAATTCTCTATATCAGTAGAAAGAGCTAGATTACGCCCAAAAAACTGATTCTTGTTGAGCTCACACGGGTTTCAGTAAAAACTCAAGCAATGCCTTTTGAGTATGAAGCCGGTTCCCAGCCTCCTGCCACACCACGGATTTCTTATGATCTAGTAACCCGGCGCTGATTTCTTCGCCTCGATGAGCTGGAAGGCAATGCATGAAAATCGCATCTTCATCCGATAGATCTAACAACTGTTCGTTAACCTGGTAAGGTTGAAAAGCTTCTATTTTATCGGTGTCTTTATTTGTCTGGTCCATTGATGACCAAACATCGGTTACAACGAGATCAACCCCCTTCACCGCGTCCTCGACAGAACTATATAGTTCTGCATTGCTACTCATTGTAAGAAAGGATGAGGCTGGCTCGAATCCTTTCGGCGAAGCAATATTCAATTTGAACTGGAATATTTTCGAAGCTTCGATATATGAATTACACATATTGAACCCATCACCGATGAACGCCACAGAACATCCCTCGATGGAGCCTTTTAGTTCCAAAAAGGTCTGCATGTCAGCCAGTAATTGACAGGGATGCAGCTCTGAGCTCATTCCATTGATTACCGGTATTGAAGCGTGTTTCGCAAGTAACTCGATGCTTTTTTGTTCTGGCTGCCTCGTCATGACTATGTCTGCCATTTCGGAAACTACCCTAGCAAAATCCTCGAGCGGTTCTCCTCGACTTGCTTGGCTGTCTTTATCGCTCAGAAAAAGTGAATGTCCTCCCAGCTGATTCATTCCAGCTTCAAAAGCGATTCTAGTCCGAGTGCTATTTTGGGCAAGGATTAAGATGCCAGTCTTCCCCGCTAGGGAATTATGAATAATATTTGAAGATCGCTCCTGTTTGAGCTTGATGGCTCTTAGTAACAGGCCCTCTAGCTCTTCTTTGGATAAATCCGATAGGGTGAGAAAATCACGTTTTGGCATGAAAAAAACGATTACTAATCTGAAATTAGATTGCTGATTGATTCTACGATTGAGTCAGCTTCTTGGTCGCTCATTGTAAGAGGCGGCAGCAATCTGATCACATTGCCTTGAGCCACATTGATTAATATGCCAGCCTCTAAAGCCTCATTGACAAGATTAGGAACGTCATTATTCAGTTCGATAGCCAGCATAAGACCTTTACCACGAATCTCTTTAACTTGATTATTGCCGGTTAAACTCTTGTTGAAGCCGCTTAGGATTCTATCTCCGAGGATTCTCGCTCTGTTGCAAAGCGATTCTTCTTCGATGGTATTGATAACCGCAATCGCAGCGGCGCATGCCAAGGGATTGCCACCAAAGGTTGATCCGTGATTGCCAGGCTCGAACAAGGTAGCGGCCTCTCCTCGAGCTAAACATACGCCGATTGGCATGCCATTCCCGAGTCCTTTGGCAGTGGTGACAACGTCTGGCTCAATATCGTGATCAAGAAACTCAAAAAAGGTCCCTGTTCGACCATTTCCTGTCTGAACTTCATCGAGCATCAATAGCCAGCCTTTATCGTCGCAGATTGCGCGGAGTTTCGAGAGATATTCAGGATCCGGGATTACAATGCCTGCCTCGCCCAAAATAGGCTCGACCAAAACAGCGGTTACATTGGTATTATTCCCAGCGATGACATTAACCGCCTCGATATCATTAAACTGAGTCCGGATGAATCCATTGAGCAGCGGTTCAAAGCCCGCATGAACTTTCCTATTCCCAGTGGCGGTCAAAGTAGCCATGGTGCGGCCGTGAAAGCTATCGTCCACAACTAGAACCTCAGGGCTATTGATGCCAGATTTGCTTCCTTTGATGCGTGCTAGCTTGATTGCTGCTTCATTTGCTTCGGCTCCGGAGTTAGCAAAAAAAGCGTTCTCCATTCCGCTGATTTCACAGAGTTTGGCAGCTAATTTAGTTTGAAGGGGAATTTGATAAAGATTAGAAGTATGGGTCAGTGTTTTAGCTTGGTCGGCTAGTGCTTTGGCAACATTTGGGTGCGCATGGCCCAAACCCACTACAGCGATTCCTGTTAACGCGTCCAGGTACTTTTTGCCGTGTTCGTCTTCAAGATAAGAACCTTCTCCCTTAGTAAATCCAACGGGTAACCTCGCATATGTGTTCATAACGTTGCTCATGGTGACTCACCTGATTGCGCTTTGTTTTAGGCGCAAGCTTTTCAAAAAAGTCAAGAATATTACTAAACCGTCCTCGACTCTTCAATAAGTTATAAAAAGGACTGCTTTAACCTATTTTCGTCACAAATTTTTTTTTAACGCTTTATTAATCGCAATTTTGAGTCTTTCTGTACCTTCCATTAACAGGGATTTAGGACAGGCAAAGTTCAATCGGATAAATCGGTGGTCTCCGAAAAGATAGCCAGGAGATATTCCGAGTCCATGGCGCGCGAAATAGCTCTCTGGGTCGTCGAGTTTTAGATCATCGACATAGATCCAGGCGAGGTATGTTGATTCAGGTATGCGCATTCTATTTCCAAGTGCCTGTTTCAGCAGTGCAACGTTACTTTTTAGATAGTCATTCAACTCACTAGACCAGTTTGTCTCATCAGAAAAAGCGGCAATTGATCCAAGTGACTCGAGCGGACCAACACTTGGTACGATACCTGTCATGACCTTTCTAAAACGATCTCGCAAATCAGAGTTGGGAATTATTGCTGCGGCGCAGCGTAAACCAGGTATGTTGTAGGTCTTCGCTGTCGAGTAAAGCGAAATAACCTGTTCCCGTAGACTAGGACATTGTTTGATTATAGGGAGATGAGTGCAGGAGTCGTCCAGGATGAAGTCGCAGTGGATTTCATCTGATACGAGAATTAAATTATTTTCTAGGACGAATGTAGAGAGTGCATCTAGCTCAATACTACTCAGAGATCGACCTGTCGGATTTTGAGGATTAGAAATAAAAATCGCTTGAGTTGCTGGCTTCAAATGCTTACTCATTAGCTCGAAGTCCAAGGAGTACAGGAAATTTTCTTCCTCCATTTTGGTAGGGATTCCTTCCAGATTTGAATTTTCGGCTATCTCCAAGAACGGAGGATATATTGGAGTGGGGACCAGAATGGAAGAATCAGGCGCGAGAGAGCGAGCAGCTAAATTAAGTCCGGGCACAACACCGGGGGTCCATGTAATCCAGCCTGGGTCAATTTCCCAGTCAAACTTTTTTAGCAACCATTTAGTAAAGCTTTTATTTAATTGGGGTTCATAATCGGAATAACCCATCACGGGGTGGTTCAGCCTTTCCTGTATGGAGCTTAATATGAAATCTGGTGTTGCAAAGTCCATGTCGGCCACCCAGAAGGGAATTACATCAGTATTTTTATACTTGTCCCATTTCTTGCTGCCCGTGTTTGAGCGATCAACGAGTTGGTCAAAATAGGCTTTGTCGTATAGCATTAAAGACCTAAGGTTATAGTCAAATGTGATTGTAAAAATTGGTTAAAGCATACCAATATAAACTTATTATTTGTGAAGGTGGAAGTTATGTCTGAGGAAGTGGTTGCGACGATAGAAAAGCAAATCCAAGAGAACCCTATTCTGCTTTATATGAAAGGCTCTCCTCAGGCGCCGCAGTGCGGTTTTTCGGCGCAAACCGTGCAGTGTATGGTTTCTTGTGGGCAAAAATTCGCTTATGTCGATATTTTGAGCAACCCTGAGATTCGCTCTACCTTACCTGGTTATGCTAATTGGCCGACCTTCCCTCAGTTATGGGTAGAGGGCGAATTGGTTGGGGGTTGCGACATTATCACTGAGATGTTTGAAAGCGGCGAGCTTGAGACTTTGCTTACTTCTGCAACAGAATCAGATTAGTCTTTTCTAGCTGCATCGCGTTCGGATAACAACTCGAAGTTCGATTCGTTAACTATTTTGCAAAATAGGGCTGCCGTTCGATTGGCATCGTAAGCCGCTTGGTGCGCTTTTGACTGATCAAATTCCAGACCGGCTCGATTGCAACTTTCACTTAGAACGGTATGCCCGAAAGCGATCGCTGCTAACGAAACAGTGTCGATGGTCGAAAAAGGATGAAAAGGATTTCTTTTGATTCCTGATCTATCGCAGGCTGCGTGTAGAAAACCCTGATCGAAGGAAGCATTGTGAGCGACCAATATTGCTCGAGTGCACTCTTCCGATTTGATTCGCTTGCGGATTAGTTTGAACAAACTGTTAATCGCAGCTTTCTCTTCGAGTTGGATGCGATCAGGGTCGTCCAGATCGATTCCCGTTATTTTGAGGCTAGACTCTTCGACAATTGCGCCAGAAAACGGAGATACTGCCCAGCAGAATTCTTCACATATCTGCAATTGGTTGGACTCCATGCTAACAAAAGCACAGGCTAACTCTAGAATAGGGTTACAACCACTGTCAAAGCCGCCTGTTTCTAAATCTAAGATTACTGGCAGATAGCCTCTGAAACGATCTTTTATCTTCATGTGGTCAACATATCAAAACTCGTCGAAGTTTGCTTTTTTCTTTACGTTGCAGGGGGAGTCATCGGAAATGGTTTGCAACGAAAACCACTTTATCGAAGAATGCGCTCATAACTCAAAAATGAGCAGGCATTTCAATCAATGGACAAGATGAAAATCGTTTTGGCGTATTCAGGCGGATTAGATACCTCGGTTATATGCCGTTGGCTTCAGGAAACTTACGATGCGGAGGTGGTAACTTTTACCGCGGATATCGGGCAAGGAGGAGAGGTTGAGCCAGCTAGAGCCAAGGCTAAGCAAATGGGGGTCAAAGAAATTTATATTGAGGATTTAACCGAGGAATTCGTGTCGGAATATGTCTTCCCAATGCTTCGTGCAAACACAATCTATGAGGGAGAGTACTTATTAGGCACTAGTATTGCGCGTCCGTTGATCGCTAAAAGGTTGGTAGAGATCGCAGAAGAGACTGGGGCGGAAGCCATTTCACATGGCGCAACGGGTAAAGGAAATGATCAGGTGAGATTTGAGCTGGGCGCGTACGCCTTGAATCCCAATATTGAGGTGATAGCACCATGGCGGGATTGGGACCTGAATTCCCGGGTAGCTTTAATGGATTTTTGCGAGAAGCACCAGATCCAGGTTGAGAACCGACGCGGGGAGGAGTCTCCCTATTCTATGGATGCGAATCTATTACACATATCTTATGAGGGGGGTGTGTTAGAGGATCCTAATGCTTTACCTGATGAGTCGATGTGGCGCTGGACCGTGGCGCCTGAAGATGCCCCAGATCGAGCGCTATTTGTTGAGATTGATTACGAAGACGGAGATGCAGTGAGTGTTGACGGCAGACGATTATCACCTTCGGAAATTCTCAGAGAGCTTAACGTCCTGGGTGGTAAACACGGAATAGGCCGAAGCGACATAGTAGAAAATCGATTTGTGGGTATGAAATCCAGGGGTTGTTACGAGACTCCAGGAGGGACGATTCTGCTAAAAGCTCATAGAGCGATGGAGTCTCTAACCTTGGATCGAGAAGTTGGGCATTTAAAGGACGAATTAATGCCTAGGTATGCGAAAATGATTTATAACGGATATTGGTGGTCGCCCGAGCGAAAAGTACTTCAGGCGCTGATTGATGAGTCTCAGAAGAATGTTACTGGTAGGGTGACTTTGAAGCTGTATAAGGGGCAGGTTCAAATAGTAGGGAGAAGTTCTGATAATGATAGTCTTTATGACGCCGAGGTGGTTACTTTTGAAGACGATCGTGGAGCCTATGATCAGAAAGATTCTGAGGGTTTTATCCGTTTGAATGGTCTTAGATTGAGGATCGGAGCTAACAAAGGTCGTGACTATTCTTGATCAAACGATAGTGAGGATGTTTTGAGTACGGAAAAATTGCCGATAGGCGTTTTTGACTCCGGTATGGGAGGGTTAACCGTGCTAAAAGAGCTGTGTCAGCGATTGCCTGATGAAGATTTCATATATCTTGGAGATACAGCTCGTTTACCCTACGGGACCAAGTCGCCACGGACCGTGCACAAGTATGCGATACAAGCCGCTGACAAATTAATGCAGATGAAAGTTAAGGCGCTGGTGATTGCTTGTAATACTGCGGCTTCGTATTCGCTGGGCAAGCTAGCGAGCGCTTATCACCCTACTCCGGTATATGGAGTGATAGAGCCTGGTGCATCGAAGGCCTGTGAGCATGTCGACGCAAGCGGCATTTTAGTGTTGGCCACTGAAGGAACCGTTTCGGGTGGAGCGTATCAGCGGTCGATACTTGGTAAAAACCCAAAGGTTTCGGTTTTTGCTCGTGCTTGCCCGCTTTGGGTAACGTTGGCCGAGCAACGACAGCAAGATGATCATATTACCTGGAATTTGATTGAATACTATTTACAAGGGTTTATCGAGAAGGGGCCAAAGACAGTCTTACTTGGCTGTACGCATTTCCCGTTATTCAGTCCTATGATTAGAAAGATCTTAGGTGAGGCCTATACGGTAGTTGATTCGGCTATTACCACCGCTAATCATGTTGCAAATGAACTTGAGCTGAAAGGATTGTTGAACTCAAATGGAGGCGAGATATCTTTTATGGCAACTGATGGTCTTGGCAGATTTTCAAACATCGGGGAACAATTTTTGAATACAAAAATAGTAAATGTTTCTGAGGTCGATTTATAGGAGAGCGAGTCTTAGTAGTCTGTTTTGTCTTTAAATTCGCATAAATCTTCAATAATACAAGAGCTGCACCTAGGGGTCCTTGCTATGCAGGTATATCGCCCATGCAATATTAACCAATGGTGTGCGTTCTGTTTAAATTCCTTGGGTACGAATTTCATGAGTGCGTCTTCGACCTTTCTGACGTCTTCGCCCTTTGCTAATCCTGTGCGATTTGATACTCGGAATATATGCGTATCCACAGCTATGGTGGGCTGGCCGAAGGCTGTATTTAAGACAACATTTGCTGTTTTGCGCCCTACTCCAGGAAGAGATTCTAGTTCCTCCCTGGTTTGGGGAACCTCTCCTCTATGATTGTCCAGGAGAATGCGGCAAGTCTTCAAAACGTTCTCCGCTTTGGTGTTGAACAAGCCGATCGTTTTAATATTTTCCTTTAGTTTCGCTTTACCCATCTTAATGATTTTTTCAGGTGAATTAGCTTGTTTGAAAAGTTTTCCTGTTGCCTTGTTAACACTAATATCAGTTGCTTGAGCGGAAAGAATCACCGCAATAAGTAATTCAAAAGAGGAAGCGTAATTTAACTCTGTAGTAGGAGAGGAATTTTGTTTTTCGAGCCTTTTGAACATCTCATGTCTTTTTAGATTATTCATGGGCGGGCGGATGCTCTTTTGAGTTATAGATAGCTTTTGATGCTGCTAATAACAATCCAGCCACTAGAAATGCACCAGGTGGAAAGCTGGCGATGGAAAGCGGTGCAGATTCAAACAATAGGATTGTATAGAGGTCTTCTGTACTGCCTGTCAAAAACCACAGATTCTCGAATAACGTTCCTTTACCGAGTATCTCTCTTGTAAACCCTAAGGCGACAATCGCAATAGCAAAGCCAAATGATGTTCCGACTGCATCGAGAAAACTAGAAAAGATTGAATTCTTGCTCGCGAAGCTCTCTGCTCTCTCTAAGATTGCGCAATTGGTCACGATGATCTGGATGAAAAGCGCTACCTGAATATAAATCTCGAAGGCGAAAGCTTCTAGAAACAGAACCGTCATTGTTGTAAATGTGGAAATTATTAGGACGAAGCACGGCAATCGCATGAAATCGGGGATTAGGGATCGCAGGGTCGATATAAGCGTGTTGCTTGAGATCAAAACGAAGCTGCTTGCTAGGGCCAATGCGAGCGCGTTAGCCACCGTATTTGAAACTGCTAGCAAAGGGCATAGGCCCAGAAGTTGAGTCCATACAGGATTATTTTGGAGAATATTTTGGGTTAAGTTTTTACTGTATGTCACAAAAGACGTCCTCCATTTGAAAGGCAATGGTTGCCATTTCCAGCATTGCTGAAGTTGTGATGGTAGCACCGGTCACTGAATCTAAATTGGACCATTCTTCAAAGGAGCCTCCATCAAGTGCTTTAATCCATTTGGTTTTTCGGTGTTCGATAAAGTCTCCTATTCCTGGTGTTTCGGTATGCGTTGTGACGCGCAGGCTCAGTGCTTTTTTATCATCTATATTTTCAATAAGCGCTAGACCTTTGATTGTCCCCGAGTAGCCTGTCACCTCGAGCCCGTTGATCTGCCAAGACCTGCAAGGAAGGGCTTTCCCATCTTGAGTTTCTGATAGCCTGATTCCTCTGTCTTTCAATAGTTCCCTTGTGGTTTCGTTCTGTCGATAGAGTCTGTTCTCTTCGATTCGGTTACGCGTGTATAAATTGGTTAATGAGAGCAGCATTGATGTAATCAGTCCCAGGATTAACACAGAAAGAACCGGTCTAGTCATTCCGCAGTTTTCCTTGTCAGATGGTAACGGTTCATGATTGGGGTAAAACAATTTGCGAACAATATGGCGAACGCTATCCCGTCGGGAAAGCTTCCCTCCGTGCGAACGAGGTAGATAACTGAAGCGACTATAAAGGCGAAAAAAACTTGGTGCTGTTTTCGTAACGGATGAGTAACCGGGTCAGTGGCAATAAAAAATGCCGTCGCAACTAATCCTCCTGCTGTTAGATGGAACCAAGGAGATCCGCCAGACTGCGAAGATCCGCTGTCATAGCCCCATTGTGCAAGAACTACGATTGTAGCCATTATTGTCAGAGGTATATGCCAGGTAATTATTTTTTTGTAGAGTAGAAAAATACCGCCTAAAAAAAATGAACAGGCGACCATGAGGCTTGATTGCTGTGCTGACTCATGAGTTGAAAGAAATTCACTAATAGTAAGGCTTTCGCGGTATTTGAATTCCGTCAACAGGGTGGCACCGCTTAGGCCGTTTAAATCTGATGGCCAGGTGGCGAGCTGTTGTGGATAGGCCAAGAAAATTACTGCGTAACCGACCATGGCCGGATTAAAGACGTTGCGTCCGATGCCTCCGTAAGCTTCGCGTGCCAGTCCTAAGCTGGAAAGGCAGGCGACTAAAAGAACCCCGGGTGTTACCGCAGGGGGTAAGCCAATTGCGATAAGTAACACCGTTAAAACGGTTGATGGGTATATTTTGCGAAATTGTGCAGCAGGTTTGGCCTTCAGTTTGAGGGAGGTAAGATCGATAAGGGCGGCAAAAAGAAGCATCCAAAGAATATTTTGAACAATTCCCGTCCCCCAAACCACGGACATCATTACAAGCCCGGGGAGTGCCGCCAGTATGGTAACGCCTATAATTTTGTCCGAGTTTAGAGCCATGGTCGTTGGTCCCTCAGCCGCTTTGACCGGGCTAGGTTGTCCGTCAATTTCCTCGCAGCGAGTCTTTCGTTGTGACGTTCGTAACGAGCGAGCAATTTGATTTTGTTGTCTTTTTCAAAATCATTCTGTTTTATTTGGGCCTTGGCGAATTTGAATTGATTGGTCAGGCCGATATTGCTCGGACAATTTAAATCGCAAATGCCGCATTCGACGCACTTGAATAAGTCAGATTGTTCAAGTGCATCATAGTTTCCTTTACTAACTAGTTTGTGGAATAAGAGTGGACTGATATTTACAGGGCACGCATCCTCGCATTGAGCACAATTGATGCATGCTTGCTCCGATTCCGGATTGTCTCTGAACTCACGATTATGAGAGATAATCTGTGTGTTTTCTTGCATTACAATGCAGTCGACGGGACAGGCAGCCACGCAGAGTTCGCAGCCAGTGCACTCGCCTGCGACGACTGTATGAAGGTAATCTTTTGCGCCAATTATTGCGTCAACAGGGCAAGCTGGCAGGCACAAGCCACAGCCGATGCAGTTTTCTTCTTGGATGAAGGCCAACTCTTCTTTGGGGCTGGGAATTTGGGTTAGGGGTATGGTTTGCATCAGAGCAGACAGTTGTGCCTGGACTTGAGGACCTCCTGGAATGCATAGATCGATACTCTCACCCTGAGATATGGATTTCGCGTAGGGCCTGCACCCGGGGTAGCCGCACTGGGCACATTGCGTTTGTGGCAATATCGAGTCGATTTCGTCTATAAGGTCATTGCTCACCTCTGGAAATACGCGCCTAAGCCAAAGGCTTGCAACTGCTAAAATCGTCAGCAGTGAACAAAGCAATAGAGAAGGCGCTAAAAGGGCAGTCAACTGGCTATCCCTTGAAACCCCATAAATGCGAGGCTCATGATACCCGCGCTGATTAAGGTAATCGGCGTTCCGCGAAAGGGAGTTGGCACCTTTTCTTGAGTGATCTGTTCTCGTAAAGCTCCAAAAAGCACCATTACCAAAGTGAAACCAGCGGCAGCCCCAATGCTAAATGCTAAGGTTTCTAGTAAATCAAAACTTTGATTCGTGGCGATCAGTGCAACTCCGAGAACTGCACAATTACTTGTGATAAGGGGTAAGTAAATGCCCAATATTTGATGGAGTAGTGGTGAGCTCGCCCGAATCGCATAATCTATAAGTTGAACTACACCGGCGATTATGACGATGAATACGATGATCTTAAGGTATTCGAGTTCCAGTGGGAGCAATATGGAATGGTAGACAATATGAGCGCATACCGACGCAAAGGATAGAACGAAAGTCGTGGCCAATCCGGTTGCATAGGCTGTCTCGTAGCTTCGGGTGATACCCATGAAAGGGCATAAACCTAAAAATTGTGCGAGCACGAAGTTGTTAACTAGCAACGCCCCTAAAACTATTAACCCGAGTTCGGACACAGCGATTAGCTTCTTAAGTTATGTCCATTCCTGGAGTTGCTCCGGAATCAACTGAGAGTAAGAAAATGTCTTTTTCTCCTTCACCTGCAGCTAATATCATTCCTTCAGAGGTGCCAAATTTCATTTTCCTCGGCTGCAAGTTGGTGACCATTACGGTCAGTTTGCCGGTAAGCTCGTCAGGAGAGTAAGCTGATTTAATTCCGGAGAATACTGTCTTGTTCGTTTCTTCGCCTATGTCCATTTGGAGTTTCAATAACTTGTCCGCTCCTTCCACATGCTCCGCAGAAACTATTTGAGCTACTTTCATCTGAACTTTAGCAAAGTCGTTAATATCGATATGACGTTCAATCTCTGCATCCGAAGCACTCATTTTGTTATCCTGGTCTTGTTGCGGTTTAGGTTTAGCAATTAACTTCTCCACTGTTTTTGTCTCCAAACGTTGTAACATCGGTTTGAATTTATTGACTTTGTGTTTGAGCAGAGGCTGATTAATACTCGACCAATCGAGAGGCTCACAATTAAGAAACGCTTCTGTTTTAGACGCAAGTTCTGGAAGGATTGGCTTTAGATAAGCCATCAATATCCGGAACAGGTTGATACCCAGACTACATACTTGCTGTACTTCGTCTGCTCGATTTGGCTCTTTGATGATTTTCCATGGCTCTTTTTCAGCAATATACTGATTGCACAGATCGGCTAATGACATTATTTCTCTCACGGCTTTGCTTGTGTCATTTTGTTCGTAATATGAGGCGATGGTTTCTGTTTGAGCGAGAAGATCGTCGAGCAAAACTTGATCGTCGATGCTGTCAGAGAGTGTGTTTTCAAAATTCTTTTCAATGAATCCGGAACACCTGCTGGCGATATTAATGACCTTTCCAACCAAATCTGAATTGGTTCTGAGGACAAAGTCTTCAAGATTAAAATCAACGTCGTCAACTGATCCGTTTAGTTTGGCAGCGAGGTAATAACGAAGATATTCTGGTTCCAAAAGCTCACTATAGGTTTTTGCAGTGATGAATGTTCCTCTAGATTTCGACATCTTGACACCATTCACTGTTAGAAATCCATGTACATGCACTTTTGTCGGTTTGCGAAATCCGGAGCCTTCCAGGACTGCTGGCCAGAAAAGCGCATGAAAGTTAATGATATCTTTTCCAATAAAATGATGGACTTCCGTGGATGAATCATGCGCCCAATAATCTTCAATATTGGAAATGTTTGATGTGTCACACCAGTTCTTAAGGCTAGCTAAGTACCCAATGGGCGCGTCCATCCAGACGTAAAAAAACTTTTCGTTCTCCCCAGGAATTTGAAAACCAAAATAAGGCGCGTCTCTAGAAATATCCCAGGGTCGCAGACCGTCCTTTAACCATTCCTGTAATTTATTCGCCACTTCATTTCTAACCGGGTTTTGGCTTAACCAATCTTTCAAAAATCCATCAAATTGAGCGAGATCAAAGAAAAGGTGCTCCGATTTTTTTAGCTCGGGAGGTTCGCCGCTGTAGACAGATCTTGGGTCGAGTAACTCTGTGGCATTATAAGTGGCTCCGCAGACTTGGCAGTTGTCTCCATACTGATCTTCTGCGTGGCATTTCGGGCAAGTCCCTTTAATGAACCGGTCCGCTAGAAAAAGTCCTTTGTTTTTGTCAAAGAGCTGTTCTACGTCTCTTTTTATTATTAGGCCTTTTTCTTTCAGTTTTGTGTATATCAGCTCTGAATAGTATTGGTTTTCTTGTGAATGTGTTGAGTAATAGTTGTCATGACTGACTAGGAAGTTCTCGAAATCTGATTGATGTTCCAGACGAACTCTTTCAATTAACTCTTCCGGAGTCGTGTTCTCTTCTTCAGCCTTTAGCATGGTTGCTGTTCCATGAGTGTCATCAGCACAAGCATAGACGACTTCGTGGCCCCTCATGCGCTGAAACCTGACCCAGATGTCTGTTTGAATGTGCTCGAGCATATGACCTAAGTGGATGGGCCCGTTTGCGTTAGGTAAGGCGCTGGTGACGAATATTTTTCTAGGCATGTTGGATCAGCAACCGTTTGCGAGACTGCATTCTAGCAACGTGAGTCTTGCTTATACAGATAAAGAAAGCACTATCGTTGAGCCAATACAGTTATAATTACTTTGGTGAAGCTAAAAGTAGATTAAATGCGAATAGACGAATTTATAGATCCGGTTTTAGGGAAAACATGGGGCGATTTGGGTGCGACGATCAAGTTTTCAGGGTCTAGCGTAAAGGTTGGTTTGGGGTATCCAGTCGATGGTTTGGCTAACGAATTTCAGGAATCTCTTTCGAAGTTTTTGAATACTTCTGGTTTGGAGCTGGAATTAGATTTTGATCGCCCAAAAGACCGAAGTTTCTCTGAAGTTGGTCGAGTAATAGCGGTCGCTTCTGGTAAAGGCGGTGTAGGTAAATCAACCTGTGCAGTTAATATTGCTTTAGCACTTGAGCAACAAGGCGCTCGGGTAGGATTGCTAGATGCAGATATTTACGGCCCAAGCGTTGGCATGATGATGGGAGTCGATGGTAATACTCGTCCAAACATAAAAGAAGAAAAGTTTTTTGAGCCGGTCAGGGTCAAGGGAATCCGAACCATGTCTATGGCCTTCCTGGTTAGTGACAAAACACCGATGGTTTGGAGAGGCCCAATGGCCTCAGGTGCATTACAGCAGATGCTACTTCAAACGCTATGGGGTGAATTAGATTATCTGATTGTCGATATGCCTCCAGGAACTGGCGATATACAGCTGACGTTGTCACAGAAAGTGGCCGTTGATGGAGCCGTTATTGTCACCACGCCTCAGGACATAGCATTACAAGACGCGATCAAGGGTATTGAAATGTTCTTAAAAGTTGATGTGCCGATATTAGGTATTATTGAAAATATGAGTTTTCATGTATGCGAAAAATGTGGTCATGAGAGCCATATTTTTGGGAAGGATGGCGGTTCCCATGTCTCGGGTAACTGGGACGTTCCGCTGATAGCTCAGGTGCCCTTGGCTATGGAAATTAGAGAAAAAATGGATTCTGGTGAGTCTGTTGTTAAAGGGAATAGCTCAGGATACTCGGACGACTGCTTCAGGAGAGCGGCTCGATTTATTGCTGCTAGCCTTTGGTCAAAAAAACCAGCCTCTCCAGAGATTAGCTTGATAGAGGATTAAATTTAGGAATTTCTATGACGATAAAATCAGATCGATGGATTATCGAAAAAGCTAAAAATGGGATGATCGAGCCCTTTGAGGCTAAACAAATAAGAACTAGGGGAGGAGATAAAGTTATCTCTTATGGAACATCGAGTTATGGTTACGATGTTCGTTGTGCTAACGACTTCAAGGTATTTACCAATATTCATTCTGCGACGGTTGATCCAAAAGCGTTTAGCGAGAATAGTTTCGTGAATGTGTCGGGAGAAACTTGCGTCATCCCGCCCAATTCTTTCGCGCTCGCTAGTACCGTCGAATACTTCCGAATTCCGGAGAACGTGTTAACTATTTGTCTGGGGAAATCTACTTATGCCCGGTGTGGCATTATTGTTAATGTCACGCCTTTGGAACCTGAGTGGGAAGGGCATGTTACGTTAGAATTTTCAAACACAACAACTTTGCCAGCGAAAATATATGCAAACGAGGGAGTCGCTCAGATGCTATTTTTCGAGTCTGATGAACGTTGTGAAATTACCTACAAAGATAGAAACGGGAAGTACCAGGGGCAAAGGGGAGTTACTTTACCGAAACCCTAGTGACTAAGTGGTCAGCTAATTGAATTCAGGATTAAATGAGTATTTGGTCAGAATTAGTCGACGAGTCGGAAGAAACTATCTCCCCAATCAACAAAGGTTCTTCCTGTTCGAGTGTTAAGATTTTTGTTGTTTCTTCAATGTCCTCTGAACTCACTATGATTAAGTAGCCTATGCCGCAATTGAAAGTTGTTAACATCTCGCGATCATTGACGCGTCCTGCATCTTGAAGCCAATTAAAAATGTGAGGTCTCTCCCAGGCAGAAAGATCAATGTTTGCTGATAATTGTTGGTTAGGAATGATTCTTCGGATATTTTCGTAAAAGCCCCCGCCCGTTATGTGAACCATTCCTTTGACTCTTATTTTTCTCAAAAGACTAAGCACACTGCTCACGTAAATTCTCGTGGGATTCATCATTTCGTTTATGAGGTCGTGGTTTTCAATTTCCTTCAGTTCAAGAATTTTCCTTATTAAAGAAAAGCCATTGCTATGTGGGCCGCTGCTTGGCAAACCGATGATTTTGTCACCTTTTTCTATTTCTGCACCGTCAATGATTTTGTCTTTTTCTACGATTCCTACGCAAAACCCAGCTAGATCGTATTGAGCCCCTTGATAAAAACCTGGCATTTCGGCCGTTTCTCCACCGACAAGAGAACACCCTGCGGTTTGACAGCCCTTTGCTATGCCTTTGATGACCTTGGAGGCTAGATCAACATCGAGTTTACCCGTGGCGAAGTAGTCTAGAAAAATTAATGGCTCACCGCCACAAACTAAAACATCGTTCACACACATTGCGACAAGGTCCTGCCCCACAGTTTCGTGCCGGCCATACTTGTCTGCTAATTCCAGTTTGGTTCCAACCCCGTCGGTGCCAGACACTAAGACTGGATTTTTATAATGCGCGGGTAATTGCGTGAGAGCCGCAAAACCACCGATGCTGCTCAATTGAAGATCAGAATTCTGAGTAGCCTTTACCGCCGGCCCTATAAGATCTACAAGCTGTGAGCCAGCAGTTATGTCTACCCCGGCACCTTTATAGGAGATACCCTCTTGTTCTGTGGAATCCTCTGTTGGCAATTATCTAGATCCTTTGGTGAAATTGCTCAATGTTAGTCCACGCATTGTAAATCAACTTGGTCGTTATAAGAATTGAAAATGTAATATGATTTGGATAGAAAAAGTTTTTGGTAAGGCTAAGGAAAAAAATTGAGAGAGGAATGGATAAACCACTTGGTTAAGACTCTTCTTTGTATGCTTACGCTTAACCTACTACCTGTTGCATGGGGAGCATCTGACAGCGAATTGTATCTGATAGAACTAGAAGTAGATTCACAGTCGCCTGTTGCAAGAGATTTGGTCGCTCAGGAGGCTTTAATTGAGCTTCTAACCAAGGTAACTGGCTTACGTAATATCCCTCGTTCTCGAAAGATAACAGAGGCTCTGAATAATCCGTCTGCCTACTACTCGGGTTTTTCTTACAAGTCCAATAATGATGATAGCGGGTTTCTAATTAATTATGATTTTGACAAGTATTTAGTCTTGGATTTAGTCGGCGAAGCCAAATTGCCATATTGGTGGAGTGCAAGGCCTGGAATTATCATTTGGCTAGCTTTAGATCACTCCTCGCAAGAAATACTGAGTAGCAGTGATAGTCATAGTTTCGTTCGGCATCTTCGTGAAAGAGCGATGGCAAGAGGGATCAAAGCAGAATTGCCAATAATGGATGTTCAAGATCAACGCTTGATATCCTACAAAGGGTTAATTTCCGGCATTGCGCATCAAATAGATCAGGCTTCGACAAGGTATGCGGCGGACATTTATTTAGTGGGGAAAGTTAGAGAAATGGAATTTTCCATGGACGAACCCTTCTTTGAAGGGCGGTGGGAATTTTGGTTTGATAATGAATTTCTAGCTGCCGATTTTAAGAGTATGACGGCTCGAGAAGCAGCGAAGTATGGCATTGATTTCGTAGTGGATGCAGTTGTTGCCAATGATGCTGTCTTTGCTTTAGAGCAACAGGAGTATCAATGGGTTGTTGCGGGGATAGATTCTGTCGAAGAATATATTCGATTAAAGAATATTTTCGAGGACTTGGAATTTATTGATAAGTTCTTCCTGGAGAAATTATCTGTTAGCCAAGTCACGTTTAATATCTCTACAAGAGCGTCGGAGAAAAAAATTGTTGAATTGCTTTCCAAACGGAAAGTTTTAGTTGAAAACCCTTTTTATAGGGGCCCTGGTTTGGGATTCCAAATAGGAGAAGGATTTAATTAGATGATTGATGCGAAACAAATCCCTAATTTTTTAACCATATGCCGAATCCTGGTTATTTTCCCCACGCTCTGGTTCCTTTATTTTAGTCAATTCAGAGAAGCCTTTTATTTGCTCGTAATAGCTGGAATCAGTGATGCTCTAGATGGCTACTTAGCCCGAGCGTTTGATTGGAAAACTCGATTAGGATCCATTCTTGATCCGATTGCCGACAAGTTTTTGATCGCGTCTTGTTTTTTGGTTTTAGCAATACAGTCAGCAATTCCAACTTGGGTCGTAGTTATAGTTCTGGGTAGAGATCTTGTTATTTTTGGCGGAGCAATTGCATATCGTGTCCTATACAAAGAGTTAGAAATAGCTCCTACAATGTTGAGTAAAATCAACACGGCTTTTCAGATTATTGCATTAACTGTAATTGTCTTGTATTTCGCAAATTTTCGGTTGTTCACAACCTACTTGCAGCTGTTATTGGACCCTTATTTGTTCGTTACTCTTGCGGCTTTAGGAGTTTTATCAGGGATCCAATATGTAGTGGTCTGGACTCGTAAAGCGTTCAATCAGAGGTTAGTTATGAGTTTCGTCGAAGTTAATGAGCGGGATGATTCAAGATAATGGTTAGGCAATATACGCTGCCGGTTGATCAGTTTTCAGAGCAAACCTTTGACAATTTTGTATCGGGGAAGAACGGAGAACTTATCAAGCAGTTGAGTAATTCAGTCAATCAATTTAGTGGTTTTTGGATATATGGTGGGAAATCTAGTGGGCGATCCCACTTACTACGCGCTAAGTGCCTCCAGGATGGTCGTGCGGGAGATAAAAAATCGCACTACGTGGGGTGCGAAAGTTTGTCTGCCTCAAAATCTGAGAGATATAAACCGTTGAAGCTTGCGCTACAGCACGGAGAGACGGTGGCGATTGATGACATTGATTTGTATCTTGGTGAGAAAGATTTTGAGTTGATATTGTTCGATCTTTATCAAAGATTAATGGAGATCAAAGGGACCCTAGTGGTGTCTCATAAATCTTCTGCATTGGTCACAGACTTTGTTGTTCCAGATTTGGGCTCTCGTCTAAGGGCATTGATGGCCTTTCAGATCAAGGAATTGACAGACGGTCATAAATCAACTTTTTTGATGGAAAGAGCAACTTCAAGAGGATTTAATCTTTCTTCGATCGTCATTAATTACTGGCTTTCTCATGGGCCGAGAGATATGGATGCCCTGATTAGTGATTTTGAAACGCTTGCCGACGTCATGATAGTTAAAAAGCAGCTTTTGACGATTCCTCTATTTAAAGAGGTCTTAGGCTATTGAAACACCTGTTGGTAACAGGGGGCGGTACAGCCGGCCACGTTCTTCCTGCGATTCCTGTCATTGAAAGGTGCTTAAAAGCCGGTTGGAAAGTGAGTTTTATAGGCAGCAGGAGTGGTTTAGAAGAAAGTTTGTTATCCGGTATGGAGGTTGGTTTTTTTTCAATACACACTGGTAAATTCCGCCGTTACTTTACTCTTAAGAACGCTATCGATTTCTTTGGTTTTTGCCTTGGAGTAGTAAATTCCTTGATGATTTTGATTAGGATTAAACCCGATGTGATCTTTTCTAAGGGGGGATTTGTTTCATTACCCGTTGTGATCGCAGGATGGCTTCTAAGGGTACCTATTCTGGCTCACGAGTCTGATAGTTCTCCAGGCTTGGCTAATCGAATTTCATTAAAATTTTTGAGCACCTACTGTACAACTTTCCCAACTCCTACTGCTCCGGACAAGAGGCAAAAATATAAGATAGTCTATACAGGCTCTCCGATCCGGCGTGAGATTCTCTCTGGTGATGCTGGTCGAGGACGAGAGCTCTTAGGTTTTGCCGACGAGAAGCCCTTACTGGTTGTAACTGGCGGGAGCTTGGGAGCAAAATTTTTAAATGACAAAATTCGCCAGGCGTTGGACCCGTTGACCGAGGATTTTAACGTTCTTCATGTTTGTGGAAGAGGTAATTTGGCTTCAATAAATAAAAGCGGCTACATACAAAAAGAGTATGTTGCGGAACATTGGGGAGATTTATTGTCAGCGGCTGATTTGGTTGTTTCTCGAGCTGGTGCAAATACATTGCTCGAATTACTTACTTTGAAAAAAGTTTGTATTTTTATTCCTCTCTCGCGAAGAGTATCTAGGGGTGACCAGATTGAGAACGCTCGTTTCGTATCGACTAATAACTTTGGGTGTGTGTTGCAGGAAGAAGGACTGACCGTTGAATCATTTTTAAAAGAAATATTTGAGACCTTATCAAATAGAGAAATGCATCAGAAAGCTTTGATCGAGTTTAGGCCTAAGGACTCTTCTACTTTAATTTTTAAAGAAATTGTTGAGTTGGCTTAAAGCTTGATGGGTGTGAGGGAAACGTGAGAAAGCGACTTGTCCCGACATGTCTTGACTTGCTGCTGTACCAGGCTTATGTTGGCCCGCTTTCGACTCATACTGAGATTAGCTTTCATGCGTTACATAAAGACTTTTAATGCAATATCGAACAAAGGATTAGATCATTTTTCGAAAGATAAATATGTGGTTTCCGAAGAGGTAGATTCGGCCGATGCAATCTTACTTCGAAGCCATGCATTGCAAGTTTCGGATTTAAATGAGGAAGTTCTCGCCGTCGCGAGGGCTGGAGCGGGAGTCAATAACATTCCTTTGGAGGACTGTAGCAAGCGGGGGAATAGTAGTCTTTAACACCCCTGGGGCTAACGCAAATTCAGTTAAGGAATTAGTTCTGACTTCGTTGCTTGTGAGTGCTAGAGATGTAGTTGGAGGAATGTCCTATTTGGGTGCTTTGAAAGGTGATCTCAACTCCAACGAACTAGAAGAGTTAGTAGAAAAGAATAAAAAGCTTTTTAAAGGCTATGAACTTAAGGGAAAAGTACTAGGTGTCGTTGGTCTGGGAGCAATTGGTTCGGCTGTTGCTAGAACTGGTCTCGATATGGGAATGATAGTAACCGGCTACGATCCAGCGCTTTCGGTGGAGGCGGCATGGCGAGTTCCATCTGAGGTGGAACGGAAAAACACGATGATAGATTTGTTTACCGATGCTGACTTCATAAGCTTGCATGTTCCCTTATTGGAAGAAACACGCGGGTTGGTTGATGCGGCTATACTTAAAAGTGCTAAGCCAGGCCTGGTTATTCTGAATTTCGCGAGAGAACCGATTGTTGATAATCAAGCAATGATGAAAGCAATTCAGGAAGGCATAGTAAGAAAGTACGTGTCTGATTTTCCTGTTACCGAGTTACTGAACAATGATGCTGTTGTTTTTACTCCACACCTAGGAGCAAGCACTGTGGAAGCTGAGGAGAATTGCGCTGAGATGGCTGTGGATCAGCTAATTGAATTTTTGGAAACCGGCAATATCGTAAATTCGGTTAATTTTCCGACGGTTTCAATGGGCAGACGAGTTGGCAGTAGGTTAGCAGTGGTAAATAAAAATGTGCCAGGTATGTTGGGAAAGATTACATCCTTGTTGGCCAGTAAGAACGCTAATGTTGCAGATCTGACTAATAAAAGCCGAGAAGAACTTGCTTACAACCTGATAGATATAGAGCAGGAACCTGATGATGAGTTGCTGTTTAATTTGCGATCACTAGAAAATGTGATGAGTGTGCGTATCATTACTTTATAAACAATTTTGTTGATTTGAGTTGGCCTCTTCGATCTTGTCGTTCTTTAAATCGGTAAGGATCCACAATTTTCTCAACATCCCGGTTAATTGGAGGAATCCATCCAATCACTTTACTGGAAATAATCGATGCCGCTAGAGGTGCGGAAGACGTTCCTAAAGATCCATGTGCATTTGAAATCCAACAATTGTTTGAAAACTCTCCGATTACCGGAACTCGATCGCTTGAGACACAACGAGCTCCTCTTTCATAGCCTACAGACGATTGCAGTTTAATTGAAAAGTTCCTGAGTAAATTTTGTTTCGTCGCTACATTTGGAGGCAAAGTCTGGTATTCGTATGTAGCACCAATTGCGCATAAGTTGTTTTCAATTGGTACTAGGTAACCATCTCCTACAATTGGGGAGAACGGAGTACCTTTTGTCTTCACGAAATCGATTTGTCCATCTATCGAATAAGTCTCGAGATGAGTTCTCGGATAATCAGAAAGGCTATGAGCGCCAGTGGCAATTACTTTGGCCACATGAGGGTCTAACTCGGGTTTTCGAACGTTTAATTGAATTTTTGGGTGATTAAGTAGTTCCTGACACAGCCCACGAAGGTTGACGCTGCCCCCATCAGGGAACCAGAGGGCATTTTTGCTTCTAACTTTTACTCCAGAGAAGTCTTCGATTTCCTTTTGATTTAATAATTGTAGCCAGCCGTTTGAGGAAGGATACGCCTTCTTGATCTTGAGCATTTTATCCGTGCTCATATTCGATCCGTTGATTTGCAATACCCCGCATTGGTTGAAGTTCGAATAGGACTTCAAAAAATTGTTGGAGTAGTGGAAGGCATTAACTCTAAAATCGGCGTCAGCAGTTTGATCTCCCAGCAGTCTGCCATGCAGGAGACTAGCGCTTATCCGTGACGCGCCTGAGCCCGAGCCATTGGGGTCCCAAATATGTACGTTGATAGCCGCTTCCGCTAGGTGTCTGGCGACCGTGGCGCCAGCAATACCCGCGCCAAGGATATGGACTTCTCTTGGAGCTCGATATGCTTGTTTTAAGACAGGACCTTTATAAACACCGAATAGGCTTTCTCTTTTTATAGGTCGTTGATCAACTTTTATTATTTCAAAACCAAGTTTCTCCAATCTCCTTTTTATCCTGCCAGCTGCGGTGAAAGTTGTTATTTGCGAGTCTGCATGAAGGTTCTTAGAAATCTCAAGAAGAAGCTCTTCTGACCACAGTTCTGGATTATGGGCTGGATTGAAGCCATCCAAAAAACAAAAATCGATAGGAACTTTGTGTCTAATTGTTATGTCTCTTAAACCTTCTTTAGCTTCTCCATAAAAGATACTCAAGTTAATTCTGCCTTCGAAAAATGAACGTCTATGCCAACCGGGCAATAATGCAGGCACTTGGTCAATTAGATTGGAACTGAACGGAATGACAGGATCTAAGTTTGCAAAAGTTTTTGCATAGTCCTTTTTTGAAAAAGGGTGCTTTTCGAATGAAATAAAGTGGAGACGATTTTTAGTATTTTGATCAAGAAATCTTTGGGCAGTCACACAAAAGTTTAACCCGGCTCCAAAGCCCAATTCTAAGATGGTTGTTTGTGGTTTTTCCCTTGATACAGCGTCTAAGTTAGTGGGATTAATAAAGATTCGCTCAACCTCAGATGCAGCGTCAGGGGAAAAGTAGATGTCCTGATATTCATCTGAAAAGGGTTGACCGTTTATCCAGGAGAGCTTTGGTTCTTTTAGCATCTCTAGATACGGGCAATTGGATTGTCATGGTACTCAATCCACTCTGACCAAGACCCGGCGTACAAGATTGATTCCGAATAACCGGCAATCCTTAAAGACAAAATGTTGTGTGCTGCGGTAACTCCTGAGCCGCAGTAGCAGACGATTGGCTCACGCAGGCCTTCAAAACGATTGCGTAATTCCGGTACAGATTTGAATCGATTGTCATTGTCAAGGTTTCCTGAGAAAGGATGGCAAACCGCGTTAGGTATATGTCCAGCTATTAAATCTAATTGGTTCGTTTTCTCCAGACCATCTTTCTAGGCTGCGAGCATCGACTAGATTTACGGACTTATTGGCTTTTAACTCTTCCATGGTTATTAATTTGGTCAGACTATTTTTTTCTTTAAAGCTGCCTATGTCGGACTTTGGGCTAGATCCTGATTTTTTTGGGCCTTCCCAGGCTTGCCAGCCACCATTCAACAAAGCAACCTTTTCATGTCCAACCCACCTAAACATCCACCAGGCACGCGCTGCAAAGGATCCACCGGTCTCATCGTATACGACTATTTGATCTGAGTTGTCGATCCCCAAATTTCGAACTTTGGTTATCCAGTTTTCCTTGGCTGGTAGAGGGTGTCTTCCTTGCCGCCCGGGGGTGCCGCAAAGATCTTTTTCTAAGGATAAATATTGTGATTGAGAAATGTGACCTTTTAGATAGTTGGTATAACCAAGATCTCTGTCTGAGAGATCCGCCCGACAGTCGAAGATCTTTAGGTTGTCTCCAGGAAAGTTAAGCATTTCGTGAGGTTCAATTAGAAGATCGTATTCTTTGTGAGATGTCATCGTCGTGTCTCTTAGTCGGAGTTTAGTTCGAGCTAAGACTCCTAGTATTTTTCCGATTATATGACAAAATCTATCCTGTTTTGGTTTCAATGAGTTTGAGTAAGCAATGTTGAATTGGTCCATTCACGGGTTTTGGGATTTTTCTGTTTCGGATGCTGGTATCTATCTGCTGATCGTCACACATATCACGATCGTATCCGTAACGGTATACTTGCACCGTTTTTCCGCTCATAGATCATTGTTGCTAAACGCTCCTATTTCTCACTTTTTTAGGTTCTGGTTATGGTTAACCACGGGTCAAGGAACTCGGGATTGGACGGCTATTCATCGTAAGCATCATGCGGAATGTGAGACAACAGAAGATCCACACAGTCCGGTGAAACAGGGATTGGGAACAATACTTTGGAGAGGCGTAGAGGCTTATAAGTTCGCAATAGCAGATCGAGAAACTCTCAGGAGGTATGGTCGTGGTTGTCCTGATGATTGGCTGGAAAAGAATTTATATTGTTATAACTCGTTAGGGATCGCCCTAATGCTAGCTATCAATCTATTTTTGTTTGGGCTTTTGGGTATAACTGTTTGGGCAATCCAGATGATATGGATTCCTTTTTTTGCCGCAGGAATTATTAACGGTGTTGGGCATTTTATTGGATACAGAAATTTCGAATCACCTGATGCGTCTCGGAATATTTTCCCTTTGGGTCTGCTTATAGGTGGTGAAGAATTACATAATAATCATCACACTTACCCCAATTCGGCTAAGTTGTCTCGAAAAAATTATGAGTTTGATATTGGCTGGTTTTGGATCAAACTATTTTGCTTGATTGGGATGGCTTCAGTGGTATCTCGGGGACCCGTGGTTCAGAGAAAGCAAAATAAAAAGGCTTTAGATTCTGAGAGTGTCTGGGCCCTTCTGAATGATCGATTCAATGTCATGGCTACATATTCAGAAGAAGTAATTGGCCCGATTGTTAAGGCTGAATATATGAAAGCAGATAAGCAGGGACAGAGACTGTTAAAGAAAGCAAGAAAATTATTAGCAGTGGATGAAGCGCTCTTGGATCGAGGAAAGCGCCTTAAGATAAGCCAGCTTTTAGAAACGAACGCGAAAATTAAGATAATTTATGATTTGAGACTGGAGTTGGAAGAAATCTGGGCACAGAGAGGTAGTGACGTGTCCGAGATGTTGGCTAGTCTCAGGGCCTGGACTAGAAAGGCCGAGTCAAAGCAACTGCTGGCATTGGATGAGTTTGTTCAAACTCTTTTAACCTATCATATGCCGGAGCCAAATCGGTCATAATTGCCAAGCACCTACATCTTATTGACGACATCGATCCCTAGCAAATACAAACCTTGTTGCAGAGTTTTGCCGGTGGCGTAAGTTATTGAAAGTCTCCGTAAGGTTGTCTCTTCAGGCTGGTCAAGGATTGCAGATTGCTCGTAAAATTGGCTGAAAGCGGTTGCGACAGAATATAGTTGGTTGCATAAAAGATGGGGGTAGCCTTCTTTTGCTACTTGATCTACAACATCATCTAGTTTTATCAGCTCAACACACAATAACCTTTCTGGCTCGTCTTTCGGAGCAATCATCTTAATAAGTTCGTTTTCGGCTCTACCACTTCTAGTAATCAAGCTTTGTATTCTTGTGTAAGCATAGAGAAGATAGGGCGCTGTATTTCCTTCAAGAGATAACATCTGATCCCAATCGAAAATATAATCATTAGTTCTATTTTTAGATAAATCTGCGTATTTGATTGCCCCTATTCCTATGGTTTCTCCAATTTCCTGAGCCTGTTCTTCTGAGATCTCTGGATTTTTAGCTAAAACGGTTTGAGTTGCTCGGCTGATGGCTTCCTCAATGAGTGGCTTTAATTTGATTAGACCGCCTTCCCTTGTTTTAAAAGGTTTTCCTTCTTCATTCAGCATAGTCCCGAATGCCATGTGTTCGAGGGAAGCAGCCTTAGGGTTCAAACCGGCCAACTCAATGGCTGCAAATATTTGCCGGAAATGTAGGGATTGTCTTGAGTCAACAAAGTAGAGGATTCTATGCGCAGCGAGCTCATTTACACGGTATCTAACAGCAGCTAAGTCAGTTGTCGCGTACAAAAACCCACCGTCGGCTTTTTGAACGATCAGAGGAGATTTTTGTCCTTCGAAAAAAATACACTGAGCCCCTTCGGACTCTTCAAGTAAATTGCCTTCTTCAAGAATTTTAATTATTTCAGGTAAAGCATCGTTATAGGAGCTTTCTCCTCGGACATGACTGCTATTGAGCCCAACTCTTAACTTTTCATAAATCTCTTCGCAGTGGGACATCGAGGTTTCAATAAAGGTTTTCCAATGTTTAGTTTCAAATGGTTTTCCTCCTTGCAGATTAACCACGGCCTCTCTGCTTCTGATGCTAAAGGCTTCATCCGAATCATATTCCTTTTTTGCAGAGCGATAGAAATCCTCTAAATCCGCCAACAGTTTTGAGGCATGTCCCCGTTCATTCATGTACGTTAAAAGCATGCCAAACTGAGTTCCCCAATCCCCTACATGATTTTGGCGAATCACATGATGGCCTTTCGACTCTAGTATATTGGCCATGCTGTCGCCTATTATCGTGCTTCGTAAGTGACCGACATGCATTTCCTTGGCTAGATTTGGAGCTGAATAATCGACGACAATATTTAGAGCTTGGTCATCCAAGGTAATTTTATTGGGAGCGATGCTTTGTAGAAAATCGGGGGCTAATTTAATATTAATGAACCCTGGTTTTGCGAAGGACACTTCCAAAGCGATATCAGCGAGTCGTGCGACTTCTATTACCTCTTTCGCCTTTTCGCCAGGGTCAAGTTTGGCCTTCTTGGCTGCCGCCATTACTCCGTTTACTTGAAAATCTCCGAGTTTTGGAGAGCTAGTGGTTTGTACTATTGCAGGCCCGTTTAAACCTACTTGATCGAAAGCTGCTTCTATTCTAGAAGCGATCAATTCTTTGACTTTCATGGCTAAATAGAACTAGACGACTATGCGAACTCTTTGGGCTTGAGGACCTTTTTCGGTAAGCATTTTATTAAATTTCACCGGTAATCCTTTGTCCACCATTGGTGGTTTTCCATTCACTAATTCTAGTTCTTGCTGATGGAAGAAGATCTCCTCTCCAGAATTGTCGACGATGAAACCGTAGCTCTTTCTTCGGTTATACCATTTGATCGTGCCGTCTAGCTGTTGGCTGTCATCTGGAGCTGACTGTTTTCGACCTGAATCTCTGCTATCTGTCTTGGTCTTGTTCCTGTTGTTAGGCTTTCGTGTCCTGGTGTTATTTTGTTTTCTGACTTTGTTAGCTCTTTTTGTTGAAGTAGTGGTTTGTATTAGGTTTTTTGAAATTAAATGAATGAAAAGGCCATTTATGGCCAGGCAAAGAAAGATAGCAGTATAGAGCACCATGTAATTGTCAGGTGTAATAAGGCTCAACAATTGGATGGGTACATACGTTAGAAGTAGTGCACTGACAATGATGTAGAAAAATATTTTCATTAAATAGATTGCTTAAAAAGAGTGGATACTACAGCAAATTACCATCTAACTCATCGCGTAGAGTCAGAGTCTTTTGATGGTTTTTATAACTATCGGTTGAATGGGTACAGCCGGCATCCCCCGTTGAATGTGAGTATCGACAAGTTCTATGTTCTCAACAACCTGCATACCTAGAGTAACGAAACCAAATACAGTGTACCCCATAACACCCTGTTTAAAGTCTAAATGACTATTGTCTTTTACGTTGATATAAAATTGAGCGCTTGCAGAGTTCGGGTCGGAAGTTCGCGCCATGGCTATTGTTCCTCTGGAATTAGGCAGCCCATTATTGGACTCATTTTTAACTCTTTTGCCAGAGTCTCGATATTCTAATTCGGATGTATATCCGCCAGCTTGAATCATGAAATTCGCAATAACTCTATGAAATATAAGTCCGTCATAGTGTTTTTGCTCAACTAGTTCCAGGAAATTTTCAACTGTTAAAGGTGCTTTGTCGGGTAGTAATGTTATTTCGATATGCCCAAGTTCGGTTTGGATTAGTACCTTAGGGTCCTCGGCTGAGCTCGCGTAGGTTGGAATCAAAAATGGCCCAAATAGAGTAAAAGTGATGCAAGCTACTACTTTTAAGATTTTAATTTTCATCAAGTTAAGGCCTTGCTAGTGCTTCAAGGTAATCGCGTATGGTGTTTTCGAAACCTCGTTGAAGAGAGTCTACTACAATAGCGTGGCCTATGGAGACTTCAGCGAGGTGTGGCAGTTTTGAAAATAAGGAGAGGTTCTCAAGATTCAGATCGTGACCTGCGTTGATTTCAAGCTGCAGCTGATGTGCAAATTCTGAGGCGTCGACATATTTCTTAAAGAGCTCATGCGTGAACTTGTGGTCTGGGCCATATTGCGCAAATGTTGAAGCGAAGGGGCCCGTATACAACTCAATTCTATCCGCTCCTATCTCACTAGCTAGTTTTATCTGCTCGTATTCCGGATCAAGGAAAAGGCTAACCCTGGACTTCGATTTTTTGTATTTGTCTATTTTTCCAGCGAGCTCGTTATGATTTTTTTCTAAATTCCAACCGTGATCAGAAGTAAGTTGTGTTTCATTATCGGGTACCAGAGTAACCTGCTCGGGCTCTGCCAAAGCAATGACCTGATCAAAACCTGGATAACCAGCCTTATTGGCCCCAGCAAATGGGTTCCCTTCAATATTTAATTCAATGCTTGAATGAGAATTTTCTAGTAGCGACCTGATATTTTGAACATCTGAAGGCCTAATGTGTCTTTGATCCGGTCTTGGATGGACGGTAATTCCTCTAGCCCCGGCTTCAATGGCTTCTATCGCAAACGATAGGATATCCGGGTTGTTGCCCTCTCTAGAATTTCTGATTAGCGCAATTTTGTTTAGGTTGACACTTAATGCAGTCAATTAATTAGTCCACCCGGTTGATTTTCTCCTGCCCTTTAGAATTAGTCCTATAACAAGTCCTGCGACGACCAGGCTTCCTCCAATGAGGAAATCTAGGTATCGGCTGGTGTTTGATGCACTTTTTTCGTTTCGAGTTAATTGCAATATAGAATCTCTTAGCCTTTGGTTTGTTTGTTTTAAGATTGAATTATCTTGATTTATTTTGATGGTATCTGAAGCTAAGGCCTTTATATCCGCAAGCTCCGTTTCTAGGGTAGTTACGCTTTTTTCTAGTTCCTGATTAGTATCATTAGTTTCTATTACTCTATTTTCGAATAAGTCAGCTTTTTCACGTGCCGTTTTTAATTCAGATCTTAGTGTTTTGGCGTATTCCTTTTGCTCATCTAGCAGGAGTTTTGATGGGGGTTCTGTTACAACAAATTCTGCTGGTAGCCAGCCGATCTCACCGCGAGAGGTTTGTACTTTGATGTAATTGTTCTCTGGCGGCTCATCCAGTTGTCTAAGCTTGGTACCACTGATAATTTTTGTTCGTATGATTCGCTCATTGACCTCAGGTCCTGCCCTAAGAGGTATCGAGAACTCATCGGACACATATACAGCTTCATCACTCACCGCATTATGACAAATAAGAAAACCCAGAAAAAATGTGGTACCGACTTTGGAGTGATATTTTCTGACTTCTTGAATCAACGAGAAAATCTTACGTTTCTTGTTTAAAAGCTTTTTAATCATCTTTCGCCGCGGAATCACTAAGATTTTCTTCGTTGAGTTGCTTAGTGTAGATTAAATAACCAAAAGCACTAAGCACCATGATGAGCGTCAAAATAGGTAAACCTATGACCTTGAAGGTCACCCAATCGCTTGTAGAGAGGTTTGTGGCTACCCATAGATTTATAAGTCCCTGAAAGAAAAAGAAAAAAGCCACATAGTTGGTAAGGAATCGCCAAGCAGTATCTTCCATAGTCAATTTGTCGCCCAGCATGCTCTTCAGAATAAAGGCTTTTTTATCTCTGAATTTAAAGAGGATCAGAAACCCCGCACAACCCCAAGAGAATAAGGTGGGCTTCCACTGTATGAACATTTCGTTTTGAAAAACGAGGGTTAGACCGCCGAAGAAGAAAACCAACCAAAAAGTAAACTGAAAGGTTCGACTAATTTTTCGTTGGCTGATTTTCAGGAACAGATATAAAACGGCGTACAGGATCATCAAAATGGCGGTTGCCGTATAAATATCCTTGAATAAGAAATATGACAATAAAAAGCCAATTAGAGGGATAAATTCCAGGAGATCGTTCATCGTCAATAGCACTGAGTAAGGGTGAGCCACACTTTAAAACATTTTGTCCGTTAGTCGTACTTGAAATAATGGTTCTTTGACTGCAGGGCTGTTATGGATGTTTAGTAATGCTTATAATGGGGAAACGCCACACCTGAGAGGTCACCTTGAGCAATAGCGAATCTGAACGAAGAATCGTGTCAGGTATGCGCCCCACAGGAAAGTTGCATCTTGGACATTTGCACGGGGTACTTAAGAATTGGATCCAATTACAGCACGAGTACGATTGTTTTTTTTTCGTAGCGGATTTACACGCGCTTACTACCAATTATGAGGACTCAAGGAATATAGAACAGTATAGTTTCGAAACTGTTGTTGATTGGCTCGCTGCAGGGGTTAACCCGGGAAGCGCCACAATCTTTGTGCAGAGCAAAGTGCCTGAGCATACTGAATTGCATCTTCTATTGTCTATGATAACTCCTCTGAGCTGGTTGGAGAGGGTTCCAAGTTATAAAGATCAGCAAGCCAAGCTTAATGACAAAGAGTTGGGGACCTACGGGTTTTTAGGATATCCGCTGTTGCAAGCTGCAGACATCTTGATTTACAGAGCGGGTAAGGTGCCAGTAGGGGCCGATCAGGTAGCCCATATAGAGCTAACCAGGGAGATAGCGCGGCGGTTTAATTATATTTATGGTCGAGAAGAAGGTTTCGAAGAGCAGGCGTTGGCCGCCATTAAGCTGATGGGCAAGAAAGCGGGTAAGCTATATCGAGATCTCAGAAGGTCCTTTTTGGAAAAAGGAGATTCGGAGGCTTTGTTGAGGGCTCGAGCTTTGCTTGAAGAACAACAAAATCTGTCGATCGGGGACAAAGAAAGGTTGTATGGATACCTAGAGGGTGGCGGAAGAATCATTTTGGCTGAACCCGAGCCGATTTTGACAGACGTTCCCAAGATGCCAGGTCTAGATGGAGAAAAAATGTCAAAATCGTACGATAATGTGATAAGTCTTCGAGAAGAACCCTCAGATGTCGAAAATAAAGTTCGCAAAATGATGACCGATCCTGCTCGCGTGCGTTTGAACGATCCTGGTAACCCTTCAAATTGCCCGGTCTATGATTTGCACGAGGTGTATTCTTCGGAAGATACAAAGTCGTGGGTGCGTAATGGATGTACGACTGCAGGTATTGGTTGTATAGATTGCAAGAAACCTTTAATTGACTCTATAAATACCGAACAGCAAATTATGATTGAAAGAGCCCGACAATTTGAAGAAGATCCTGGTTTGGTTCACTCGATAATTCAGGAAGGATCAGAGCAAGCGAGACTGGTCGCGCGAGAAACCTTAGAAGAAGTTAAGGAGTCGATTGGTATCAGCCATTGATGAGGCTTGATTTTCCTAAAATTGAATTTTAGTGCTCAGAAAATTAAAGGTCTTGATATTAGTGATATAACGGGAGAGAAAGTCATTGAGTGAGGATAGTGTAGTTGCACATGTAGGTGGTAGTCCGGTGTCGGAGCTTCCAAAAGATCTGCATATTCCTCCTGAGGCTCTGAGAGTTTTCGTAGAGCTTTTTGAGGGACCACTGGACCTTCTTTTATATCTAGTGCGTAGACAAAATATCGATATCCTCGAAGTCGAAGTTGCTGAAATCACAAAACAATATATTGATTATATTAATCTTATGGAGTCTTTAGAGATTGATCTTGCGGGCGAATATTTGGCCATGGCGGCGACATTGACAGAAATTAAATCAAGGATGCTTTTGCCTAGGACTGGTGAAGACGAGGAAGAGGAAGATCCAAAAGAAGAGCTATTAAGAAGGCTCCAAGAATACGAAGAAATCAAATGCGCAGCTGGAGTCATAGAAAGGCTTCCCAGAGTGGAGCGTGATATACACCTATTGTCGGTGGAAAAGCCTGTAATTGAAGAAGATATTCCTGAAGTTGAAGTGGATCTAAAGGAAGTTTTGGTTGCTTTTTCAGCTGTGCTGAGAAGAGCTGAAATGTTTAGTAAGCATCAGATTGAGTATGAAACGTTGTCTGTTCGAGACTCTATGGCTTCAATATTGACGAAATTAAATTTACATGACGGCTACTTAAGTTTTTATGATCTTTTTGAGGCAGAGCGAGGTCGGATGGAAATAATTGTAAACTTTTTGGCACTTATGGAATTGCTCAGGGAAAGCTTGATCGATCTGGTTCAGGCTGAAGCTTACTCAGAACTTCACATAAAGGTTGTACAATCGGATAGATAGTTGGGTCATTGGGGAGTTAATGAACGTAATTAGTGGAAATCAGCGATCATGATGGAATTTGAAAAGGTGGTTGGCATTGTAGAAGCTGCGCTACTTACGGCTGACGGGCCTATGCAGGTTAAAGAAATTGCAGG
>JBJKYX010000027.1:0-34385 GCA_045560825.1 Candidatus Azotimanducaceae bacterium
AAAGACCAGTGTCCCTGTTGTCGAATCGGATGACGAATCGCTCATTCTCTGCCAATCGCTGACAAAATTCCTCTTCCCAAAAGATACTCTGTGCACCAGCACCCGCGATCAATAAAATCGGCGCGTGTAGATTATGCCCAAAAGATTCAGTCCAGATATGTAAGCCATTAGCTTCAACTACAAGTTCCGAACTCATTGCCCAACCTCAAGAATCCTAATTCATACGCATCAGTCTTACGCAGCTTTGAAATAAAATAAAGATCATCAGAAATTATGGCTGACCGCAATAAATTACCAAGCAATCTCTGATCAGGAAGTCGCTCCAAACAAATTATTTACTACCTTACCCTGTACCTTTGACATTTACGGAGAGGCTCTTCCACGTTAACCTTTTGTGCGTGCGAGGAGGAAACGAAATACTGATGAAAACAAGACTAACAGACGAAGAAAAAAGACAGTTCTACCACGACGGTTTTTTTGTCCTCAGAGGAATTATTCCGGAAGCTTTGGTAGTTTCTGCTCAAAATCGCTACAAAAAAGCTTCACGTGCGGATGATCTAACCCATGAGAACGAGTTTTGCGATCTCGTGAACCTCTCTCCTTTGACTCCTATCATGCGAGAATTGATGGGAGAATTCGACCCCGTCTCTGCCACGCGCCACATCGTACGAGTAGCAGGTCAAAAACCTGGCGACGGGTACGCAGCTTCTGGCTACCTCGAAAAAGACGAGCCCTACTATGGCGTCAATCTACATTTAGATGGTCAGGCGGTTTTTCCAACCCCACAAGTTCCCGTCGAGGGTGGTCCGGATGAGATCTACGCTCAATATATAACGGGCGGGCGAAACGGCGACATTGGAAAGTGCCCCGAAAACATTGGCGTCAACTACGCTCCGTTATTTCATGACCCTGATATGACGAACTCCCTTGGCAGTTTTACAGCTTTTTTATTCATCTGCTTGAGTGATCAAAGCATGCCAGGGGGGGGGCAGACCAATGTCCTTAAGGGCGCCCATCATGCTTCGGAAGAGTTTTTCCGATGGCAATACGGTCAGGATAAACGACTGGGGATTGATGGCCCTGGCTGGCCCAGACTGAATCATGATGTGCCCAATCGATGCGGATACCAATTCTTGCCGGAAAAGATAATGAGTCAATTCTCGGACGAGACCAGCGAAACGACGCCCGACGGAAGACGCTGGCCCAGACCTACGCCGGTCTATATGAAACCCGGTGACGCGACGATAGCGATGTATCACATCCCCCACAGTGGCTCCAGAAATGAAAACGGGACGAGCGCTAGAAAGAGCCCTATATTCGCTCTAGTCAATAAAAAAAGACACCCAAACCATGACTTGGAAGGTCACTCGGACCACCCAGACCGGCATTGGGACGGCGGCTTTTATAATTTTCCCGACGGAAAGGCACAATACGATAGATCCAAATTCGCCATGCTTAACATGTACCACGAATGGGATGGAATGAAAGAAATTGTAGCTGATGAGCGAGCAAAGGCTGGGGCGTCCAACAAGGTCTTTGAACTTTGATGGATTAACTACATAAAGGTGTAGCTAACAACTCCGGCCGTCGACCCTGAGCTGTTCGCACATAGCTCCCTAAAAAATGCAGACTAGTAAAGAAAACTGACGCGCGATCGGTTCCGATTGTGAGTTTCCAACAAAACGCTCTCTAAGCCAGAAATACTGCTCCATTATATCGGCTAAATCGTCCACAAAAAACAAACCAAGCTGAAGCTGGCACACGGATTGCTTGTACTCAATAAAAAAACAAAAATCAACAAGGATACACTCAATATGACCAAAACTAGTGCAGCATTATGTTCAGTAGTTCTCTTTTTGCACACCGCCTGTGCGAGCCAAACAGGCGTTAATGCATTAACCGACGTTAAGCAGGATCTGAACAATCAACTGTACAGAGAGTGCATGATGGACAGCGAAAAATTCGGTTACCCGACCAGCGTATCCGGCTACGCAACTTTGAAGCAATTTGGAATTCACCTGAATGTCCATCCCTCAGAACATTGTCGAAGAGCAGCCAGACACATCGTTCGCCGATCATTTACAGCACCAAATGTCGTAGCCGCGGAAACACAACCTACAAGATGGCCAGATGGTAAAATTTGAAAAAATCCAGGTACTGTTCCAAGAACACCCAGCTAGCTGCAACGAAAGCTATATTGAGCATCTGATCAATGCTGCTCTATTTGGAGCTAAGCTTGTAATCGCGGGAATCGCATGTATCGTGCATGCGATTCTACCTTTCCTGTTTGTAAATACCGCAAGCGCCCGAGTCAGGATATTGAACGAAGAACTCAGATCCAGGTTCCAACAAGAGTAATTCCAAATGGACCAACACTCATGCTCGTCTTAGAGCAAAACACGAGCGAAGTAGTTAAGCAATTTCAAATGAATTGAATCAATACTGGAAAAATTTCGATTGAAACCTAGGCCAACTAAAAATCACTACGACGAACACATTACTTCTCTAGGCCGTTCACGTGCCGGTTTGTCCAATCTGATCTCTTGGATGAAAGATCAACGGGCTAAAGACCTCAAGGAACTGTGTTCTATGAAGGAAATGGCTATAAAAGAAATGGGGATAAGCTTTTCAGTATATTCTGAAGGCAACAACGTAGACCGCCTTTGGCCTTTCGACATCATTCCAAGAGCAATAACCCGCAAAGAATGGGCTATCGTAAGCAAAGGGCTTACACAAAGAACGAAAGCCTTAAATGCATTCATCCATGATGTCTACAACCGACAAAAAATCCTTGCGGAGGATGTTGTTCCGGCGGAGCTTGTGCTGGATTCTCACAATTACAGAATCGAATGCGCTGGAATTCGTCCGCGTCACAATATCTGGGCGCACATTTGCGGGACAGATCTCGTTCGCAATCACCAGGGTCACTTTTACGTTCTAGAGGATAATTTAAGAATTCCTTCTGGCGTTTCTTATATGATTGAGAACCGAGAGCTTACCAAACGCGTGCTCCCAGAGCTGTTTGCCAACCACAGCATCCTCCCTGTCGACGACTATCCTTCCCAGCTATTTAAGATGCTCACATCGGTCGCGCCTGTCGAACGAAAAAAGCCTTGCGTCGTAGTCTTGACCCCGGGAATTTATAATTCAGCGTACTTTGAACACTCCTATCTCGCGAGAGAAATGGGCATCGAGTTAGTCGAAGGACCAGACTTGAAAGTTGGTAATGACGAACATGTTTACATGCAAACAGTTGAGGGCCTTGTTAAGGTCGACGTAATTTATCGCAGAGTAGACGAGGACTTTTTGGACCCAGAAGTCTTTCGAAAAGACTCGGTACTAGGGATTCCTGGAGTTATGCGGTCCTGGATTGCGGGCAAGGTGTCTATAGTTAACGCACCTGGCTCCGGTGTCGCCGACGACAAAGCTATCTACGCCTTCGTCCCTACAATGATAAGGTACTATCTTAAGCAAGAACCCATATTGCATAACGTCAAAACCTTTCTCTGTAGAAACACTCCTGATAGAGAATACGTTCTGGCCAATTTAAAGAACCTTGTCGTCAAACCTGTTGGAGAATCGGGAGGTTACGGGATTTTGGTTGGCCCAAGCAGCAGTCAAGCCCAGCTAGACCGATACTCTAAATTAATCGAAGCAGAACCAGAGAACTATGTCGCACAACCAACACTTTCTCTATCAACCGGACAGACCGTTGTCGATAATCATTTTGAGCCCAGGCACATGGATCTAAGACCTTTCATTTTGAGTGGGAAAGAGACATGGGTCACTCCCGGCGGCCTTACTCGCGTAGCCCTGACAAAAGGATCCCTCGTAGTGAATTCCTCCCAGGGAGGTGGAAGCAAAGACACGTGGATCTTGGACCCTCAAGAATAATCAAATGCTGTCGCGTGTCGCTGAAAAACTTTATTGGATGGCAAGGTACATAGAGAGGACTGAAAATACCGCGAGGCTGATAAGAAGCTACAACCGATTGATTTTGGATATTCCAGTGGGCTCAGAGCCCTCCTGGCTCATATTAGCCGACATTCTTGATGCCAAAGCCGATTTCAAACGAGCCTACAGTGACATTTCAGAACAGAACATCCACAGATTCCTGATCAGAAGAAAGACCGCAAAAACCAGCCTTCACTTTTCAATAATTCAAGCAAGAGAGAATATCCGAACCACCCGCGATGTACTCCCTGAAGACGCGTGGGAACTGATAAACGAAATTTTCATCTTCGTCTCCGATGAAGCAAAAAAAACTTCTTCCAGACGAGCGCGATTGGATTTTTTAGACAGACTCATACAACATACCCAAACCTTATCTGGCTTGCTTGAAACAACTCTCTACCGAGACCACACCTATCGCTTCATGAAGCTGGGCACCCTTACGGAGAGAGCAGATATGACAACCAGAATCTTGGATGTCGGCGCCGGGGAAATTTTGAAAAGAGAGGGTGACTTTTCATCAATCGATCCTATCCTTTGGGCAGCGCTTTTGGAGACATTGTCTGCAAAAAGTGCTTTCAGAAGACTAATTGGTCCGGTTATAGAGAAAGACAACGTAATTGACTTTATTGCTAACGAGAAAGATTTTCCACGTTCAATATATCATTGCTTAAATGAGACAAGACAGATAATCGGTTCTCTTCCAAACCACAAGGAAACCTCAATACTTCTAGATCGGATTAGACGCAAGGTAAGGCGCTTTAAATCGAACAACAGAAAAAGACCATCCCTCCACAAATTTATAAGCTCACTCCAGGCCAACTTAACCGAACTTGACAACGAAATTCATGCGAAATGGTTCATAAGGAACGAAGATTGATTCGCTTCTCATGCGAATGCGGTGCACCGGTGTATTTCGATGACCACCAATGTCTTTCCTGTGGTTCCAGAATTGGCTTCGACCCAAACGAGATGGGATTTCGAATCATTGCAGACAATTCAGCAAAGCAATATCCAATTTGCAACAACGGTAAGGATTATGGTGTGTGTAATTGGGTTGCGAATCCAAAGGCGGCTGAAGGTCTATGCTTAGGCTGCCAATTCAATCGCTTCATCCCCAATCTCGGCAAACCCGAAAACCTTTCACGCTGGAAAGTACTGGAACGCGCAAAAAAAAGATTGCTATTCAGCTTTATGCGCTTAGGAATTCTGATCAAAACTGGTCATCAGTCACCCGATGACGGACTGCTGTTTGATTTTCTTGAAAACCAATCAAGCAATCCAACTGACGAAGCGAAAAAAATCACGACAGGTTACTTACGCGGTGTCATAACAATCAACGTACTAGAGGCTGAACCTGTAGCGCGCGTTGAACAAAAAGTCGCTGCCAATGAGGTTTATCGAACTGTTCTGGGCCATATGCGCCATGAATCCGGTCACTATCTCTGGTCAAAGTTAGAAGACAACTCCTACCTAACCAAAAAATTTCGGAACCTATTTGGCGAGGAGAATAAAGACTATAACGAAGCTCTCAAAACCTTTTACCAGCATGGGGCTCGACAAAATTGGGCCAAAGACTTTATTACTCACTATGCTAGCTCACATCCACTGGAAGACTGGGCTGAAACCTGGGGGCACTATTTGCATATAACCGACGGTATCGAGACAGCTGAAAATTTCGAACTCGTAACCGAGGGAATTGGAACGCAGAATTTCGCAACTAAAATAGAAACTTGGCAAAGCATAACCATCAAATTGAACGAAATGAATCGAAGCATGGGTAAGGAAGACCTGTATCCCTTCACCATTAATGAAATCACGAAAGAGAAGTTAATGTTTGCAGACGACGTTAAAAATTTACTCAATTCAGGACCAAATCACGCCTGAGGCTAAAAAACTCCAAGTATTTGGTTCCTATACGGTAATCTTCGCGAAAACCTCACGTCCAAGCATGTCTAAGCTACTCCTTCCACCTGAGAATCCTGCACTATTTTTGTTCAAAAAAACCGTTGCTGCTCCAGGAAATTGCATACTTTCTCCAGTTGTCCTCTTATCCCACGACCATTAATAGGGCGTTATCTGCTTGGCCATAACATATTGTTTTAAAACAATAAAAAAAACTAATAATGAAAGACCAAGAGTCGTCATGGCACGTTTCTTGAACCTATACAAACTATAGAAACCCAACCGACCTTAGGCGCCAATTGAACTGATGGAACTAGAATTTCTCGGTATAACGCTACTACTTGCTATGGCGGGCGCCGTTGCGGGTATCACCGCGGGGCTTTTTGGCAATGGCGGCGGTTTTGTTATCGTGCCTGCCCTAGTTTTTGTATTTACATTTCAAGGCATCAACAGTGAGGATTTAATTTTTATCGCAATAGGCACTTCGCTAGCGACAATCGTGATCTCCTCGGCAAGAGCAGTCATTGCTCATCACTCACGAGGCGCAGTCGACTACGACACATTGAGGTCGTGGGCGTTTTGGCTAGTGATCGGTGTTTCGATTGGATTAATAATTGCCTCGAAGGTCAGGGCAGACGAACTGTATCTATTATTTGCGACAGGGGTCTTACTTTACGCAATGTACTTCTTGTTTCCCAAATTAATAGAAAGCCTAAACATTAAAACGACCATGCCTGAGGGTTTAACCAGAGCAGGGCTTGTTTCATTTCTTGGGGGTTTCTCATCTTTACTCGGTATTGGAGGAGGAACCATCACGGTCATTACCATGGTCACTTGTGGAAGACAGATCTATCAAGCTGTCGCGACGGCAGCGGGAGTTGGTTTCATCATAGGGATTAGCGGAACAATTGGATTCGTTATTCTTGGACTAAACAAACCCGGTCTACCTGCAGGGTCTTTGGGTTACATCAACATCCCCGCACTTGTACTTGCTGGTTTAGGTTCGATCTTAACAGCGCCCCTGGGAGTCAAGTGGGCCCATAATCTAGATGAAAATAAGCTCAAACGGCTCTTCGGTCTCTACTTGATCGCCGTTTCTGCTGCAATGTTTTGGAAAGCTAATATCTTGTAACAACAGAAAGGAGGCAAAGCCTATGTCAACAAAGAAGTTTCAAATATCACGACGTACACTGTTAACTGGCGCTGCGCTGGGTGCGGCAGGATCAGTTCTAAGCATACCTAAACCTGCCATCGCAGGTCATCATTCTTCGAAGGTTAATTCAACTAGATACGGACCCGCTCCTGGCATAGCAAAACTCAATGCCAACGAAAATCCTTATGGACCAAGCCCAACGGCCCTCAAAGCGATGACTGAAGCCATCCAAAAAGGAGCCTATTACGCCAATGAGAGCGTAGCTAAGCTTAAGTCAATGATCGCGGAAAGAAACGGTGTTTCAGTTGATCATATCATGATCACCTCTGGTTCGAGCGGCGCGCTCACGCATTTGGCTGCCGCGGTATCACAATCTGGAAATATCCTTGGACCTGATCTGTTTTGGGATACGACCTCCAAAATGGGCACGCGGAACAGCCCTTTCAGCCTTAAATATCTTCCGAAGACTAACGACCTTTCTATTGATCTCAAAACAATGTACGAATCGATTGATTCTGATACTTCAATGGTCCAGATCACCAACCCTAACAATCCGACTGGTTTGATTACGGATGCGGACAAACTGAAACAGTTTTCTTTAAAGGCATCTAAGAGAACTATGGTCCTAATTGACGAGGCTTATAATGAGTTAACTGAAGAACCCGACGTAAACAGCATGGTTCCTTTGGTACAACAAGGGGAAAACGTAGTAGTTGCTAGAACATTCTCAAAAATCTACGGGCTAGCGGGCATGAGGGTTGGCTACATCATCGCAAAACCTGAAACAATAGAATTGGCTTCTAAGTTTGGACTAGGAGATTACAGCTTAAATTTGGCAGGAGTCGCGGGGGCAATCGCCAGCTACAATGATTTCGAATTTTTAGAATACTCAAAATCCAAAATAGTCGAAGCAAAGCAAATGGTTGAGGACGGACTGAGTACGGTTGGTCTAAAAGCATTGCCAAGCGAAACTAATTTCATGTTTATTGACTTAAAAGATCTCAACGCTGAGAAATTGAGAGCGGCCATGGCAGATCAGGGAGTACTGATAAGAGGGATTTACAGAGACTATACCAACTGGTCTCGGGTCAGCATGGGCAGAATAGAGGATGTGCAAAAATTCGTTGATGCCCTTCCTCGTGCGATTGAACTCGTAGCCTGATCCTAAAAAGACGAAGGGGGCTTAAACTGCAAGCCCCCTCCGGTTATAGAGAAGGCTTAAACTGCAAGCCCACTCTAAACTCTTCACACTCCAATCATTAGAATTCTCTAGAAACTCTGAAGTAATAATACGCTCCGTTCCAGGACGCTCCCGCACCAGACGGATATAAACGTCCACAACAGAAGTCACTTATCTCATCCTGATCCGGGTACTGATCAAACATGTTTCGCATACCCCCAGAAATCAAGAACTCTTCGAACAGATAACTCGCTTCCATGTCCACCATGATCATGCTGGAGTAGTCTTGAATATTGTCGCTCTGGAAATTAGACGAATCACCCCAGTAGCTGGCCCTGAGTAACAGCGAGAAATCTTCCCAACTCGTCACCGAGGTCAATATTGCCCTAACATTTGGATCAAAATTAATAGTGTCATATCGACCCTCTTCGTTAATAAACGCACTAGGGTCGCTATCGAATTCGAGCTCACTGTAGCCAACTCTAGCTGTAAGGCTAGTACTGGATTTCTCCCCCTCAAAGGGGTAAGTCGCGACCAAATCCCATCCAGATACTCCCAGGTCGTAGGCATTGGTGAAGTAGAAGACACCGCCTATCGAGTTCGCACCTACAACCCCTGCATTGTTGAGTTTCTCAAAATTTTCGCGCGCAGCGACCGCTTCTGCATATGCGTCAGGGTCAACCAACCCATCATCGTCTAGATAAGTCTCAGGGGCTCCGGGTACCGTAGTAGAAACATCTAAGGTCGAAATTGCGCTGAAGTAGTCTTCAACGTCGATGGAGTAATAATCCAGAGTGAAATCAAGTTTGTCTCCAATGGTCCCGGTGATCCCAATCGAGAAATTCTCCGAAGTCTCAGGACGAAGTGGTTGAGCTCCCAATGCTTTGGCTACTGGGCCGCTAGCGGGGAAAAGTCCAGTCGCTACAGGAAAACCATTTGGCAACCTGGTTGAAACGTTAGTCGTTCCCTGCTGACCAGGAGTCGGTGCTCTAAACCCCGTGTTAAACGAAGCTCTCAGCCCAAACGAATCGGTAAAGTCATACTTGGCAGCTACTTTATAAACCGTCTCTGAACCAAAATCCTCGTAATCTTCGAACCGGACCGCAACCTGCGCAAATAAAGAATCTGTTATATCAATATCCATTTCGCCGTAAACCGCGAAAGAAGTTCTCATGTAAATTTCAGAGAAGGCGGGCGAGTAACCTGGAAACCCATTCGACCCTACCCCCACGACTGTGTAGACCGGGTCATCGGAATTAGCACAATCAAGCGTCGAGCCCCCTGCTATTGCAAATAAGCCCGAAGCCGTTGCTGTGCCATCGTCGTTACAAAATTGCCAAGGATCAGGGTTCGCGTATGGACCTGCAAAGTATGATGTCGGTTCTCCTTCTACGACCTCATATTCCTCGCTGAGATAAGAAGCTCCAAAAGCGAGCCCTGCTTTATCAGAAACTTCGTAGGTGAAGTCCAACTGAATTTGAGTCTCTTCGTTGATCAGATCACCAGGCCTGAAGACTTGAGGCGATTCCGGACCCATCGACGGGTTGATCGTGTTCGCCAACGTGTATTCAATTTTAGATTCTCCGTAACGTGCGCTGATATCGTATCCAAAGCGATCAAATTCTACAGAGCGCATCCCCATCACCAGGCCAATATCTGAAACATTACCGAAAAATCTTGGAGTGAAACCGCCTGGGTACTTTTCTAACGGAAAATAGATCGAACCGTCCGGCTCTCTTAACTCCTCTATCGTGCCATTGTAGGGAGACCTATAGAAAAAGCTGCTATCACTCACACTATCTGAGTAATTACCAAAGGCGTAGGCTTCCATGCCACCTTCTAGAGGAATTCCCGCATTAAAAAAGAAGCGCTTAGCCTCAGATTCGGGGCTACCCCAGGGCTGCACCACAGCATCTGGACCTCCACCATCTACAGAAGCACTTTTAGCTAACTCTATGAATGCAGGATCAGTCGCATAAGCTACTCTAGCAGGGTTACCTTCCGCCAAAAACTCCGCGTATTCTGGCCCTTCTGGATCCAAGCAAAACCAGGAACCGCAATATTGCTCGCCCCGATATGTGGGTTCGCTCTCAGACACTTCAAAGGACAAACTAAGAAAACCGTCTGTCATTAAGGGCATGCCCACGTTTGCACTGAGCGAATAGGATTCACCGTCGTTTTCTGAAAATTTTCCGGAATCAAAAGAAATCGAACCTCCCTCACTGTTGTCCTTCAAAATAAAATTCATCACTCCAGCAATAGCGTCGGAACCATATAGAGCTGAAGCTCCATCTCTCAGAACTTCGATACTCTTAACGGCTACGCCAGGAATTGTGGCCAAATCGGGGCCTTGGGTACCTGAACCTCCAATACTGACTAGTGCGGCTCGGTGCCTTCTTTTAGAGTTGACCAACACCAAAGTTTTATCGGTCGGCAACCCACGCATCGTCGCAGGACGAATAAACGTTGCACCATCCGAAATAGGTTGGCGACGAACCCCATAGGAGGGGACTAACGTCCTCATGATGTCGTTCATATCGGTAAATGCAACACCATCGATAGTGTCTTGGTTAAACACATCAATCGGTACTGGGGAATCCTGAACAGTCGTGGGCCGCCCCCGAACTCCAGTAACAACAACCTCCTCTATTTCTTCTAGTTCATCTTCATCAGCCATCACTTTTACCGGGAAAGCCGCCACCACTAGCAGAGCCGAAATAAACAGAAGTGTGGTTGCTGCCAACAACATCCCGCGAAGCCACGATCTTAAAATCGATTCAGGTGCCCTCGTTCCATATAGATAATCTTTCATCATGATCAGTACTCCAAAGGTTCTCTTTATCCAATCAACAAATACAAAAAACGCCTCTTTCTCTTGAGCAAAATGCGGGCCATGTCTTTACATAAAATAACAAGACCCCGCAAAACCCTATGAATACGACGCTTCAAAAGACAACCGGTTGAAAAGCAGATTCATAGCCATCGCCCCCAAGCCTTTTGTTTGCACAATTTTGTTTCACGGATCTAGATAAGTGCATCTTTTTGGGGATTGCTCGGGCACCTGTTTGCTAAGTGAGTTTGGTTTGCCTCGGTAGGGTCACCTTGCAGTTGGAGAGAGGTTAGATTGGGGACCCCGCCGAGACAATAACTATTGCTCAGCAATAAGTGGGCCAAATATAGGCCACTCTGACATTGCGAAGGATGGGCTCAACCAAGCAAATTCTCACAGACTCGAAGATAGTGGTCATACTGCAGATTCAAGGACTAAGTACCCTCATCGAAAATCTCATCGCCAACGATAAAATACGATAAATCTCAAAACCGGACGGTTACCCAAACGTGTTTGAATGGGGCAGTAACTTACTTCTCCGCCCTAAGCTTGGGCAATTATTAAGTCTTTCTTGCTTAGATCCTAAAACCTCTTTCAACAAAGTTACTTACACGGGCCTTTGTGCCGCTTTTTTTTGGCTTCTAGGCGTTTTTCATATGTACACGACGAATTGGCCCATAGCTTGCAAAGAATCTAACTAAATACTTCTAGGAGACATCTTTTGGTTGATGCAGTAGGTTCGTTCGCGGCTTCCTCACGATACAATCCTTTCGACCCTCCCCCGGCTTTCGAGGCAAGAAGTTCAGGGGAAAGCGAGTTAGCAGATGCAACCAACGGAGTCCGAGCCACCCGCGTCAACGGGGTGGAAGTGATACTTACTCAGGCTGAGCGAGCGTCAGAGGAGCTCACCTACGAAAACTTGCGACCTAAGGCTTTCGATCGGAGCACTGAAAATCCTAGCGAAGACGCCAGTGCCGCTGACTCTGTCTTGAACGAATCTTTCGCGACCGACCCTGGCTAACATTTCTTGAACTCTTCCAGCGAGCAAAAAATTTGAAGCTAGGAGCATAAACAAACAACAGGATTTCATTCATTACCCATGTTTTGAACTGGGTCAGCCATGCACTGAAGCACGTAGACAGCATAAAGCAAGGCTAGATATCTATTCTTGACTTCCGCTATCATTTTTCAGATGAATTATTAGTTCACTTGGTTGAAGCCGACCGACCAAATTTGAACAAAAAGCCAAAAAAGAAGGGAGAATTTTTATGCTCAATCACGTGATGATCGGTTCGAATAACATCAACAGGTCTAAAAAGTTTTACGATGCCATCTTGGGCGTTATTGGAGCCTCAGAGCCGAACGAGCGTACAAATGACGCAGGACAAAAACGTCTTTTTTATGCTCATGAGGGCTCGACATTCAGTGTCGCTGAGCCTATTAACGGCGAGCCCGTGGTGTCTTCGAACGGCTCCACTATTGGCTTTATATGCAATTCCCCCGAACAAATACAGGAGTTCCATGATGTTGCCATCGCAAACGGAGGAACTAGTGTTGAAGACCCGCCAGGTCCTCGACAAAACAATAATGGCTTAATGTATCTGTGCTACTTTCTCGATCCTGACGGCCACAAACTTTGTGGCATTCACAGGCCCAGCAACTAGCTACTATTGCAGGGATATTTCTCCCTCAGTAAAACTGCCGGCATCTAGAAAAAACATGAGCTAATGCTCTTTAAGTACGATGGTAAGAATCTGAAAACAAAAGAATCCCTATGGTTCACTGGGTAAGTCTGGCAAAGGTTTCTTTAACATCTGATTTCGAGCCATCATGGGCAAGAAAATAAGAGGCCATGTTTTTTGGTAGTTCAAAGGAAAAAACCGCTGACTCAGATCCAACAATTTCGCGTCCAGGCCCACAAATATCCGCGTCCTTTTTTTCCTGACGCCATTTAAAATGATTTTAGCGGCCCGGCTTGGATGCATTCCGTTTTCTTTAAACATTTTTCCCTGTTCTTCAACCGAGAATTTTTTCCCGAGCAAAGTAGAAGGCTCACCTTCTTTAGATTCTATCTGCTTTGCAGAGGAGGCTATATTGGTGCCCACGTGACCAGGGTGAACGCAATGAACCTGCAAGTTTGTGCCCTTCATCTCTTTCGCCAGTGATTCAGTAAACCCGCGGACTGCAAATTTCGTCGCGTGGTAAACACTCTGTCCAGGGACCGCAACCATTCCAAAAATTGAGGAGGTGTTGATCAGTGCTGCCTCTGGCCGAGATTTCAGGTCTGGCAGAAACTTTCTGGTCATATTGATCACACCGTCCAAGTTAACCTTCATCACGCGATCCCAATCGGCTTCGGGCATATCGCCGAACTCAGAAATCACGGTGATGCCAGCGTTATTAAACACTAGATCGACTCGTTGATGGTGATCAATCACCTCTTGATGAAATTTTTCGATTGCTGACTGATCTGCGATATCTACAACATGTCGAGAGGTGGCTACGTTGTAGTTTTTTAGCATTTTTGCCGTGTTTCCGAGTTCCTCTTCGTTGACATCACAGATAGCGACATTACATCCCATTTTAGCTAGAAGCACTGCCAAGTATCTGCCCATGCCAGAGGCCGCGCCGGTCACCACGGCAACTTTATTATCAAAAGTTTTCATAAATACATTCCTTAGCTTTTCTCTACAACATTCGTTGCATTAAATAAATCTACCCAGCCTCCAAGATATACTGTTCATTATTTACTTCGTTGAGCAGAATAAGCGGCCGTTATCTTTTCCACTCGTTCGCTGCGTATACCCGGCTCCACAGAAATCTCCTTACCAAGAACAGCTGTATTTGCTCGTTCCGCATCATAGGCTGGCCAATCAAGAATTCCCTCGACAGACGGATTGCCAGTCTTGGCGAAGTTGGTCCAGATTGTCATCATCAGATCCGAAAATACTTCATCTTCGGGCCTGGAGGTCATGTTAAAAGTGGACAGATCGCCGAATACGAAAGGCACTTCGGCAGCATGGAAGGCACCATACTTATCGCTGCCGTCAACGATCGGTGCCCAGGTCCACCAATATAGATAAGCTGGACTGGATACAGTTTGCATGTAGTCCGCCCAAAGCCGCATGGGCTGGGTAAACATGGCATCAGTGCTGAATTCAACCCAGGAATTCTGGGCTACGTCAGCATCTGCTGAGTAGTGATCGAAGATGGTTACGTCTCCGGCCGGAAGCATCATAGCGACCTGAGCTCTAAGAGCCTCTCCGTAGTCTAGATCAGTCGCCTGTGGATTGAGCAGTGCCGGATCAAAAGTTGTCGCCTCATCCGCATTGGATCCAATCAACGCCGGAACGTTAGCTTGATTCCCTGACTTGAAAATATTGTCGACCTCTTCTGGCAATACTGCTCCATCAACAATGGTTAGATAGTCAAAATTCATAAGAACCTCGGGGTCTTCAGCGTAAACATCCATGATTTCTTGAGCCGGTAGTGATCGCAGGGTCTCGAGACTAGCCCCATCAGCGTCAGTGAACTTCGCTCCAAGTTTCTCTCCCCAACTCTCTGCACTGGGAATACCCCAGCGGTCTTCAGTGAGATCCGGGATAGGAATAAATCGAGCACCACTTTGGCCGATTACTTTATGGAAAAGACCCCGAGCCAACGGACTTGCTTGCATTACCGACACACTCCAGGAACCTGCAGATTCGCCAAAAATAGTCACATTCTCAGGATCTCCTCCGAAGTTTTCTATGTTGTCTCTCACCCACTCGAGCGCGGCGATCTGATCGCGAAAACCTTGGTTTCCTGATACACCGTCTACACTCTCTGAAGAGAGCCCGGGATGCGCGAAAAAGCCAAATGGCCCAAGTCTGTAATTGATTGTAACGACCACCACGCCTTTCGAGGTGAGCGCGGCCCCATCGTAATCACGTCCAGACCCCATCACAAGCGCACCACCATGGATCCATACCATGACGGGCAATTTGTCCGAGCTTGCGGTTGCTCTAGACCATACATTTAAGGTGAGACAGTCTTCGCTCGTCTCAGAATAGGCTCTAGCGTAAAACTCACTCAGAGTAGCAGGTTGCACGCAAGGGAGACCCGCTTTGGTTGCATCTAGTCTGCCCTTCCAATCTTCGATCGGCTGGGGCGGCTGCCAGCGCAGTTCGCCAACTGGAGCTGACGCATACGGAATACCGAGGAATTCAAATAGCCCTTCCTGACGAGCGTTTCCGACTACTTCCCCATTTGTGGTTTCAATTTCAGTCGACAAAGGAATTTCATGAATCCTATCAACGCCCTGCTCCGAACAAGCCACCAAAAAACCCACAAGAACAACCAAAATGATTCTCATGCTCTCTTCTCCTACGATTGAATCATGATGCTACCTTATAGTCGTTTTCAGTTCTTACATTTGTAGTCCCCATAAAATCGCGGATACCTCTTCGCGATGAGAATGCTTAGAGCGGTTACACTTTGCTGGAAAAGTAAAAAACACCTCACGACTCTCAGCTCATCACAGAGACTAAAGAGATCCCTCTCCCAAAATCACTGATTTTCCGGTAACTTACAAAGAATGTTAGAGATTCACTTTTTAGGGAGTAGAAGATGACGGATGCCATGATAAAAAAAGGGGCCTCTACAGCCGAATGCCCGAAACCAGAAAATCCGGCCTTCGTGATACCCAAGCCGCTCAGTGATAGTAAAGTCGCGATAGTCACCTCAGCTTCGTTGCATCACGAGGATGACGATGACTTTGCGCCCAGCGATACCGGCTACAGAGTATTGGAGAAGGATCGCCGCGACATTGTTGTTGGTCACTGGAGCCCCAACTTCGACGCTTCTGGCGTGAGCGCCGACTTAAATGTGGTGTTCCCCATCGATCGTCTACAGGAGCTGGAAAATCAAGGCGTTATAGGCTCAGTCTCGGAGGTCCATATCGCCGTGGCTGGCAATCAATTCGACCTATCAGGAATCCGACTTGACGGGGGGCCTTCGGCCGCTGCACTGCTAAACAAACACGAGGTCGACGTTGTTCTGCTAACGCCTGTCTGACCCTTGTGTACGCGTACTGTCAGTACGCTCGCTCATATATTCGAGTCGGCAGGAATAGCCACAGTAACCATCGGATCAATTCGCGAACAGTTATATAACACTGCACCTCCTCGGGGATTATTTTGCGATTTTCCGCTGGGTCGGCCTATCGGAAAACCTAATGATGCTGAATTCCAGCATAGCGTCATCTTGGAGGCTTTCGCCCTTTTGGAATCCCCAACCCAGGTGATCAAAGATTTTCCGGAGGTGATTGTCGATAACACAGAAGAAAACCTGTTTTGTAGTCTGCCTCCGCGGTTTGATTCCAGTGTTCACCCTGCCGTAGATGAAGCGAGAGGACTTCGCCAAGCCTACGATAGGGCAGTCAAGAAGCTCGGGAACCGAGCAGGGGCTGCTCGAACCTTGCAAGCAGACTCTATTCCGGACGCAATAAGTGCCTTTGTAAAAGTCGCCGAAGGAACTCCATGGAAGGAAGCAGGAATACCAGGAATACCAGCCAGGGTCGCCCAAGATATTCGCGGATATTACGAAATGGCGGCGATAGAAATATCAGGTCACACACCGGCGGCATGGGCAGGATATCGCTGGTACCGAGACCAAACCGCGTCAGGGGCTGTAATTAAAAAAGCGCAAGCCGAAATGAAAAGATCTGGAGTTAAGGAGGGTCTATGGCGTTTTATGCTACCCCTTGATACCCAGATAGCAGATTAGAAGGGACACAAAAGGCGACATGCCAGAAATAAATGGGGTGACTACAACAAACCCTTACGAGATTCCGCCCGATTTAACGGTGACAGTGAAAGAGTGGAATCTTTCTGACAATATCCGACAGTTGGTATACGAAGGCTATACGGTTATTCAAGATGAGGTTTCAGTCGGACTGACCGATGAAATACGAAATCGCATAGTCGAGCAGGTCAACAAAGATCCCATCGCAGAAATCCACTTTCGAACAAATATGCTCGAATTAAACCCTGTTTTCTCCGAAGCTGTCACACACCCCGCTACTCTTGCTGTAGTCGATTTTCTTCTGGGTCGCTGCCCTCAGCTCTAACAAATGGCAGGCTCGGTTAGAAGAGCAGGCACTAATATGCTGGGTCTCCACTCCGACAGCGACTGGTTTCCGGCGCCTTTCCCAAAATGGGAGATAATGGCTACGGCTTGCTGGGTTTGCGACGAGTTCACGGAGGATAATGGAGCGACTATGGTCATACCAGGACGCCATATTCACAAGTGCCCTCCTCCGTTATCAATCATAGAATCCAAGGAGGGCATGAGACCTGTAATAGCTCCCAAGGGCTCTATCGTGATTTGGACTGGTTCCGTGTGGCACGGCGGTCTAGCACGGAAAACACCTGGACAACGTGTCGTCTTGCACATGACATACTCGCGACTTGGAATGCAACCAATCGAGAGCCACGATCACTTAAAAGACGGTTGGTTCGTTAACAAACCCTCAGAACTTCGAAGCCTGTTGGGCAGAGAACACTTTCTCGGACGCAGTCCAACCCAGAAACACGACGACTCATTCGCACTCAAAGAAAAAACGATTCAGGATGTTTATCGATCTCAAGAGGTAAGAGATTGGCTGAGCGGAGAACCCGAAACCACTTAAGAAAATAGAAGCACTCCTTAAGATCTTACGCTTACTGAATAACCTTTGAACAGATCACATGACGCCAAGAATTTTCGTTTTCTCCGATCTACGGAATCGCCAGTCTAAAAAACAGCTTTCGAGACAAGCCAAGATCTTGAAAGTTCAATCAAGAGCGTAATGAGTGACCGTCACCTCATCGCCTCGGGCATCAAGATTGAAGACAATCAGACTCATGTCGCCATTAGAAACTTCATCGATACCATGAACGACCAGCTGAGTACCCTCTCTACGCCATCGCCCGCTAAAGGTTCCCGAGACAAAACTTCCATCCTCTAGAGCGCCCCTACCCCCGCCGAAGGCCTTACCACCCAACCTATCGCCACTGGACTCAAGATTTATGGTGAATCTCACCATACCGTAACGCCCCATTTCGGCTTTCGCGCTGATGGTGGATCCATCATCTCGCACTTCTGTAGAAGTAACTGTCGCCACTACAGGGTCTTGCCTCATAGTCAATTCCATGTCGAACTCCTTATAATTTTATCGATGTCTTTATATTACGGATTGGTTCCAGACCATTCACCATTTTCACGGTTTTTACTGCGGGGACAAAACTAAACCCTGTTCAAAAGTGGACATGTTTAAATAAAACTTACTCAAGAGCACCCTAACCATTGACACATACAAAACCTATTTTGCTATGTTAATCTTCTAAAACTTGAATTGGCCGAACACTAATCTTAGTAGAGAACCCTCCTATGAAAATAATTACACAATTGGTTATCTTTTCCTTACTTTTCCTTTCTAGCTACGCTTCCACCGAACCCGTGATGAGCCTGATTACTGTTAACACCAACGATACCGCTGGATATCGCGACTGGGCTAAAGGAAGCTCTGAGGCCATCGCAAAAACTAACGGCGCTTCAGCAGTTGGTCTTTGCTTGCCTCGAATCGGCGCCGAAGAGATGGGTGACTTATATTTCTGGAGCCTTTTTGACTCAAACGAGACAGCCTGGAAGACCGACCCTAACAATCCTGCGATAGCAAAAGAAGTGGCCAAAATGCAAGTCACAAGAACGATACGTGATTGGGACAATTATCGTGTGGCTCGCCAGGCTAGTGCTCTTGATGAAAAATTCGCAAGTTGGAACATCATGGTCAAAACAACAGATCTCCCTCAATACCTATCCATGGTGGACAAGCTTCATGCGGCGATGAAAGAAAACGGGTTTGAAGACGTTGACATGCAAGTCTTCGTTCCTGATTCTGGAAGATGGGCTGGAGGGGTCATGGTAGCAATGCAAACCGCCTCACCCGCTAGACTAGGAGCTGCACTAGACGCTCGCACCCAGCCATGGTTCACAAGTATTCTCGAGGATTTAAGTGGCATAAGGGAGTACCAATACGGGTGGGGTCTAGATTGTGAAACGTTCTATTCTGCTCCTCAATAGAGGATTACTTTGAGCGACCGCCTTTATGAAAGATGGGTAGAGAGGCTACTTTAGCTTTCCCTCTCTACCGTTTAATCTACGGGTTCTCGTAGAACCATGTTACGGGAAAACACTAAGCCTCTGGCCCTAACCACTACACTTACCTCCTCCCAGCACACAAAATTTTGCACAATGAGGGTGATTTAACTGAACGCTTTTTGAGGCTTCCACCAAAGTCGCACCGAGATTGAAACTTTTATCATAAGCGAGAAGCGTGCACGCCATGACCGAGGGTTTTGGTTCGCCCTTATGCTTGACGACCATTCGCGACGAAGCACACATCATATCGTCTGGTGAGACTCCCAAAAGATTCCAGCATTCAGTGGTTATTTCTGGCACGTCGGAACCTCCGTCCATCTCTGGAAAGAGAATAAGCTCCTTCAGATTCCATGCATCGATGCTTATTTCGTTCTTTTCGAAAAACAGTGAGAACCCCTCTCTCAATTCTTCCTCTGTTTCCTTACACTGGGTTCGACCTGCGACGGCGATTTGAAAGTTGTTGTCCGACAACCACCGAAGACCTTTCACCATAGGCGTCCAAGAACCCAACCCCCGCTCTTTCTCGTGGATGACTTGATCAAAATGATCAACAGATACCCGAACCGTGAGTTTGTCACTAAATTCAGTGTTGAGCTTGAGTAATCCCGATCGAATAGCTGGTCTCATCATAGGCCTCATGCCATTAGTCAATACCAAACTTGAAAACCCCCGTTCAAGAATAGATCGAATAATTTCGAGTATGTCGGGATTCATGAATGGTTCACCGCCGGTTAAGCCTATCTCATCGGTTTGATGTCCTTCTCTGGAAATTTCTTCTAGATAGGGCTCCACCTCGTCAAGTCTGAGATATGAAAGACGGTCGTTCCTCGGCGTCGATTCGATGTAACAATTCTCACATGCGAGATTACACAGCGTTCCCGTGTTGAACCAAAGGGTCCCAAGCTTTTTCATACTCACGTGAGCCCTTTGGCTACCATCTTGAGTAACGAAAGGATCTCTAAATTTCAAATCAGTATCTAAATTTGACAGTGAAATCGTCAATTGGTTTATCCTCGATCTAATCCCGCTATTCTATCAGAGCCAGTCAAAGCTTATTGGTGCTTTAAGACCTTGAATGCTGGCCTATAAGGCATCGCAACTGGAAAAATAATTTTTTATATTCCAACCAAATGGTTACGATAACAAAGTTCGATTTACCTATAAAAAAACACCTAAAGGACTTAATTTATGAATATAAAAACAATTTTACTGGCATTTATCTGCGGGATAACGATTTCGACTGCGGTCGAGGCTGATGATCATGCGCCTGCAGAGCAAAGGCCGGTTGAGATTTGGACTTGCTCATTCAACGACGGAAAATCTATGAAGGATTTGGATGCCTGGTACGAAGATTTTAACGCTTTCGCTAACAGCATGACTAACAGCAGAGTAAGTTCCTTTATCTGGGCACCTAATTTTGCGAGTGATTTAGACAGAGCTGACGTCGTGCTCACTTTTGGCTTTCCGACATTAACCGCTATGGGACAGACCATGGATGAGTTTTTTGGTAGTGAGGGAGGAAGTGCGCTATTCGCTACTTATCAGGAGATCTTAGATTGCAGCGCACGAGAAATCTGGCAGGTTAGCCAAAGAAGAAGCGTTAACTAGTATACCAACTGGTAATCGATAAGAAGGATGAAAAGAGAGGAAAGAGCAATAGCCCCTCCTCTCTTTTCCCGATTACATTCCGAACTTTTTGGTCAATTCAAAACTAACTATCCTCGGTAGCCCAGGTGTTTCAGTCCTAGCGAAATTATTGAAGATTCCAGCAAACCCGAGACTGTTTATTGGGGCATCTTCGTCGGTGATGTTGGAAACACTCAAAATCATCCTCAAGCTTTCATCCAAATTGTCGAAAATAATTCTGGCTCCCGCCGTCGAAAAGGACCCAACGTTATATAACTCCCTTTCAAAAAAACCGGTGTATTGCTCAGAAATATGGTTCCAATTAGCTGAGAAAGTAAAGGTGCCGACGTCGGTGTCTAAATAGTAGCTGGCTGCTATCGTTACCTTATTTTCGGGGGCCTTGGGCAGCGCGTTACCTTCCACGTTAACTTCTTCAGGTACCAAAAGCGCTGTATCGACTAGTATAAGAGACTCCGATAGTTCCGTATCCAGATAACTATAGTTCGCGATCAACTGCAGGCTATCTGAAACCAACCAGAGTGCCTCTACTTCAAATCCCAAACTGGTTGCCTCAGGAATATTAACAAAGTCGGTCAGCGTTATGTCATTACTGTCTCTGTAATTTATCGGGGCCTGCATGTCTTCGTAATCATAGTAGAAAGCAGCCAAGTTCAATCTCAATTGATTGTCTAACATGCTATTTTTCCAGCCTGCTTCGTATGCCCAAACAGACTCCTCTTCCACAAAAGGAGTATTAGTTGCACTGACACCGCTAGGTTGAGTTGGATCGTAACCTTCAAGGCCTCCCAAGTTCATTCCCCCACTCTTGTAACCTTTAGAGATGCTCCCGTAGATCATCGAATCCGCACCTAGCTCATAATCAAAGCCCAGTTTTCCTGAAACGGCGTTCCAATCTTTTTCTAACCCGCCCCTGGTAACCGGTCCATTACCATTTAGAGAGACATCAAAAGACATACCGGGTGCCAAGGATGGGTTATATAACACTAATCTTTGCTCCTCATAACCGAGCTTTTCATCTTTCGAATAACGTAGACCTGCGGTTACGTTTAGTTTGTCAGTAGCTTCAATATCCACTTGACCATAAATCGCAAACTGTTCTGATTCAACATTACCAAGTTGACGATAAACCGTTCCGCCTGGATTGGGATTTACGGGCATGAAGGTAGCCAGACTCAGAGGAAATTGAAGTGCCGGCTCATTGGGAAGCCTGACATCGTAAGGTTGGGTGATTTCTTCTTCATAGAAGTAGATGCCACCTACGAACTGAATCCTATTCTCATTAGAGGTGAGTACTTGCAGTTCATGACTGATATAACGTTTCACTTCCTCGATATCGAGCACATAGTCAGTGGAAACCGGAATGGATCCGTATTGAAATCCTGATGCCGGGTCTATCAGCGGATAATCAAAACCAAGCTGATCCGTACCATCACCATCGGCTGTGTATATCCAGTCGTACTGAGCATATGACCCAATGTATTTGATATCCATGTTGTCGAAGGCATAAATCAGATTCAAAGTAGTTTGATAGGTATTGTTGAGATCGTTTAAGCCTGCATAGTTGGCCCTGACTTTTCTGTTATCCGCTACGCTCGGATTATCCGTCAAACCATATTGGCTAAATGGGGCTAAAGCGCCCTGAAAAACCGTTGATGAATACGGAGCACGCATGGCGGTGGTATTCGGAACAAAATCCCAGGTCGTCATGTTGTGCCTCAACCATGCATAGAGTCGATCCGAGAGATCAGCCTCTATCTGGAGTTCCACAAATGATGACTCACTGGAACCCGCATCCGGACCAGGGCCCTGATTTTCCTGAAAGCCTTCAGATTGGTTGCTCGACCAGGCATTTAACCGATAGCTCACGTTTTCAAAGTCGGCAACGGGTCCGGTTATGGAGGTTGCAAAAAAGGCTAAGCCATAATCGTTGGTGCTAGCCTGAAAGTCCGCGCCAAACTCATCGTCTGGCCGTCGTGAGATCACGTTTACCAGACCACCCACCGCGTTTCTGCCAAACAAAGTTCCCTGCGGACCTCGCAATATTTCTGTTCTCTCAACAAAAAGAGGTATCTGCCCGATCGCTGCAGTTTCTGACGTGTAAGTCCCATCGTAGTAAGTAGCGACACCAGGGTCACTGCCCAGGGCATTAGTCTGTCTCCCAATGCCTCTAATAGTGAAGCGGTTGGGGCTTGACTGATAACTTACACCCGGCGTGAATTGGGCGATTTGCTGAATGTTTCTTAAACCCAGCTCTTCCCGGTCTTCTGCACTAAGAGCCGTAACTGCCACAGGAGTGCTCTGAACGAAGGACTCTCTGCGTTCAGCGGTGATCACGATTTCTTCTATAACCCTTCTCGGTTCGGAGTCCGCGACTTCCGAGAAAGCTTCTTTTACTAAACCAAAACTCGATAGAATGGTTAAACACGCAACAACTGACTTTTTTAGGTCATACATTTGTTTCCCCTTAGTTATTATTATTTTAAGTATCGAGGTATTTTTATTTGCCTCTCATGTTTTCCAATTTGGTCTTAAACTATAAAACATTATTATTCCTTAAAGATAGTCCATCTGAAGAATGCGAAATTAATCCGTAGATTTCATATTTGTTTAGTAATCGCTAAAAAATAATAGTTAACTGTATGTTCAGCAGTTGCCTTAGATAAATTTAGTTAGAAAACTTTCATGTCAGGAGACTTTTTATGGCGCTAAAAGTTATAGGTTCTGGTTTGGGCAGGACAGGCACTCTTTCGCTAAAAACAGCCTTGGAGCAACTTGGCTTCAATCCTTGCCATCACATGAAAGAGGTTGGAATCGACCCTAAACAGATCGATTGGTTCTTGCGGGCATCAAAGGGCGAAAAGGTCAACTGGAAACTAGTTTTCGACAAATTTGAAGCTGCTGTCGACTGGCCAGCCGCAGCATATTACAAAGAACTGTCCGAAGAATTCCCTGATGCCAAAATTGTCATGGGGATTAGAGATCCCGAGGCCTGGTATCAGAGTGTTAGCGAGACTATCTACACCGTCGCTCCTAACGTGCCAGGATGGTTAAAGTTTTTTGTTCCTCCAGCTAAAAAATGGGTTCAGATGGTGGAACAAACCATTTGGGCCAACGAGCTCGAGGGACGCTTTGAAGACAAAACGTTTGCGATCGAGTTTTTTAATAGACGGATCGCAGAGGTGAAGCAGAATATTCCAGCTGACAGGTTGTTGGTTCATCAACCGCAGGACGGATGGGAACCTCTCTGCAAATTTTTAGATTTACCAGTACCGGCAACTCCCTATCCATGGGTAAACGAGGGAAAAGAAATTAAAAGAGCCGTTAAATTCTTGAAAATACTGAAGTGGTTACCCCTGTTTTTGCTAACAACCGTTTTAATCTTCTTCTTAAATTAAAAGGGCTCTTTGGCGGATAACACGAGTAGATTGCCCAACCCCTATCTAATACTAATTTAGGATACTAAGAATCCGAAGGCCCTAAGGCGCTTGGGAGTAGATAGTTTTTTACCTCCAATTAAGGAGTACCCACAAGAGATTAGAGAGCAGCCGCATCAACGAGCCAAAACACAATAAGAACGCTCAAAAAGTTTATCTAGGTACTTGTTGAGATGTTCGAAGGAAGATACCAAAGAACCTCTTCTAGCCCAGTTTATAGTCCAACCAACTATTATGTCGGCCAAGCTAAAGTGAACTCCGCACAAGTATTCGGATCGTTCTAAATGTTCGTTCAAAACGCGCAAACCTTCTGAAGCCATATGGTGATTCATTTCAAAGATTTCCTCAAAAGACTCAATTCCTTTTTCAGACCTTTTCAATAAAAAGTTATGCCATAAATAAGCTTCGACCTCAGATTGACTAAAAGACACCCACTGAGAATGTAAAACACGCTCTTTGCTACCACTCGGAGCCAGCAAATTGTTTCCTGGCAAACTATCACAAAGGTACTCACAGATTGCAGACGATTCGAAAATCTCCAGGTCGTCTATTGCAGCCGAAGGTATTTTATATTGGGGATGCAAGGACCTCAATTTCCGGCTTTCAGCTAATACTTCACTGGTAACCAGTTCGTATTTCAGCCCCAATTCGTTGGCTGTCCAAATAGGCCTAGCCGATCGATTAGTCCCGGAGCCAAAGATCTTAATTTTCTTCAAGTTTTCCCGTCCCATGGAGACCCAATGCATTCGCACAAGCGGTTTTGTAAGAACGTCGAGCTTCTTGGTCACTCTCCCACTTTACGCCCGAATTGTGAATTAGATTATGTTCGTTCAACTTTATCTGAGCATCGACGCAGTCTGCTAAATCACTTTTACTGCATGCTCCCCACAGAAGTATGGCCATTAAAGGTAAGGATTTTTTCGACAAATATTTTTGAAATACGTTTCGTTGAGCTCCGCATGCAACCCTTCGCGCAGAAACAAAACTCCTACTAAATCTCGCCATACACACTAGCTTGGATCGGCAATCTTCAGCAATTGCTTACCAATATTTTTACCAGTAAACAAACGATTCAACGTATCTGGTATGTTCTCAAAACCTTCTTGCAAATCAATCTGAAACTTTAACTTGTCCTCCTTGATCCAGCCCAGCAGCTCTCCAACGGCAATACTGGCTTTGTCCATGTAATCAAGAATGATGAAACCCTCCATACGCGCCCGCATAACAACCAGGTTCATCAGATTAGACGGGCCTGGTACTGGCTCCGTAGCATTATATGCGGAGATACCGCCGCACAAGACAACGCGCGCCTTCATGTTTATGTGGTTTAAAGCAGCCTCAAGAATATTCCCACCCACGTTATCGAAGTAGACATCGACCTTATTCGGGCAAGTCTCTCCTATTCTCTCTTCAACGTTTTCGTTCTTGTAATCAATGACTTCATCAAAATTCAATTCGTTTTTTAACCACTCGCATTTCTGCTGTCCACCAGCAATTCCTACAACTCGGCACCCCTTAATCTTGGCGATCTGTCCTGCAACAGAGCCCGTTGCTCCTGCCGCTCCAGAAACAAGAACGGTCTCCCCGGCACGAGGGTCGCCTAAATCGAGCAAACCCCAATATGCGGTCAATCCAGTGACACCTAGAACAGACATCATCATCTCCGGTGAGAGGCCATCAGGCACTTTTGATAGCCCCATAGGTCCTTGACCAGGGGCAGCAATGACAAAGTCTTGCCAACCCCCTGTTGTCTGTACTAAATCACCGGCCGTGAAGTCAGGATGGTTCGACTCAGCTACCTGACCGACCGAACCCGCCCGCATGGGTTCGCCTAACTGAACTGGAGGAAGATAGCTCTCTCGATCTTCCATCCAGCCACGCTGGGTTGGATCGAAGGACAAAAATAAATTCCTTACTAACACCTCTCCCTCCCCAGGCTCTGGAATTGGTTTCTCTGCGTATTCGAAATTTTCTTTACCAACTTCCCCGAATGGGCGTTTAGCAAGCAACCATTGACGATTTGTATTCATAACGGATCCTGAACCTTAAAATTGATAAAGCAGTATACCCTTAGAGAGTAAATGGAGCAGTCTACAACCCGCCAAAGATAACCAAATATTAGAACTCTCAACTCCGTAACTATTAGAAAATGAGAGCGAGACTAACGATCTTGCTCATCAACGCGCTAGTTCCTCGTCGAACTAGACCAATTGGTACTAGAAAAGCTGCCCTGTCTATGTTCCGATAGATTTCAGAAGAGAGAATCCGGAGGGCGTTAGAAGAATATGTCCACACAGATAGAAATTGATAACTCGTCCAGTCCACTAGGAGAGCTCGACGTCAGCCTGCCAGAACATTATCAAAAGGATACCTGGCGCCCGATGTTTGCGAGACTCCGCAAAGAAGCGCCAGTTCACTATCTAAGCGACAGTGTTAACGGCTCTTTCTGGTCAGTCACCAGTCACGGCTTGATCAAAGAGGTCGATGCTAACAACAGCGTCTTTTCGTCGGAAAAAGAAGGAATTTCCATAGTGGATCTCAAGCCTGTGGAAGGACAGGTACAGGGCAAGAATTTTATCGCGATGGACGAGCCCGAGCACTCAATCCAACGAAATGCCGTCGCGCCATCGGTAGCCCCCAAAAATCTGGCAGAACTCGAACCTCTTATAAGAGAGCGTGCAGTCGACATCCTAGAAAATCTGCCTGTCGGAGAAACCTTCAATTGGGTCCAGGAGGTATCGATAGAACTTACGGCGAGAATGCTAACCACGATTTTGGACTTTCCTTATGACCAACGGCATAAGCTCGTCCAATGGTCCGACTTAGCCACTGACGTTCCGCAAGTCACTGGCAAGGAAGGTACGGACATGCAGGCACGATACGATGAACTCATGAACTGTGCAGCAGCCTTCTACCAACTCTGGGTCTCCAAGTCAGGACAACCACCCTCCTTCGATCTTATTTCCATGCTGCAAAACAATCCCAAAACAGCTCGCATGAACGAGGACATGGAGCTTTTCCTCGGCAACATGCTGTTACTAATTGTCGGCGGTAATGATACTACCCGCAACAGCATCAGCGGAGGGGTAATGGCATTGAATCAGTACCCAGATGAGTATCAAAAATTACGAGACAACCCCGGCCTGATTCCCAACATGGTGTCTGAAATCATTCGCTGGCAAACCCCAGTAATTCATATGCGGCGAACCGCGCTCGAGGACTACGAACTCGGCGGTAAGCGCATTAAAAAGGGTGACAAGGTCATCATGTGGTACCTATCCGGAAATCGAGATGAAAGCGTTTTTGAAGATCCCGATAGACTGATCATTGATCGACCTAACGCCAGAGCGCACGTTGCGTTTGGATTTGGGGTTCACCGCTGCATGGGCAACCGAATGGCCGAACTGCAACTTAGAGTGCTCTGGGAGGAGATCATGGAGCGCTTCCACACGGTTGAAGTAGTCGGCGATATCACACGCCTGCCAAACAACTTTATTCGCGGCATCAAAGAAATTCCAGTACGCGTTCACCCTCACTGAAGAAATAAAAGCGGGTAGTCCAGAACTTAGCTCCTGCGCCGAATCCTTAATTGCAGGTTGTTACACAGGCGCTCTTCTTTCCAAACGGGGTTTTCTCGCATCGGGCAACGAATCATGGATAGCTTCGACGAGTTCACGCTGAATTAGGATCTCCTTTGACCACAGGTTTTCACGTTGCTCAGGATCTGTTTTGAGATTGTAGAGTTCCCCTTCTGTGCCTTCATAAAGTGTGCTCTTGTCATACGCAGTGCAAAGCCACCCGTCAGAGCGGTAAATACTTTTGAGATGCATGTCCACTGGTCCGTGCTCGGAGTCCCACTCAGTAAGCACATAATCTCGACCTTGAACTGTGTTGTCTGAGACCGGCAATGCCTGCCCTTCCATATAATCTGGAATTTCAATTCCGGCTATTTCACAAAAAGTTGGTGCGAGGTCTAAATGGCCCACAGGAGCTTCTACCGACACTGATTCAACCCCTCCAGCAGGACGCCAGATAAATGGCAATCTCATCAGCGCATCCACGTGGTAAGGGCCTTTGAACATAAGACCAAAATCGCCCTGCAGCTCACCATGATCAGTGGTAAAAAAAACATCTGTATCAGACATCCAGCCGCGATCATCTAGCCAGCCCAACACCCGACCGCAGGCATCGTCAATCAGCTCATTCTCAATATGTGTAATAGCATTAATTTCGCGAATCTGATCAGACGTCAACTCCGCTGGTATGAATTCTCTTGGAGACTCTAAATTCGTCCACAAACTCCCTTCATAATATCCCAACCAATGTTTCGGCTTATCTATTAAAAGTTCTCGCCGCTCGGCATCCGTCTCACAATACAACGACGGAAGGGGCACATCTTTCCAGTTTAGACGCGACATTTCAGACAAGGGAACATCCCACGGATGATGAGGATCGGGAAAACTCATCCAGCAAAACCAATCATCTTCGTCATCCTGCGACCCTAACCAATCAATAGTTCGCTCGGCCACCCAATTCGTATGATAAAGCTCTGTCGGCACATCCATCGGCCAAACCTGGCAAGCCTCGGTCTCGCCAGCCCCCACCGTATTTTGACCCTTATCAGTGATCATAGGGTAGAAACGCTTTTTGTACTCTGGATGCTTGTCACCCATCCAGAGGTCGTAATGGCTGTGTCCTTCAAAGAAATGGTTCGCAAGCTCTAAATGATCAAACCCTCGATGCGGACCCGTCTTACCGTCATTTGCCATCCGATTTTCAAAAAACTCTTCGGGACTGCCTAACCAAGGTTCAAAATGAGCTTTCCCTAGAAGCGCCGTATTGTAACCATTTGCCTTGAGATGGTGCGCCACTGTGTGATGCTCTTCAGGCAAGGAGACTCCATTCATCCAAACCCCATGACTGGCCACATGCTGTCCCGTTACAATCGTAGCCCGTGCAGGCATACAGACGACATTTTGATTGTGAGCGCGGGTATAGTTGATGCCTTTCGCGGCAAGCGCATTAATAATCGGTGTACGTGCTACCTGACCGCCATTGCAGCCAAGCGCGTCAAAGCGCATTTGATCGGTAGTGATGAGCAAAATATTACGGCCCATTTAAAACCCCAAAAATCAGATTTAAAATTACGTTTCGGTGTTAGAGTTTTCTAGGATTAATCAGTAAGAAGTCTCTAACTCTTGTTCCAACACTACATAGAGTCAAAAAGCGCTAAAACAACCACCAGGTAATATTGAGTATCAGCATCAAAAGGGTAAGCGCCACTGTTATGGAATGCAGTATCTTGAATTTTTTTTCCTCACCATCATCTTTTGCACGGTTGGCCGAAGGTATCACCAGATAACTAGTGCCAGAAAACAGCAGATTAGCGACAGGAAGCATAAATCTCGCCTTGTCTGAGCCACCTGATAAGGCAATCAAAATCAGCATTGATACACTACAAACTATAATCAGCATAAAAAATCTAGGAAAGACTCTCCGAAGGAATATCCCAGCCTTGTCGCCCTCGAGAACCTTAAACACCGTCGGCGCAATAATGACAGATTGAAATAAGATGACTCCAGAAATAAGCCCCGAAAAAAGCGCCAGAATCTCAGATGAATAAAACATTCGTGAATCATACCGTAAATAATAACCAGGTTTTCAGCCCTTACTCAAAATTTATCTATCCGGTCTTGTTCACACTAGCCACTCATCTCTCGGCGATTAAAAATAAGCATATTCGGATTTCGCGCTTCCTATTAATCAAAAACCATCTACCGATTCATAACATTTTGTAATTCCATATGGTTGATAGAAGCAAGCACACAGACCATCGGCTGACCATCTCTCAACCAGAGTGAGGATTCTTTCATATATACGCTCGGAAGCTGATTTCTTATCATAGATGTTTCTGAATCCACGCCAAAAACATAGCTAGCAATATCTTTCCTAGCCACCTGCATGGCTCCCTCCCTAGCCTTCATCTCATCTTTAGAGATAACCGGCTTACAAGCAGCTGCACTAAAATGTCCTTCCACGAATTCGGAAGGCGACAGCCTCCAGTCTGGCGGAGCCAAGTCATAACCAGTATTGCTGGATAAAAAATCTTCCCAATCTTGGCGTTTCGTGAACCCATTTGATTTTGCCGCCATATATTGGGCCAAAGAATCAAACCGCGCACGCCTAGCCTTGGCAGACTGGGTTTTCTTGTATTTCAACAGACGTTTATCTGAAGTACCTCGGTTTAACTTGATAAAAGAATCGTATTCTTCAAAATTATCGAACCCGAAACTCGCTGCCAACTTTCCTTTGCCCTCTCGATCTCTTGCCGCTCTCTCTTTCTCCTGAGCTTCTAATCTAGCTAATTTTTGCCTTTCTGCTTCTAATTGTGCTTCAGCTTTTTTCTTTTGGAGCTCTCTTTCGGCGATTAGTCTTTCCTGATTCTTTTTACGTTGGAGTTCTCTATCAGCTCTGTTTTTTGCTTCTCTATTTTTTCTTTCAATCTCGGCAATTTCCGCCTCCTTAGCCAGTTCCAATTTAATTTGTTCTGGAGAAAGTCTAGATACATCCCACTCCTCTCGGTTATGAAAGCCCTGAGTTAAGGCATCCATATATTGTGTAAGAGAGTCAAAACCTAACTTCCGCCCTTCTGTCTCTTTAGCTCTTCTATGTTCTGATAGTGCTTCGTCGAGTGCAGCCGCCGAACGAAGCTCGTACCTTTTCTGAAAGTTGATATAAGTTTCGTAATTCACAAAACCATAAGAATGCGCCTCTTGAATCTGGGCTTTTTCCTGTTTCTTCTCAGCCTCAACTCTCTCTTGTCTCTCTTTTTCTGCTTCAGCGAAAAAAGCTGAACATTGCGATATACCTATAGTGCACAAGAGCACTAGAAACGCGCCGAGACCAATCCTGATTTTTATCTTTTTATCGACTTTAGGCAGTCTAATTAAGCGAGCTAAATCCGTTTGATTATCTGCGTTCGAGACTGAATCTGTTCCAGCCTCAATATTTGAGCTATCTTTTTTCTTGCTCAGATTAATGATGTCGGCTATGTGATCGTCTTTGTCATTTTTTTTAAAAACAGTTTTCAAGGGATTATTTTCAGCGTCTTCCTCATAAAGGAGGGTCTCTCCTTGATCGCTCGTCATACTTTGAAAGCTGCCGTCTTCTATGCCTTGCAGGATCTCATCCCGAGATATTCCGGTTTTTTTGGAATAATCATCAATCGACAAATAAGCCATATTTTGAACCCCTGAGACATTCCTCTTCAGTATAAGCTGATTTTACACAATCTTGTTATGCGCAGAAAAGAAGAGCACCTAGAGCAAAGCATCAGTAGAAGTTATAACGTCTCTATATAAGTTCTCCAATGCCAGCTTATCTATGACAAATTTCGTAACAGAAGAAGAACCTATCTCCACAAAGTTACCAAGATCTTTCGAGACCGACCTAAATCTAGTCTTGCTTAACGAATCGATCACCTCTTCTAATATCTACTGGACTCGGTTTTCTATTTCCTACTAGCAAAAAAGCACCGTTATGCTCCAAGGCTAGTGACCGCATTAAAATCCCAAACCTTTCAGGGTTGGTAGAACCAGTCTCGTTAGCAAAGCCAATCGCATGTATTCTCAAATTCGAACTGTTGGTCATTTTTTTTTCAGTAATATCGCGTATCCTCCTAAGATAAGAATCAAAATCAGTTCGCGAATAATCGTCTCCGAGAACAAAAATGGCGGTTTTATTTCCAGGTTGCACCAAATTTTCTACGGCCTTCTGAATTCCTTCGATTGGACTACTATTGGAATAGGGAGACCAATTATTGAGCTTATCCATTGCCTGCTTTCTCATGCTGGGAGAATCGGAGAGCCAAGTTGATCTATTGCCCGGATAAAGATACTGGCCTTGATCATTAAGTATTCGAAATCCCTCTAACTTGGGATATAACCGAAGTATTCTCTGCATGGTTGAGGTCACCCTGGACCATATAGCCTTCATACTTCCAGAGCTATCGATGACAAAAATCAGGTACTTAGAGTCAACTGGAATCCCAAATTTGTGTGTTGGTAGTTTCTCGGAAGTAACACGAGTTTCTTCGTTAAGTTCTTCGTTCCTATCCTTTAAAATTGCACTCAGCACAATATTCAATTGCTTCAAATTATCGAGTTCCACCCTTAACTTGTCCTCGCTTTGCTTACTAAGAGTGATATCTTCGAAACCCCTAGCCTGAGCTTGTCTAAGAGAATCAGCAGTAGCCTTCTTCGCGGACTTATCGGCTAGAATTTCGTCCAAAATTTTCTCTAAAGCAAGTGTTTTACCTCGCTCCTCATTGTACTGATCAACCTTTTGCCCATCATCCCTTACAATTTGTTCTCCTATAGGCAAGATAAGCACTAGCAAGACGATCGCCCCAAACGCACAAGCAATCACGTCCAAAAACGAAATCATTCCCTCATTTTCTTCGAACTTATCAGAAGTCATAACAGCCAGTCTGGAGAAGGAGTCAAAAGCCTTCCCGAACTAATTGAAGTCACTAAACTATAAAACCTTATAGCATCTCGATCACCATCCAAAGGAAGCAAAATAACATCCACAGGAACCCCGGATAATTGTTGCGACAAAGATTGAATTGATTCAATCGCAACAGACAACCTGCAAGTACCATCTATTAAATTGTTTTTTCTTGATTTCCTTTTTGGGCATCCCTTCAGCTCTTCTCTAGGGACTTTATTTATCAAACTAGGCAGCCCATCAGTCACTATAAGAATCTTTTTAGGCCTGGGCGTAAGGCTACTTGCTGCATCGAGCGCCTTCGACAAATTGGTTCCTTTATCCGGAAGCAAGCGATCGATTTGAGAGTAATACTTTGAAACGTTGTTTACATCATACGTTTTCTTATCCCAAGCTCTAGGCGCAGCTTGAACTTCGGACCCATCTAATTCGAAAACTCTGTCTGAGAAAGTAAATACCTTGTAACGCATATCTCTGGAAACCGCATCAACACTCCATTTCAGAACGCCAACGGCTTGCCGCCATTTTTTTGATTGTTTTTTTATTTCGGGTGCAGAAACCCTAAGCCGGATGATCTCAACAAGTGAGCGATGAAGCATACTCGTCGATGTATCAAACAAAATAACCACCCTATCTAAATCACTGAGTTGGATCCCTTCAATCGCTCCCTGGGCCAAGCTGATCTCATTTTTTGGAGACTTAGTTTGCCTCTCAGCAACATTTCTTGCGGCATCCAGAGCAGCTTCCAAAGAATTTTGTCGATCCCTTTGTTTATCAATTTCTTGGCTTAAGTCGATATATTTATTAACGAACCCAGAGTTTATTTGGTCGATATTTTTCCACTCTTGGTTTATGCGCGCTAACTCTTGCTCCAGCTTCAATACCTCTTGCCTTTCTTTCTGGATTGTTTGCTCTAACAGGTCAGCTTTATTTCGGTACGAACTTATTTGTGGCGCTAGCAAAGCCATGAAATTCTCAGAGATTACTGACGGCGGTTCATGTTTCACAATCAACAGCAGCAATACTGCTGCGCCCAAACCACAACAAAGAACGTCCAAAAAGGCCAAGCCAAACCGGAGTCTAGATTACCTTTGTTATGAAATGGCCTTCTTGCTTGCACCAACCAGCTCGATAGACTTAAGTTGAATCATGAAGTCGCCAGACACGAAGTCCTTACACTTCACAATTTTCTCTTGTTCCCTTCCCCTCAGACTATTCGCCACCAACGTCAAGAATAAACTGACAAACAAAGCTGTAAAAGTAGAATTAAAGGCAACGCCTAAACTTGAGGCGACTCCACTTATATCTCCTTGCATAGCTTCATCGGCTCTTGCCAAAGCTTCTCCAATGCCTCTGACGGTACCAAGGAACCCTATGGAAGGTATCGCCCATAGTATGTATTTTACGGTGGTCAATCTCGATTCGATTACTTCTTCACGCAAATTACAGTAATCCAGCCCGGCATTTCGTGCCGACTCCAAAGACTCGGTAACAATGTAAGTATCTAAAGACGTTTTTAACGCAGGGATCAAGGTTGATTGCTTCACGGATTCTCCTGCCTCTTCAAGCTTTGCCCTAATCTTTTCTATAGAAACA
>JBJKYX010000028.1:0-89415 GCA_045560825.1 Candidatus Azotimanducaceae bacterium
TTGGAATATCCACACGCATCTAGATTTCCATGACTTTTAAAAACCGTCAAACGCACAAAAATGCCCACTCCTTTGGCCACTTTGTTAATCAACCGGAGGCCTTTTTCACAGCGCTGGAACCGCTTTATTCCCGCTCCAACTATTATTGCTGCAGCTGAGGTAATATAAACCATCAAAGCTAGTGTGAGTAATGATATGGATGAATATCCGTGGTCCATGCTAATAACGACCTTTTTATTAACCTTTAATATGTGGCTGGCTTCTAAGGTAAGTAACGCTAGGCTAACAGCTTCAGGTGTAAGTGGTTCCCACTCGCCAGAGATATACGATCAACCGGATTTTATGCGTGTTTTTAGGAATCATGCCAATTTCCATGAACATCTGATGGTATTCCTTCCAATATTCTGGATCTTTGCATTTTGTTATTCGGATGTTCTAGCAACAGCTATCGGATTACTATTTTTGGTTGGACGAATAATGTATGCGAGGAATTATCCCGAAAACCATAGAGTTGGGTTCCTGATTTCTTTAACTTCATTTCTAGTACTGCTGCTGGGGGTAGTTTTGAAAGCTATGCACATAATCACAAAAAACATCCTCTACTAAGAAAACAACCAACTTAATTCGAAGGGAGCTCATTGCCGCCTCTTCTGATGAGAACACCTTCAGTGCTATAACTTATCAAATTGAAACAAATAGGGGATCTATATGAATTGGGATGCATTGGGTGCGATAGCGGAGCTATTAGGGGCTTTGGCTGTATTCGTTACGGTCGTGTATTTGACTATTCAGGTGCGTCAGAGCGCGAAGGCTCAAGAGCAGCAAAATGCTCTGACTTCAGCTGTGATAATGCAATCAAGGACAGATACGGTAATGAGTTTTATGAACGTTATAACGAAGGATGAGACGAACCTCGAAGTCATTGCTAGGTATACAGAGAACCCTAACGAATTGGACTTAACCAAAATGCAACCAGCTGAGAGGCTAAGAGTTCGTTATCTCGCAACCTGTGCTAGAGCTTTGTTTGAGAATCTCTTCGAGCAAAATAGATAAGGATTTCTATCAGATGATTTTTATTTCGGATCTGCAATCAGGAATATTCTGATGTGGGGAAACCTTTGGGTTGCTCTAGAAACCCCAATGTCTTTTGAATTTGAAGCAGAAGTCAAAAGGATACTAGCGGAGAACTCTGGATAATCATTAAAAATTCATGTGGGGAAAATTAATTGTCTCAAGTATCTTATAGTTATGAGTGCTAACTAAGGAAATTACTATGCCTATTCCTTTTGAAGGCGGATGTCATTGCGGAGCAGTTCGTTATGTCTGTTCAGAAGAGCCAACAACAGTTATTAATTGCCATTGTGGGGATTGCCAAAAAATTGCAGGATCCGCATTCATAACTGGGGTTCTTGTCCCAGCAGACTCAGTAAAAATAAGCGGTGAACTTAAAAGTTATAAGGTAGAAGCTGACAGCGGAAATGATATTACGCGAAATTTTTGTCCAATTTGCGGAACAAGAATATTAGTTGAATTAGAAGGTGGTATTGGAGTTGGAGTTAGCTACACAACTCTTGATGATAATTCATGGCTAGAGCCGGCAGTAGAGTTTTATACCAACAAGGCTCTACCTTGGATCAACTTATGTTCAAACACTGAAAAACTAACGGATATGGCTTAATGGATTTAATAATTAAACTATTAAAAACAATAAACCTGCGAGATAAAGAGCCGTAGCATGACACCTGAAAATAAAAGAGCTTTAATTCTAATAGTGGGTTTCTTTGTGGTATTAAATTTAGGACTTTTGATCATCCTTAATTTTACCTAAATCCACTAGTAACGAATTGATCAACGGTTACGTTGGATGAATAAATATTTAAATATTTGAAAATGTTATATAAATCAATAATTTATATATTTATCAATCTTTATGACAAACAGATGTTTGTAACAGGTCGCTTGTCTACGCGCCAGAGGTGAGATTCATTCCCAGAATAACAAAAGAAAAAGCAATTACTGCAAAATTCAGTGCCGCATAACCATAACCACCACTGTCTTCCCCCTTACATTGTTCAGGCTGCACGGTCTTTATAAAAACAGCTACGAGATTGCCATACATCATTGGCAGCAAAGCGATCGATAGTGCCACCGGAGACAATAACTCTGGGCTGTTCAGGTCTTTTAGCATAGCTATCAGGCCAACTATGAAAAATACTAATCCCGCAATGGGAAGATATTTCACTAATGGTTTTAAATAATCAGTTCCACCGGTCGAATAAGTCACCAACAGGATAAGACCTGCTGCAAATAACATACAAAGCAAGCTAATAGCGTCTGTAAACGCACCCAACCCAACCCCTGCAGCCATGGGAAGAATCATAAGAACAGCCAACAGCAATCCAGCAAAAATTCTGTCGCCAACTCGAGTCTCAGGTAAAGGCAGTATCATGGCCTCGCTTGCTTGAGACGCGAATATTTTTAGCACGAAGGAGTAAAGCAGTGTTAAGAAGCAAACCGCATAAGCTGGCCCTATTGCCTGTGGATCATCCATAACCTGCAACATACCCACCCCACCTATAAGCGTTCCTAACAAACCCAATTGAAGAGTAATTTGATCGACCATTTTTATAGCGTATTTACTGAATCTCGCTGCGATCAGCATTGCTCCAATAGGCCCAAAAATAAATTGAATACTTGCTAAGTCTAATAAAAACACTTTCACATCCTTGTTGCGTTTCCTAAGACCTTACAAGTCAGAAAAAAAACAAGCAACCAAAAGAACTTTCTAATATCTAAACAAAATACATCAGCACTGGATCGAAGGGTTGGATAAATAATATATAAATTAATAATTTATATACTTCTCAATCTTTATAAAAAAAGCCTTACAACCTAAAAATCCCTCAAAATATTTCCACTCACCTATATCTATATGAGTAGGGGGCATGGTCACCTGCCTAGGGTAGTCAAAAGGGTAGACATTTTTGTCCCTTTGACAGGGTTCAATAGTCGTGGAAAGCTAGGTTTTACGTGAGTTGAATGTTGTGAATATTCCTAAGTCAGGAAGTGAACGTGCGTTCGGGCACCATTCAATCTTTTTACTCACTCTTTTTAGCTTTTAGTAATGATTTAATATTAGAGAGGCTTTCGTATTGTTGGCTAGTGTCAAGCTCTAAAATTATGGGATTGATTTCCTCGAAAAAGTTTTCTCTATTAGGAGAAGGCAACCCAACGTGAGCACTGTCTTTGTTGACTTTCCACCATGCCTGAGCGTATGCATTGCCAAAATAGAGAGCAAGCTCTTGAGAGCCCATGCTTTGAGCGGACACCTTATAAAAGCCTTGATCGTAAAGATAATGTCGTCTTGCCAGCTGCGTTAAAACTGATGACAAAAGACTGTCCACTCTAATCATTTCAGAAGCCGTCATTGCTCTTGGGTCTTCAATCGCCCTTGCCCATGCAGCAGCTAAAGGCTCATCAGTAGTCAAGTGGTCTCTTTGTATATAAGAATCGATGTCATTGGAATACAGCGCTAGTCTACTCAACTCTGAGTTTTGCTTAATTTGTCGGGCTAGGTAGATAAGCGTAATAATCACAACGATTGCGCCTGCCCATTCCCCAAAAGCACCTATCGCATCCCAATTCATATAGATCCCCTATTTGTTTCAATTTGATAAGTTATAACACTGAAGGTGTTCTCATCAGAAGAAGCGGCAATGCGCTCCCTTCGAATTAAGTTGTTTTTTCTTAGTAGAGAATGTTTTTTGTGATTATGTATATAGCTTTCAAGACTACCCCCAGCAGCAGTACTAGAAATGAAGTCAAAGAAATCAGGAACCCAACTCTATGGTTTTCGGGATAATTCCTCGCATACTTTATTCGTCCAACTAAAAATAGTGAGCCGATAGCTGTTGCTAGAACATCCGAATAACAAAATGCAAAGATCCAGAATATAGGAAGGAATACCATCAGATGTTCATGGAAATTGGCATGATTCCTAAAAACACGCATAAAATCCGGTTGGTCGTATATCTCTGGCGAGTGGGAACTACTTGCTCCTGAAGCTGTGAGCCTAGCGTTACTCACCTTAGAAGCCAGCCACATATTAAAGGTTAATAAAACGCTCGTTATTAGCATGGACCACGGATATTCATCCATATCATTACTCGCACTATCCTTGATGGTTTATATTACCTCAGTCGCAGCAATAATAGTTGGAGCTGGACTGAAGCGGTTCCAGGGCTGTGAAAAAGGCCTCCGATTGATTAACAAAGTAACCAAAGGAGCGGGCATTTTTGTGCGTTTGACAGCTTTTAAAAGTCATGGAAGTCTAGATAGGTGCGGATAATCCGATATCAGCAAGCAAACTTAGTTCTAGGTATCAGGTAGTAAAGCCCAGCAGCAAAGCGCCACTATGAGTGAAATAGCAGAACAATTGTTAAATCGCGGTTTTGTCTTGATTCCTGGGTTCCTAGATCTAAAGGAGGTAGAGGCGTTTGGCAGAGACTATGATGGAGGTCAGTTCGATCGAACCGTTTATACGCTTGGGCATGCCACACCTGAGACGATTGAGCTCATCTCACAAAAAATAAGTATCCTATTAACAGAATTTGATGGAATCGTGGAGTTCCAGCCCTCTCACTTTGGGGGCGGAACGTATTTTTCAACCGAAAAAGGGATTAATTTTGGCTGGCATCAGGATCATGAGAGTTACTTTGTTAACCAAACTCACCGACACTATCTGAACATTTATATGCCCATAAAAAAACCCGAATTAGAAAGCACTAACTTATGTGTAATCCCCATTGATCGTTTTAGGGAGCGTGCCTCTAAAGCATGGTCCGCACTTGAGTGGGGTGGTGCGTCTTCGGCTCAAATTGAAGGTGGCTGTACGAAAATCTCTAATGATCATGCTGGTGGAATGCGCGCAATGCTGGATTTTGAGTTGGAAGAACTAAGTGAAACTCCAAAACTTGCTGCGGGAGACGCTCTGCTATTGCGTGGTGACATTTTCCATCGAACTCAAGACAACGATACTGCGCGCGTAGCTCTGTCGGTACGAGCTTTCAATCCTGATATTACAGTCGCTAAAGAACACTACGAACAGTCTTGTCCTGCCAAACGTTGGTTCCAAGACAACAACCCAATGTATGCAGCGATTTCTCGCGCATTCGAGGATCGCTATACGATGACTTTATCGGATCTTATGGCATTCATTTTCAAAGCGCGTCAACCCAGAGAACAAGAAGCAAAAAGGAAGTAGTGCAGACTTCAGTCCATTGCTTTATAAGCGGGAAAACCAAAAGCGTTCTGGACTCAGCAGTACTTATGTTGGGTACTGCCACTGCGTGAATGACTATGTTGGCGCTGCCATTGCAGTTTCAACTTACTAAATCGCAAGTTTAAGTACCGGCTACAATTAATGTGTCATTAACGAGATAGCGCCCTTATTGTGTTTGCTAATTTTCGTTGTCAATATGATTGCGATGCTAAAACTAAAGGAAAAACTATGAAGAAACTAAAAACAATAATTATTGTATCGATGTTAGTTGTATTGCCATTTGGCGCTGGGGCATTCGATATTGGAAATCCAACGGGCACTGGCAAATTAACAGTTACCAATATCTCGATTGGTAGTGAAGGAACGGTCTTTGATTTTGAAGGATCTGTAGAAAATTATGGTACTGTCTTTGCAACTCACTATTTACAGTCTGTAGATGGAGATCGCTCCCGAGGCACAGTAACAGGTGATGCTAGGGCAATGCTTGAAGATGGCAGTATGGTTGTGACGCCGCATTACGGTACCTTCACGCGAAGTGGAAGTTCGATCCAGATTTACTTTACGGACGCGACCAATACTGGGGTTGTGAATTTTGTTGTTTGGCAGGTGGACGTTCTCACGAAAGAAGTTAACTTGAAATACTGGGAAGTTAAGTCTGCGGAATGAGTCTGCGGGGGGCTTGCTTTTTTAGTTGGCCCCTTTTTAGTTGGCCCCTTTTTAGTTGGTACTAATAGATTTCCATGCTCTTTGTGTAATGTTAACGGCCTGCCGGGGTACCAGGCTATAAGTTTGAAGTTCAAAATGCGCAGTTTTGAGGCACATAGTTAAAGCCTGCACGTTTGAGGGTCAAGTAATTGCAGAAAAGCGGCAGTTTTTGGCCTAAATCCCTTTAAAACCATTGAATTGAAGTTGGCACGAAGCTTGCTCTAAGGAGAGTGTAGCCGCGGTAGGGCTTATCAAGTCCCTCCTCTCCCCGCTAGTCTAGATGGTTCTACCGTGGCTGCACCAAAAGACTTCTTCTTAAGTTTTAAATGACAGGACGGAAATGGAAAAAACGAAAGTTATAGGATTATTAATTCTGATATGCTGCCCTTTTTTCGTGTTTGGAAACACGGATGTGCCAAGACGGTCGGGTTCCGATGTTGGATCAAGCAGTTGGAATGCCCATTACGAGATTCAAGCAGTAATATCTAGAGAGGTTGACGACAGTATTACGGCCAGTATGGAAAAGGAAATAGGTGAGCGCTTGGAAAGCTCAGAAACGACTAACTCTGCAACTGACACCGCGAGGTCAAGTGTTGTGTTTATTCAACAAGTAGGCCAATAGCTTAAAGGTCGTTGTTCCGGTGGAGGGATGTTTCGACTAGCAAGCTGTTCTAAATCCCTCGCTAGCCTTATTCTAGTTTCCGAGGGTTGAATGATTTCATCGATTCTTAATGTTCCTGCCGCTTCATAGGGAGAAGTTGCGTCAGATATTTCTTGTATCAGCTTTTTCCTTTCTGTTTCACGATTTTCCTCGTCGAGGCCTTCCAGTTTGTTTGAATAAGCCACATTGACACCAACGTCCGGATCCATAAATCCTATTTCTGCACCGGGCCACGAATAGAAACCCCAAGCTCCCATCCCGGAAGTGTTCATAGCTTGGTAGGCTAGTCCAAAGCCTTTTCTAATGACCACAGAGATTGTTGGTGTGGATAAATTGCACAGAGCCTCTACCATTCTTATTGCTTTGAAAAGCATCCGGTCATGTTCTACCTTTCGGCCGACGTTAAAACCTGGAACATCCATCAGCCATATAATGGGGATATTGAAGGCGTCGCAAAGACACATCAATCTTATCGCTTTATCACAAGAATCCGGGTTCAAGGCTCCAGCCTGAAACATTGGGTTATTAGCGATTACACCGACCGACCAACCATCTAATCTGCCTAAGCCGGTCACCAGGTTTTTCGCAAACTTTGGTTGGAGCTCAAAAAATGACTCAGGGTCTAAAAGCAACTTACAAAATTTGCGCATGTCGTAACCCCGTCTTCTTTTGTCTGGTATGAAGTCCGTTAGCGCGTTATCTGGCTTCCACCTTGACTTCGGCATGGGCTCCCCTCTCGGGGCCTGTGTCCAAGCATTTGAGGGCAGATACGATAGCCATTGTTTAACTGCCTTATATGCATCCTCATAACTGTCTACGCCGAGATCTATTTGACCGGTTGTTTTGGCATGTACGTCCACTCCGCCAAGCTCCTCAAAACCTACGATTTCCCCAGTTGCGATTTCAAAAACTCGTGGCGAAGTTACTGCCAATACTGAACCACGAACCTGAACTGTAAAATCAGAAAATGCTGAATGAAAAGAGGAGCCGCCAAATGACTGCCCCACGATCACACTAGCCATGGGTATTAATCTACGTCTTCTCGCTATGTCCGGAGAGGGCATCGCATCGGATATTCCTTCTGACCCGATAAGATCAGGGATTCGTCCGCCGCCTGTCTCGCCAAAGTAGACGTAGGGAAATCCCATCTTTAATGCGCGTTCATATAGACGGCTGGTTTTTCTTGAGCCAACAATCGAACTAGATCCTCTTTTGACAGTAATGTCGTCACCTGCGACCGCCACTGGCCGGCCGCTGATTTTCCCTTCACCGCCAATTTTACCGTCACCGGGCGTGGTGTCTCTGTCCTCTTCACGCAAAGAGCGGCTGAACGTACCTATTTCCTGAAAGGTACCTTTGTCAAGAATCGCATCAATATGCTCCCTAATGTTGGGTTTACTCTCCTTCGCCATTTTTTCCAGACGAGATTTACCCCCCATTTGTTCGCGGATTTTTCTCGTTTTTTTTTCTAATTCATCACTGTGTTCAGTCACGGTTTAATCCTCCCTCCGATCATTTTTTATTGTCTTATCGCTTTATTCCTCAAAACGCATGGATAAATCGACAGGAATCACTTCCTTGGTCAAGTCTCCAATTGATATGTAATCGACTCCTGAGTCTGCAATCTCCGTGAGTGAAGTTAAGCTGATTCCTCCGGATGCTTCTAACTTGATTTTGCCTTTAGCGATTTCGACGGCTTTTTTTGTCTTTACCACATTAAAATTGTCTATCAAGGCGATGTCAGCGCCCGCTCTAATCGCCTCATCTAGCTCTTCTAAGTTTTCAACTTCTACTTCGATTTCTAAGTCCGTGTGTTTTGCTTTGGCTAGTCTTATTGCCTCTGCAATGCCTCCGCAGGAAATGATGTGATTTTCTTTAATGAGGAATGCATCGAACAATCCGATGCGATGGTTTTTACAACCCCCACATTCGACCGCATATTTCTGGGCGATTCTTAGACCTGGTATCGTTTTTCGCGTATCGAGAATCTGTACCTTGCTGTTACCTAAAAGTTGAGAATATCGGTACGCTTTGGTGGCTGTGCCGGACAACAGCTGACAGAAATTTAATATCGTTCTTTCGGCAGATAAAATAGGTTTAGCAGGTCCCTCCAATGAAAACAACAGTTGATCCTTTTTTAGCCAATCCCCATCTTGGACATGCCACGTTACGCTGACTTGATCGCTCATTTGTTTGACTGTTTCAGCAACCCATAGCTTCCCACAGAATATTGCTTCTTCTCGCGAAGTAACCTTTGCCGAAATGTGAGTGGTTTCTTGGATTAGACTTGCTGTGACGTCTCCTGACCCGAGGTCTTCCTCGATAGCTGCGACAACGTTTTTTCGAACAGACTCAAACAGGAGCTTCTCAGGTATCATGATAAAATCCAGCGCCATGCGCGTATAATTTGGTTAAAAGACATTGAGCTATAGTATCAATAGGCTTATTGAGAGCGATATGCAAGTAGATGAAAATCACCGACTTTCTGGTTGTAACTGGAGCCCCAGCCCCCATTTTGATGATAGGCCTTTTAGTCAAGATATCGAGCTGATAGTTCTGCATTGCATTTCTTTACCCGAAGGACAATTTGGTCATGGATATCCTGAACAGTTGTTTTTGGGCACTTTAAAGATCGAAGACGACCCCTCTTTTTTGGATTTGGAAGATCTTAGAGTTGCCCCGCATTTGTACATCGATCGCAAGGGGATTATCACGCAATTCGTATCTTTAGATAGGCGTGCTTGGCATGCTGGCGTTTCAAGTTGGCGAGGCCGACCTAATTGCAATGATTTTTCGATCGGGATTGAGTTGGAAGGTTGTGTCGACGCAATTTTCGAAGAAGCGCAATACGAGAGCTTGAAAAATTCGTTGTCAGCTTTGTTTTTGAGATATGACCGATTGAGTTGGGAGTCCGTCGTAGGACATAACGAAATTGCGTCTAATAGGAAGGCTGATCCGGGAGAAAAATTTGAATGGGTGAAAGTTTATAAATTATGAAAGTAATGTCCTGAACTATTTTGGAGCAGAAAAATTTCAGAAGATATAAATAAGGAAGAAACGAGCGAGTGGATAGCTGCTCTTCAAAACGTCATGCAGGAAGAAGGTATTGCCCGTGCAAACTTTTTGTTGAGCGAGCTGTCTGATGAAGTGACCAAGATAGGCGGTCGCGTTCCTTATAGTGTTAACACACCTTATCGCAACACGATTCCAGTTGAGCAGGAAGCTGTCATGCCTGGCGATATGTTTATGGAGCGGAGAATTCGAAGTTTGATTCGTTGGAATGCTCTGGCGATGGTGGTGAGGGCTAATAAAAGAAATGGAACCCTAGGAGGTCATATTTCGAGTTTTGCTTCCTCAGCTACGTTGTACGATGTTGGTTTTAATCATTTTTTTCGGGGTCCGGGAGAGTCAGGCGATGATCTTGGAGATCTTATATATTTTCAAGGTCATGCCGCTCCGGGAATCTATGCGCGCTCTTTTCTCGAGGGGCGTATATCCGAGGGGCAATTGGATAGTTTTCGTCAGGAGGTTGATGGAGAAGGATTGTCGTCATATCCGCATCCTTGGTTAATGCCAGCTTATTGGCAGTTTCCAACTGTTTCGATGGGATTGGGACCCATTCAAGCGATTTATCAGGCCCATGTCATGAAATATTTAGATAGTCGCGATCTTGTGCCGATGAAGGAGCGTAAAGTCTGGGCGTTTTTAGGTGATGGGGAATGCGACGAGCCAGAAACGCTAGGTGCCTTGTCCTTGGCTGGGCGAGAGAAGTTGGATAATTTGATTTTTGTAGTTAACTGCAATCTCCAGAGGCTAGATGGTCCCGTTAGAGGAAACGGTAAAATTATCCAAGAGCTCGAGGGTTACTTCAGAGGGGCAGGATGGAACGTGCTAAAGGTCGTGTGGGGGAGACTCTGGGACCCCTTGTTTGCCAGAGATAAAACCGGATTAATGCAAAAGCAAATGGACCTTACTGTTGATGGGGAGTTTCAAAATTTTAAGGCAAAAGGTGGAGCCTATGTAAGAGAAAGCTTTTTCAACAAAGACCCTGAATTGGCGAAACTCGTCGAGGAAATGAGTGATCAGGATATTTATCAACTTAATCGAGGGGGTCACGATCCTTTTAAGCTGTATGCTGCTTATGCGTCGGCTGTTCAGCACAAAGGCCAACCGACAGTCATTCTAGCAAAGACAGTTAAAGGATACGGCATGGGTAATGCTGGTGAATCTGAAAACGATACGCACTCAGTAAAAATTTTGAACTTAGATGAGCTCAAGTATTTTCGAGACAGATTTGGCATTCCTTTGAGTGATAAAGAAGTGGAATCTGTACCATACTATCGGCCTTCTGAGGACTCGCCAGAAATAAAATACCTCAAAAGCAAGCGTGATCAGCTTGGTGGTTACTTGCCGGCGCGTTTTGAGCATAGAGAATCTTTGAAAATACCTCCTCTATCGACTTTTAAGGCTCAACTTGACGGCACTGGCGATCGCGCCGTGAGCACCACTATGTCTTTCGTTAGATTGTTGTCTACTTTGTCTAGAAACAAAGTAATTGGTGAGAGGGTTGTTCCGATTGTGCCTGATGAAGCCCGCACATTTGGAATGGAAGGCATGTTTAGGCAACTAGGTATCTATTCATCTGTTGGCCAACTTTATGAGCCGGAGGATTCAGGAGAAATCAGTACGTATCATGAGTCAAAAGATGGCCAAGTGTTAGAGGAAGGAATCAATGAGGCAGGGGCATTTTCTGCCTGGATGACGACCGCAACGGCGCAAAGTTCGCATCAGTATAGCCTCATTCCATTTTATATTTTTTACTCGATGTTTGGCTTTCAACGCATTGGAGATTTAGCTTGGGCCGCGGGAGATTTGCAGTCCAGAGGGTTTTTGATGGGAGGTACTTCTGGCAGAACTACTCTTAATGGTGAAGGCCTTCAGCACCAGGATGGTCACAGTCACTTGCTCTCCTCTGCAATACCGAATTGTATTAGCTATGACCCATGTTATTCGTATGAGCTCGCGGTGATCATTCATGATGGTTTGGAGCGAATGTTTGTTAATAAAGACCCAATTTATTATTACGTTACTCTGATGAACGAAAACTACCCCTCATCCCGCCATACCAGATGGTGCGGAGAATGGGATTAAAAAAGGTATGTATTTATTATGCTCGAAAGGGAAATCTAAAAAAAAGATGGTCCGCCTTTTAGGTAGTGGCGCAATTTTGAGAGAGGTAGAGAAGGCTGCAGATTTACTGCTAGAGCGCGGGGTGTCGTCGGAGGTATGGAGCGTCACGAGTTACATAGAATTGGCCCGGGAGTTAAGGGATATAGACCGTCGAAACCTACTAAACGCGGAAGAAAATTATTTGACTAGTCATGTTGGGGAATGTCTGGAAGGAGATCGACCTGTGATTGCTGCGTCAGATTATGTGAAGGCTGTTCCAGAACAATTGCGGTCTGCGATTCAGGCGCCTTATCATGTTTTAGGAACCGATGGATTTGGTCGAAGTGATACGAGAGAAAAGTTGCGTCATTTCTTCGAGATAAATCATCAATTCATTGCATACGCAGCGTTAGTCAAGCTCTATGAAGTAGGGATGTTTGAGAAAAAGGAACTTTCTGAGTTTAAGAAGGAATTCGGTATTGATGCAGATAAACCAAACCCGAGGCTTGCCTAGGAATTCGTTATGGATGTGTTGATTCCTGGTTTGGGTGATATTGACGAAGTAGAAGTCATCGAAATAACTGTGTCGCCAGGTGATCAGGTTCAAGAAAATGATGGTTTGATTGTCATAGAGTCCGATAAAGCTTCTATGGAAGTGCCTTGCCCTTCTGATGGTGTAGTGGAAGAAATTTTTGTGAAGGTTGGCGATATGGTAGACGAAGGCCACCTAGTCGCCAAGATTAAGGCCGTAGATGAAACAAATAGCGAGCAAGCTGATCTTCAAGAGGTTTCAGATATTCCGATCGAGGAAAACCTGGCAGACGATGTCGCGAATTCTAACCAGATTGACTTTTTGATCCCAGATCTCGGTAGTGCAAGCCATGCGACAGTAAAAGAGCTGTTATGTGAGTCCGGACAAGATATCAGCGCCGGCTCTAACTTGATCCTCTTAGAAACTGAAGAAGAAGAACTGGCGATCACCTCTGAATTTGATGGTGTTCTTACAAATGTCTTTGTTATGAAAAATCAGCAGGTAGCGAGTAGCGATTTGGTGGCTCAAATGAAATTGTCGACTGCCGCTCCGATAGCGGACGAGATTCAGTTAACTGACAAACCTGTTCGTTCTTCAGATAAAGAGATGAGTGCTGATGAAAAAGAAGGTGCTAGACCCAATACTAACTCTGTCTATGCTGGTCCTGCGGTGCGTAGGCTGGCCAGAGAATATGGTGTGGTTCTTGAGGAGATCTCGGGAAGTGGAAAGCGTGGCAGAATTACCAAGGATGATCTGAAGACATATGTGAAGGCCAGACTATCCAATGCTGTTGAATCTACCGCCAACCAAGGGTTGCCAGAGGTTGAGAGCATAGACTTCAGTAAATTTGGTGAAACAGCCTCGGCGGCTCTTAGCCGAATTCAGCAAGTAGCCGCTAAAAACCTGCATGCGAGTTGGGTCAACCTGCCTCACGTGACCCAGCATGACAAAGTCGATGTGACCGATCTAGAGGACTTTAGATCTGCTCTTAATGCTGAAGCGGATGATGCTCAAGGAAGAATCACACCGCTGGCATTTATTGTCCGCTCCTCTTGTCTCGTTCTCCAAAATTACCCGATTTTTAACGGTTGTTTGGAAGCCTCTGGAAAAAGTGTATCAATTAATCAATTTTTCAACATTGGGTTCGCTGTCGATACACCAGAGGGCTTGGTTGTTCCTGTAATTAAAGAAGCCGACAAAAAAGGGTTAAGGCAGCTTTCTTCGGAAATATTAGAGCTGTCTGCAAAAGCGAGAGAGAAAAAGCTTGCTATGAATGATCTTCAGGGTGGTACGTTCACGATCTCCAGTTTAGGTGCTCTTGGAGGAACAGGGTTCACACCCATTGTGAATGCTCCTCAGGTGGCGATTTTGGGAGTGGCTCGTATGGATATTGAGCCGGTATGGACGGGTGATCAATTCTCACCCCGAAAGGTGCTGCCACTCTCCCTTTCTTATGATCACCGTGTGATCAATGGGGCCGACGGAGGACGTTTTATGAATTCGTTAACCCGTTTGTTGGGAGATATCAGACGATTTAGTCTTTAGTCTTTCTTGGGGCCTCTCCATTGTGGCTCGTCATCTGATACTTTTCGGGCGGCGATGAACAGGTAGTCGCTTAATCTGTTCAGATAGATCGCTAGTGTCAGAAAATTCGAGTTCTCCTTCTGTAAATCCCATAAATCAATTTCTATTCTCCTACATATTGCTCTGCAAAGATGGAGATGCGCGCATCCAGGATTTCCGCCTGGAATAACAAATTCCTGCAATGGGGGTAGCGCTTCATTTTCGATTTCTATTTGGCGCTCCAAATTTTCAATACTTAGTGGTTCGGATTCCCCTTCTAGGGCGATGATAGCGCCCGCATCGAAGAGTGTTTGTTGAATCTCAGCGATAGTCTTAAGTACGTTTTGATCACTGATATAGAAAACTGCAATACCCAGGGAACTGTTGAGCTCGTCCAGCCCTCCTAGGCAACGAATTGAGTCGCTCGATTTGTCGACCAGTTTGCCAGTGGCCAATCTGCTTTTGCCCTGATCACCCGATCGTGTTGTTACTTTGGTTATTCTTCTTTTTTCCACAGTTATCTGCATCGAATGGATTAATGGAGTCTTCACCTACCCTATAGAAACTATCAGTTTTGGCAATTAACAAATAGAATCGAAACAGAAATTATGTCAGCACCATTATTTTGAGGAGACCATCATCCCATCATTTGATATCAGTTCAGAAGTGGATAAGCAGGAGGTTCGGAACGCGGTGGACCAAGCTCATAGAGAATTGAGGACTCGCTTTGATTTTAAGGGTGTAGAGGCAGAGATTTCGTTTCAAGAGGAAACTATTTTGCTCTCTGCTCCAGAAGAATTTCAGCTTAAACAGCTCAAAGATATACTGAGAGATAAATTGGTGTCCCGAAATGTGGACAGTCGGTACTTGATCTCAGGTTCGGTGGAGGGCCTTGGGAAAGTTAAAAGACAGAGTCTCGAATTACGTCAAGGGATAGACCGAGAAGCGGCAAAGGCCATAGTCAAACTCATCAAAGATACAAAAATTAAAGTTCAATCTCAGATAAACGGCGAAAAATTACGAATAACGGGCAAAAAGAAAGACGATCTTCAAAAAACCATGGCAGTTTTGAAAGAGGCAAGTTTGGAGCTGCCCATTCGCTTCGACAATTTCAAAGATTAAGTTGAAATTCGATTTTGTGTAATTTGATTTTTCAGCATGCCGCAGGAAAACACTAACATCGTAGGCTGGGCAGTTGCTTGGAGGATCTATAGTCGTCCAACGGTTCTGGGGATGGTTTTTTTTGGGTTTTCAGCGGGGTTACCTTATCTTTTGGTTTTTTCGACGCTCACGGCCTGGCTAACTGAGGAAGGAGTTAGCCGAAGTGCTATAGGCCTTTTTGCTTGGGTGGGTATGACCTATTCGGTCAAAGTGATTTGGGCACCTATAGTGGATCGCGCAGTAATTCCTCTTTTGGGTGGCTTACTCGGACAGAGACGAAGTTGGATTTTTTTTGGGCAGATTCTGGTGGTCAAAGGTTTGATCGCTATTTCCATTCTGGGAGCAAGTAACCTTCCGCTTCTTGCTCTAGTTTCTGTAATTGTGGCGTTTGGTTCATCCACACAGGATATAGCGATCGATGCGTATCGTATCGAGGCGATAGAGGAAAAATATCAAGGGGCGATGTCGGCTTCTTATATTCTTGGCTATAGGATAGCGCTCTTGGTTGCTGGAGCGGGTGCTTTGTATGTTGCCAGCTTTACGGACTGGTCTACCGTCTACCTTATTATGGCGGCTCTTATGAGTATTGGCTTCGGTGCCGTCTTGCTAGCGAAGGAGCCTCTATTTTCAAGGCAAAGGCTGATTCAGGAAACTGATGGCGCATTTAATGTCCAAAAATTTGATTTCCTTAGCGCCGTGATTAACCCGTTCAAAGATTTCTTTTCAAGAAACGGAACTTTTGCTTTGCTAATCATTTTATTGATAAGCGTTTATCGATTAAGCGATATCGTAATGGGTATTATGGCGAATCCATTTTACTTGGATATGGGATTTTCCAAGATAGAAATTGCCAATATCACGAAGGTATTTGGTTTTTTTATGACTATTTTAGGGGCTTTTGTAGGCGGACTGATGATCATTAAGTGGGGGGTTGGTCATTGTCTGCTGATTGGAGCAATTGCTGTAGCGACGACTAATTTGTTCTTTGCAAAGTTGGCTTTATTGGCGCACCCAGATTTGAATTGGTTAGCTCTTACGGTCAGTTTGGATAATTTGAGTGGTGGATTTGCAACAACAGCTTTTATTGCCTACTTGTCTGGATTGACGAATAAAGCATATACGGCAACTCAATATGCACTGTTCAGTTCGTTAATGACGCTACCAGGGAAATTTATGAGTGGCTTTTCAGGTTTTGTTGTGGATTCTTATGGCTACTTTAGTTTCTTTATTTCGGCTGCTGCCTTAGGCCTGCCGGCAATTCTACTTATCTGGTTTTATTTTAAAAATCAAAGAAACACGACTTGAAAACTATTGAATAACTGATCGAATAGCTATTAGGTTTTCTTTGATTACAAAAGTAATCAGCAGGACTAAGTTCGCCAAAGTTGGTTTCGCATGATCCGGTTTTCATTAAATTTCACCCCCTCGCCGACGAGTTTCTCTTTTTGGCCTCGCATTGATTCTTTGTTGCGATCAGAAATTTTGAACTGAGAGTTAATGACGCGATGCCAGGGTAATTTTGAGCTTTTGGGGAGATTTTTGAGTAAGAACCCAACGAAACGAGCTGCTCCTGGCAATCCAGCTAATCTGGCTACCTGACCATAGGTCGCGACTTTCCCATGGGGGATTTCCGAAACTACGTGGAAAACTGCCAGCTTTTTATCAACCGGTATCTCTTGATTTCTCATTAATTTGACGCAAAAGTACTTTGATATGGATAGAGAACAACTATGTGGTTTTTGATTTTTTTTAGTATACCAATTGTTGAAATGTATCTACTCATCGAGGTTGCTGAGCGGATTGATGCATTACCGACGATTTTGCTTGTGATGTTAACTGCAGTGGTTGGTGTTTCTTTAATCAGGCAACAAGGTCTCTCTACCTTAACAAAGGGAATCGGTAGACTGAATCAGGCAGAAATACCGGCAGCTGAGATAATTGAAGGCATTTTATTAGCTATGGCAGGAGCCTTCCTAATAACACCAGGGTTTTTGACGGACTTCATTGGCTTTACGATTACTATTCCGGTGACTCGACGAATAATCGCGTTGATGCTGCTTAAGCGTTTATCAGCTCGGGCCGAATTTCGTACAAACAACTTTGATATGGGCAGGGGGCCTTATAAAAAACCGGATACTCCGGGTCCGGTTATTGAAGGTGAATACGAGAAGAAAGACCAGTCTAAGTGAATCGAACGAAAATAAAGTCGCGAAAAGTGTTGAAAGTTCGGAAAGCGCCCCTATTATACATCGCTCTGGGTTAGCACTCGAAAGTTTAGAGTGCTAATAGAAGTAATTGAGACAAGAGGAATGGGAGATTACAGTTAATGAACATTCGACCTTTACACGATCGAGTAGTCGTCCGCCGTCTGGAAGAGGAGACCACCAGTGCTGGTGGGATCGTGCTTCCTGACTCTGCTACAGAAAAGCCTTCTCAGGGAGAGGTGCTTGCAGCAGGACCGGGCAAGGCTAATGAAAATGGGGACGTCAGAGCTTTGGATGTCAAAGTTGGCGATAAGATCATCTTTGGTCAATACGGCGGTAGTACAGTGAAAATTGACGGCGAAGAAGTATTGATCTTAAGCGAAAGCGAGATTTTTGGAGTGTTGGAAAGCTAGTTAGGCTGCAACACTGAAATTAGATTTATAGAGGAAATAAGCGATGAGCGCTAAAGATGTGAAATTTGGTGACGACGCGCGAGGTCAAATGCTCGATGGAGTGAATACCCTTGCGAATGCTGTCAAAGTCACTTTAGGTCCGAAGGGAAGAAACGTTATTTTGGATAAGAGTTTTGGGGCGCCGACTGTCACAAAAGATGGTGTGTCAGTGGCTAAAGAGATTGAACTTGAAGGCAAGTTTGAAAACATGGGTGCGCAGATGGTCAAAGAAGTGGCCAGCCAAACCTCAGATGAGGCAGGAGACGGCACAACAACGGCAACCGTTTTAGCACAGGCTATTTTGCAAGAGGGTCTGAAGTCGGTAGCGGCAGGCATGAATCCGATGGATTTGAAGAGAGGAATTGATAAGGCAGTAGCGCTGGCTGTAGCCAAAATCAAGTCAATGGCGACTCCTTGTGAAGATTCAAAGGCGATTGCTCAGGTTGGTACTATTTCTGCTAATAGTGATACCGCGGTTGGCGAGATCATCGCTGAGGCGATGGACAAAGTTGGAAAGGAAGGCGTGATTACGGTCGAAGAAGGGACTGGTTTGGAGAACGAGCTAGACGTGGTTGAAGGTATGCAGTTTGACCGAGGCTATTTGTCTCCTTACTTCATTAACAACCAAGATTCTATGGCTGCGGAAAACGAAGATCCTTACATCTTGCTCTGCGACAAGAAGATTTCAAATATTAGAGATCTACTGCCGATTCTTGAGAATGTTGCTAAGGCTGGGAAGCCCTTAGTAGTGATAGCTGAGGACATCGAGGGTGAAGCATTGGCTACTTTGGTTGTTAATAATATGAGAGGGATCGTCAAGGTTGCTGCTGCTAAAGCACCTGGTTTCGGCGATCGTCGCAAAGCGATGTTGCAGGATATCGCGATTTTGACCGGCGGTACTGTCATCTCTGAAGAAGTGGGCTTAACTCTAGAAGGCGCGACGCTAGAAGATTTAGGGACCGCTAAAAGAGTGTCTAGTACGAAAGAAAATACGACGATTGTGGATGGATCGGGTAACAAGAAGGATATTGAGGGTCGGATCAAACAGATCCGCCAGGAAATCGATGACACTTCTTCAGATTACGATCGAGAGAAGTTACAAGAGCGCTTAGCCAAGCTTGCTGGTGGTGTGGCTGTAATCAAAGTAGGAGCTCCTACAGAAGTCGAAATGAAAGAGAAAAAGGCAAGGGTTGAGGACGCCTTACATTCAACTCGCGCAGCTGTGGAAGAAGGCGTTGTGCCAGGCGGCGGGGTCTCTTTGATCAGAGCGATAGCAGCAGCAGAAAGCGCTGAAGGTGATAATGAAGACCAGACTGTTGGTATCGGTATTGCGACGAGAGCGATGAGCGCTCCACTTCGTCAAATAGCTGTAAATGCTGGAGACGAGGGTGCGGTAGTGCTAGATAAGGTTGCTAGCCTTAAAGGTAATAAGGGCTATAACGCAGCTTCTGGTGAGTATGGAGATATGATTGCCTTAGGGATTCTAGACCCAGCAAAAGTAACTCGTACTGCGCTACAGGCCGCAGCATCCGTTGCGGGCCTTATGATTACTACTGAAGCTATGGTTAGTGAGATGCCGGAGGATAAGTCGGCTGCCATGATGCCTCCTGGCGGTGGAATGCCGGACATGGGCGGCATGGGCGGCATGATGTAGAAAGCTTGTCGTTAACGAGGTTAAAAACCCAGCTTAGGCTGGGTTTTTTATGTTCTGAATTCGAGATATGATTGTTAGTTGAAGGTGTAATTGGTTAGTAGTGGTCTGCAGGCATCATTGGAAAGGGTGCTTATGACTGAATTGTGAAGAATTAAGGGAGATCAGCTTATGGATATGATAGTTGTAGATTTTTTGGCTCGGTGGAGTCACATTCTGTTCGGCATTACTTGGATTGGCTTGCTCTATTATTTCAACTTCGTTCAAACGGAATACTTTAAAGAGGCAGAAGATTCGGCAAGAGTGGATGCGTTTTCTAAATTGGTTCCTAGAGCGTTATGGTACTTCCGTTGGGCTGCTCTGCTAACCTTTTTGACGGGTTTGGTGATGCTGGGATATCGAGGATCCGCTTCGACTGCTGATATTATTATCGGTTCGGTGCTGGGTACGCTTATGCTCCTTAATGTATGGGGAATTATTTGGCGAAATCAGAAGATAGTGATCGCGTCTAATCAAGCTGTGGCCGCAGGAGGGGAAGCTGATCCAGCTGCTGCTGAAGCCGCTCCAAAGGCAGCTCTAGCTTCGCGGACTAATACGTTGTTTTCGATTCCGATGTTGTGGTTCATGGTGGCGAGCGCGCATATGCCGAGCGGTTCAATAATGGCTAACACCCAGGCGATTGTCATTTGCTGTGTAATTATCGCCGCGATCGAGGTTAACGCCATCTACGGTAAGCAATACACAATGACTACCGTAAAAGGCGTCATCGCCTCCGGTTTAGTGCTAACCGTTATTCTCGCTGGAATTTTGCGAATGTTTTAAAGTTCGTAAAGGATGAATGCAAAGAGCTTGCCTTGGCAGGCTCTTTTTTTTGGTAACATAGAAATTTAGTTTGGGTTGCAGGCGTATGGCAGACCTCTCAACAGAATCAGAAAGCGGATATCGTAGGGGTGGATCGCGCAGGTCATCAGGAAGCTCGGATGGCTCATCTTTTTCTGGTCGAATTCTGAGTGTGATTCTCTTGCTGGGTTTAGCGTCCGCTGGGTGGTTTTTGTTTGTACAACAAGAGGAGTTGAGCGAAGAAAGAGCAAGACTGGACCAAGCTAATCAGAGGCTGGTTGTGCTTGAAGAGCGTTTGGTGGCAACCGACAACGTGATGATGCGAGAAGGGCAGGACACAAAGGAGCAGATTGGGTTTTGGCAGGATGAAATCCGCAAATTGTGGGCAGTGGCAAACGAACGCAATAAAAAGTGGATCAAGGACAATGAAAGAAGCATTAACAAGATTAATGCGAGTATCGATGGAGTATTAGCATCGACAAGAAATATTCAGTCTGCGGTCGATCGACACGAGTCAGCATTTGAACAGCAGCAGGGCATAATTGACCAGCTAGCCAGCCTGGAATTGCAGTTACAACAAATAGTTCGAAGTCAAAGAGACCTAGTCGATAAAGTGAATAAGATGAATGCAAGCTTTTCACAAATTCGAGGTGATCTTTCTGGAAAGGTTAATGATAATGTCGAGGCGATCGAGTCTATCGATGCTTATAGAGTGACGCTGAATGCAAAGATCAGGGAGCTAGAACTGCGATTGGGTCAGTTGTCACCTTAGATCTCGCTTTTAATTCTCTAACCAGTTCTCAACGAGTGATAGGGTTAGATCCGTGCTTTCGGGTCCCGATTTGGTCATTCTTATTGTTATCCCTTGCTCGGTGATATCTCGTATTTCGATTGATTCGTATCGGTCTCCGATTTGATAGGCAATGCCTTCAATAAATACGGATCTATCTGTTGGGTTTTGGGTATAAATGTGGCTTGTTACTTTTTGAGTTAGGTCAGAGAGCAAAACTTCATTTTGATCTACGCTAGATAATCTATTTGATTCCGCCTGAATATTTCGTAACTCGAGATTAAATTCGGTTGAGTTTTTTGAGATATCCGGTTTAGTTGTTTTCTGTGGATTTTCAATTACGGTTTTTTGCTGGTCTGCAGGAGTGATTTGAGACTCGTTGAATATGAGCAATCCTGCTGTGAGGGCAAATGAACACACAAGAATGGCCCCAATGAAAATGTGACGGGTTTTGATTCTTGCAGACGAGGATTCGAGATTTACTCCTTGTGACTTATTTTGTGCTCTTAAGATAAACGTCATGATTTAGCTTTTAGGGTAGGGGATGAGATATTGAGATACTCCGACAGTTTGATCCAGGTTAATGGGCCGATTACACCATCGACTATCAATCCCCGTTGTCTTTGGAAGTCCTCGATGAATGTAAGAAGCTTTTGGTTGTATAGAGCTACTTGACCGGGCTCAAAAGAATAATCGTAATTGGACGCCAGAATTTTCTTTAACCAGGTGATGCTTGGGTGTTGATCTCCTAGCGCAAGAGGTTTTTCGTAGTTCGGCGGGGGTTGCCAGAGAGTTTCGAAGGATCCAAACCATGAGTTATTCAAGTCCGCTTTATTTATTATCAATTTTTCGCTGTTTATGATGAGCGAATAGCCCGACTTTGTTTCTGCTGCTAATAAAGCGTATTGCGGCTTATCGAAGTCTATCCACAGCTCAAGAACGACTGGGGTGTCTAGGTTGCTTATGTCGTTCCACGTCCCCGTTCCTTTTAGGCATGTTAGACCAATCCGAGGTGCAAACTCGCAAGGAGCTGCCGATGAATTGTCGTGATATGTATGACCCCAGATAGCGTAAAGTTCAGCGAAGGCAAAAGATCGACTATTAGCTCTTCTGGCGACCGTCTGATCTTGTTTATAACTTAGCCAAGAGCGATATTTGGTTGCTGGACCGTCGAGTGATTTTTGAGATTCACTGGTGCCCGCCCGCGAGTTTAGGGACACCGACGGGTCTGGGGTGCTTGGGATGCTGCCTTCCGAGATACCGTAGACAAAATACCAAAGTGAGAACATGACCAGAGCCGTAAGAGGTAAAAGATAGATAGCTAATGAGAGTTTGTGTCTTTTTGACTGAACTCCAAAAACTTCTTTTTTAGATTGTCTGATCAGACTGGAGTCAATTTCGTTTAAGTCCAACGAATACGCGCCGAGCATTGCTCTATCACACAAAAGGTTGATAAGTCTCGGTATACCCTGAGTCGTCCTGAAGATAGTAGCTATAGCGCTGGACTTGAATACTCTGGTAGTTTTGCCCGCTTTTGCTAGTCGATGCTCGATGTAGGTCTTTGTCTCTTTTTTAGTAAGCGCTTCTAATCGATAACGAGCAGTAATTCTTTGAGTAAGTTGGCGTAGCTCTTTTCTGGACAGTGTTTCCTCGAGTTCCGGTTGCCCAATCAAGACAATTTGGAGCAACTTTTTATTGTCGGTTTCAATATTAGTCAGGAGTCTTATTTGCTCCAGTACGGAAGTTGAGAGGTTCTGGGCTTCGTCGATAATTAGGACGGCGCTTTGATCGGCATCGTTATTTTCGATAAGGAATTTATTTAAAGCGTCAATATAATTTTTAACTGTCGGAGTGATTTGTTCCTTGAGTTCAATACCAAATTCGTCACAAATTGTTTCAAGTAGTTCAACCACTGTTAGTCGAGGGTTAAGTATGAAAGCTACATTCGTCTCAGGAGGAATGGTCTTTAGAAGATTGCGAAGTAAGGTGGTTTTACCGGTACCTACCTCACCAGTTAATAAAACAAAGCCTCCGTTTGAGAGCCCATACAAAAGGTGAGAAAGCGCTTCATTGTGCTTATTGCTTAGAAATAAGAATTCGGGATCAGGGGCGATTGAAAAGGGCTCAGTCGCGAGTTTGAAATGTTCAAGATACATTTGAGTTTCGCGTTATATCGCTTATTTGTTGATCTTTGTGTTTCCAAATTGTTTTGATCCAGGCCGATAAGGAGGATCTGCGCTCTATGTCATTGTCTACTAGGACTTCACCTGGGATTTCGTGGTGAGAAACAACAAACTTTACTGATCTGCATTCTCCCTTCACAAACTGCCAGAATGTTGGGGTTCCATCAGGGTATACGATGGTCACATCGATAAGCTTGTGTAAGTAATCTCCCATATCCTTGATAACGTACTCAATGCCTCCTATTTTGGGTTTAAGTAAATTGTTGTATTCACTTGACTGGTTGAGTTGCTTGCTTGTGGTCCTTCTTGTTCCCTCTAGAAAGTTCAAAATAGATGTCGGATGGTTTTTAAAGCCTTTGCATGCTTCCGAAATGTTGTCTCTGTCAGCATTCCTTAAATTAGGGTTTGCTTTTATTTGTGCTTTAGAAACTCGCTTGACATAGGGGAATCCAAGCACGTACATGGCTAAGCCGATACCAGGAACCCAAATGAGCTGCTGTTTGGTGAAAAATTTTAGAGGGGGTATCCGCCCATAGAGGTAACTTTGTAAGAGTATAATGTCTGTCCAGCTTTGGTGGTTTGATATGACCAGATACCACTTATCGAGTGAAACTTCGTCCATATCCTTCCAGTCAATAACCGGCTTAGTGAGATTCAGGGTTTTGAGTAACCAGCGGTTTCCCCCGGTCCACCACCAAATAATTTTGTCCATTCGTTCTCTCAAGCCGACTAATTTATCGCCGGATGTCCAGATTCGCTGGATGACCCAAAACCACAACACAGACCAGACCGCAGCGGTGTTCAAAGTCATAAATATGATAGCGGATAGGCCTTTGATAGTATTCATGAGCTTGATTAGTAAACGAGCCTCAAAAATGAAGAATGTTCGCATTGCTTTTGTTCGACGGCAACTATTGTCTGGGTTCCGTTTATTGAGTTTGAGCCTTTCAATGATGATTTTTGTTGGCTGTGAAAGTGTGAATTTCTACCATCAGTTAGCTTCTGGGCAAACGCAGATCCTTTTAAATCGACAGGAGATCGATCAACTCATTTTAGACCCTTCCACTGATAAAGAATTACGCGAACAACTATTAAAGATTGAATCGGTGAAAGACTATGCCGAGTCAAATTTAGGGTTAGTTGCAAACGGGAGCTTTTCTAGTTACGTGGATTTGAACCGTGAGTATGTCTTATGGAATGTATTTGCTTCGAAACCTTACTCTGTGGAAGCTGTAAATAGATGCTATCCGATTGTCGGGTGTGTTCCATATCGAGGTTATTTTTCCCGACAAGGAGCAATCAGTCAGGCGAAAAAATTAGCAACACAACAAGGGTTGGAAACGTATGTTGGAGGAGTTCCTGCATACTCAACATTAGGCTGGTTTGAGGATCCTGTCCTTAACACCTTTGTTTTTTGGAAAGATCATGAGCTGGCTAGTTTGATAATCCACGAAATTCTTCATCAAAACGTTTGGTTGAAAAATGACGCACAGTTCAATGAGGGATTAGCGAATTTCGTTGGAGATCAAGCTGCGGTGAATTGGGTAGAAAGCCGCACCTCCCTAGAAAGCGCAGAGCAATTTGCGGACCGGAGAAACGAGTGGAGGCTTTTTAAGCAATTCGTTGTCTTGGCCAAAGGGTACTTGCGCGAACAATTCGCCGCTAGCTCGAACCCAGTTCATCTTGAAGCGATCAAACGAGCGGGAATGGAACGTGTCAGATTGTGTTTCCGGGAGTTGAAATCATTTTTTCCAAGAGTAACTTATGAGGATTTGGTTAACAGTGATCGCTTTAATAATGCGTTTATTGCCTCGGTGGGCGTCTATGAGAGTAATCGCTTTGCGTTCAAACGCCTTTATGAACTATCGGATAGAAATTGGAGCGTATTTTTTAAAGAGGTCGAGGGTTTGATGGCTTTGAGCCTGGCTGAGCGGTCGCAGAACCTCAGAATCTTATCCAATGACCATGTAGCAAGTCAGGGTGATGACGACTATCCCGACCAGGTTCATTGTGAATCCCTCAGAGACCAAGGTCTTAGCTGAAAATGCGCCGGTAGAAAAGATCACGATATTAGGTGGCGTTGCTACTGGTAACATGAATGCACAGGAAGCACTCATGGCTGCGGGGACCATCAGTAACTTAGGGTCAATTGCTGCGCCTATTGCCGCTGCTGCCATAATAGGCATTAAGAGTGTCGTGGTCGCTGTATTGCTTGTGACCTCTGTTAAGAAAGTGACGCAAAAACAGATTATTCCTATAATCATTAGCAGCGGAAGAAGCGCAATGTCTTCTAACGCGGAACCTATTATGGAGCTGAGACCAGAACTCGTAAAGGCCTGGGCGATGGATAGACCTGCTCCAAACAAAATTAGGGTCCCCCAGGGTATCTGGCTGGCTGACTCCCAATCGAGGAGCTTTCCGCCCTCATCGTTGGGGACGATAAAAAGTAGCGTGATCGCACAAAATGCCACCATGGCATCATTTGAATAGGCAAGACCTAATAGCTCGGTCCATCCTCCCCATGGGTCTTTTCTAGTTATCCATGAAAGTACCGTAACCACAAAAATAACAAGCACTCGCTTTTCCGCTGCGGTCCAGCTGCCCACTTGCGGTAGTTCCAATTGCCCGGAAAAATTTAGTGAGCGAGTAAGCCACATAGCCGCAATTGGAAGCATGATGACAGTGACTGGTAGGCCCCAGGTCATCCACTCAAAAAAACTCACCTCTTCGCCCACTGAGGCACTAAATATCGTCATAAAAGCCAAGTTTGTAGGGCTGCCTATGGGTGTAGCTACACCACCTATGCTTGCCGCATAAGCTATGCCAATAAGCAGTGGCGTTGCCAGGTTCGGGTCCTTGCTTTTGCTGATCACCGCCAAGGCCACTGGGAGTAACATCACAGAGGTCGCAGTATTTGAGATCCACATGCTTAGGAAGGCACTTGCCAGCATAAATCCATAGACCAGATGCCGTGAGCTCTGTCCGCCGAAAAGATTCACCATTGCTAGGGCGATTCTGTGATGGACATCGTTTTTTTCGAGTGCTGTAGCTATTATGAAACCGCCCAAGAGAAACAAGACCATAGGGTCTCCAACGGCTCTGGCAATGTCAGAAGGGGTCAGAATTCCTGATAAAGGGAACAATGCTAGGGCGAGCAAAGAGGTTACAGGGATAGGAATAACTTCGAATATCCACCAGGTAACGATCCAAAACGTTATCCCCAAGGTAGTCGCTGCGTTTGGAGGCATCGACCAATATTGAAGACTAATGAGGTAAACTATTAATCCAAGAGCGGGGCCTAAGAGTAACGTACCTCTGATATGATCTGAGTACTGGGGCACAGGTGACCTCGATTCGTGATGGCTAAAGGTTAACGAAGATGGCAAATAGTTTCTATTGGTATGATCTTGAGACCTCAGGATTGAGCCCTAAATGGGACAGAATAGTGCAATTCGCAGGTTGTCGCACAGATGCGGAATTGAATCTATTAGATGATGAGTACATAACTTATGTTTCTCTACCTGATGACGTGTTGCCAAACCCAAACGCAACTTTAGTTACTGGGATCACTCCTTCTATTTTGGAATCGCATGGAATCAGGGAAATCGACGCACTGAGAAATATTTCAAATTCTATGAGCGAGCCTGGTACCTGTGTTGTCGGCTACAATAATTTGCGGTTTGACGATGAATTTATTCGTTACTCTTTTTATCGAAATTTCTTAGATCCGTATTCAAGAGAATGGAAAAATGGAAACTCGCGTTGGGATTTGCTTGATCTCGTTAGAGCCACTGGAGCACTCAGAAGAGACGGAATTAATTGGCCTCAAGATGAAGACGGGCTACCAGTTTACAAGTTGGAGGAATTAACTAAGCGCAACGGAATTGAACATGGCAGCGCCCATGATGCGCTGTCCGATGTGAGAGCGACAATCGGAATGGCGAAGTTAATTTATGAAAATCATCCGAAGATTTTTGAATACTATTTCGCATTGAGGGATAAAAAGCAGGTTCGAAAAATACTTGAGCCTTATGGAATCAAGACCTATCTGCATATTTCAGGAATTTATCCCAGGGCCCGTTTCGGAGTGGCTCCTGTGATTTCCCTGGCTCGGCATCCTACCAATAATAATGCAGTCATCGTTGCTGATCTGGCGGAAGATATTGACTCGCTTATTTCAATGACTTCAGAGGAAATTAAAAGCAGACTATATTCGAAAGATTTTGAAGACCGTTTACCTCTGCGAGAAATTCGGATCAATAGATGCCCATTTGTTGTCGGATTCGATGTGCTGACCTCCGAGAATATCGATCGATTAAAAATTGATATGAGAATTGTGGAAGATAGAGCCAAAAAACTTCGCCAGCCTGGGGTCGGTCAGAAAATAGCCAGTGCTTTTGAACAGCCAGATCGAGACGCAAATACGGATGTGGATACCGCTCTGTACGAAGGGTTTTTGCAGGATGAAGATAGATCTCGATGTTCTTCTTTTCACCAAGCGCTAGAGAAAGGCGATTATCCGATGCTAGATTTTAAGGATAAACGTTTAACTGTTTTGCTGGAACGTTTGAAAATGAGAAGCTTTGCGGAATTTGCGAGCGACCAAGAAAAACAAGATTGGTCGGACTGGGTCAGACAGAAGTTGCTAGCCGAGGGAGATCACCTAAACCTAAAGAAGTTCAGAGTTGAAATAGAAGAGCTCAGGAAACAAAGCATGTTGCCTGAGCAAAAGCATCGACTTTTGGATGAATTATTGGATCACGCTCAAAAGTTGAGCGTGAAATATGAGTTAGGCGATTTAGATATTGTACGAAATTAGTAATTTCCGATTTCTGTAAGTTACCGAAATTTGAGAATTAATGAGTAAAAAGGGGGAATTTTGCAGCCTTTGGTAAGGGGGAATATTCGTTTAGCGGCTACCGTCATGCTTCTTAAAGATGCGGATGAAGGTCTAACGGTTTACATGGCAAAACGCCCTGGGAAAGGAGTTTTTCCAGATATTTATGTTTTCCCGGGCGGTAAAGTCGACGAGGCCGATTGGGCTTCGGATATTTGTTATGGTCTGTCGGATGAGGAGGCCTCTTCGAATATGAATTTGGACTCTGGGGCGCTGCGCTATTGGGTCGCGGCGGCTCGAGAGTGTTTTGAAGAGTGTGGGGTTTTATTGGTGAGAAGTAACGGCAGATTAATAAATACCCTAAGCGCCAAGGATAAAAAGCAGCATCAATTCTCTAGAGAAAAATTGCTGAGTGATGAATGGAGTTTTCATTCTATTTGTGAAACCGAAAACTGGTCTATTGATTGCGCCTCTCTAGCCTACTTTAGTCATTGGATTACTCCAGAGCTCGCACCTAAGCGCTTTGACACCAGATTTTTTATTGCCGCCATGCCTGAGGGCCAAACTGCTATTGCGCACGAGAAAGAAATAATGAACGCGCAGTGGGTTTCACCAGCGGTGGCACTGGAAAATTTTCATGCTTCCAAATGGAAGATGATTGATCCCACAATAAGATCTCTAGAAACGCTAACACAATTTACAGATGTAGCTGGAGCGCTAAGGGGCGTTAGAGCAGGAAATCATCTAATGCCCTGGACCGAGGCTCTTGGCGAACAGGGAATGCAACAATTCAATTCCAAGCCAATTTCTTTCAAAGAATAAGGTCGCCTAGTCTGTCTACTTTATGCGGAGTCTATAGATATGGAAGAGGAGAAAAATAAAGCCAATGCCGATTCATTGGTTTGGGAGAAGCTGAGTTCTCGCTATGAAGAGGCCGGACTAATGTTGTTTGAGAAGAGGATCGATTCGTTAAGAAATCCTAGAAATAATAAAACCTTCGACCGCTTAGTATTAGAGTCCGTAGACTGGGTGAACGTGGTGGCGTTGGATGAAGAGCGAAGATCCGTGATGATAAGGCAGTTCCGCTTTGGAGTTGATTACGTCACCCTAGAGACACCTGGAGGTATGGTCGATCCCGGAGAGGATTCTGAAATGGCTGCCAAAAGGGAGCTCAAGGAGGAGACAGGTTATAAAAGTGAACACTGGACGTATCTTGGGTGTGTGGAGCCCAATCCGGCCTTTCACAATCATCTTTGCCATCATTGGCTGGCGGAGGATGCGTATCTGGATGATGAACAGTCTCTGGGAGAAGGAGAAATGATAAATATCGAATTAATGGAGGAGGCAGAGATTAGGGGTTGTGTGGCATCAGGTGAGTTGAAACACGCGTTAGCTTTGTCAGCTTTATCTAGAGTTTTTCAGCTTTGGCCTCTACCTCATCGTCATCCCTATACGACTCGATAATTGACCAGGATACTTTTGATGTGCGGTCCATTTTCAAGTCTTGCAAGATCGGCGACATGGAACTGAATTCGTCCCATCCATATTCTTGGCTATTTTTTACGCTGTAAGGTTTTGTTACTTGGGATTGAAAGAACTTTGGGTAGTTGATGTCTGTTTAAAAGTAAATAATCTCCAATTGGGTTTAGTTCTAGGATCTGTTCTATAAGATAATAAGCTCGGTGTACCGGGATTAGCTTTGGCTTTGAGGGAATAGGAATACGGATGGGTAGGATTGAAAATAAAGTAGCGGTTATCACTGGAGGTGCTGGTGGTATAGGTAGTGAGGTTGCTCGACGTTTCGTTGATGAGGGAGCATTGGTGCTGTTGGTTGATTTGGATGAGGATGCGTTGTCTCAGGTCTGCTCTGAGCTCCCTAGTAATCGAGTTAGCTACCTGACTGCAGATGTTACGAACTGGGCTGATAATCAGGCGGTGGTATCGCTCGCGTTGGAGCGATACGGTGGTTTGGACATTTTTTTAGCCAATGCGGGGATTGAGGGGGCGATTTCTTCCATTTTAGACTACGACGAGGAAGTATTTGATCGGTTGATGGCCGTTAATGTGAAAGGCCCCTTCTTAGGACTAAAGGCAGTTATACCGGAAATGATTAAAAGCGACGGAGGTAGCGTGATAATTACCTCAAGTGTTGCGGGCGTGCGTGGTGGCCCTCGTTTGGCGCCATATGTGACTAGTAAACATGCAGTCATTGGTCTCATGAAGTCCGCTGCCAAAGAATTTGCGACCCATAATATTAGGGTTAATACTGTGAATCCTAGTCCGGTTGGTACGCGGATGATTGAAAGTATTGAAAAGGGCCTAAAGCCAGAAGATCCCGACTCGGTAAGAGAGGCAATGCGAGCTAATATACCTTTGGGTCGCTATGCTCACCCTGAGGACGTCGCTAATTTAATGCTATTTTTAGCTAGTGATGAAAGCAAATTTATCACAGGGTCGGTTCATATGGTCGATGGAGGATCAGTATCGTGAACCTCTGCCGTTTAAATTTTTAAAATTGTTGGGGGGTGTTAGAAAATCGATGAAGAGTGCGTTATTAGAAACAAAACTTTCTCTTCCAAATAGGAGATCTGGGAAAGTAAGAGATTTATATGATGTGGATTTGGGCTCAGAAAAGGCTCTGTTGATTGTTGCTACTGATCGGATTAGTGCTTTTGATGTGGTGATGCAGAATGGGTTTCCTGGGAAAGGTATCGTTCTCACTCAGATTTCAAAATTTTGGTTTGATTACTTTGGAGATCGCTTTCCGCACCATTTGATTAGTACAAATGTTGATGATGTACCTGGATTGAATGCGGAGGAAAAAGATGCCTTGAATGGTCGAATCATGCTTTGTCGTAAGACTGAAGTGGTGCCGATCGAATGTATTGCTAGGGGCTACATAACAGGAAGTGGTTGGAAAGATTATCAAGCTTCTGGCGAGGTTTGCGGTATTAAGTTACCGACTGGCTTGAGAAATAGCGACAAGTTAGATGAGCCTTTGTTTACACCTTCGACTAAGGCGGATACTGGCCACGATGAAAACATCAGTTTTGAGGAAGGAACAAATTTGGTGGGTCTCGATCTAATGGAGTGGCTGAAGAAATCTACGCTCTCGCTTTATAAGGAGGCTAGAGACTACGCCTTGGACAGAGGAATCATACTGGCAGATACGAAGTTTGAATTTGGACAATTAGCGGATAGCGACGAGCCTTTATTGATTGACGAGATTTTTACTCCGGACAGTTCTCGTTTTTGGCCAGCTGCCGATTGGGAGCCTGGTAGGGAGCAAGCGAGTTTTGATAAACAGATTGTCCGGAACTATTTAGAAACCGTAGTTGCCTCTGGAGATTGGGATAAAACTTCTCCGGGACCCAATTTGCCGGACGATGTGGTGGAGAAAGGTATCGCGAGATACTTAGAAGCTTATGAATTGCTGACAGGCAGTTCGCTATCGATTTGATGGATTGGGCTGATTACAAGATATTATGTGACCGTCCTGACTTCCAGTCTCAGTGGTTGATTGAACAAACACTTGAATTGGTGAAAGAAGTAGGTCCGGAAGAAATTTTTGAGGAATTAGCCTCTGTGCTTATGGCTGAGCCATTGCCACTACCAGAAGGTCATAAAGGTAGTCCAGATACCTTAATGTATAAGCTCGAGCTCTCGCGTGTGTCGCGCCAACAGATATGCGAGGTCGTTGTGGCGGCAAGAAAGCAAAATTTGACTAGTTCCGCGACCGCTCACAGGGGGCTTGCTGGGTTTGAAGAGGCTTGGACCGAATATTATGAATATAAGGGTTGATCCTCTTTGAAAAGAGTCTTAATTGCTAATCGGGGTGCAATTGCCCGAAGGCTAGTTCGAGCGATGAATGAGCTTGGCGTTGAAAGTCTGGTTATCTATTCAGACGCAGACGAAGGTTCAGCATATATTGACGAGGCAAGTTCAGCTGTCCGAATGAATGGTAATCGTCCTGATGAAACTTATCTAAACAAAGCAGCGATTCTAGAAATAGCCAGAAAGCATGGTGTAGATGCCATTCATCCTGGTTATGGGTTTTTGTCTGAGAATGCGTCGTTTGCTCGCCAAGTGAAAAATAATGGTTTTCTTTTTATCGGGCCAGATCCTGATTTGATCGAACAAATGGGGGAGAAAGTAAAGGGTCGAGAGACTATGGCGGGACATGGATTTCCAGTATTTCCTGGTTCAGAGACCTTAGGAAGTCGGGAAGATCTTAGCGAGGTGGCAAGCAAAATAGGGTTCCCATTGGTTGTAAAACCGAGTGGTGGTGGTGGCGGTATCGGTATGCAAGTGGTCGGTCGTGCGGAAGATTTAGCTGTCGCTGTGTCTCGAGCAAGTTCTATCGCAGAAAAAGCTTTTTCTGACCCAAGTTTATATCTTGAAAAGTGGATCAATAGACCCAGGCATATTGAGTTTCAGATAATTGGTGACGGAAAAGGAGGCTGTGTTCACGCTTTTGATCGAGAGTGCTCGGTTCAGCGCCGTCATCAGAAGCTAATCGAAGAAAGCCCATCACCCGGACTGGATGAAACGATGTTGACTGAGCGCGCGACATTAGCGGCAGAGGTTTGTCGGAAAATTAAATATGGCAGCTTGGGCACCTTAGAGACCTTGTTTCTGGAAAATAACGAGATGGGTTTTCTAGAAATGAATACTAGAATTCAAGTTGAGCACGGGGTTACAGAAGAAGTGACCGGCTTAGATTTGGTCAAGCTCCAGCTCAATCTGTTGACTGGAACCCGGTTGCCGGACCAGCAAGATATAGTCAGAAAGGGATTTGCGATAGAGGCTAGATTGTATGCTGAAGACCCTGATTCAATGTTCCCATCGACTGGGAGACTAGATACATTTCGAGTGCCCGAGTTGTTTGGGGTGAGGGTTGAGACAGGTTACAAGAGAGGGCAGATGATAACCCCTTACTACGATCCCCTATTAGCGAAGGTGATAGCTAAAGGTAACACTCGAGAGCAAGCGATAGGCCGGCTTTCCATTGCGTTGCGTGCTTTTGACGTTTCTGGAGTTAAAACTAACGCTGCCCTTTTGCAAAAAGTACTAAATAGTGAGGAGTTTTTAAGAGGTAACATAGATACAGGCCTGCTCGATCGTTTATGATTTAGCTTGAAACGGTTAAACCCTAGGGAGTTGATATGGCGAAGCATGAGGTTGAAAGTGAGGTCACTGGCAACGTTTGGAAAATCCTTTTGGAGGTCGGTGCTGACGTCGCTGAGGGGGATGTGATTATGATCTTGGAATCGATGAAAATGGAAATTCCCGTTGAATCGCCAGCGGAGGGGAAGTTGGTTGAGTTAAAGGTATCTGCTGAAGATCAAGTGGAAGAAGATCAGGTAGTTGCTGTTGTCGAAGGTTAGACTGTTATTCAGAATCTTCGTTAGGGCCTAAAAGTGCCTGTGATCTTTGAAGCCGAATGAAAGGGGTAACTTGCAGTTTTATTATTCTAAAAAAGTCTCTTTTGACAACTCGCAGAGTGTTATTCTTGTCGACCATTTGTCTGAGTATATAGATTTAAGGGGGAGCGATGAGTGAAGATCTGGTGACGCTAGATATCACAGAGGGTGTAGCTGATGTGCGACTTAATAGGGCGAATAAGTACAATGCGTTGAGCCCTAAAATGTTTACGGCTATTCATTTGGCAGGCGAAAAACTCAGCCAAGCCAAAGAAGTTAGGGCTGTCGTTTTGTCAGGTAATGGAAATGGATTTTGCGCTGGATTAGATATGTCCAGTTTTGCGCGAATGGCAGACTCCTCTAGCTCTCGAGAAGCTCAAAAATCCGAGGAAGTCGAACGCGCGGAACCTGCAAATTATGCTCAGCAGGCAGCGTACATATGGAAAAATTTACCTATGCCTGTTATCACAGCTATCCACGGAGTCGCCTACGGCGGAGGGGCTCAAATTGCCCTAGGAGGAGATATTCGTATAGCCGCACCAGATATCAAGATGTCCGTTTTGGAAATCAAGTGGGGACTTATTCCAGATATGAGTTTGACTCAGACGCTGAGAGATTTAGTTTCTCTAGATGTGGCCAAAGAGCTTACTTTTACCGGCCGTGTTCTGAATGGCGATCAGGCAAAAGAAATTGGGTTAGTGACCCATGTTGATGAGAACCCCATTCAGAGAGCTTTTGCATTAGCAAAGGAGATAGCTAGTAAATCTCCCGATGCGGTGCGAGCCGGTAAGAAACTGTTGGAGCAAACTTGGCACGCTGATGAGCGATTTGGGTTAGAGTTGGAGGAGACTTTGCAGCGACAATTGATTGGTACCTCCAATCAGATTGAGGCGATCACCGCCAATTTCGAAAATCGAGCTCCGAACTTTAGTGATCCGGAATAGACAATGTCCTGGGAAAATGAAGTCAAAGAACTGGAACGTAGAAGACATCTGGCGAAACAGCAAGGTGGTAAAGATGGCATAGCGAAGCAGCATGCTAGAGGTAGGCTTACTATTCGGGAGCGTATCGATACGTTGTTAGACCCCAACTCCTTTAGAGAGCATGGTCGAGCAACAGCCAGTCCTGTATATGATGATCACGATGAGATTACTGAATATGCACCGGCCAACTACATTGTTGGGTTTGGAAAGATAGACCAGCGAAGAATCGTCGTAGGCGGGGAAGATTTTACTTTGAAGGGCGGCTCACCCAATGCCGCTGGATTACGAAAGAGTGTCTATGCCGAGCACTTGGCGGTGCAGTATAAAGTTCCTTTGGTACGAATGCTTGAGGGTGGTGGTGGTAGCGTAAAAGGATCTGCGAAAAAGGGCGGTACCGTAGGCGAGCCTGTTTTCACGGAACCAAGGTTTAAGATTATTGCTGATGCGATGTCGGAGGTTCCAGTTGTTTCTGGAGCAATGGGTGCGGTCGCGGGCTTTCCAGCAGGTAGGCTAGTAGCTTCGCATTTTTCTGTAATGACCAAGCACACAGCGCAGGTTCTGATTGGCGGTCCAGCTTTAGTTGAGCGTGCTTTAGGAGTTAGTCTGACCAAGGATGAACTCGGCGGTGCTCAGGTTCACGCCTCCAGCGGTGTGATTGACAATTTGGCCGAAGACGAGCACGACGCTTTTGAGCAAATTAAGAAATTCCTTAGTTTCTTACCTACGAGTGTTCATGAGCGGACTCCAAGATACGAATGCGATGATTCGGTAGAGCGCATGGAGCAGGATTTGCTCACGGCGGTCCCGAGAGACAGTAACGCGGGTTTCGACATGAGGGCAATTGTCGAGATGATTGTTGATCAGGACAGTTTTTTTGAGATGGGTAGGGACTTTGGGCCCAGCCAGATATGTGGGCTCGCGCGATTAAACGGTCAACCAGTCGGCATTTTGGCCAATGACTGCATGGTTTATGCGGGGGCGATGACAGCTGAAGCGGCTCAAAAGTATCGTCGTTTCGTGGAAATGTGCGATACGTTTCATGTACCTATAGTGAATTTTGTAGATCAGCCGGGTTTTATGATTGGACCAGAATCTGAAGCTCAAGGAACCATTCGTTATGGAATGGCTGCGGTTTGCGCCGCATCTCAGTCCACGATGCCTTGGGCCGTGGTTCAGGTGCACAAGGGGTTTGGGGTGGCTACGGCTGCGCACTATGCTCCTGGTAATTATGTGCTAGCGTGGCCTTCCGTTGAGTCTGGAGCGTTGCCCCTCGAAGGCGGGGTGGCAGTGGCTTTTCATCGCGAAATAGCCGCTGCGGAGAATCCAGAAGTCAAGAGAAGAGAACTTGAAGAGCGTATTAGAGAGGCTCGTTCTCCTTTTCCGCGAGCGGAGTCGTTTGCCGTACACGAATTGATTGACCCGCGCGAAACGAGGCCCACGTTATGTGAATGGATCGATTGGATCCAGCCTCAGTTGGATAATTTAGTTGGACCTGTTCGATTTGGAATGCGTCCGTAATAACTGTTAGGAGAAAGGAATGAGTATTTCGTTTGAAGATCAAGTCGCAATAGTTACAGGTGCCGGAGGGGGCTTAGGTAGAAGTCATGCTCTGGAACTTGCGAGACGCGGCGCAAAAGTGGTCGTGAATGATCTCGGTGGTGCTATGGATGGTACGGGCGGCTCGTCTGAAGCAGCTGAGAAGGTCGTGTCTGAAATTAAAGAATTGGGGGGTGAAGCCATCTCAAATGGAGGTTCGGTTTCTGATCGAACTGGAGCTAAAAGCATGGTGGACGATGCCATGGAGTCCTGGGGTAGAGTTGATATCTTGATCAATAACGCTGGCATATTGCGAGACAAATCCTTTTCAAAAATAGAGCTGGATGATTTCCAGATGGTTGTTGATGTTCATTTGATGGGAGCCGTTTACTGCACTCATGCGGTCTGGCCAATTATGCGAGAGCAGAATTATGGGAGGATTTTGATGACGACCTCTCCCACGGGACTTTATGGAAATTTTGGACAAACTAATTATGGTGCTGCTAAGTTGGCGCAAGTTGGTTTTATGAATTCTCTTAAAATAGAGGGTGCGAAGAATAACGTTCATACCAATACAATCGCGCCTATCGCTGCGACTAGAATGACTGAAAGCTTAATCCCTGAGGCGGTTCACTCTAAGCTTGCGCCTGAGTCAGTCACTCCAGCGGCCTTGTTCTTGGTAAGCGCAGAGGCTCCCAATGGCGTCATTATGCAAGCGGAAGGTGGTCGTTTTTCGGTTGCTAGCATTGTCGAAAATACAGGAGCACAGCTAGGAGCTGACGCTACTCCAGAGGATATCGCTGCAAATTACGACATGATCTCCGACTTGGAAGGCGCTAAACCTAAAGGAATGATGCAAATCAATCTATCATAATAGGAACGGTTTTAGTGGCTGCATTAGTTTTATCATTGGTATTGAGCGTTGTTATGGGTGGCGTGCTTTGGCTGATGATAGGTAGCCGATTGGAAATAAAAGACGAACGCGCTTACAACGATCTTATGAATGTATGCGCGTATGCAGTGTTCTTGATTCCGCCGAATTTCCTCTTTGTTTTTTTTGTAGTGGGTTGAGAAGCATAAGTTTTTTTCTCAGGGTACTAGCTGCTTTTTTATCCAGTGTGTGTCTTCTTTTAAATAAAGTCTTCTGTCATGGATTCCATCCTCAGTGTTGAGGTCAAGCCTCTCAATGACCTTGGGTTGAAGTATGAGGCCCGTTGCTTGATCGGTTGCTTCAAGTTCATCGACGTTTCTTATTTTGTCAATCTCAGCTCTTAGTCGGATGAGATCTTGCACTTCCGAACTTTGGTGGAAAGTGCTTTTATAAATCCAATCCATTTTTTTTGGGATATTTGGTCTGAGCTGCCACGATTCGCTTATAGTTTTTTTATCTATTTCAATAGAAGAGACGCTCATACGGTATTGCACTTGAGTGCTTGCCCAGTAGGTTTGAAGCGCGATCCCACCTTTCATCTCACTCCACTTTGGACTGCTTTTGTTGATGAATATTGCTAAATCCTCTCCTATGGATCTCAGAACCAGTGTTCTCGATCTGGGCTGGTTGTTTGAACCGACGGTACTGACGACACATAGATTGGCGTACGCGTCCTTTTCAGCCATAGCTTGTTGTTGATCGCTTCTAAAGAGCTTAATTAGATCTGAAGTAGAAAAGGTTTCACTGGGAGGAGGCATCATCTTGCTCCAAATCGTCAGAGGAAGCTTTGCTCTTTTTGAAGAAGGCGATATCGCGTTGGATCTCAGACAGTCTGAAGATTAGATCTGGTATTTGACTATTGATGCGCCATAAAAGGACAGCTATCAAGATGAGAACAATGAACGAGAAAAATTCCATTTGAATAAACCTATTTCAATTTCAAAGGATATGCTTTGGTCAGCTTCCGATCATATATGACCAAACGGTTCGAATCTAATGGGTCTTTGTCATAATCAATTTTGGACTTGCTAGTGATACCTTTGCATTCGTATGCTCGGATAAAGTGTGCCACGGGCTGTCAAATTGGCAGTGAGCAACTCCCCAGGTTTGCAAGACCGTGGGTTTGCTGATTTTGACCAAATAGCTCACAAGGCCTGAAACACCTGGGTTATGCGCGATTATAGCAACGTTAGTAATATCCTCCGGTGTGGATCGTATGCGATCTATCAGAGTATCAGCCGTCGCGAGGTAGAGATTGTTATCAATTATAAGCTCTGAATTGAAATATCCGCTTATTAGTTCTGCTGTTTGAAGTGTTCGAGAGGCTGGGCTTGCGAAAACCCACATTGGTTCTCCTGGCATTGAAATAAGCCACGGTTTCATTATTTCCCAATCCTGGTGAGCACTTTCTGTTAAGTCTCTAGTGATATCCCGACCATCTTTGGAAGTGTCCTCGGCTTCACCATGACGAATTATCCATAAAGTTTTTATGGGCTTAACGCTTCTAATCCCAGAGTGCGAGAAACTCATCAATTGCCTGCATTTGGCCACCAGATGCAGAAGAAGGCACAATGATCGGTGTTTTTACCCCTGAATCAAACCAGGCCTCAATTCCGTCACGCACCTCGGTCGCATTGCCAAAAAGCGTGGTATCGGCGAGCCATCTATCGGAAAGACATTCTGGGACCCGATCTAGATCTTTTCTCTGAAGTGCGTTCTCTATGTCTGTCATTTCTTGCTCGTAGCCGGCTTCTTTCCAATAATTTCGATAATTCGGCAAGAAAGCGTAGCTGGTTAAAGTCTTTCGATTTACTGCTGCAGCTGCTGCTTTGTCATCACTGATGCAGGTTGGGATCATGTTACCTATGAAGAAGCCCTCACTATCCCGAGATTTATCAGTCAGCACTGATAACGATTCACCCATGTGTGATCTAGCCCCATTAGCAAATACCATTCCATCGCCAACTTCCTCAGCGAGCTGAATCATCTTTTTCCTCAGGGTAGCAAGGATAATAGGGGGCATATCTCCGACTCTGGGAACCGCTTTTAATTCTTCGACGAATTGCCTCATGTCTGCTAAAGGCTTGCCCTGTGTGATCCCCATCCGGTTCATTGCTGGTGCGTGACTGACGCCAACACCAAATTTAAATCGACCCTCAGATATTTCGTGTAGGAAACCCGCGGTTTGGGCAAAATCCATCACATTCCTGGTATATATTGGAGTGATACTGGTACCAATTTCGATAGATGTGGTGGATAGAGCGATGGCATTGCATAAAGAGAGGCTGTCTCCAAGGCTTGGACCGTAAATACCTGGGAATCCTTTTTTCTCGAGGGTTTGAGCAACCTCTACCGTTTTAGCTCTTCTTCCTGGTACTGCTGCCAAGCTTACTGCGGGTAATCGAGTCATAATTCTTCCTATCCGAATTGGAGTTGAGTTCTCAGTCTAACAACTTATTGATCTGCACAACATTGTCAGCTCTGGTCCTAGTTTCGGGGAGGCAGGTCTGCCAGATGGGAGTCATTGCTCCAAGACCGATTCCCGTTTGATTTGATCATGGTTTTTTGTTGTTCAGGATAGCGTACAACGTCTACTGGCCAACTTTCTCCGCCCATCAGATAAACCAGATCCTCGTTCGAGTTGTTGTGCATACTGTGCGGAAGAGACGGAGAGGGGAACCCCATAAAATCTCCCGCGCTAACCTCGAACTCCTGCGCGCCTATTTTCGCTATCCCTTTCCCCGAGATAATGTAGAGGAATTCTTCATCTGCTTCGTGGTAGTGGTGGGTGGTAGAGTCTCTTCCCGGATTTAATCTCACTTGGTGAATGCCTAACCTCCTGAGTCCTGTAATGCTTCCCAGATTTTTGGTGAAGCGAATGGCGTTGCTGTTGAACTGGTGTTCGACTTTGAGCTCTTCTAGTTCTGCTATCCGTTTAGTGGTAACCAGGTGTTCGGGCATTCTCTCTCTCCAGTTAACATGGGCCTTTGCGCCGTTGGGTTTGCTTTTAGTGATTTATCTATTGTGTGATTCTTTCGATCGCCTTGATTACCGACTCGTTCTGCTCCTCTGTCCCAACTGTAATCCTGAGTTTGTTTTTGAGTAACTCATTTTGGAAATAGCGCACAAAGATTTGCTCTTCTTTCAATGACAGATATAAGGAGTGAGCGTCAACTTTTTGGCTATCGATTTTTGCCAATATAAAGTTTGATTGGGATGGGTGACTGTTTAGACCTAAGGCAGTTAAGCTCTTTCGCAAATAGGTTCTATTTTCTCGAATTTGATTCCATATTTTTCGTGAGTACTCTTGGTCTGAAATCGCCGCCACTCCTAACTTTTGCTGAATCGATCCTATGTTATAGCTGTCTCGCGTCTTGCTGGTTATCGGAGAGATCAGCGCTTCACTACCCATCAAATAGCCCAGCCGTAGGTCCGCAAGTGAATAGCCCTTACTGAAGGTGCGCAGAATCAATACATTATCATGTTTCTTCAGAAGATCTGCTGATCGATAATTTAAACTGGGATCGATGAAATCAGCGTAGGCCTCATCGATCAACAAAATGCCCGGAGCTGATTGAGCTATCTTGTCTAAAGTATCCAAACTATAAAAATTGCCACTTGGTGCATGAGGATTGACCAAATAAGACATTTTTGCGTTGTGGGAATTGATTTCTTTACTAAAGGTCTCGGGAATTTCCCACCCTTCAGAGTAAGCGATGGGTTTTATACTTGCATCCTGGATTGCTGCCAAAACGGGATAGAGTGAGTAGCTAGGATCTGCAAAACAGACGTTTTCTCCAGGATCAACAAAGGTAGTTAGTGAAAGTCTCAAGCCTTCGTCGCCTCCATTTGTAATCACGATGTTTTTATCGGTGATTTGATTAAGTTTCGCAACCTCGGCCCTTAGCTCATCTGCCAAAGGGTCTGGATAGGTTCTTAATTCCTCGGCGTTCAAAGTTTGAAGTGCCTGAATCACGAGAGGGCTGGGAGGATAGGGGTTTTCGTTGGTATTGAGTTTAATAAGATTCGTATTGTTCTTTGGTTGCTCTCCCCAAGAATAGCCTTCCATACTAGCGATATTTTTTCTGACTAACTTAGACATTTGTAAGAACTTTATTAGGTGTCGGGTTCTGTGCTTTTGGAGTCGCTATTTTCTGTCGTGCCTAAAAGAATGGCGATCCAGTTTGTGTTGGGATTTGCCTCGAGGGCTAGTTTGGCCGTAATGGTAAGAGGTACCGAAAGAAGCATTCCGATGGGGCCCAGTACCCAACCCCAAAATACCAGGGATATAAAGACGACTAGCGGTGAAAGTCCTAATCCTTTGCCTAGGTATCGAGGCTCGATAAATGACCCGATTACGATGTTTATGATTAAGAATCCGAAAATGATGATGGTGGCGGACCAGCCATCCAACTGTACATAGGCAAGAAGTACTGGCGGTATTGCCGCAATTACCGATCCGATGTTGGGCACAAAGTTCAACAGGAAAGCGAGGAGGCCCCATAATATGGGGAAATCTACTCCTAATAACGAAAGGAAAAGGGTAACGACTATGCCTGTGATTGCGCTCATCGTCGTTTTGATGGCTATGTAGTTATTTAGGTTTCGTGTGAAATCAGAGAAATAAACGCGGCCGCGTTCAGGGTTGGTTAGAATTGCACTTAATTTGTGCGGGAAAGAAGTGGCCTCTGCGAGAATAAAGATCACTGTGAGAATGATAAGGAAACTGTTGCTTAAGACAGAGCCAAGACTAGATATGGTTGTTCCCGCTAAATTAATGAGTGTTGCGGGCGAGAAATTGCCAAAAGCTGAATTTAAGTCGAGATTGAGATCAAAATAACTAATCAGAGGATCAAGAGAACTAATTAAATTGGCTTGCATGAGTAAAAGTTGACTTTGATAGAAGGGGAGCTTACCCATAAAGCTCGACGCAGATTGAGCGACAATGCCCCCGAAAAATAGAATCATTAAGATGATCGCGAGGATCACCAGACAAATCGCAAGCCAGCTGGGGGCTCCTCGACGTTTGATCCAAAACATAGGTGAAGCGGCTAATGTTGCCGTAAAGATCGCCAGCAGAAAGGGCACAAAAAGATCTTGAGCCGCTTTTAACGCAGCGATGATTACAAGTAAGGCCGCTAGCTGTACAAGGCCGATGGCAAGTCTTGTATTGGCGTCTGTCATTATGAGTTAGTTAATTAAACGCACGACGATTTGACATGCTGGGCAGTTGACTTCGTGCACTGTCTATCCTGTCTTGATCAAATTCGCCGATTGCATAACCGTCTCCCTCTGGTAGTTCACAGATGATTTTACCCCAAGGGTCAACGATTAGAGAATGGCCGTAGGAGGCTCTATTTTTGCTGTGCTGTCCATGCTGAGCTGGCGCGAAAATATAGGTTTGATTTTCTATTGCTCTCGCGCAAAGCAGATTATGCCAATGCATTTCGCCAGTAGTCTTGGTAAATGCCGAAGGAACGGAGATTGCTAAGCTGCCCATGTCCGTCAGTTTTTGAAAAAGGTTTGGAAACCTCAGGTCGTAACACACTGTCATTCCAAGGTCTCCGATGAGCGAATTAACGACGACCGCCTGATCACCCGGTGAGGTGTGTTTAGACTCCATTAACCTAGGTCCATCTGCTATATCGACATCGAACAGATGGATTTTTCGGTAAACACCACTAACTTCTCCAGTGGAAGAGAGGTAAACACTGGTATTAAAGCATCTTGTGGAATCAGTTGGATCGGATTCGTGAAAGCCGCCCAAAAGAATTTCTACACCAAGATTTTTAGCCAGATTTTTGCACCGAGCTAAGATTGGTCCCCCCTCAGGCAAAGGCTCCAGTATTTCGAGTTTTCCCTCGTGACGACCTAAATAAGCGAAAGCCTCGGCCCAACATACCACTCGTGCGCCTTCGCTCGCAGCTTGTTTAGAAAGTACTTCCAAAGTGGAAAGGTTTTGTTCAACGTCGACTCCGGCATTGTGTTGTATTACTGCTACGTTGGTTTTCATAACGTATTCCTTGTTTGGCTTTTTAAACTCGACACTGCCAATAATTCAGTGCGGACGCTATAAAGTAGCACGTTTTTTTTATTCGAAGCTTGGTTGCTCGCAGTTGGCTTTTATTCCTATGTATTCTTCAATAGCTGGTAGATTAAATGCATCGTTTTCAGTAACAAAGCTTATAGCAATCCCCTCATTGCCAGCGCGTCCTGTCCGACCAATTCGATGTACGTAGTCTTCTGGATCCTCAGGAAGTGAATAGTTAATCACGTGTGATATTCCATCAACGTGGATGCCTCGTCCTGCTACATCGGTTGCGATCAAAAACTTAAGGTTGCCTTGTTTGAAGCGGTTGAGTGTGGACAGCCTTTTTTTCTGTGGAATATCCCCAGCGAGGGCTTCGCAATCGATTTTCTTGGATTTTAGAAAATGGGTGAGACTGTGTGTTTCATCGCGTCTATTTGCAAATACTATTGTTTGGCCAATTGTCGTGCTTTCTAATAACTTCAAGAGTTTGTCATCTTTTTCGGAGTAAGAGAGTAGCCAAAATTTTTGATCTACAGTATCAGTGGCCACACTTTCTGGCTCGATCACAATGTGTTCGGGTTCTATTGTCCACGATTGAGCAAGGCGCATAACGTCTTCATTGAAAGTGGCGGAAAAAAACAAGGTCTGGCGCTGCCTTTTGTGAGGGGTTTTATAAACTATTCGTCTAACATCGGGGATGAAGCCCATGTCCAGCATTCGATCCGCTTCATCTATGACTAAAACTTCGACCTCCCTGAGGTCAATGTCTTTTCTATCGATAAAATCTATAAGTCTGCCTGGCGTAGCGATTAGTATGTCGACGGGCTTAGAGAGCAGCTTCTCTCTTTGTTTTTTAAAATCAATTCCCCCAACAACGCATAGTGTCGATTCTTCCATGTATTTACTGAGGTCATTTGAGTCGCTTTCAATTTGCAGTGCTAGCTCTCGAGTGGGTGCTAGTATTAGCGCCCTTGGTTTTCCAGTTTCGGTTGTCCCTGTCCTAGGCGACTCCCAAAACCGTGTTAAGACGGTGATTAGGAATGCAGCAGTTTTTCCAGTGCCGGTTTGGGCCTGACCAGTAATATCATAGTCCGCAAGACTCAGAGGCAATACCTGACTTTGTATAGGAGTACAGTATTCGTACTCAAGTTCCTGTATTGCCCTCATCATCGGAGAGGGGAGGGCGAAATCGTGAAAACGGTCTTGATCTGGTAGGTCCGGAACTATGAATTTCTCTATTGACCACTTTGCCATAAAAACTGCTACTGCCTATGATTGATTATTTCTCTTGCTGTGATCAGTCTAGCGCATAGCGTTAAAACTTCCATGGCAGTTTTAAGTTCGTCTTCTTCTGCAAAGCTAGGCGCAATTCGGATGTTTGTGTTTTCTTCATCGGTTCCAGCAGGATAAGTAGCGCCCGCAGGTGTTAGAACTAACCCAGCAGTCTTGGCTAACTCAATAACCTGATCCGCCACGGGCATCATCGTATCGAGCGATATAAAGTAGCCTCCCCTCGGTTCAGTCCAGTTCGCTATCTCAAGTCCTCCTAGATCGTCTTCCAAATATTTGAGGACAAGAGAAAATTTTGGAGCCAGCAGTTCTGCATGGGCGTTCATGTGATCGTCGAGATTTTCCAAGAGGTATTGTGCATGGCGGAGTTGATTGACTTTATCCGAACCTATTGAAAAGGTGCTGATTTGTTTTTCTAAAGTTTCTAGTATCAATTGACTAGAGCTAATAAAGGCTATTCCTCCGCTGGCAAACGTGACTTTAGAGGTCGAGGCGAATTGCACGACATGGTCTTGCGTGCCCACTAGTTCTGCAGCCTCCGTTATTGAAGCAAGCTCGTCTCCAGGAAATTGAATGTCGTGAATCGCATAAGCATTGTCCCAGAAGATCACAAAATCCTCCGCTGCGGCTTTATTGGGTAGGTTTGCTAACTCTGTCACTTGCTTGTCGGAGTAAGTGATCCCTGTAGGATTAGAGTACTTGGGGACACACCAGATTCCTTTTACAGATGGGTCCTCTACGAGCGATTCCAGTTTTGTGATATCGGGCCCCTGTGCATCGATTTTAACGTTAACCATTTCAATGCCCAGAGAATCACAAACCGTGAAGTGTCTGTCGTAGCCTGGCACTAAAGTGATCATTTTAGGAGCCGTGGAATTTGCCCATTTCCTAGAGTCGTTCCAAAGCCCATGTTGTAACGCTGTGTCTGCCGTTAGGTGCATTAAAGACAAACTCGAATTACCTATTGCGTAGGTGGTTTCTGGTGAAGTTCCTAAAATTTTTGCGCCTAGGGCTCTTGCCTCTGCAATGCCGGTCAAGTTCCCGTAATTCCGAGTGTCTGTTCCATCAGAAGAAAAGTAATTTTCAATAGGCTGGTTCGAAATCTTATGACTTAGCTCGAGCTGTGCGTGACTGGGTTTACCTCGACTAAGATCTAGCTTTAAGTTTTGGCCCTGCTTTTTTTGAAGAGCATCGGACCACTCACGAACAAGTGCGTTGAGTTGATTCGTAGGTAATTCTTGAATAGGAATTTTCATAATCCTTTCTCCTCCTCGACGCCAAGCATGATATTTAGGTTTTGAACGGCTGCCCCAGCTGCACCTTTACCCAAGTTGTCGTATCTGGCTAAAAGCACGAGTTGACTGCTGTTACCAAAGCACATCAAGTCCATGAGGTTAGTATCGTTGCATGCTACCGGGTTTAATCTACCGTTCTCTAGAAGCTCAGTGTCGTTATAGTCGTGGACTCTAATGAATTGGCATTCTTTATACTGGTCTTTTAAACACTCTACTATGTTATCTGCTTTCCCTTCGGTCAGGGTCTCCAGATGTAGCGGGACTCGAACAATCATACCTTTGTAGTAATTGGCTACAGTCGGAAGAAATAAAGGGTTTGTCGTCAATCCCGAATGCTTACGCATTTCAGGTACGTGCTTGTGACCGAGAGTTAAACTATAGTCGTTTACCGATAATCTCTCTTGTCCCTGGGCATCAGCTGTCGTAAATTCTTCGATCATTTGCCTGCCCCCCCCTGAGTACCCCGATACGGCGTTACATGATAGAGCGGCTTGTTTCTCAATAATGCCCTCATCTATCAGGGGCTTCACCAGCAATATAAAACCTTGGGGATAGCAACCTGGATTGCTAACTAAGGCAGCGTTTCGAATCTTTTGCCTATGATTCTCGCTGAGCTCCGGAAGTCCGTAAACCCACTGATCGTCGACGCGGTGTGCCGTGCTCGCATCTATTATTCGTGTGTCGCTTTCTCTAAAGCTAGACGCTTCGGTAGCCGCATCATCGGGTAGACAGAAGATGGTAATTTCAGAGGAATTAAGTAGTTCTTTTCTGGCAGCAGGGATTTTCCTCTGATCTTCCGGGATGGTGATGATTTCTAGGTCGGAACGATTGCGAAGCATGTCAAAAATCTGAAGCCCGGTCGTTCCCGCTTGCCCATCAATGAATACTTTTGTCATTGGTAACGAATATCTCTACTTACTAAGCCTTACGATTTTAGATTTTACTTTGATTGCACGTTACTGTCTGATTTTCTTAAGGGGGTCTTTCAGAACTGGATAGCAACTCAGAAAGTGTCGGATTTTGTGAGACTATAGTTTCTCGTTCTTTTGGGGAAAGCCCGCGAATGGTGTCGAGTAGAGATTCTTTTGGATAATGTTTCTCAGCTTTGTGAAGGAAACGTAGGGTTTTAAGAGCGTCAAACCACTGATCTAATTTTTCCTGTCGCTGGTCGCAAGATCGATAATGTGAATGTAGCGTCGATGCAATCCTCTGGAAACCTAATTCATCCAGCTTGGAACCTATTATCTTATCGAATTGACATGGGGCTACGGTAAAAGATTTCAGTTCATTGATCGTTTTAGCCAAGAACTTAAATAACAAAGGATTGTAGCTAAGATAACTTTGACCGCCCGGGTCCTTTTCTATGATATCAAGTATCTTCTTAATGGAAGGCCCTGTGCCGATTGGTACTCGATCAGAGAGTCGCGCCTCTAAACTGATGGTTGTTTCTGTTGAGTATTGAACTCGGTTTGTTTTGGCGATTTTATTTAAAAGATGAAAGTCCTCGCCTGCGTTTCTTTTTGGATAGCCTCGAACTTGTGCATAAGTTTCGGCGTGGATCGCTAGGGTGCTTCCGAGTGTGGGATATGCATACTTTGAATTGGCAGCCTCCAAAGAGTTTACGTAGTAAGACATATGTCCATCATAAAGAGAGATGGCTTTAGAGATTAAGGGGTCGCTCGAAATGTGACGATGCGCGTAAACGACAGCGCCAGATTTTGGCATCGAAGTTTGGTAGTAGTTTTTTTGAAAAGATGCGTCAGCATCTGTTTGTCGTATCCATGGGCTAGAAATTTTCTGTAATTGAATCAGTCTAAGAGCTAAGTCTGTTCCTATTTTACGTGCGAGGCCTACCCCTTGTTTTGCTTCCAGTGGCTTCTCAACTCTATCGATGATAACGAGATTGCGAAGTCGCATTTTTTTGAGATCTGAGAGCAATTCGAAAGTATTCCTAGTCGCTTCCAAACTTGAGTTATCTGGTCGATTTACAATAACGATTGCAAGCACGGACGGATTTGCTAATAGTCTCAAATTTTCTACAAAGTTCGTGGTTTCGTCGAAAGCTGGGATCACGATGGTTTGGCTAAAAGAATGTTCAGGTATGGTTAATGTATGAGCCTCTTTTTCGGCATATCTCTCGAGATACTTGGTGATTGCCTTGCTCATTTGCGGCTCTTAGTGCAATGCAGGTTTGATTGGCAGGCTTTCAATGATCCTATTTTCTTCGGGGGCAAGAGCATATAGTCGCTCTTCGACTTCATCGGCTTCGAAATATTCCATGGCGAGTGTTATAAATAATCTCCAGTGCCTGGATTCGCTGTTAGTAATTGAACTGTAAAATCGCTTAATGGTTTCGTCTTGCGTGTTATCGGAAATTAATTGGAACCTCTCGGCTCCCCTTCTTTCTATAAGTGCTGCGACTAGCAGCCTATCAAGCAAAAAGTGTTCTTTACCCTTTCTGACTAGTCCGTTGAGTTTGATAATGTAATGATCTTTTGAATCTGGTCCAGGCTGGTTGTTACGAGAAATTATCAGCCTTACTACCTCTCGGTAATGATTCAGCTCTTCCACCGCTAAATCTACCATGGCATTTAGTAGTACACGCCGGTCGGGATAATGAGAGGCCATGCTCATTGCCATTCCTGAAGCCTTTTTCTCGCAGGATGCGTGGTCTTCAAGGAAGTCGTCAAACCGGTCCAGAACAATCTCTATCCAGCTCTCATGGGTTTTTTGTAGCGCCGGTATTAGTTCGAATATATTTTGTTCAGCCATCGCCCTATTTCCGAGAGTTCTTGCGGGCATACTTGATGGCCCATTGCGTATTCGTGCCACTCCACCTGATAGGCATGATCTAGAAGCGCCTCTCTAGATGTAATTGCCCTGGTTATGGGAATCATTGGATCGGAAATGCCGTGTGCCATGAAAATGGGAATATCGATATTGGCGAGTCCGATTCGATCTACGAGGGTTTCCGGCTGGTAGAGGTAAGTGGATAAGGCCATGATTCCCCTAAGCTTGTCGTTGAAAGACAACCCAAGATGCAGGGCGATCACGCCGCCTTGAGAAAATCCCGCCAGGGTCACTTTTCCCGGTTCAACCCCCTGATCTAATTCAGCTTGAATTAGCTGTTGAATTAAGCCGGCTGATTCCTCGATGTCTTCGATCGCATCATCGGTATTGGATGGATCAACGTCATACCAGCCCCTCATCGATGCGCCTCCATTTATGGTAATTGGCCTTTCAGGAGCGTTAGGGAAAATGAATTTTAGAGGGACAGATAATCCTAAAAGGGGTACTACGGGTTCAAAATCCGTAGCGTCCGCTCCTAGTCCGTGTAGCCAAATAACGGTGCCGGTTGGATCATCACCAGTACTGTTTTCCAGGAATTCTAATTCGTGCTGCATCAAATAAATCGTTACTTCATGGGTGGAGAGTTACCTTAGCGTTAAATTAATTGTTCCTCAATCAGGATCGCTTCTTAGCGCTTTGGTGTTCATAATAAGCGCATGGATGACGGTCTAGACAGAGGCGGCACTAAAGACCTTAGACGCTTAGCGCCAGCCTTAAAATTTCTGCTGCCTTACAAAAAGCAAATTTTATTTGCAAGTTTTGCACTTGTTGTGACTGCCTGTGCGACTTTATTGATTGGCCAAGGTGTTCGATTATTAATCGACAATGGATTTGCGGGCGGAGACGGGCAAGCGCTCAATGAAGCGTTGTCTTACTTCGTTTCGTTTGTGGCGTTGCTCACCGTAGGGACCTTCGTTCGCTTTTATTTTGTATCCTGGATTGGTGAGCGAATTAGCGCTGACATTCGCGTTGCTGTGTTTTCTCGATTACTTCGGATGCACCCAGGATTTTTTGAGGTTAATCTTCCAAGTGAGATTCAGACCCGGATTACGACTGATACCACTTTGTTGCAAACGGTTATAGGGTCAAGCGTATCTGTGGCACTCAGAAATGTTCTGCTGTTTTTTGGCGGTATGATTCTGCTTATTGTTACCAGTCCTTTTCTTGCGTTAATCGCTATCGGTGTAGTACCCATCGTTGTTATTCCGATTGTTTTTTTTGGGAGAAAAGTACGTCACTTGTCCAGGCAGAGCCAAGATCGGCTGGCAGAGGTAGGAACCTTTGCGGGCGAAAGTTTAAGACACATCAAGACGGTTCAAGCGTTTAGCCACGAGGACAAAGATGAAATCAGTTTTATCGGACATGCAGAAGACGCCTTTCTAGTCGCTGTCAGGAGAATCAAGCATCGAGCGCTATTGATTGCAGTTGTCATGTTGCTCGTTTTTGGGGCTGTTGGAATTATGATCTGGGTTGGTGGACAGAATGTGATTCTGGGTACTACGAGCCCAGGTGAATTAGCAGCGTTCATTTTTTACGCAGTTCTAGTCGCGGGTGCTGTAGGAGCCATTAGCGAGGTTTACTCTGACTTACAAAGAGCTGCAGGAGCTACGGAGAGATTGGTGGAACTCCTGGAATCCCCCGTCATGATCAGTTCACCTGAGCAGCCTAGGGCCGTAGTAGAAGATAACGTTGAATTAGAATTTAGTAAAGTGTCATTTGCTTATGAGACCAGACCGGAAATTCAAGTCTTGTCCGAAATTGACTTCCGAGTTGGTCCTGGAGAAATGGTGGCTATTGTAGGACCTTCGGGAGCTGGGAAGAGCACAATTTTTGATCTGACTCAGCGATTTTACGACCCCACTTCAGGCAGTATTGAAATAAACGGAGCGGAAATTAAGGAGTTCTCGCTTCAAGAGATTCGAGACAAAATGGGTTATGTGGCTCAGGATCCGATTCTTTTCTCCGGTTCGCTGAAGTCCAATTTACTGTATGTGAATCGGCAGGTCTCTGAAGAAGACATAAAAGAAGCGCTTGAACTGGCTAAAGTGGATTTTATTGATGATTTGCCAAATGGACTGGAAACACTGATTGGTGAGGATGGTGTGGGTTTGTCTGGCGGTCAAAGACAAAGGATTGCTATTGCAAGGGCACTGCTGTCTAAGCCTTCTATTTTGCTGCTTGATGAAGCGACAAGCGCCCTGGATGCCGAAAGCGAAAGCAAGATTCGAAGCAGCATCGAAAAATTGAAAGGTAAGATGTCGATATTGGTAGTGGCTCACAGGATTTCGACGGTAAGACAAGCAGATCGAATCTTAGTAATTGATAAGGGCCGTTTGATCGGAGAGGGAAGTCATGAGCAGTTGCGATCGAACAACATACTTTATGAGAAATTTGCAGATATTCAGTTTGTGGCTTGAAGATCTGGTTAAAACAATTCCGTTTGAAGACTTTGATCAGTATTGTCGATGTCAACACCAGCTCCAATAAGCCTTACTGGAAGAGCATGTCGTTCCCAGGCTTTAAAAAATAGGTTGACGAAAAGGTCCTTATCAATTTTTTCGTGTGATCGGCTAGCAGTTGTTATTTTAAAGTTGCTGAACCTTATTTTGATGTTTAGGCGTCGAATCTTGTGATGGTATCCAGAGCTGATTACGCGGCGCTCTAGGTCTTCGACTATTTCGACAAGTTGGTTTTTGTAATCTGTTTTATTATTTAAATCCAAGGAGAACGTCCTCTCCGAACTAATCGACTTTCTTTTGCGATTAGTGCTGACTGGCCGATTGTCGATTCCTCTGCATAGTTCATAAAGCCTGGTGCCAAACTTCCCGTAATGATTTATCAGATCGGACAGAGGGATTTGCTTAAGATCCGAACACACTTCAATGCCCCGGCTGCGCATTTTTTTTTCGGTTACCTTTCCCACGCCGAAAATTTTATTAATTGGCAATTTATCAATAAAAGCCTGGGCTTCTTTTGGCGTAATCGTGAATTGACCATCGGGTTTGTGCCAATCTGAGGCGATTTTTGCTAGGAATTTATTAGGCGCGATTCCGGCGGAAATTGTAACGCCCACCTCGTCGTGCACCCTCTGTCTTATTTCGGCGGCAATTCTTGTCGCGCTACCCCCTGCGATTTTTAAATCGGAGACATCAAGAAAGGCTTCGTCTAGAGATAAGGGCTCTATTTTTTTAGTGTAGTGTAAAAATATCTCACGGATTCGAAGTGACTCTTTTCGATATTTCTTCATATCTGGGGGCAAGATGGTCAAGTTTGGACACGCTCTAACAGCTTGACTCATGGGCATTGCGGAATGGATACCAAAACGCCGAGCAGGATAGTTGCAGGTAGCGACAACGCCTCTCTTTTGCGGGGACCCTCCTATTGCCAATGGTAACTGGGTTAACTCGGGGTCATCTCGCATTTCTACTGAGGCATAAAAACAGTCACAGTCACAATGTATAATTTTCCTCACGAGGCGAGTTTGCTTTATATTGCGATAAAACAAAATACTCACGTGCCTAAATTGGCTGGAAGCAGAGAGAAACTAATTAGATGATGGTTCGTGAGTTAAACTGTGGCAAATGTTGAGTTAAAGGGAGAAATTAATGGGTCCATTAAGTGGGTTTAAAATTATTGAAATGGCCGGGATTGGCCCTGGTCCATTTTGCGGAATGATGCTTTCCGATATGGGGGCAGAGGTCGTTCGTGTTGAAAGGATTGGGGTTGGTGATAAAGCGCCTAAAGATGTTTTGGCGAGAAATAGGCGATCCATTGGAGTCGACTTGAAAAGTGCTGAGGGAGTTGAGGCAGTGCTGAGATTGATTGATTCCGCTGATGCTGTTTTTGAAGGCTTCAGACCAGGCGTTATGGAACGTCTAGGATTAGGCCCTGAAATTTGTCTAGATAGAAATGAAAAAATTGTTTTTGGAAGAATGACCGGTTGGGGTCAGTCCGGACCGATGGCGCATGCTGCAGGGCATGATATTAACTACATTGCTCTGGCTGGCGCTTTGCACGCAATTGGTAGAAAGGGCGAAAAGCCTGTGCCCCCATTAAACCTAGTAGGCGATTTTGGTGGAGGAGGGATGCTTCTTGCTTTTGGTATGGTTTGTGCGTTGCTTGAAGCCCAAAAATCTGGGAAAGGACAGGTGGTCGATGCCGCTATGGTCGATGGAACGGCAAGCCTTATGGCGATGTTTTACTCGATGGCAGCGGGTGGCGCTTTCAGCGAGAATAGAGGCACCAATATGCTCGATGGTGGGGCGCACTTTTATGATACGTACGAAACCCAAGATGAGAAATATATTTGTCTAGGTTCGATAGAACCGCAGTTTTACGCGGAGTTGATTGAAAAAGCCGGTTTGGACGAAGAGAAGTATTCACCACAAATGGACCAGGAGTCATGGCCCCAGTTGACTGAGGATTTGAGAAATGTATTTCGTTCAAAAACACAAGCAGAGTGGTGCGATATCATGGAGGGGTCTGACGTATGTTTTGCACCTGTATTGAGTATCTTTGAGGCGCCAGCGCATCCTCATAATGTTGCGAGAAAGAGTTACCTAGAAGTCGATGGTATTATGCAGCAAGCACCTGCTCCGCGTTTTTCGAGAACCGAGGCTGCAATTTCTGGGGGTGCTCGTATTCCAGGTCAAGACACACTAGCTGTTCTTAAAGACTATGGGTTTGATCAAGCTGAAATTGAAGGACTGGGAGCTAGTGGGGCAGTTCAGCTATAGTGGTCGGAATATAAACAAGAAAATACAGATTTAATATGGCCTATGCAGATGAGTATGGTCTGTCTTTAGCAGATCCTGAGAGCTTTTGGTCGACTCAGGCAGAGGATATTCCCTGGGTTTCGTTCCCTGAACAGATTTTAGGAAAGGATAGCAACGGAGTCGGGAGGTGGTTCGTTGACGGGGAGATGAACACCTGCTTCGCGGCTTTAGATTGGCACGTGGAGGAGGGGCGAGGGGATAATGTCGCTCTAATTTATGACTCCCCGGTAACGGGGACCAAGGCCCAATATACATATAAAGAGTTGCTGGATTGGACTGCCAGGATAGCGGGTGGTCTCGTATCCTTGGGTGTTAGTAAAGGTGACAGGGTAGTCATCTACATGCCTATGGTGCCGGAGACTGTGGTGGCTATGTTGGCTTGCGCTCGCATAGGAGCCATACATTCCGTAGTCTTTGGGGGTTTTGCAGCTCCGGAACTGGCTAGCAGAATCGATGATGCTGAACCTAAGGTTGTTTTGTCGGCATCCTGTGGCATCGAGATCGAAAAAGTAATCGAATATAAGCCACTTCTAGACGCGGCAATTGAAATCGCGAGTTTTAAACCCTCGCACTGCGTGGTTTTGCAGCGTCCTCAATCTGAAGCAATTTTACTTGAGCCCCGAGATATTGAATGGAAAAGTTGGGAGTCTAAGTCAGAACCGGTTGGTTGCGTAGCGGTCCTCGCAACGGATCCGCTCTACATTCTTTACACATCGGGCACGACTGGTAAACCCAAGGGTATTGTCAGAGACAATGGTGGTCACGCTGTCGCTTTGAAATATAGTATGGGTGCTATTTATGATGTTGATGTGGGAGATGTTTTTTGGGCCGCCTCTGACGTGGGTTGGGTCGTGGGCCATTCTTATATCGTGTACGGGCCGCTCCTAAAGGGCTGCACCAGCATTTTGTACGAAGGTAAGCCTATCAGAACTCCTGACGCAGGCGCTTTCTGGAGGGTTGTCTCAGAATATAGCGTCAAATCTTTTTTTGTGGCGCCAACAGCATTTAGGGCCATAAAGAAGGAGGACCCTGATTGTAAGCTTAAAGATCAATACGATATTTCTTGTCTAAAATATCAATTCGTAGCTGGAGAACGTCTAGATCCCCCAACTTATCACTGGTTAAAAGAACACCTAAAAATTCCTGTAATTGATCACTGGTGGCAAACTGAAACGGGGTGGACAATCAGCGGTAATATGGCTGGTGTTGAACTTTTAGAGACTAGAGCAGGCTCCATTACTTTGCCAGCGCCGGGCTATGATGTTCGTGTTTTGGACGAAAATGGGTTGGAAGTTGGCCCCAATCAAGAAGGCGCTATTGTTGTGAAAGGTCCTTTACCGCCGAGTGGCTTCCCCACGGTTTGGCGAGATCATGATCGCTATGAAGAAGGTTATTGGAAGGATTATCCTGGATTTTATTTGACGGGAGACGGAGGTTACCGGGACGAAGACGGTTACATCTATGTCATGGGTAGAATGGATGACGTGATCAATGTGGCCGGTCATCGGTTGTCCACCGGACAGATTGAAGAGGTCGTTGCCAAGCATGCAGTGATTGCCGAGTGTGCTGTTGTTGGAGTCAATGACAAGGAAAAGGGTCAGGTGCCCGTTTCTTTAATAGTGCTCAAAGATGGCGCTAACATTTCATCCGAAGCTTTAGAGAAAGAATTAGTAACGATGGTTCGAGAAGCGGTGGGACCCATTGCTAATTTTAAGCGTATACTTATAGTAGAGCGATTGCCTAAAACGCGTTCGGGCAAAATTCTTCGTCAGGTAATGAGAAAAATGATAGATGGAGAACAATATTCGGTACCTTCAACCATAGAAGACTCTTCTGTCATTGAAGAGCTTGAGGCCGGCATCGCTAATTGGAAGCTTTAGGGAAATGATTTGATTATTGTACAAGGTAATATTCCTCTACGCTCAGAAGCCAGAGATAAGGCTATCGAGCTGGCTCGTAAGATGGTACTAGCTACCAGGTCTGAGCAAGGGTGTATTTCTTATGATTTTTATCTGGGATTGAGTGATCCGAATACCTTGATGGTCTTTCAAGAATGGGAAAATATGGGGGCTTTGATGGAACACCTTCAGACTTCTCATATGGAAGATTTTTTGCGAGAGCTACCTGATGTGGTTTCAGGTGAAATCACGACAAAGCGGTTTGCGGTGCATAAAATGGAAGAAGAGGACTCTGCTGAACCACCCCCCGCTCCGGAACCGATCATTCATTGACTATTTTTGGAGGGCTAAAGCCTTCCTTGCCAGGTTCTCTCCAGCTTTTTTTGCGAGAGTTATCTCGTCGGTCGATAGTTTGCTGCCTAAACTACCTAGATGAGTTACACCGTACGGGGTGCCCCCGGTTTTTGTATTTTTTAAGGCACTTTCTGAATACGGTAAGCCTGTAATGAGCATTCCGTGATGAAACAAGGGAATCATCATGGAAAGTAGAGTAGTTTCTTGGCCTCCATGCAGGGAGTTGCTTGATGTGAAGACTGCGGCCGGTTTACCCTCTAGAGCGTTGGCCATCCAAAGGTCGGCGGTGGTATCCAAGAAGTGCTTCATTGGACTGGCCATGTTGCCAAATCGTGTGGCACTGCCCAAGGCCAGTCCTGCGCAGCCAGATAGGTCCTGCTTATCGCAGTAGACTGCTCCCTCCTCTGGCACTGAGGGCTTGGTTTTCTCTGTTTCTGTGCTGATCGGCGCCACGGTTCTCAACTTTGATTCGATTCCGCTAACGCTATCGACTCCATAACAAATTTCTCTGGCTAAGTTCGCAGTCCCACCGGAATGCGAAAAGTATAAGACGAGAATGTAAGGGCTCAATTTAAATAAGCTCCAAAACATTTTCGGGAGGCCTGCCTAATATGGCTTTCGAATCTGCTACCACAATGGGGCGTTCTATGAGAATTGGATTGCGTGACATGATTTCTAGAATGGACTCTTCATCTATATCTGAGTCTTCAAGATTATGAAGAGAATAGGCTTCTTCTTTCTTACGCAATATTTCTCTTGCGGTTAGGCCTAATTTTTTTAATAACCCGCGAAGCAATGCTGGACTAGGAGGCTCTTCAAGATAGTAAATAACAGTAGGCTCGACGTTATTTTCTCGAAGTAGCTCTAGCGCTCTGTTGGACTTTGAGCAATTAGGATTGTGATAGATTTCCATGGGCCCGATATTCTAATGCCAATTCGGTTGTCTCTACTATTATAATTGGGTTCCATTACGGAATTAAATCGACACAATAGCCTAATTGATGCGGAACAGTACATGTTGAAGAGTTTTACTTTAGATCGCTTGTTGCGAGTGTGGTTGATGATAGGCTTGTGTTACTTAGTTGCAGCTTGTGATTCTGGTCGACCAGCTCTTACTTCGACGGGTGAGGTTATTGACTTATCAGCTCCTGAAGATGGCTTTCTGTTGCTCAACTACTGGGCGGATTGGTGTTTACCATGCAAAGAAGAAATTCCAGAACTGAATGAGTTGCACCGTGAGGCAAAGAATCATGGGTTAGTCGTCTTTGGCGTCAGCTTTGATTCGTTGGTAGGAGGGGCCCTGGAGGAGCAAGTTGAAAAAATGGAGATTGAGTTTCCAGTGCTGATTGAGGATCCTCGCCAACTGTTTGGGTATGGGGAACCTGAAGTATTGCCGATGACAGTACTGATTGACTCAGAGGGAAGTATTTCCAAGATTTTAATAGGACCCCAAACGCTCGATGGTATTCTGGCAGAGTTGAAAACACTGAGAAGCTATTAACTCTCCTCGTTGTTGGTCAAATAAACCTTTGACAACGCATCTTCGATAGGCAATTCCTGTGGCTCTAATTCCTTGCGCGTCGAATACTCGACTACTCCTTTCTGCAGAGATTTTTCGCCCAGGACAATTCGATGAGGTATACCAATAAGATCAGCGTCCGCAAATTTAACCCCAGGGCGTTCTTTGCGATCGTCAATTAGCACTTCCAACCCTCTGGCCAGCGCTTTTTTGTATATCGAATCGGCGTTGTTTTTCACTAATTCAGATTTGTCGTAATTTAAAGGGATGATATGAAGATGGTACGGAGACAGCTCCGTGGTTGGCCAGACAATGCCCTTATCATCGTGGTTCTGTTCGATGAGAGCAGCCACCAGCCTTGTTACGCCCATTCCGTAGCAACCCATAATGGGGGCAACCGATTTACCTTGGTCATCGAGGACGGTGGCCTTCATGGGTTCGCTGTATTTGCGATCAAGCTGAAAAATATGGCCGACTTCTATACCGCGCTGAAATTTCAGTGAACCTTGATTGTTGATGGCGGGATCACCTTCAACGACATTGCGTATATCAACTATTTCATGTTTCTTTAAGGGTCTGTCACGATCCCATCGGCAATTTGCCAGGTGGTAATCAGTCTTATTTGCGCCGCACACAAAATTAACTAGAGCTGCGGCTTCCCGATCAACGTACAAGGGCAGGTTCGATTGAATTGGTCCGAGAGATCCAACCTTAACGCCCGTATGTTTAAGTATTTGCTCGTCAGTGGCAAAGCTAATGGGTGCTGTCACGCCTGGTATTTTTTCTGCTTTAACGAGATTCAATTCGTGATCGCCCCTAAGAACCAGGGCCATTAAGCCTTCATCGCTTTCGACTAGTAGAGTTTTTAAAATCCCTTTAGCTGGTACAGATAATTGCTTTGCTACATCGTCAATAGATAATGCATCTGGTGTGTGAATCTCTGTCTGCTCGTCTGCAGGTGTTTCATGAGGTTGTTCTAGTGGGGCGGATTCCGCTTTCTCAAGGTTAGCTGCGTAATCGCCATCTGTTGCGTAAGCGATGACGTCCTCTCCGGAATTTGCCAACACGTGAAATTCGTGAGAGTTTTCTCCGCCTATGTTGCCTGTGTCTGCAATTACTGCGCGATAATCGAGTTGCATTCGATTTAGAATCACACAGTAGCAGTCATAGATCGCTTGATAGGTTTCATCGAAACTCGTTTGATCCAAGTGAAAGGAGTAGCCATCTTTCATGATGAATTCGCGTGCACGCATTAAGCCGAACCTCGGCCTTGGTTCGTCACGAAACTTTGTTTGGATTTGATAATAAGTGGCAGGCAAATCTTTATAGCTATTAACTTCTCTTCTGAAGATGTCGGTAATCACTTCCTCGTGGGTGGGCCCTAAACAAAATTCACGTTCATGTCGATCTTTTAGCCGACAGAGCTCGGCTCCCATCTTTTCCCATCTGCCGGTTTCTACCCAGAGTTCTGAGGGTTGAACTACGGGCATAAGCAGCTCTTGTGCACCAGCCTTATCCATTTCTACTCGTATGATGTTTTCAACCTTTCGAAGCACTCTAAGGCCTATGGGTAGCCAGCTGTATAAGCCGCTCGCTAACTGTCTTACAAGTCCAGCTCGCATCATCAATTTATGACTGACAACCTCCGCATCAGACGGGTCTTCTTTGAGGGTTGGTATTAGAATTTTCGATTGATGCATAAAGCCACTATATCCGAATATCGATTAAGCTTCATTGCTTTGGGGCTGATGAGAGTCAAGATGATCCGAGGCTACTTGGGTTGTAACTTAGATTTTGGTGAAAATTACTTTTGGAAGGGAGCTTGATTGTTAAAAAAGACAAAGACAAAGAACAATAGCCCTCAAAGTGGTGTCTAGCCTTTGTTTAAGGGCCACACTGATTTCTCATCGATTTAGTTAAGCCGAGATGTAAAAACCATCGAAAGAGCTGTATTTTTGTCAGATTTTCCATGATCATGCCCGCGGTTAAGGGAAATTAAATCAAATTTGTTATGCCTATATTTGAATATATTTGCGACAATTGTGGCCACGAGTTCGAAACGTTACAAAAAGTTAGTGAAGCGCCGCTAAAGAAGTGTGAGGCTTGTGGCGCTAGGAAATTGCGTAAGAAAATATCGGCGGCTGGTTTTCGGTTAAGTGGTAGCGGTTGGTACGAAACCGATTTCAAATCGGGAAAAAAGAAAAATGTCTCGAGTTCTGATGATAAATCTGGGGGCGACAGTTCTTCAGGTTCTTCAAAGGATAGTAGTGGATCAACGAGCAAGAAAGAATCAAGTTCGACGTCCGAGAAGACCACTAATAAATCAAGCAAAACCTCAAAAACAAGCGGCGACAAATAAAAGTTTTACAAGTTTAAATTATGCGAAGTCATTATTGCGGTGAAGTAAAGAAATCGGAGGTCGGGCAAGAGGTTGAGGTCTGTGGCTGGGTGCACAGAAGACGTGATCATGGAGGGGTGATCTTTTTGGATGTGAGAGATCGGTCTGGAATAGTTCAGGTCGTTTATGACCCCGATACGCAGGATAGTTTTGCGACAGCTGATCGAGTGCGTAATGAATTTGTTTTGAAGGCAAAGGGTTTGGTTCGAGATCGCCCTGATGGGACTGTGAACCCGGAGATGGTGACGGGTGAAGTCGAGATATTAGGCAGTCAGCTGGAAATTCTTAATGCCGCATTAACCCCACCTTTTCAATTGGACGAGTACTCGGAGGCTGGTGAGGACGTTCGTTTAAAATATCGCTATATGGATTTGAGACGTCCCGAAATGCAGGAAAAACTGAAGGTCAGGGCTCAGATTACGAGTGCGATCCGATCGGTTTTAGAAGAAGAAAATTTTCTGGAAGTGGAGACGCCAACCCTATCAAAGTCTACTCCTGAAGGAGCCAGAGATTACCTGGTTCCTAGTAGAACCTATCCAGGACAGTTTTTTGCTTTACCCCAGTCACCACAAATTTATAAGCAGCTCTTGATGATGTCTGGTCTGGATAGATATTACCAGGTAGCTCGCTGCTATCGAGACGAAGATCTGAGAGCTGATAGGCAGCCAGAGTTCACACAAATAGATATAGAAGCCTCTTTCATTAGTGCTCAAGACATCATGGCGCTAACAGAGGATATGCTAAAAAAAGTTTTTCGAAGAGTGTTACAAATTGAACTTGAAGATTTTCCAATACTCAGTTGGGAAAATGCGATGAGAGATTATGGCAGTGATCGACCCGACCTCAGAAACCCTTTGAAATTGCAAGATGTGGCAGATTTGATGCAGGAGGTTGATTTCAAGGTGTTTAGTGGGCCTGCTAATGACCAAGGTAGTCGAGTCGTCGCTTTGTTAGCGCCAGGCGGTGGCAGACTATCCCGAAAGGTGATCGATGACTATACGAAATTTGTGGGAGTGTATGGTGCCAAGGGACTGGCATACATTAAGGTCAACAAGAGGTCCGACGGAATTGAAGGGTTGCAGTCACCTATTCTCAAGTTTATTCCCGAAGAAACTGTCGAATTGCTGTTAGAGAGAGTCGGTGCAAGTGATGGTGATATAGTCTTTTTCGGGGCTGATAAAAGTAAGACAGTGAATGATGCGATGGGTGCGCTCCGTCAAAAGCTGGCCGAAGACCTAGAGATCATTGGATCAGGTTTCGCGCCATGCTGGGTCGTTGATTTTCCAATGTTTTCCTCGTCACGCGAGGGGCTTGCAGCGGAACATCACCCTTTTACACGACCAACTTCTTCGGTCGAAGACTTATTGGCTGATCCCATTTCAGCGAAGGCGGAAGCTTACGACGTGATACTGAATGGTTACGAGCTGGGAGGTGGGTCGTTAAGGATCCATGATGAAGAAATTCAGGAGGCGGTTTTTAAGTTATTAGGAATGGATGAGAATGAAGTTAAATCCAAATTTGGATTTCTTCTAGACGCGTTAAAGTTTGGCTGCCCGCCACATGGAGGTATCGCTTTGGGGCTAGACCGAATAGTCATGCTCATGACTGACAGTCCCTCTATCAGGGATGTCATTGCTTTTCCTAAAACTCAAAGTGCTTCTTGCTTAATGATGGCGGCTCCTGGAGAGGTAGACGAAAAACAGCTAAAGGAGCTAAACATCCGTCTTCGGTCATAATGATGCAGAGTTTGAAAACCTAAAGAAACAGTTAAACCGTTAGAAGAAGGGCTTAAATGGCTGGGCATAGTAAGTGGGCAAATATCAAACACCGCAAAGCGGCTCAAGATAAGAAGCGCGGTAAGCTGTACACTAAAATCATAAGAGAAATCACGGTAGCGGCGCGATTAGGGGGTGGTGACCCTTCGGATAATCCGAGGCTCAGAGCTTCTGTAGACAAGGCTCTTGGAGCGAACATGCCCAAGGACACCATAGATCGGGCGATACAAAGAGGTGCGGGAGGAGGCGAAGGTTCTGATGTAGAAGAGCTGGTGTATGAGGGCTATGGCCCGGGGGGAATAGCTATACTCGTTGAAGCCATGACGGATAATCGTAATCGAACCGTTGCAGAGGTCAGACATGCATTCAGCAAGTTTAACGGTAATTTGGGAACGGATGGCTCAGTCGCTTATTTGTTCGAGAAGAAAGGTGTCATAAGTTTTGAGCCTGGATTTAATGAAGAGCAGATCATGGAAGTTGTTTTAGAGTCTGGCGCTGAAGATATAGAAATCGAAGAAGACGGTTCGATAGTGATCACAACTGCATGGGAGGAGCTTTCTGCTGTGAGTCAGAGCCTTCGAGAATCTGGATTTGATGCTAGTCATTCCGAAGTAACCATGCTGGCTTCCAATAGTATTCAATGTGATGCTGAGGTAGGCGCAAAAGTAATAAAACTAATTGAAGCCCTGGAGGATCTCGATGATTCGCAAGAAGTTTTTAGTAATGCCATCATTCCAGAAGAAGCCTATGGCTAAGATTGCAACGAAGAAGGTCGAATTGGTTTGCGGCGGGTAATCGGAGTTGATCCTGGGTCAAGAAAGACCGGCTACGGAATAATTGAAATTTCGTTATCAAAAATAAACTATGTGACCAGCGGACACATTTCTGTTGATCATGAGGTTTTCCCCAAGCGGCTGGGCATTATTTACTCTGAGGTCCTTGAGCTAGCAACGAGTTATGAAGTCCAGGAGATGGCTATAGAAGATGTCTTCCTTGCAAAAAATCCTAATTCCGCCCTGAAATTGGGGCAGGCGAGGGGAGTCGCAATCGCCGCAGGCATTGCCAAAGATTTAGAGATTTTCGAATATGCAGCGCGACAAGTGAAAAAAACGATTGTCGGCAAAGGTGGTGCTAGCAAGGCTCAAATTCAACACATGGTTCGAGTATTGTTGAATTTACCTGGAGTTCCCCAATCTGACGCAGCCGATGGTCTGGCGATAGCCCTATGCCATGCTCACAGCACTGGAGGGCCAGAACTTTGATTAGTCAGATTAGAGGTAAATTGATCGAAGTAGATGAAGAAAAAATCGTTCTTGATGTCGGTGGGGTTGGTTATGAAATCGAGGCATCTTCTAGCGTTCTGAATGCCCTACCTTTAGATAAAAATCAGGAAATCTCTCTAATGTGCCATTTCGTAGTGAGAGAGGACGCGCAGTTGCTCTATGGATTTAGTTCAAAAGAGGAGCGATCACTCTTCAGGGCATACATAAAAATCAACGGGGTTGGACCAAGACTCGGTTTGGCACTCTTAGCTTCTTTGAGCATGAATGACCTCAGTCACATAGTTGACCAAAATGATGTGGGATTGTTGCAGAAAGTGCCGGGTGTAGGAAAGAAAACTGCGGAAAGATTATTGGTCGAACTAAAAAATCAGTTAGGTGATTTGCTGAAATTGCAAAGCCATGGAGTATCCGATCAAAATAAAGTAACTGGGTCCGTGTCTTTGGCTAGAGAAGCTGGTGAAGCGTTGATGGCCCTCGGGTATAAGCAACAGGAATCCAGCGAAGCGGTGACAAGGGCATTGACTGAAGTTTCTGACCATACTAGTTTAACGCTTAACGAGCTTGTGCGATTGGCTTTGAGAAATTTCATTCGGGAATGACGCTTTATGACGATTGAGCCGGACCGATTTGTTTCCCCGAAAGTGGACTCCAAAGAGCAAGGATATGATAAAGCGTTAAGACCTACCAAATTGCGGGAATACATTGGCCAGGAATCGGTCAAAGAACAACTCGAGATTTTTATTAAAGCTGCTCTTGGCAGAGGGGAAGTACTAGACCATGCGTTGATATTTGGTCCCCCTGGTTTAGGAAAAACCACGTTGGCAAACATTATTGCTAATGAGATGTCAGTTGATATAAAAGCAACATCGGGGCCGGTTCTGGAAAAACCAGGGGACCTTGCTGCGATGCTTACAAATTTGAATCATGGCGATGTAATATTCGTAGATGAGATTCATCGATTAAATCCGGTCGTTGAAGAGATACTCTATCCGGCTCTTGAAGATTTTCAGTTAGACATATTGATCGGTGAGGGACCGGCGGCGAAAAGTTTGAAACTCGATTTGCCCCCCTTTACTTTGATCGGAGCGACTACCCGAGCTGGGCTTTTAACTTCTCCGCTGAGAGATCGATTTGGGATAGTCCAGCGACTGGATTTTTATACGGAGAGTGAGTTATCTGACATTGTTAAGCGCTCGGCCTCTAAACTGGAATTGCCGATAGAGCCCGAGGGTTGCCAAGAGGTCGCCCGACGTTCAAGGGGTACGCCTCGTATTGCGAATCGTCTACTGCGGCGCGTCAGAGATTTTGTTGAGGTTAAAGCCGATGGAAAGGTGACGTCTAGTTTGGCGGATCAGGCCCTGAATCTCTTGAAAGTTGATAAGGAAGGATTCGATGCCATGGATCGCAAATTGCTGACAACGATCCTGGATAATTTCGAGGGCGGTCCGGTGGGATTAGAGGCACTGTCGGCATCGCTGAATGAAGAGAAAGATACGATTGAAGAGGTTATAGAGCCCTATTTAATACAGCAAGGTTACTTGGTTAGAACGCCGAGAGGCCGCACCGTGACTCAAAAATGTTATACCCATTTTGGGCTCGAAAAAAATACGAATTCTCTTTCAAGACAAGCCGTTGAAAAAGGACAGAGCGAATTATCACTAGATTAAGAAATAAAAATGCCTAGCCAACTATCGATTTATGATTTGATTGCAAATGCGAGCTTGCTGGTCCAGTTGGTCATGTTGTTGCTGGTTGTCGTATCCATTATTTCTTGGATGATGATTTTCCAGAAGTGGTTTTTGCTCAGAAGAGCACAAATTGAATATGAAGCCTTTGAGGACCATTTTTGGTCAGGTATAGACCTGCGCCAGTTTTACAATGAACTGGAAGAGGTTGAGGGCCTAAATGGCATCGAAAATATTTTTGTGTCCGGTTTTAAGGAATTTTTGCGATTATCCGAGCAATCGGAAGCCGACCCTGAAGCTATAATGCAGGGAGTACAAAGAGCGATGCGGGTAGCGCTCAACAGAGAAGAAGCCCGCCTGGAGACGAATCTCGCTTTTCTGGCGACTGTAGGCTCTACGAGTCCTTATGTTGGTTTATTTGGTACAGTTTGGGGGATCATGAACTCTTTTAGATCGCTGGCAAATATGAGTCAAGCAACGTTAGCTTCGGTTGCGCCGGGTATCTCTGAAGCGTTAATTGCGACCGCCATGGGATTGTTCGCCGCGATTCCAGCGGTTATTGGCTACAATCGTTTTTCTGCCAAAGCGGCCTCCATCACTGATCTATATCAGACCTTCAGCGACGAGCTAATTACGATTTTGCACCGGGCTGCGCACAGCCAAACGAAGGAATAGTTAAAAAGGAATTAGTTGTGTCCACGAAACGAAAGCCGATGTCTGAAATCAATGTGGTTCCATATATCGATGTAATGTTAGTTTTGCTGGTGATATTTATGGCAACCGCACCGCTATTAACGCAAGGAGTCATAGTCGACTTACCTGAAGCCGCTTCGGAACCAGTTCCTCAAGACCAACAGGACCCACTGGTTATATCGATGAATTCCGACGGTGCAATTTTTCTCAACATAGGGCTAGATCAAAAAGATCAGAAAGGATCACGAGTGACGATATTTTCTTTAAGCGAACAAGCGGGCAAAATCCTTCGAGAGCGAAGTGATCTGCCTGTTTACGTTCGTGCCGACCAAAAATTGCAGTATGGAAGTGTGGTTGAAGTCATGACGGTTTTGCAGAAAGCTGGAGCAAAGAGTGTTGGTCTTATAACTGAACCCCCAGATTTGAATTAAGAGAAAGTCACTGTGATCCTTAAATACGGTGTGCCTTTCCTTCTTGCTCTGGTGATCCATTTTCTAGCGTTTTTTTTTGTCGGTAAAAATTGGGACGAAATTGAAAAACCCTCTGCGTATGTTGACCTCAACACAATAAAGGCTGAACTAATAGTAATAGAGCCGACTCCGCCACCTAAATATAATTCGGATGAGCCAGTTTTAACGACTCCTAATAAAGAGAGTCAATCCCTCGAAGATCGAACTCAACCGAAGACGCCGGCGATGGAGAGGGAGATCCAGGTAAAAGAGGTGCAACAAAAGACTAATTTGGAGAATTTGGAAGACGAGTCCGTTTTGAATAAACAAGTGTTGGCGGACTTGTCCAAAACGGGATTTGAAAGCACGCTTCAAGAAGAAGCAATAGCTTTGAACGAGTCAACTGACCGACGGGTAGCCAACTCCTATCAAGCGAAAATATATAACCAAGTGAGGAGTAATTGGAGCCGTCCACCCAGTGCAAGAAATGGAATGCAGACAAAATTACTGGTCGAGCTAATTCCGACAGGTGAAGTCATGTCGGTGTCCATTATAGAATCTTCCGGGGTGTTGGCTTTTGATCGTTCGGCGGAACAAGCTGTAAAACGCTCCGGAAAATTTGAGGTGCCAGATAACAACCAGTTATTTGAAGAGTATTTCAGAAGGTTTTACTTTTTGTTCAAACCAGAAGATTTGCTGAGATAGTTTGAATGTCGGTGTAACAGAATTGCAGAGTTGCCAAATAGAGGTTTTTAGCATGAAGAGAAACTGCGAACTGATGGTCTTTGGGGTCCTATTAGTTTGGTGCACGTGGGTTAATGCGACGCTGGACACGATTATCATAGATCAAGGTCAGGACGATCCAGTAAGAATAGCGGTAGTACCTTTCAAGATTTCAGGCGATCTTGTTGAAGCAGTTAATCTTTCAGACATCATCTCTTTTGATCTAGTCAGGAGTGGACAATTTGATCCACTGGCCAGCGAAAATATGCTGTCGTTGCCGTCTAATTCTCAAGAAGTTTTTTTTAGAGATTGGAGAATACTGAAGACCGATTATTTGGTCATTGGCAGTGCTGCAGAAGTGGATGATTCAAAGGTTTCTGTTTTTTTTGAGCTATATGATGTTGTTAATGAGCGAAAGATTGAAGGACGGAGTTTTCTTGTCGATCCTGTTCATTGGCGTGATGTCGCGCACAAAATTTCTGATTTGGTGTATGAAAAAGTGACTGGTATAAGAGGTGCTTTCTCTACTCAGATCATGTACGTGCTTGCAAAGGACTCTGGCACTTCAAATGCAACGTACAGTCTCCAGATTGCGGATTCGGATGGAGAAAGGAGTCGAACTTTAATTGAATCAACAGAACCGATTTTATCCGCAAGTTGGGCGCCAGATGGAAACAAAGTCGCATACGTGACTTTCGAAACGGGAAGGCCTTCCATAGTGGTGGAGGCTGTCGATGGGTCATACAGGAAAAGGATTACCGATTTCAAAGGAATAAATGGCTCACCGGTTTTTTCACCAGATGGCAGAAGTTTGGCGCTTGTGCTGTCGAGAGATGGAGATCCCGAGATTTTTATAATGGATCTTGAGACCGAATCGTTGAGAAGAATTACCAGGCATCATGCCATAGATACTGAACCTAGTTGGTCACCGGATGGGAAGAGTATTATCTTCACTTCTGATCGAGGGGGAAGGCCTCAGATTTATCGCGTCGAATTGTTGACTAATTTTATTGAAAGGTTGACCTTTGTGGGAGATTACAACGCAAGGGCTAGGTTATTGCCGGATGGCAAACACCTCGTTTTCGTGCACCGAAAAGAGGGTGTTTTTCATATCGCTTGGCAAGATTTAGAGCGGGACGTAATACAAGTGCTCACGCAGACAGCTCTAGACGAATCACCATCGCTCGCGCCAAATGGAACAATGCTAATATATGCGACGCAAAACCAGGGTAGGGGGATTCTTGCGGTCGTCTCGATAGACGGGCGAGTTAAATATCGGTTACCCTCCTCTTCAGGAGACGTCAGAGAGCCCGCTTGGTCTCCTTTTAATGATGGATTTAAAAAGTGGCAATAACAATTTAGAATACAGTTTTAGATTGCTTGAAACTCAACTTAGGAGATCGTAATGCAAATTGAACTTAACCCCCGACTTCGTTTAATAGTCGCGTGTTTCGTGAGCTTGTTTTTCGTTGTTGGTTGTTCTTCAACATCGCAAGAACCAGTTCAACAGCAGGAACCGGTTGAAGAACCTGCGCCGCCTGTAAAACCTCAGGCTAAGGCTCCAGTGGACTTTGCTCCTGGAGGTCTTGACCCTATTGATTCAAGGGGTAGGCCGATTTCTCGAACTTTTTATTTCGAATACGATAAGGCTCTCTTGAGTTCTGCCGATCTGGCTGCCCTTGAGCTACACGCAAAGATTTTAAAAAGGAACTCGGATCGCAGTTTGGTTATTGAAGGGCATTGTGATGAGCGGGGTACCCGAGAATACAACTTAGCATTGGGAGAACAGCGCGCTAACGCTGTCAGCAGTTTTTTGCGATCTTCTGGCGTCTCTTCAAGGCAACTGGAAACGGTGAGTTATGGTGAGGAACAGCCCTCAGACCCAGGGCACAATGAAAGTGCCTGGTCAAAAAATCGAAGGGCGGTCTTGTCCTATAGATAAGAAACTAATTGGGGGTGCTTGGTTTGAATAAATGTACCCCCATTTTTTTTACAGTCTTATTCCAAGGCGTTTATTCTGAACAAGCCTTGGCGCAAGTCTCGGAAAGTATTAACACAGAAGGCCGGTTAATTGAGGAACGTTCGGACTCGAGTGTCGAGCAGACGAGTGGGTCTGGACAGCTATCGGAACTCTTTTACCGTATTCAGGTGCTTCAGCAAGATCTCAAAGATCTCAGAGGGACAATAGAAGAGCAGAGCTATTTGATAAAGCGTTTAGAGCGCAGTCAAAAAGAGCAGTATTTAGACCTTGATAGCCGGCTGGTTCAGCTTGGAGGGGCGGAACTGGAAGGTCGTATTTCTCAAACAGAGAATAAAGAATTTAGTGAAGAGGCACTCCCGCTTTTAGGTGAATCCCCAGAGTTTGATAATGAACGCGAAGCTTACCAATATGCGTTTGATTTGATGAGGAATCGACAATACCGAGAGTCTCTAGGTGGCTTTGAAAAGATCATAGTTGGGTTCCCAAATGGACAATACACACCCAACGCCTTTTATTGGATTGGGGAGCTTTATTTAGCTCAAGGTGATAATGAAAAATCGAGACAATCTTTTATACAAGTGATTAGCTTGTACCCAGATCACCAGAAAGTGCCTGATGCAATGTACAAACTCGGTGTGGTCTATTTTGCCTTGGGTGACAACCAATCAGCTTTAAAATATTTGGGCCAGGTGCAGCAGGAATATCCAAACAGCTCTGCCGCGGGGTTAGCCGCTAGATACTCTGCTGAGATTCAATAGAGAAGTTTTTATTAATAGTGGCTCCAAGGCGTGCCCTCATAGTAAAAGGTCGGGGTTGTTTATAGTAAAGGGCATGTCTACAATGCGCGCCTTTAGGGAATCTTTTTTGGGGTCGTTAGCTCAGCTGGTAGAGCACCGGGCTTTTAACCCGTTGGTCCTGGGTTCGAACCCCAGACGACCCACCACTAACTTCCTTGCTTCCAATAAAACTGTTCTAGCACCTTGCATATTAATATGAGCTGGTAAGTCCTAGCCTTTTCTAGGGTTAGGGAGAAAGAATGCTTCTCGGATTTGCATTTGGATTATTCAAAACCTAGAGTCGAAGAGTTGAATAGGGGAATAAGTTATGTCGTTAACGAAGTTTAGTCGATCGATAGCTGGAAATATCGCGATTGTTACAGGCGCTGCAAGTGGAATGGGAGAGGCAACTGCCAAGTTGTTTGCTAATGAAGGAGCATTGGTTGCTGCAATTGACGTTAATGAAGAGGGATTGAATCGAGTGGTTGCCGAAATTTGTGCAGAAGGTAAGACTGCTAAAGGTTGGATATTAGATCTTTCTAATGGAGAGGAAATCAGGCGTGTTTTCAATGAAATAGCCGACGATTTTGGTGGGATAGATATATTGGTGAATAATGCCGGGATTTCAATTCCTTCGCCTATTGATGATGATAATTACGAAAGCAATTGGTCTAGATCGATGGATATATTGATTACAGCGCAGACCAAAACGATTCGGGCCTCGCTGCCGTACATAAGGCAGTCGGAAAACCCTAGAATCGTTAACATCGCCTCTACAGAGGGTTTTGGTGCGACAAAGTTTGGTAGTCCTTATACCGCTGCAAAACATGCTGTGATTGGTTTGACCCGTTCCTTGGCAGTTGAGTTAGGTACAGAGGGAATTACCGTGAATTGTATTTGTCCTGGTCCTGTAAGAACTGGGATGACCGAGGCGATTCCGGAAGAAAGTAAGGAAATATACGCAAGGCGACGAATTGCGCTCCGGCGATACGCAGATCCAGAGGAAGTCGCTCACGGCACCTTAAATTTTGTACTTCCAGCTTCAGGATTCATGACAGGTGCAACGCTGCCCGTTGATGGTGGCTTAACCATTAAGAATGCTTGATGACTAATTCTGAAGTTAAGATTTCCTGGGGAAAATTGGCAGCATTTGGGACCCCCGCGGTGGGTGCTGGATACATGTATTTGTTTTTAAGCCTTTACGTAATGAAGTTTTCGACGGACGTTTTGCTAATTGCCCCGGTAGTCATGGGTCTCATTTTTAGTGTTTCTCGAATTTGGGATGCTATTTCAGACCCATTAGTCGGCTATTTGAGTGATAGAACTGTAACACGGCTAGGAAGAAGACGAATTTGGTTGCTGGCTAGTGTCATTCCCATATCGGTGACTTTCTATATGGTCTTTGCTCCGCCACTAGGATTAACCGAAGGTCAGTTAGATTGGTGGATGGCTATATCGATAATCGGGTTTTACTCGTCAATGACCTTATTCTTTGTTCCGCACATGGCCTTGGGTGCTGAAATGACCGATGATTACCATGAAAGGAACAAACTGTTTGGAGCTAGGCACTTCGCCTATGCGATTGGGTCCATTCTGTCTCTAGTTAGCATGCAATTACTGATTCTTGCAGAATTTGGGGAAGAGACCGATGTCAGAGCTTTGGCTGAGGAGCTCGCACTATTGGCAGTAGTTGTAATGGGCGTTTTTCTGATTTTTGCAGTTTTCAGATTAAAAGAAAGACCGGAATTCCAGGGTAGAATGACCAGCACCCCTTTCTCAGCGTTCAAAGATGTGTGGCAGAATGGTCACGCTAGGTTGTTTATTGTGGTGCAATTTATTGAAAATGTTGGCTCAGCGGCCATTGCTGCTCTGACGCTTTACGTGATGCAGTATGTGGTAGGCGCACCCCATTTAGCGGTTCTCGTTATTTTGACGTACTTTGTCCCCTCAAGTCTTTCCGTACCTTTATGGATTCCCCTTGCTAAAAAATTTGGGAAAATCAGAATTTGGGTGATTAGCATGATAGGTACCGGGGTTTCCTTTGGTGCGTTCTGCTCGTTGCCGTTTATAGATAGTATCGATTTACGAATAGCAATTAGTTTTGTATTTGCTTTTTTCGCAGGACTCGCTGCTGGATGTGGCGGCATGATAGGGCCTTCAGTACAAAGTGATATCGTCGATTATGACGAGCTGGTTTCAGGTGAACGAAAAGAAGGTTCCTATTTTGCAGCCTGGAACTTTGTACAAAAGAGTGCGGTGGGGGTTATGTTGCTACTCACTGGGTTTGTACTGCAGTTCAGTGGATTCCTACCAAATGTTGATCAAGCTCAAGAAGTTAAAATAGCCATCGTTGGGCTTTACGGATTCTTTCCACTGGTGTGTTACTTGATCGGGGCGTATATGTTTTCAAAGTTCCAGTTGGACGAGAGCGCATGCAATGACATAAGAAAAAAACTTGAACTAAAAAGAGCGTAGTTTTGTTACCGATAAATATTGAGAGATAACTAACTACCTAGTAAGACAAAGAGAAGAGGATTTAATCGAGCCACTAGACAAGAAATGCCGTTATCCAGGCAGAGACGGTTTAGCAGCGCCTTTTTATCTGCCTATGAAGTTGCCGGGTCTCCTCTCAGCCACAGATTTTACGCCTTCTTTATGATCCTCAGTTTTTTGTAGCCTGAATTGTTCGAGAAATTCATGGTCTGTTTGTTTTTTGACTGCATCTGACAGACCGGCCCTCATGGTGGCGCGGACTGATTCGACGGCTAAGGGTGCATTCTCGGCGATCTCAGAAGCCAGTTTTATCGCCTCGTCACGCAGTTTGTCCTGTGAAGTCAATATATCCGCTAATCCCCATTCACGAGCCAGTTCTCCTCCGATCCGTTGGCCGGTAAGAAACAAGAGGTGTGCTTTCTGGTGTCCTATCAAGCGCGGGAGGGTATGAGTTAAACCAAAGCCGGGATGAAATCCCAGTTTAACGAAATTAGCGGTAAATCTGGCTTCTGGACAGACCACTCTGAAATCAGGCATTACAGCAAGCCCGAATCCGCCTCCCACTGCAGCGCCTTGTATAGCACCGATGACCGGAGTTTTAGTCGCAAAAAGCCGAGTAGCTGCTGTATAGAGTGGATTTCCGCTGGTTTCGGTTCGCTGTTCTCTTTCTTGACTGCCTTGCTGATTACCAAAATTATTGCCAGCACAAAAGTGTTTGCCCTGTGAGCAAAGGACTATTGCTCGTACTTCATGTGATTGATCGAAGCTCTCAAAGCAATCTGCTAAATCGTTGATTAATTGAGTATCAAAAAAATTATTGGGTGGCCTTTGTATCTCTACAACAGCAACATGTTGATCTTTTGTTATTTCTAAATCTTGATAAGCCATTCCCAGTCCTCCATAGATAGCCGGTCGATGTTTGTCTATATTAGCCTAATTTGCAATTAAATTACCGTGGAGAGAGTGCAAATGCTCAATTGGCAAATAGGCGATGTAAAAATAACGCAGCTAGTTGAATTGACAACCGCGTCTCTTGGTCCTTATTTGTTGCCTCAAGCGACGCCCAAGGAATTAAAAAAAATTGATTGGATGTCGCCATTTGTGGATTCTGATAATCGGTTAGTGCTGAGTATGCACATGTTAATTTTGGAGATTCACGGTCAAACGATCTTGGTGGATACATGCATTGGGAATGACAAGGAAAGGACATACCCGAAGTGGAATATGATGCAAACGGATTTTTTGTCGCGGTTTGAAGCAGCTGGTTTTAATCGGAATACCGTTGATACCGTGTTGTGCACGCATATGCACGTTGACCATGTTGGTTGGAATACTTTGCGAATTGGCGAGAATTGGGAGCCAACATTCTCAAATGCGAACTACCTTTATTCCAGACGGGAGTGGGAACACTGGAGTACTCAACCCCAAGAATACGGACCGGTCTTTGAGGACTCTGTGCAACCGATATTTGATTCTGGTTTGGCACAACTTGTGTCGGACGAATATCAAGTAACCAAGGAAATATGGTTGGAGCCTACACCTGGCCACACTCCGGGGCATGTTAGTGTGCACATCCAGTCACAAGGGGAAGAAGCCGTTATTACCGGCGATATGATCCACCACCCCTGCCAGATTAAACATGTGGATTGGGCAACCTCTGCTGACCTTGATCAAGAGCAAGCGGTTTTAACCCGCCAAAAATTTTTAGATCAGTACGCGGATCGGCCTGTCTTGATAATTGGCACCCATTTTGCCGGGCCCTCAGCTGGGAAAATTGTCAGGGATGCGTCTACGTTCCGATTGGATTATTAATATTCATTGATTTGTGAAATATGTCCTGACTTGAGGTGTTATAGTTAGCGCCTTTGGCTAGGAAATAAGTTGGCCACTAGCGATATCGTCTCTGCGATCCGCATTCGCAATTTCACATGGCTTTGGATCGGGAGTTTGGGTTCTTCCTTCGCGATGAATATGCAAATTATTGCCAGGGGTTGGTATGTCTATGATTTGACGTCTTCGGCTGTTGATCTGGCATGGGTTACAGTTTCCTTCATGTTACCTACGGTTTTGTTTTCTCTCTATGGCGGAGTGATAGCTGATAAGTTTTCGAAGAAGAAAATAATAATTTACGCGCAGGCGATGAACTTTATTGCAACCGTGATTATGGCGGTAGTCATAATTACCGAACGAGTCAGTTTTTGGGATTTCATGTGGGTTGGCCTTTTTAACGGTACTGTATTGGCTCTCTCAATGCCAGCTAGGCAAGCTTTTGTTCCCGAGTTAATCCCAGAGCGATTGATCTTTACAGCGATGGGCCTGACCACTAGCGGTTGGAATATCTCAAGAATTGTAGGTCCCGCTTTTGCTGGTTTTTTGATTGCGATAATAGCCGAGGGTGATAAGACTTCTTCCTTCGGCGTTGGCATCGTTTATTTCATCATTGCCGCCCTTTACTTGATTTCGGCTCTGACTATGTTGTTGATTGACAATCCCGGTGCTCCAGCAGTTGCCGAAAAACCTGGTGCAATTTCCGAAATGAAGGAAGGCTTGGTCTATGTGTTGGAGCACCCTCCAGTATTTGGTTTGATTATCCTTTCGGTAATACCGTTTTTGTTTGGGATGTCTTTGAATACGCTTTTGCCAGCGTTTAACCAAGACATGCTGTCTGGTCAGGCGGATGATTTGGGATTTTTAATTTCGATGATGGGTGTAGGAGCAATTATTGGTTCTTTGATGATGGCTGCCATGGGTAATATTGAAAACAAAGGAAGGTGGTTGATAGCTAGTTGCTTGTGCTGGGGTCTGGCGACATCAATTTTTGGCCTGACTACCTCTCAGTTAATGGCTATGTGTGTGATCGTGGCATTTGGATGGTTCATGAGCTGGAATATGTCGATGAATCGTGGTTTGCTCCAGTTGCAGGTAGAGGGTCATATGAGAGGCAGGATCATGAGTATTGATATGATGTCGCATGGTCTAATGCCCATAGGAGTTTTTCCTATTAGCCTCATTGCCGATCATTATGACGTGGGTGTTGCTTTGTTTGTCAGTGGTATCGCCTTTATGGTTGCTACTATTGGTGTTGTTTTGTTCATGCCAGCCGTTAGGCAAACGGATGTTTTTGACCAAAACGAAAAACGGGAAGTAGGTTTAACTTCTGTATCCGATTCGGAAGTAGTGTGAGCTGCATCGCAACACAAGATAGAGAATAGGAACGCTAATGACGACAAGGATAGGTTTAATATCAGACACACATATTCCTGAGGCTCGAGCTAGCTTGTGGGACCAGGTATATACCGCCTTTCAGGGGGTTGATCTGATTTTCCACGGAGGAGATATCCATGATATTTCTCTACTTGATGAGCTTGAGAAAGTTGCGCCCATCTATGCCGCTCGAGGAAATGGAGAGGACGGCAGTGGAGGAAGGGATGTTCAGCCAGAAGACCCTAGAGTGAAATATGCTTGGTTGATTGAAATTGAAGGATTATGGGTGGGCCTTACTCACTATATACCCGTTCCGGAGAGGCCTCCTAATTTTACGCTGGCTAAATGGGTCGACCGGTTTTTTCCTGAACGTAAACCGGATGTGATTGTTTCAGGTGATACCCATCGAGAGGCTATCGAGTGGATTGATGGTGTCTATTGCGTGAATCCAGGCTCCCCGACGTATCCTCACAACTACGATACGCAGTATGGAACCATTGGTTTTCTGGAAATCGACAACGGGAAAGCCGACGCAAGTATATGGCAGATAGCTGAGGCGGGCATTATCCCTTTTGATTGGGAAGGTACACCGCCTTGGAAGCTTAGGCCTTAGTCTTTCGGTTGTCCCAAAATCCTCTCTGCGATGATGTTTTTTTGAATATTGGGTGTACCACCGCCGATTACTACATTTGGCCAATTCAGAGCCGATTTAGCCCAGGTGCCGCCATCAACGGCTTCATTGCCGCCATTGAGTTGTAAGCCTGCTTGACCAGCAAGTTCCACTGCAAAGTCATCCATACCTATCTCTAGGCTTGCTCTGTGGAGCTTATTTACGGAGGTTTCACTAGTAAGAGGCTCTCCTCTGATTTGTTTAGTGAGATAGCGAAGTCCGTTGTATTTCATTGCGGCGATTTTCGTTTCAAATCGAGCTATCGTTCGCCTGACCTCTGGATCGCTGTGAGCTGGTTTGCCTTGAACCTTTGTATTTTTAGCAAGAGACTTTAGATCCTCCAGCTTTTCGAACATTTGGGTTACTTCGCCGATACTGGAGCGCTCATTCGCCAGAGCAGAGACTGTGACTCCCCAGCCTTCGCCTTCTTCACCCAATCGATTCTCTATCGGCACTTTCATGTCAGTAAAGAAGATTTCCGCGAAATGTTTGTCTCCAGCCATATTCTCGATTGGCCTCACTTCCAGTCCTTCTGCATCCATCGGAACGAGGAGGCAGGTGATGCCCTGATGCTTGGACTTAACGCTGAAATCAGTTCGTACTAACAAAATCATCCATTGAGCGAAAGGAGCGCCTGTAGTCCAAATTTTTTGTCCATTTACGACGTAATGATCACCGTCCTTCTCTGCCTTGCATTGGATCGCTGCGAGATCCGAACCATGATTGGGTTCTGAATATCCAGTGCACCAAACTACTTTACTATCGAGGATATCCGGGATAAATCGTTTTTTTTGTTCTTCAGTTCCGTATTCCATGATTCCTGGGCCGACCCACGCTAACCCCATAAAGGAAGTGCCTAGGGGCGGCGCTTTGGCTAGCGCCATTTCCTCTTTCAATATGGCTTGTTCGATCAGGCCACCGTCGCTGCCCCCGAATTCCTTCGGCCAGGAAAAACCGACCCAACCTTTCTCCCTGACCTTTTCAAGCCAAGATTTTAGAAAACTCCTATCGCGATTTTCTTTTGGGGGCAGATTCTCTGCTAGGAAGGATTTTACTTCTTCTCTAAAATTTTGTTCTGTTACGGTGTATTCGAAATCCATTAGAGACCTCCTAGGGTTGCGAGTCTATCGAGGTGATAATTCGAATCACCATACATCGGTCTGGCCCACTTTGATCGTTTTAAGTAAAGCTGAGCATCATATTCTGCTGTGAATCCAATGGCGCCATGAAGCCCCACTCCGTCTATACCAATTTCTACGAAGGCATCTGAAGCATAGCCTTTAGCTAGAGAAACTGCTCGATCTACCTCAGCTGGGGCATCGTCAAGGGCCCACGCGGCGTAGTAACAAAGCGATCTAAAGGATTCTATATCAACAAACATTTCTGCTAGACGATGCTTTACTCCCTGATATTGACCAATAGGCTTTCCAAATTGAATCCGGTCTTTCGCATATTCGCTCGTTAAATTGAGTAAAGATTGCGCAGCGCCGACCATTTCTGCTGTAACAGCGACGGCCCCATAGTTCGTCAGAGTTATGAGATTTTCGTTGCTTAGGGCCATGGTGTCTGATTTGTTGATTGATAAATTGTCTAGAGTCACTCGGCCCATGTCCTTTGTCTCGTCCATCGTAGGTTCGGAATGAATCTGGCACTGCTCTTTATCGACTTTGGCTAGGATTAATTGACCATCACAGTTGAAGGCGAGAAACAGCCAGTCACAGAGTGTTGCATCGCTGACAAAAGGCTTAGAGCCCGTGAGATTGAAGCCTGTATCTGTTTTGGAGGCGACCGAGCTAATACCCTCTTCGCTAATCCAGTTAGGGTCATCAAATAGACCTAGCGTAGAGATAGAACTTCCTTCTGAAACTGCCGGCAGCCATTTGGCTTTCTGTTCCTCACTCCCACACAGCAAAATGGCTTTTGATGCCAGGGCATGTGAAGCGACCGGAAGTGGACAAAGGCCTGCGGCGGTTTCCTCGAGAACGACGGTTAAGTCTACCCACCCAAGACCCAAGCCAGCGTACTGTTCTGGAATCGTCAGCGCTAGCCAACCAAGATTGCTTATCTCAGACCAAAGCGCTGAATCGAATTTATTGTCGGATTTAAGTATCCGTCTTACTTGATCCATAGGACAGCGTTCGTTCATGAACCGATTGACTTGGTCTCTCAGCATGTTTTGTTCTTCTGAAAATCCAAAGTCCATTGTCTTACCCTCGCATAGGATTAATAGGAGGCCAGTTTTCTTTGCTCTCTAGTATTTTTTCACCTATCTCTTCGACTTCCCAAAAGCCTTCTGACAGGTTTCGCGTAGCGATCGGAGTAATTTGCCATGAGAGTAAAGAGACATTATTACCGGCAACCAGCCACTGTCGCCCACTAATCTCTTTAGCTTCATCTGAGCATAACCAAACCACTGCAGGGGACACCGCTTCTGGAGGGAAATTTTCCTGAACTTCTTCGGGAAGAATGTCGGTAGTTAGCCTGGAGGTCGCTGTAGGAGCCAGTACGTTAACAGTAATCCCATACTTGATTCCCTCTAGCCAGAGACATCTCATAAAACCAGCAATTCCAGCCTTTGCTGCTCCATAGTTGGTTTGCCCAAAGTTCCCTAATAGCCCTGAGGTCGAGCTGGTCATGATAATACGACCGCCATTGCCCTGTTCAATCATTTTGTCATAAGCGGCTTTTGTGCTCAGGTAGGTGCCGCGAAGATGAACGTCCATGACAACGTCCCACATTTCATCGTCCATATTCTTGAAGGATTTGTCTCTGAGGATCCCTGCATTGGCAATTAAGATATCGATCTTGCCGAAGGCTGACACGGTTTCCTCGACCATCGCAACGGCATCATTTCTGTCAGTCACCGAGCCATAATTGGCGACGGCCTGTCCGCCCTCAGCTTTGATTTCTTCTACGACGTTTTGAGCCATGGTATTGCTTGATCCAGTGCCGTCTCTTGCACCTCCTAGATCATTAACTACCACTGATGCGCCCTCACGAGCGAGTAACATCGCGTGCGCTCTACCGAGACCGCCTCCAGCGCCAGTGACTAATGCTACTTTTCCGTCCAACATGCCCATAGTAAACCCCTTTAAAACAAGACAGAGATTCTCTAATGAGATATTCGAAAAGTCTAAATTTTTCTGAGTTTATTTTTGGTGCGGAGTCGGTAAAGCAAAAATTATTTTCCGAATTCATGTAGCATTGTTTACCGAAGAAAAGTGTTTTGTTGGGAAGAGTGATGGATGACCTATTGAATTTTGAAGGGAAGGTAGCGCTGGTGACGGGCGGCAGTCGAGGATTGGGCAGAGAAATGGCCTTGGCTTTAGCGAACCGTGGAGCAGATGTGGTTATAACGAGCAGAAAAGCCGAAGCATGCGAAGAGGTTGCCGAAGAAATTCAGTCGCTGGGCAGAAAAGCTATAGCACATGGATGCCACGTAGCTAAGTGGGATGAGATAGAAAGTCTAGTGGATAGAGCTTACGCCGAGTTTGGTAAGGTCGACATTCTTATAAATAATGCCGGCATGTCACCGCTTTATCCTAAATTAACTGACGTCTCCGAAGAACTCTTTGACAAAGTGGTCGGTGTGAATTTGAAGGGACCTTTTCGACTAATGGCGCTCGTTGGGGAAAAAATGGCTCAGGGAGAAGGAGGAAGTATCATTAACATTAGTAGCACGGCTTCGCTGAATCCTTCCCCGAATTCGGAACCCTATGGTGCAGCTAAATCGGGTTTAAACGCGTTGACTCGGTCTTTTGCGTTTGAATACGGACCGAAGGTTCGAGTGAATTGCGTAATTGCAGGACCTTTCTTGACCGATATCTCTAAGGCGTGGGATATGCCCGCATTCGAGGCAAATGCTCGACAGAATCTGGCTTTGCAGAGAGGAGGGAAGCCAGATGAAATCGTTGGAGCAGCCTTATATTTAGCGAGTGCTGGAGCCGCTTTTACAACCGGCACAACGATCAGGGTTGATGGAGGAACGAGGTAGAGTTTTCGAATTGCCGAGTACCAGTAAACTCGGGGTTTATAGAAAGCGCTCTGTAATCTTAGTGGCTAGATCTGCGGAAAAATCACGTTTATAAAGACTTTCTAGAGATTGTAAGCCGCCAGGGTTCGCCACGTTTACTTCCATCAGAGTATCCTTTACAAGATCGATCGAGGCGAACCCAATTTTTAAATCCTTTAGCTCGCTGGATATCTCGGCAATGATTTTTTGCTGATTAAGGGTTAGGGTAGTTTTGCTGACCTTTGCGTTCTGGGCAACGTTGGCATAGTTGCCTTTTTGTGGCTGTTTTAGATAACTACCAATAATGCTGCCGTTTGCATAAAGACAGCGTGTTTCCCCTTTTCGAATTTCCGGTAAGAACCTCTGCAAAATGAAAAATTCTTTTTCAGCAGAACAGATTCTCTGGATGGTTTTTACGCCGTTCTCTGAGGTATCGAAAAAGTTGACATCTCTGCCAAAACTTCCAGCATTAGGTTTTAAAACCCATGCTCCTTTTTGTTCTTGCATAAATTTAACCAAGGCCTTTGGGTCCGATGAAATAAGTGAAATAGGGCAATACTTGAGCCACTTGGCCTTACCGTGTCCGACAAGCCAGGACGTAGGCGAATTAACGAACTTTTCTTCAGGGCATAATGACAATAGTTGAAGGCGATCCAGAAAGTTGCCTTTCTCTCCAAAGCCGATCGGCCAAATCAAGTCGAACTCTTCTAACAGATGATCCCCGCTCTTGAGCTCGTGGTTCTCCAAACTCAGTGATTGATGTGGCTCGACGTATACTTCCCAGCCTACCTGATGGAAGGCTCTCGGGATACGTTCAAAATTGTCGTTTGCTTGAGGCTCACAAGAATTAAAGAAAAGTGCTCTCAGCTTTTTACTTTGGTCGCTTTTTGTCTGCTTAGCCATTAATATCTGTGACCCGTAGGGGTTTTGGAGAGGGTTCCTATTTGCAAGGCTGACAATTATGAAGTCAACTAATTTACCAGATTATACGATTCCTGCGAATAAAGTGCCTTTGGTTGAGCCTAAACGCGTTGAAAAATCTGACCTAGAGATTTTGAAACGGCGGATAATCGCCAATTTGAAAAAGATAAATGGCGCTTTGATCGCTCACTACTATGTTGATGGCGATATTCAAGATTTGGCTGAAGAGAGCGGTGGATTTGTTTCAGACTCGCTTGAGATGGCGCGATATGGAAGCAGGTCAAAAGCGGATGTTTTGGTCGTCGCTGGTGTTCGTTTTATGGGAGAGACAGCGAAGATCTTGTCTCCAGAAAAACGAGTAATTATGCCCAAGCTTGAAGCGGAATGTTCATTAGACCTTGGTTGTCCGCCTGACGATTTTCAAGATTTTATAGATCAAAACCCAGATAGAACGGTAGTGGTTTACGCCAATACTTCGGCGAGGGTGAAGGCGATGTCTGATTGGGTAGTGACGAGTAGCTGCGCACTACCGATAGTGAATAGGTTAAAAGATCAGGGAGAAAAGATCTTATGGGCGCCAGATAGGCATCTGGGTAGTTACATTCAGCAGCAGACTTCAGCTGATATGCTGATGTGGAGTGGAGCTTGTGTTGTTCATGAAGAATTTAAGTCGAAAGCTCTTCTGGATTTAAAAAAAGTATTTCCTGAGGCTGCCGTCTTAGCGCATCCGGAATCGCCAGCTAGTGTAGTCCAAATAGCTGATGTGGTGGGCTCAACTAGCGCCATTATTCGCGGTGCGAAAGAACTTGAGAATGAACAGTTTATAGTTGCAACAGATCGAGGTATCTTTCACAAGCTAAGACAGCTTAACCCTGAAAAACGCTTCATTGAAGCACCGACAGCGGGTAATGGCGCAACCTGCAGGAGTTGCGCGCATTGTCCATGGATGGCGATGAACGATTTGATCGGATTAGATGCACTTGTAAGTCAAGAAAGCGCGATGAAGAACCATGAGGTCCACGTTGATCAAGATATCGCTGCACGTGCCTCTATCGCTCTGCAGCGAATGTTAGATTTCCAATAACTGGCTGTTCGGCGAATTTTAGCCTTTTGCCAACCGGACTTGTGTTTTGAGATCCTGTATCTGCTGAGCTAATTTGGCTTGTAACTGTGGATTGTTGCCTCGTGTTAAAGATTTTGCGTACTCGAGATGCTGAATAGAGCGGGTGTAAGCGCCGTGCAGCACAAAGTATTCTGCCCTCGCGATGTGTACGCCGGAAATATTGCCAGCAAGACCCGATGTTTCTGCGAGTTCATACCAGATGTCTACATCGTTAGGCCTCACTTTGGATAACCTAATAAGAATCTTTTCGGCTTCTTTGAATCGTTTAGTTGCGATCAGCGTCTTGGCGTAAATCATGGATAATGGTTGGTTGTCGGGACTAATGGCCAATCGCCTCTCAACTATTTTCTCAGCTTTTTGATGTTGGCCTGCACTGGCCAGCACTTCCGCATAGGCAGCGAGCATGAGGACGGTATTTGGTAAACGCATCCTTAATACCTCAAATTCGTTTACTGCTTCCTCAAAAGAGGAATTTTTTATCAGAGCAAGCGACAGCCCGTAGCGCGCGGCAATGTTGCTAGGGTTTTGTTCGACCAGCTTTTTGTATTTTTGTAATGGCACGACGGGATTTGTCTCGTACAGACTGTCTACTTTGACCTTCATCATTTGAAAAGCGATGGATTTTTGCGGCTCCTTCGCTGGGTAGGAGCGAGCTTGATTTTTAGCGTCCGCTATACGAGTTTCTGATAGTGGGTGCGTCAAGAGAAATTCAGGTGGTCTTCGAGTAAAGCGATAAGCTCGCTGCATTCTTTCGAACATACGCGAGGCTCCATTGGGGTCTAGCCCCGCATTTACCATGGTTGCCAAACCGATCCTATCTGCCTCAATTTCTCGCTCCCGAGAATAACGAAGCTGATTTCCTTGGCTTGCGGCTTGGGCGAGGCTGATCGTCGCTAGCGCAGCATCTGTGCCACCGGCGGCTCCAATTAAAAGCCCGGCAATCATCGAAGCCATGGTGGTTAGGCTACCCGATCTTCTTTCCTCGACGCGACGGGCAAAGTGCCTTTGACTTAAGTGGGCTAATTCGTGAGCGATTACAGAAGAAAATTCATGAACGTCATCAGCTTGTAGGAAGAGACCAAGATTGACTCCAACCACGCCGCCAGGCGCGGCAAATGCATTAAGGGATGGGCTATCCACGACCACGATATCGAGAATCTCATCTCTAAAATCGGAATATTGCACTAGCCGCTTGATTTGTGTTTCAGAGTAATATTTGAGGAGTGGGTCGTCGGTCGTTTTCATTGAGGCATGGATTTGCTTTAGAAATTCTCTACCCAACCTCTTTTCCAGTTCTGGGGAAATGATTTTTGAAGACGCGTCTCCAAGGCTCGGGAGTTCTGGACTTGTGTACGCTGTCGCTGAAATGAAGGTTAGAAAAATCGTTACGGCAAACAGTCGTAGATTACTCACTTTTTCGTAAGTCGCTTGAAAGTCGGTCATTAGCTCATGATACGGTAATGTCTGACTAATATATAAGTCTTATTGATAGTTTGGATGCTAGTGGTTAGACGTGAGTAGGAGTGAGATAATTAGCGCGTGAAGGATGTAGATAAAGAACTTGATGTGAAGGACCTAACCTGTCCAATGCCCCTGCTCAAAGCGAAAAAAACGCTTAATGATATGGAAGCTGGTGCGGTACTAAGGGTTTTAGCGACCGACCCAGGCTCTGAGCGTGACTTTGAGGTTTTTGCCCGACAAAGCGGCAATACGCTGCTTGATTCCTCTAATAGCGACGGAGTCTATTGCTACTATCTTAGGAAGAAAAATTGAACTTTCTAAAATTAATTTCGAATTGGTTCGACCGCTATTTATCAAACGAGCAGATTCTTGCTCTTTTGCTTTTCCTCGGATCGATCTTGTTTTTCTTGATCTACTTTGGAGGTGTACTAGCTCCACTTATCTCAGGCTTGGTAGGGGCCTTTCTTTTGAATGGGCTTGTGAATGCGCTGGAAAGTTACGGAATAAAACGGCTGATCGCGGTTCTTGCCTGTATTGTGGTTTTCTTGGTGATCGTCGTTGCTTTTGTCCTTTTGGTGGTTCCCGTGCTGGTCGGGCAATTCAGAGATTTGCTTGATTTGTTACCAGCAAGTTTTTCGGCTTTCCAGTTATTGCTTAATCAACTGGCTGCAGACTACCCGGATTTCGTAACGCCTGAACAGATAGCTTCGTTTGTAGAACAGGGGCTCCGCGAGGTCGCTAATTTTGGCCGTTTACTTATCGAAACACTGTTTTCTCAAGCTTCCTCAATTTTTGGACTGGTTATTTATATTGTGCTGACCCCCTTATCTTTATTTTTCTTTTTGAAAGATAAGGATGTGATGATTTCTTGGCTCCAGTCCCTTTTGCCTGAGAAAAAGGATTTGTTTCGGCAAGTTGGGGGTGAGATGAACGCCCAGCTAGGAAATTACGTTAGAGGCAAGACAATCGAAATTGTGGTCGTTGGTTCGGTCACTTGGATTACCTTCGCGTTGTTCGGTTTAAACTATTCAGCAATCTTGGGAGTACTTGTTGGGTTGTCTGTTCTCATTCCTTTCCTTGGAGCAGCCATAGTTACCATTCCTGTTTTTTTAGTTGGGTTAATCCAGTTTGGGTGGGGTTTTAATTTTGCAATGCTAATGCTGGCTTATGGGGTAATCCAATTCCTTGATGGGAACATGTTAGTGCCTCTATTGTTTTCCGAAGTAAATGATTTGCATCCCATCGCAATAATATTTGCGGTACTTTTTTTTGGAGGTTTGTGGGGCGTCTGGGGCGTGTTTTTCGCTATTCCTTTGGCCACATTGATAAAAGCGGTATTCAATGCTTGGCCTCACCCCGCATCAGACCCCTGATAGTGAACTTGGCTGCTTATAAATTTGATTAGACTTAAACAGCTTGTGAGACGTTTATCTCGTGCGTACCATCTACATTTTCAATAGGACCGAGAATAAGAATGCTTGAGGGAAGTATTGTTGCGCTCGTAACACCGATGAAGTCTGATGGGGCGGTAGATTGGACTGCTCTTGAAAAATTATTGGAATGGCATTTAGAAAAGGGAACTCATGGTATTGTTCCAATGGGTACCACAGGAGAGTCTGCAACGCTTGATACAGATGAGCATTTAAAGGTTATCGAGCGAACGATAGAGGTTGTAGGAGGAAGGATTCCAGTCATTGCAGGTACAGGAAGTAATTCGACCGCCGAAGCTATCCATCAAACACAGGAGGCAGAGAGAGCTGGGGCTGATGCGTGTTTGTTAGTGACGCCTTATTACAATAAACCAACTCAGGACGGTCTTTATGCGCATTATCGTGAAATAGCATTGGCTACATCAGTACCTATCGTTTTATATAATGTGCCGCCAAGAACGGCATGTGATATGAGCGCGACGACGGTAGCTCGGTTGTCTGAGTTGGATGGTATCGTAGGTATTAAGGAGGCTTGTGGTAATGCAGAAAGAGTTAAAGAAATTCGTGACCTAGTAGACGAGGGGTTTGTAATTTTATCTGGAGAAGATGCCCAGACGCGACAAATGCTCGATTATGGAGCTAAAGGTGCTATTTCGGTGACCGCAAATATTTTGCCCAAGGAGATGTCGGAGTTTTGTCAGAGTTTCTTGGATGGAGATTTAGCGAGGTGCGAGGAGTTAGACAGCCGTTTGCAACCAGTTCATGACGTTCTTTTCATCGAGGTGTCGCCTTCTCCAACAAAGTGGGTGCTGAATCAAATGGGATTGATCGAAGAAGGTATTAGATTACCTCTACTTCCTTTATCAGAAGAAAACCAAATTCCGGTCTCAAACTGCGTTAGTAAATTAGGGTTGATCAATTGAGTTTCCGTCTAATCTCTGTCTTGGTTTTTTTCTGTCTGTCGAGTTGCGGTTGGTTTGGAAGAGAAGAGGGCGTCATTATTGATCCTGATGACGATTATCTCGACGCGGCACAGCTACAATCATTAGTAGTCCCGAAGGGTATGGCCGCAATTCAGAACGAGGATTTTATACCGATTCCGAAAGTACCTTCACAGGTCAACCCGCGTTTTTATCCTGATAGCCCGCCACTACCCAACGCCATCTATTCTAATGAGAAAAGAGACGACGTTCGAATGCAAAAACTAGGATCAAGGAACTGGTTGGTAGTACCAGAGCCTGTGACGACGGCTTGGCCGAAATTGAAGCAATTTTTTGCAGATAATGGAGTTAGTCTGGTTTTGGATGAACCATCTATGGGCCGCCTCGACACAGAATGGTTAACTATTAGTGCTGAAGAAACCTATCGCGATGTAGTCAGAGAGGTCCTCAAAGGAAACCAAAGCGATAGTCTAAAAGATGGTCAAAGAAATAAATTTTTGGTCAAGCTTGAGCAAGGTTTGAGAGTTGGTACAAGCGAAATTCACATGCGTCATGAATCAGAAATTTTAGAAGATACTCCCGCTGAGCTATCAGAAATATTTTGGAAAATTAAATCAGATTCTTTAGAAGCTGAGAGAAGTTTGCTAAATGAGATAGGGGCCTACATTGCGGCAAAAGTATCTGAAATGTCTGTTTCAAAAGTAGCGCTGGAGATTGGAACCATGCAGAAATCTGAACTTCTGCGTGACAGTAATGGTTACCCGATCTTGCGTCTAAAGTTGGATTTTCAGAGAGCTTGGGCGACGATCGGCCAGGCCCTTGGTAATGCCGAGGCAGATATAATTGAATTGAACAGGGATGACCGCGAGTTTAAGGCTAACTTGCCATTAGAGAGTTTGGGTATAGAAACCGGTGGTCAAATATTTTGTCGAATAACCTTTTCCTGCTCTAGTGATTCGTCAGAAATTCCTGTACTGATTCAGGTCAGGGGGACTGAAGCTGGGGATTTCGATGTCACAGTTTACGATCAGGATCGAGAAGAATTGAACTCTGAAATTGCCCAGCAGATTACTGTGATGCTTCGAGACTTTGCGGCCTGATGGGGTTCGCTTCTTTGGGCAGTGGGAGTCGCGGAAACGGGACCTTGGTGTTTTTAGGAGAAAAGTTATTTTTGGTTGATTGTGGGTTTTCGCTAAAACAAGCGGAGAAGAGGCTAGCCCGGCTTGGAGTCAGCGGCGGCGACATTGATGGAATTTTAGTTACCCATGAGCATGCAGATCACATTAGTGGTGTCGTTCCTTTATCTCATAAATATAAAATTCCGATTTATGCGTCATTTGGCACTGCTAAAAGCCTAGAAAAAGGCGGCGACTTTAGGTGTTTTGATGGTGATAAAAAATTCGAATTAGAGGGTGTATGGGTTAACCCAGTGAGCGTTCCTCATGACGCACGAGAAGCCACCCAATTCACGTTTAGCTTTAAGGATGAATGTGTTGGTGTGCTCTCAGATTTAGGGTTTGTTACTGATCATGTGTTGGAGCAATTTGGATCCTGTAACCAGCTTTTGCTCGAAGCAAATCACGATGAGGATATATTGGTTAAAGGGTCTTATCCTCTTCGATTAAAAAACAGAATACGTAGTGATTATGGACATTTGTCTAATAACCAGTCTTTTGTGGCGCTTCAGCAGTTTGCTCATAGCAATTTGGAAGTCGTGATAGGGCATGTGAGCGAGCAGAATAATTCCAGTGAAAAGCTTGAAGCGATTTTTGAACCCATTCGGGCCAAATTAAAAGGGCTGTATTATGCTACGCAAAAAGAAGGGTTTGACTGGGTATGTGAGAGACCTGTGGTTAGGCAAACCCAAATGGGTTTGGGCGGCTGAATTTTTCTTTATCGAACGGATGTAGGAAATGGAAGAATCAACAATTGAAAGTGTAACTCCGGATAATTTTCAGACGGAGGTTATTGAAAAATCGGAGAATTTACCCGTTTTTGTTTTGTTTTGGGCTGAACAGGTTGAGCCCTCAGTGCAGATGCGCAGTTTGCTTAGCTCTTTGATACAGCAATATTCGGGTAAGGCGACACTCGTCCTTTCCGACGTTTCTCAAGACCAGACTTTAGCTCAAACTCTTAGAGTACAGGGCCTCCCAAGTATTCGGGTTATCTTTAAAGGGAAAATTGTTGAGCAGTTAGACGGACCTTGTGAGGAGAGTCAGCTTAGGACTATTTTGGATCAGCTTACGCAATCACCAGCAGACATGCTGAAAAGTCAGCTAAGCGAGTATCTTGTTTCTAAAGATTGGGATTCGGCTCTAGCTTTGATGAAGCAAGCAATTGAGCAAGAACCTAATAATCAAGGATTTCGAGTGGAGTTTGCGGATCTGCTGGTTAGAAAAGGAGATTTAGAGGACGCATCGAAAGTTTTGGAGGCAATACCAGACGATACTGAGGGATTAAAGCGGCCAACTATAAGACTTGAAATAATGCAAGAAATTGCTGGAATGCCGAGAATGGAAGAATTGGAGCAAACCGAAATTACCGAATCTAACAGACTGGAGATCAACTATTCCAAGGCAATTTGGCTCGTTGCCGGAGAAGAGTATGAGCGAGCTCTTGATCTTTGCCTAGAGATACTTAGTGCTGACAGATCATTCAGAGATGATATAGGCCGCCTTACCATGATCCGAATTTTTGATCTAATGGATAAGGGTGATGAGCTGGCCTCAGCATATAGAAGAAAGATGTTTAATTTGATGCACTGATCGTTGAGACCTAGTTGGCGTCTGATTCTGTGCGGATGCCTTTCGACAAAGCCTTATAAATCAATCTCTTAATTTATAGGGTAAATCGCACATAGGGTTAGCTATTCCCACGTTTACTCAATAACGGTACTGTTATCTTATACACACTCTCGATTTTGGGTAATCGTCCACTATAGGAGTACAGAATTGGAAGAGAGCAGTGAAAATTAATTCTAAGTTATTGATAAATATAATAAATATATCTCATATTGTGGTTTCAGCTCTTCAAAGAGGAATGTTTTTCTTGTTTGTACAATGTCTTGTACAAGTTATCCAAAGAGTTATCCACAGGTAATTTAGGGTTTTTGTGAGCAAATCACGACTTACTGGGGATATGAAATATGACTGATGTAGCGAAAACTTTAGAAAAGAAACAAGATGAATACAAAAGCAAAGGAGTTACTAGAGTAAAGCTGGGGTTAACCGATATCGATGGGGTTATCCGGGGCAAATATGTCTCCGTTGATAAGTTTTTTTCTATACTCAATAGCCAAGGGGGTTTCTGCGACTGTGTTTTCGGTTGGGATGTAAATGATGAGCTTTACTCAGAACCAGGTTATACGGGCTGGCAATCGGGATTTCCTGATACTGGGTATCGTTTGCTTGTCGAGACGGAAATATGGATAGCCAATGAAAATTGCCCTTACTTTATCGGAGAATTTGTAACTTCAGAGGGGATTGATCATCCGCTGTGCCCACGAACCAAGCTTGATTCGGTTATAAAAAGGTTTGCCGAGTTAGGCTTAAGGGTTAAATCTGGATTTGAATATGAGTTTTTTGTATTTAGCGAGACTCCTCACTCTATCCGTCAAAAAAAATATTCTGACCTAACCCCGCTAACCCCAGGGAGTTTTGGTTATTCCGTTTTGAGGTCGTCTTCCGAGTCTGATTTGTTCCTTGGTTTGATGGACTATGCTGCCGAGCTTGGTTGTGAGATAGAGGGCCTACATTGCGAGACAGGTCCCGGCGTTTGGGAGGCGGCATTGAAACCGTCGGCAGGAATAATTGCGGCAGATCGAGCGGCATTGTTTAAAACGTTTAGTAAGGTTTTTTTTCAAAAAAGAGAGTTGCTAGCGACTTTCATGGCGAAATGGTCAATGGACTACCCGGGCCAAAGCGGCCACTATCACTTCAGCCTGATTGACCATGAAAAAGAACAAAATGTTTTTTTTGATTCCTCGGCAACCAATGGAATGTCAAAAACGCAGACTCAGGTAGTCGGCGGGTTGGTAAAATACTTACCTGAATTTCTTGCACTCGTTGCTCCCACAATCAACAGTTATACAAGATTGGTCAAAGGAGCCTGGGCGCCCACGGCCTCCACATGGGGTATAGAAAACCGCACATCAAGCATACGAGTAATCCCCGGAAGCGATAAAAGCCAGAGAATAGAGTGTCGTGTTGGAGGGGCAGATGGTAACCCCTATTTAGTTGCTGCCGCGGTTTTAGGCGCCGCGTTACTGGGTATTGAAGAAGAGATTGATCCTGGGGAGTCCGTCATAGGAAATGCCTATGAAGTTGAGGATGATTTGCCTGCAGATAGGAAGTTTCCAACTAACCTGAGGGAGTCTGCCGCTCGTTTCGATCAGTCTTTATCGGCAAGACGGGTTTTTGGTGATGACTTCGTTGATCATTTCGTATTGTCCAGAAGGCATGAGGCTAGTGAGTACGAGCGTTCG